>CAIJPD010000041.1 GCA_903822495.1 uncultured Chloroflexota bacterium | reverse complement strand
GACCCCACGGGCGGCACGGCCGCCCTCCAACTCCGGCAAGCAGACGGCGGCCGGCCCAGCGGGCCGGCCGCCGTGTTGGTGTCCCGCCTCTGTCATCATGCGGCGACACGAGCATCCCGAACGAGAGGGAGACCATGACGGATCCCGGAGACAGCGGGCAGGGCGCGGGCGAGCAGGGGGCGACAGCCCACGGTCTCCTCCGCGTGGAGCTGGTGGGCCCGCACCTCCGCGTGACCGGCCATCTGGCCCTGGGCCGCTACCCGCGCCTGGCCGACCTGGTCAACCACAACCGCGGCTTCCTCATCGTGCGCGACGCCTGCCTCCTGGACGGCAGCGGCACCCCCACCGGCCTGACGCTGCCGGAGCTGGTCGTCAACCGGGATGAGGTCACGTTCATCGGCCACGGCGCCGAGGCGGTGGCGGCACGGCCCCATCCGGCCGGCGCAACCTCGCGGTTCGTCATCTTCGCGCCCGGCCACACGATCAGCGGCGCGATCCACCGCTACCGTGACATCTCGCTGGTCAACTTCGTCGAGGCGCACGATCCCCGCTTCGTGGAGGTGACGGAGGCCGCGGCCCGCGCCCAGGCCGAGCCGGGCATGGTCATCCAGTACGCCTGCATGCTCGTCAACCGGACGCAGATCAACGCGATCGCCGAGCTGCCCGAGGGGGCCCCCGACCCGGCCCTGGACCTGGGTGGCGGCGGCGGCGTCCATGGTCAGCCCGGCCCGGGGGCACGCGCCCGGGCGTGACCATCCCGTCCGACGCCCGGCGGTCCGGCCCGGCCATCCTTGCGCTGGCGGCGCCAGCCACCCTGGGCCTCCTGCTGCTCCTGTTCGTCGAGTCAACCCGGTTCTCCGGACCCTTCCGGCGCGGGATCACCGGCGACCCCGTCACCTACCACCAGGCGCTGGGCCTCCTGGCGCTCCTCCTGCCCGTGGTCCTCGCGTGGGTGGCCCGACGGTCGTCCACGGGAGAACCTCGTGGTGCGACCATCCGCCGCCTGCTGCCCGGCGCCGGCCCCCGGCTGCGCGTCGCCTACGCCGGGCTGCTCGCCGCGTATGCGGTCGCCGTGCTGGTCTCGTCGGCGGGATCCCAGGCCCCCGAGGCGGGGACGGCCTGGTACGCGCTCCGGGTGCTGATGGTCCCGGCGGAGATCCTCGCTTTCGGGTTCCTGGCCCCCGCCCTGCTGCGTCGGGCCGACGCGGAGCTGATCGTCCGCCTCATCGTCTGGCTCCTGGCCGCCTTCGCCGCCCTCAGCCTGGCCTGGATGCTCACCGGCCGCGACACGTTCGCGGGGTTGCTCCTCAGCGTGCCGCCCGACGATCGCGGCGGCCGCTGGGCCTCCAGCGAGTTCTTCGTCCACCGGAACACCATCGGCGGGTTCCTCGCGCTGGCAATCCCCGCCGGCGCCTGGCTCGCCTGGACCCGGGCACGGCGCGGCGAGCGGCGCGGCGCGGCAACCATGGCCGGCCTGGTGGCGCTGCTCCTCCTGTGGCTCGTTTTGTGCTTCTCGCGCTCATCGGAGCTGGCGCTCGTGGTCACGATTGGGGTCGCGGCGCTCCTCCTGGCCTGGACGGGTCGTCCCGGCTCGGCGCGCCTGGCCACGGCCCAGCGCTGGCTGCGCCGCGTGACCGTCGCGGGCCTCGTGGTCGCCGTGATCGCGGCCGTGGTCGTCGTGGGGCTCCTCCCCGCCATCCGGCCGGGGCTGACCGAGGCCGTCGTGGGGGCCCTCCACGGCCGCTGGATGATCTGGCAGGACGTCTGGGACAAGACGTCCGGCCACCGCTGGCTCGGCGCCGGGTTCCTGGGCGTCGAGGCCGTAGGCCCGGGCGGCTACTACTACGGCGAGGTCTATGACCCGCACAACGCGTGGCTGGCGCAGCTGGTCTACTTCGGCGTCCCCGGCCTCGCCGCCCTGGCCATGCTCGTCGTCACGATGCTGGCCGACGGGTTCCGGCGCTACCGGCGGGAGGTGCGGATCGCCCCGCAGCAGGCGCTCCTGGTGGCGGGCATCGCGGGAATCCTGGTCCAGAACGTGTTCGAGTACTTCCTCACGGACCCGGTGCTCTTCTCGAACGCCTTCGCCCTGCTCCTGCTGGGCTGGTGGCGCACGGGCCTGTGGGAGGACGAGCCGGCGGCTGCCTGAGTCCAGCGGCTGCCTGAGCCGTGCGGGCTAGTGGTGGAGGAGAGCGTCCGCCGGGTCGTGCGACGCGACGGACGGGCACTCGCCGACGGGTTCGCACGGCGCCAGCAGGTCCAGTGATTCGCGCAGCCACGACGCATGCTGGTGCTCGTCGCCGGCCAGCTTCTCGAAGAGGCGCGCGACGTCTGCGTCACCGACGCGCGCCGCCTGGGCCGCGTACTCCGCGTACCGTCGCTGGTGCTTGGCGGTCTCGCGCTCGATGGCCCGGACCAGGTTCTGGCGGGTGTCCTCGCGCAGGCCCAGGACCGCGACCAGCTCCGCCGCGTGGCGGGTGAGCTCCTCGGACGCGATCCGCTCGAAGAGCCGGGCGATGTCCGCGAACCCCTCTTCGGCGGCGGCCTCGGCAAAGCACCGGTAGCGCAGCGCCGAGAGCGCCTCGCCGGCGAGAGCCGCTTCCAGGTTTGCCCGGGTCATGGGGTTCATCGGACCACCTTCACGTTGGGACGGCAGGGCATGGGAGCCACGGCCGTCGACGGTGCTCGGGGTAGCGCGCGTTCCGGTGTGTGGCCGACATCCTGCTCGCGGCGAGGATCGCGGGCGAGGGCCGGACCGCCCCTAGCGTTCAGCCCATCGGCCCCCGTGGGCGCTGCCCGCAGGCCGGGGCGTCTGGTCTACGCTGTGCCTCCGCTGCCCGTCCCACACGGCTGGATGCCGTGACCAGGCGGGGGCCATGGAGGACGCGCCGATGAACCTGGGCGATGACCTGCCGGGCATGGACCCGGAGGCGCCCGTCTTCGAGGTCGTCGCGTTCGCGGTCAACGGCCGGCGCGCCAGCGTGGTCGTGGACCCCCGGACTCCACTCCTGTACGTCCTGCGCAACGACCTGGGGCTCAAGGGCACGCGCTTCGGCTGCGGCACCGGGCAGTGCGGGACCTGCACCGTGATGGTGGACGGGCGGCCCCAGGCCTCGTGCGAGCTGCCGGTCTCCGCGGTCGCCGGGCGGCACGTCACCACGGTGGAGGGGCTCGCGAGCGGCGACCGACTGGACCCGCTCCAGCAGGCCTTCATCGACGAGGGCGCGGGGCAGTGCGGCTACTGCCTGAGCGGGATCCTGGTCTCGGCGGCGGCGCTGCTGGAATCCAACCCGCAGCCCACGGACCAGGAGGTCCGCGCGGCGCTTGACGGGCACATCTGCCGGTGCGGCGCCCATACCCGCATCGTCCGGGCGGTGCGCCGGGCGGCCGAAGGGGCGCGGGCATGACGGCGGCGGGCCTGGGGCTCCCGGGCGGGCCGGAGCCCCAGGCGGCCGCCGGCGGCGACGGGCCCGGGGATGGGCCCAAGCCGGGCGACCGGCTGGACCACTGGATCACCCTGGAGGCCGACGGCTCGGCCACGCTCCACACCGGGAAGGTCGAGATCGGCCAGGGGCTCCATGTCGCTCTCGCCCAGCTGGTCGCGGACGAGCTGGGGCTGCCCTTCGAGCGAGTCCGCGTGGCCCCGGTGGACACCGACGACAGCCCCGACGAGGGGATCACGGCGGGCAGCCGCTCCATGGAGGAGACGGGCCTGGGCATCCACCGGGTGGCCGCCGAAGTGCGCGTGGCCCTGCTGGCCGCAGCCGCCGTGCGCCTGGGCGTCCCGGCAGCGGAGCTCGCGCTCGCGGGTGGCGAGGTGCGGGCGGCCGATGGCCGGGCGATCGCCTGCACGGACCTGGCGTCCGATGGCCTCCTGGGTCGCGCCTTCACGGGGACGGCGGCCCCCAGGCCCCCGGCCCAGCGGCGGGTCATCGGCACGAGCGTCGGGCGCCCCGACCTGTTCGGCAAGGTCACGGGCGGCCGGGTCTACATCCAGGACCTGGAGCTGCCGGGGATGCTCCATGGCCGGGCGGTGCGGCCGCCGGGCCCCAACGCAACCCTTGGCGCCATCGACGACGCGGCGCTCCGGGCCCTCCCCGGGGTGGTCGCCGTGACCCGCGACGGACGCTTCCTGGGCGTCGTGGCGGAGCGCGAGGAGCAGGCGCTCGCGGCGCTCGAGCGGGCCCGCCGATCGGCCGGCTGGGACGCCGGGCCGGACATCCCGTCCATCGCGGATCCCCGCTACCTGGTGGCGGCGGAGAGCGCGGAGACGGTCGCCCGCGAGCGGTCGGACCCGGCCGCGCTGGCCGGGGCGGTCACCCGGCTGGACGCGGAGTTCACCCGCCCGTTCATCGCCCATGCGGCCATCGCCCCGTCGTGCGCTGTCGCCGTGCTGGAGGGGGGCCGCTATACCGTCTGGGCCCACTCGCAGGGAATCTTCCGCCTCCGCAACGAGCTGGCCAAGGTGCTGGGCGTTCCGACGGACGCCGTCCGCGTGATCCACGCCCAGGGACCCGGGGTGTACGGCCACAACGGGTCGGACGACGTGGCGCTGGATGCCGCGTTGCTTGCCCGCGCGGTGCCGGGCCGGCCGGTCCGGGTCCAGTGGATGCGCGACGACGAGTTCGCGTGGGAGCCCTTTGGGACCGCCATGGTGGTCAGGCTCTCCGCCGCGCTGGACGGCTCGGGCCGGGTCGTGGACTGGCAGCACGACGGCTGGGGCCACGGGAGCGGCACGCGTCCGTCGATGGCGGCCCGTCCCGGGGTCGCCAGCCTCCTCGCGGCCCGCCACCTGGCCGAGCCGCTGGCGGGGGCGCCGCCACAGGTCTCCGGGGACCTGCGCAACGCGACACCCCCATACGACGTCCCGAACCAGCGGATCGCCGGGCACTTCGTCCGGTCGGCGCCGCTCCGGACCTCGTCGCTGCGCGGCCTGGGCGCGCACCTGAACGTCTTCGCCGTCGAATCGCTGATGGACGAGCTGGCGGGCGTGGCGGGTGTGGATCCGGTCGAGTTCCGCCTCCGCCACCTGGAGGACGAGCGGGCCCGGGCCGTGATCCGGGCCGCCGCCGACCTGGCGGGCTGGGTCCCCGGCGAGCGGGGCGATGGGGAACGCGGGCGCGGCATGGGCTATGCCCGCTACAAGGACAGCTCGGCCTATGCGGCCGTGGTCATCGAGGTGGAGGCCGGGACCGAGATCCGGGTCTCGCGCGCGTGGGCCGCGATCGATGCCGGCATGATCGTCAGCCCGGACGGGCTCCGCAACCAGAGCGAAGGCGGGATCGTGCAGGCCATCAGCTTCACGCTCCACGAGGCCGTCCGCACCGAGGGTCCGCGGGTGGCCACGCGCGGCTGGGAGACCTACCGCGTGCTCCGCTTCAGCGAGGCGCCCACGATCGAGGTAGCCCTGCTGGACCAGCCCACCCAGCCGCCGCTGGGCGCCGGCGAGGCCTTCACGGGCCCGGTGGCGGCGGCGATCGGCAACGCGATCTGGAGCGCGCTGGGCGTTAGGGTCAGGGACCTGCCACTCACCCGCGAGCGCGTGGTCGCCGCGATCGGCTGAGCCTGGCGGCCGCCACGCGCGCCGGGGCCGGCGCGGGGATCGGGGTCGGAATCGGCGTGGGCGTCGGGGTGGGCGTCGGCGCGGCCGTGGGCGCGGGATCGGGCGGGGGCGCCACCGGCGGGAACGGCACCGGGCCGGGGAGGCCCAGCAGCTGGCCCAGCGTGACCAGCTCGAACCCCTTCGCGCGGAGATCGTGGACCACCTGCTGGATGGCGATGTCCGAACGCTCCTGGTTGGCGTGGAAGAGGACGATGCTGCCGTTCCGGGCGCGCATCGCGTTGGCGATCACCTCCTCGACCGGCCCGCGCCCCGTGTCCCCTGACGTCGCATCCCAGAGCACCACGGCGGCCTGCCCGGTGGCGCCGGCGGCCCGGAGCACGTTTCCGTTCCACGAACCACCCATCGGGCGCAGCAACGGCACGCCCGGCCGGCCCGTGATCCGCTCGACGGCCGCCGCCTGCGTGTTGATCTCCCACTCGATCTGCGCTTGCGTCAGCCTGGTGAGGTCGGAGTGGCTCCAGGTGTGGTTGGCGATGGGGAACCCGGCGTCGGCGATCTCGCGCCAGATCGCGGCATTGCCGGCGAGGGTCACGCCGATCGGGAACCAGGTGACGTTGACCCGCTCGCGCATGAAGAAGTCGAAGTCGGCCCGGATCGAGGCGGGCCGAAAGGTATCGTCGATCGTGATCGCCACGCGCGGGCGGTCACGCGGCCCGCTGGACACCAGGGGCGCGGCGGCGCGGGCGGCCAGTCGCGGCGCGACGGCGAGGTCCGGCGTCGGAAGCGGGACGGGCGTGGGCGCCGGGGTGGGCGTCGGGTGGGCGGTGATCCAGGTCTCCAGCGCCACGTCCGGATCGATCCAGACGGCCGTGCTGGCGAGCAGCACGACGGGCACGGGCGTCGGCAGCGGGTCGGGCATGGGCGTCGTGTCGGGCAGGGGGCCGAGGGCCGCGGCGTTGGCCATGGGCGGCAGGGTGGCGGTCTCGGAGCGCACGTCGACCACCCCGAGGACGCCGCTGCGTGGGCCATGAGGCACGAGGCCCCGCAAGCCGCCCAGCGCCGCGCCGCTCGCCACGACGAGCGCGAGGAGCATCACGATGCCGCCACGGACGAGTCCGGCCATTGGGTTCTGGGGTCCCTTCGACGATCACGGCGCCACCCGCAGCGGTCCCGCCGCCGCGGCCGAGAATGCACGCATGGTGACGATTCGCGAGGGCGCGTGCACACCATTCGCGCGGGCGGGGTGCCGTCCCGCACCATCCCCGCAGCAGGCGACGCGGCGGGCCGCGTACCATCGCCGCGCCAGCCCGCCTCGACGTCCCGAGGAGCGGACCTCAGGGCCGGCGCGACCACCACCAGGAGGACGCCATGGCCCGCCGAACCGCGCAGAGCGCGCATCCCAGCGCCGATCCCAACCAGGCCCCGACTGACCCGGCCGCCCCGACGCCCGACCAGGTTCCCCCCGTCACCACCCCCGTCGCGCGGGAGGTCCTCGCCACGCCGGTCGAGGGCCTGGAGCGCCACCACGGGGAGCGCAAGAAGGTGGTGATCATCGGGGCCGGGCTGGCCGGGCTGGTGGCCGGCTTCGAGCTGAAGCGCCAGGGCCACGACGTCACCATCCTCGAGGCCCAGAACCGGGTGGGCGGCCGCATCTACACGCTGCGCGAGCCGTTCGCCCCGGGCCTCCATGCGGAGGCGGGGGGGATGCGGATCCCGCGCGCACACGACCTCACGCTCCGCTACTGCGACCTGTTCGGGCTGCCGCTCCGGCCGTTCATCATGGGCAACCCCAAGGCCCTCGTGTACATGGGCGGCCAGCGAATGACGAAGGAGGAGGCGGACCGCGACCCATCGCGTCTGCCCTTCAGCGTGGGCCCGCACGAGCGCGGTCGCACGGCCGACCAGCTGTGGGAGACGGCCATCGGCGACCTGCGCACCCTGGTGGCGGCCGAGGGCGCCGCGGCCTGGGACCACATCGTGCGCGAGTACGACCAGTACTCGCTGTACGAGTTCCTCCGTTTCAAGGGCTGGTCGCGCGGGGCGATCGAGTACTTCACCGTCCTCAACTTCCTCGAATCCGACATGCACAACTCGCTGGTCGAGATCCTGCGCGAGGACCTGGGCGGCGCCTGGGTGGACATGTCCGAGATCGTCGGCGGCATGGACGGCCTGCCCGATGCCTTCTTCGGGCGGCTGCGCGACGAGGTGCGCTTCGGCGCCAATGTCTTCGCCATCGACCAGGACCCGGATGGCGTGACGGTCCACTACAAGACCGAATCCGCCCGGTTCAGCGTCCGCGCGGACCACGCCATCGTCACCATCCCGTTCTCCGTCCTGCGCAGCGTCGAGATCCTCACGCCGTTCTCGGCCGCCAAGCAGCGGGCGATCCGCCAGCTCAACTACCACGCCTCGACCAAGGTCCTGTTCCAGGTCAAGCGCCGGTTCTGGGAGGATGAGGACGGGATCTATGGCGGCGGGACGGTCACCGAGCTCCCGATCCGCCGGATGAACTACCCGACCCCCGATCCGACCACCAGCCGGGGCGTGCTCCTGGCCAGCTACACGTGGGGCCAGGACGCGCTCCAATGGGGGGCGATGGACGAGGAGACACGCCTGGAGGAGGCGCTCGACGACGTCGAGCGAATTCACCCCGCGGTGCGCGACGCGTACGAGGTGGGTGCCTCGCACGCCTGGTACAGCGACCGCTGGGCGCGCGGGGCGTTTGCCATGTTCGCGCCGGAGCAGCAGACCGACCTCCAGGCCGACATCGTCCGCCCGGAAGGACGCATCTACTTCGCGGGGGAGCACTGCTCGCTCTACCACGCCTGGATCCAGGGGGCGCTGGAGTCCGGGATCCGCGCGGCCCGCGAGATCCACCAGCGCCCGGCCGGCTGACCGTGGTCGGGGGGACCGGGACCGGGCTCAGTGTGGCGCCCGGGCTCCGGGCGGCGATCGTCCACCATCGCGTGCCGGGTTGGCCGTCAGGAGACGGGTGGGCTATCGTTGTGCGCTGTTGCCGGGGACCAATTGGCCACCGCGGCTACGCCATGGAGGCCACCACGAGCACCAAAGCCATGCCGCATCGCCTACAGTGCGTCGACCTGGGCCGGTTGCAGCGTGCCTGACCCGACGCCGCGAGACCAGGATCCCCGGCGAATGAGCGGCAAGACTCCCCTGAAGGGCCGCAAGCTCGCCGACCGACGGGTCCGCGTGGAGCGCCCGCACTCCCCGTACTTCCGCTACACCGGCCCCGGCATGATGACCGCCAAGGCCGCGGCATCGCTGGCGCCCGCGGCATCGCGAGGTCGGCTCGAGGCGTTCCGCAGTGGGCTCTTCGGCCGCCGGCTCTCAAACGAGGAGGAGGGGCTGGAGCGCCTCCCCAAGAAGCTCGCCCTGCCCATCTTCAGCTCCGATGCCATCAGCTCGTCGGCGTACGCCACCGAGGAGATCCTGCGGACCCTGGTGCTGGCCGGGTCCGCCGCGCTATTCGTGTCGATCCCGGTGGCCCTGGCCATCGGCGGACTGCTGACCGTCGTCTCCCTCTCATACCGCCAGGTCTGCCGGGCGTACCCGGGCGGCGGCGGCGCCTACATCGTGGCGCGCGAGAACCTCGCCCCAATGATGGGCCTCGTGGCGGCGGCGGCCCTCCTGATCGACTACGTCATGACGGTCGCCGTCTCGACGGCGTCGGCCGTTGCCCAGTTG
The DNA here is from genome assembly GCA_903822495.1 of uncultured Chloroflexota bacterium. GTDB lineage: Bacteria > Chloroflexota > Limnocylindria > Limnocylindrales > CSP1-4 > CAIJPD01. Next base: position 19,293 of record CAIJPD010000041.1, on the reverse strand, counting down.
TATTCCGTGATGCCGGCCCTGTACGACATCCGGATCGAGATCGCCCTCGCGTCGATCGCGCTCATCACCATTGCGAACCTGCGCGGCCTGCGCGAGGCGGGCCTGATCTTTGCCAGCCCCACCTACTTGTTCGTTGGGCTCACGGTCCTGATGATCGGGCTTGGGATCATGCGGATCACCTCGGGCCAGGGTCCGGTGACCATGCCCCCAACGGACCTGCAGGTCCCGCTGGGGGTCGAGCTGCTGACCCCCATCCTGATCCTGCGGGCGTTTGCCGGCGGGTCGGTCGCGCTCACCGGGGTGGAGGCCATCGCCAACGGCGTGCCGGCCTTCAAGCCGCCCGAAGCCAAGAACGCCGGGAACACCATGATCACGATGGCGATCCTGCTGGGCGTCCTGTTCATGGGGATCACCTTCGTGGCCGACAGCTTCGGCATCCTGCCGACGACCGAGGGTGGGCCCACCATCGTCGCCATGGTCGCCGGGGCCGTCTTCGGGGCGGACACGCCGCTCTTCATCGCCTTCCAGACGGCAACGGCCCTGATCCTCTTCCTGGCCGTCAACACCAGCTTCAACGCGTTCCCCCGACTGGCCGCCATCCTGGCGCGTGACGAGTACATGCCGCGCCAGTTCGCGTTCCGGGGCGACCGGCTGGCGTTCTCGTGGGGCATCGTCGTTCTGGCATCCATCTCGGCGCTCATCCTGGTCGCGTTCGGCGGCGACACGCATGCCCTGATCCCGCTCTACTCGGTGGGCGTCTTCGTCTGCTTCACCCTGTCCCAGACCGGCATGGTCCGGCACTGGTACACGTCACGCGAGCCCGGCTGGTGGTGGCGCGCGATCGTCAACGGGGCGGGCGGCGTGCTCACCCTGGTGGTCCTGTGCGTGGTGGTGGTCATCAAGTTCGCGGCGGGAGCCTGGCTGGTCCTCGTACTGATCCCGGTCCAGGTGGCGGGCTTCCTCGCGATCCGCCGCCAGTACGACGTGACCCGAACCCAGATCGCGCTCCGACCCGGCCAGGTGGCGCCGGACCCCCACCGCCACGAGCGGGTCGTGGTCCCGGTGGGCGGCCTGAACCGGGCCGTTGTCCAGGCCGTGAACGTGGGCCGTTCCATCTCCGACGACGTCCGCGCCGTGCTCGTCGCGGACGACCACCTGTACGCGGAGGAGGTTCGGGCCAGCTGGGACCTGCAGATCCCGCACGTGCCGCTCGTGGTGGTCGAGAGCCCGTATCGCGCGTTGTCCGGGCCGCTCCTCGCCTACCTCGAGGTCCTGGATCGGTCGTGGCCCGCGGATCAGGAGCGCCCCATCACGTTCGTTGTCATCCCGGAGTACGTGCCCGAGCACTGGTGGGAACGGATGCTCTACAACCAGTCCACCGCCCAGCTCCGCCGGGCACTCCTTGGCCGACCCGACACCGTCGTGACCAACGTCCCCTACCGGCGCGAGCAGCCGGACTCGTTCCGGCGCCTGCAGGACCACGAGATCGCCAAGGACGACCCGACCACGAAGGGTCCGCACGCGCCGCACCCACCCGCCGCGCCGTAGGCGGCGGCACGGCCCGATCACGCCTCGGCCGGCGCCCATTCAGCCGCGGGCGACGCCTAGCTCCTGGTGAGCTGGAGCTGGAGCTCGACCGTCCCCGAGTCGGAGATGGACAGCACCGCGAACGACGTCGGCTTGGGGATGCCGTAGTCGGCCAGCTTGATGTCGAGCGCGCCCTTGATCGTGAGGGTGGCGCCGCTGCGCCTGGTCGTCAGCGAGACCTGGACATCCCTGGTCACGCCCCGGATCGTGAGCTTGCCCGTTGCGGCCGCCTGCACCTCCTGCCCGTCGCCCGGGAGGCTGCCCAGCGCGATCGGCGACGAGAGGGTGAAGGTCGCGTTGGGCACCTGTTTCGTGTTGAGGGCATCCTGGACACGCCCGTCCCGGCCCCGGTCGTCGCTCTGCAGGGCCGTCAGCCTGGCGGTGAAGGACCCGGCCGTGACGCTGGTGCCGGAGAGGGTGAAGGTGCCGGTGACGTCCGGGGTCCGGCCCGCGGCCGTGTTGGCCCCGACGCTGGCCAGCTGCTCCTGGACCCGGTACCCCACGAACGACCCGGAGAAGTCGCTGAACTTCCCGATGCCGGCGTTGACGGCCCAGGTGCCGTCGAGGCTGGATGCCGGCGCGGCGGAGGCACCGGCGGGGGCGCCCGACGGGGCGGCGGAGGTCGCGGATGGCTGGCCGGGCTGGCTGGCCGCTGCGGCCGAGGCGGCCGATGCAGCGGCGGCCCGGGAGGGCCCCGACGTGGGGTCGAGGACGGCCGCGGGAGCAGCCGGCCGCAGGAAGAGATACCAGAGGCCGGCGGCCCCGGCGAGGGCCACCAGCAGCACCCCGACGAGGAGCAGGCGCTTGCCGTTGGAGCGACCAGGCTGGGTGGGGGCTGTCATGAGGGCCTCGAGGATGCGGATGGAGATGGGACGCTTGGGGGCCGGATCCGTGGCCGGCTGAACGCAGGAGGCGAGGTCCGCGGGCGAGTCTGCGAAGCACGCAAGGGGCCGATGCCCCGACGCTCGTCAGGGTATCGGCCAAGGCAACAGCGTGGCTCCGGCGCCATCCGAGCTTGGCGGTCTGGCCCCGGTCACGGGCGGCGGGCACGGGCGGCGGGCGGCGGGCGGCGCACGAGTTGGCTTCATCCTCGATTCAGGGGGGCCGTGCCATCCTTCGCGACATGACCTCCGTGCCTGACCCGGCTGGCTCCACCGCGCCCGCGCCCGAGGCCGCCGCCGCCGCGCCCGCCGACCCCGCCTTTGCGGAGGCCCGCTGGGTCTGGCCCGCATTCGCCGGCGTGCTCGCCCTGGCCGCGTTCCTCTACCTGGTCAACCTGACCGTCAGCGGCTACGCCAACACCTACTACTCCGCCGCCGCCCAGGCCGCGGCCCAGAGCTGGTCGGCGTGGTTCTTTGGCTCCTTCGACTCGGCCAGCTTCATCACCGTGGACAAGCCGCCGCTCTCGACGATGCTCATGGGGCTGTCGGTGCGGCTCCTGGGCCTCAGCTCGTGGAGCGTCCTGCTGCCGGAGGCGCTGTGTGGCGTCGCGACCACCGGCGTCCTGTTCCTGGTGGTCCGCCGCCAGTTTGGGCCCGTCGCGGCGACCATCGCCGGCGTCGTCGCCGCCCTGACCCCGGCCGCCGTGGTCATGTTCCGGTACAACAACCCCGACGCCCTCCTGACACTCCTGCTGGTCCTCGCCGCCTGGGCCCTGGTCCGCGGGCTGGAGCAGGACCGCATTCGCTGGGCCGTGGTGGCGGCCGTGCTGGTGGGATTCGCGTTCAACACCAAGTACCTGCAGGCCTACCTGGTCCTGCCCGGGTTCGCGCTCACCTGGGCCATCGCGGCCCCGGGCCCCATCCGACGCCGGCTGGGCGGCCTGTTCGCGGCGGGCCTTGCCGCCCTGGTCTCCAGCGGTTGGTGGGTCCTGATCGTGGACCTGCTGCCCAAGGACAGCCGGCCATGGATCGGCGGCAGCGACACCAACTCGGCCCTGGAGCTGGTCTTCGGCTACAACGGCCTCGCCCGGATCTTCGGCGGCGCCGGGCCGGCCGGGACCGACGGGCCGGCCGGCGGCTTGGGCAATCCGGGCAACCTGGGCAATCCGGGCGGCCTGATCAATCCCGGCAACCTGGGCAACCCCGGCGGGGGCGGCGGCCCCGGCTTCAGCGGCACCCCCGGGCTCCTGCGGCTCTTCAACGACGAGCTCGCCGGCCAGGTCGCGTGGCTCATTCCCCTTGCGCTCCTCGCCCTGGTCGCCGGCATCCTGCTCCGCGGCCGGGCCAACCGGACCGACCGGAAGCGGACCGGCTACATCCTGTGGGGCAGCTGGCTGGCGGTCCACGCGATCGTGTTCAGCTTCATGTCCGGGATCATCCACAGCTACTACACGGTGGCCATGGCGCCGGCCATCGGCGCGCTGGTGGGCGCGGGGATGGTGGACCTCTGGGGGCTCCGCTGGCGCTCCAAGCTGGGAGGCCTGCCCCTCGCCGCCGGCATCGTGGGCACGGCCGTCCTGGCCGCCGACCTCCTGGGCCGAACTCCGGCTTTCTTCCCCGGCCTTGGGGTGTGGGCGCTGATCGTCGCCGCGGCCGCCGCCCTGGTCGTCGCCGTTCCCTCGATCTCCGTGAGCCCGGCGCTGGTCCGCATCCAGGTGGTGGCGGCGGCGATCGGCCTGGCGGCGTTGCTGGTTGGCCCCGCGGCCTACGCGAGCGCCACGATGCAGACCGACTACACCGGTGGCACGCCTGCCGCGGGACCGGCGACGGCCCGGGCGGGCCAGGGCGGATTCCAGGACGGCGGCATCCCCGGTGACGGCCAGGTCGTCGGGCCCCCGCCCAACGGCATCGGCCTGCCCAACGGCGTCAACCCCGGCACGGGCGTCAACCCCCGCGGCGGCACCAACCTGCCCGGCGGAGCCAACGTGCCCGGCGGCCCCGGCGGCCCCGGCGGCCCCGGCGGCGGCGTGGCCCAGCCGCTGGTGGACTACCTGCTGACGAACCGCGGCGATGCCACGTGGATCGTCGCCGCCAACGGCTCCCAGGAGGCGGGCGCCATCCAGCTCGCGGCCGGCCAGCCGGTGATGGCGATGGGCGGCTTCAACGGCTCGGACCCGGCGCCCAGCCTCGAGCAGCTCAAGGCCTACGTGGCCTCCGGCAAGCTCCGCTTCGTGATCAGCGGCGGCGGCAACCTCCCCGGCGGGCGCGGCGCGACAGGGCTCAACGCGTGGGTCACCAGCGCCTGCCTGCCGGTGACCATCGCCGGCTCCACCGCGGGCAACCTGTACGACTGCGCCGGGGCCCGCTGACCAACGCCGGGCGGACTCCTCGCTCCGTCGGGCAATAGGCCCCCACGCGTGATCCCGGATGCGGTATGGTCAAAGTGCCGAGGCGTGATCCAGTTCCGACCAGCGACCAGAGGGTCGCAGGGCCGGATGGGCGCTTCGCTCGCGGGGGGGAGGGGCCGCTTGCAGTCGGACATCGTCGCCATCGACATCCATACCCACCCGTCGACGGAGATCATGCTGGCCGCCGTGGGCAAGCGGCGCGAGGCGATGGCCAAGTACTTCAAGCGCGAGCGGCCGGCCGTCTCCTTCGAGCAGATGGCCCAGTACTACGCCGAGCGCAAGATGATGGCGGTCATCCTCAACAACGACGACGAGACCACCACCGGCCTGGCGCCCGCCCCCAACGACCACCTCGCCGACGCGCAGCGCGACTTCCCGGACCAGTTCATCGCGTTCTGCGGGATCGACCCCCACAAGGGCAAGAAGGCGGTCGACGAGCTCCGGCGCTGCCACGATGAGCTGGGGATGCGCGGCATCGGCGAGCTGAACCCGGCGCGCCAGAAGTATCACGCCAACGACCCGGCCTTCTATCCCCTCTGGGAGGAGGCCCAGCGGCTGGGCATGATCGTCCTGTTCCACACCGGCATGCTGGGCTCCGGCGCCGGCACCCCGGGCGGGATGGGCTTCAAGTTCAAGTACGCCAACCCGCTCGACATCGACGAGGTCGCCGCGGACTTCCCGGAGCTCCAGATCATCTGCGCCCACCCCTCGTGGCCGTGGCAGTCCGAGGTCCTGGCCATGGCTCGCCACAAGACCAACATCTGGATCGACCTGTCGGGCTGGGCGCCCAAGTACTTCCCGGCGGAGCTGGTCCAGCAGGCCAACTCGCTGATCCCCGACCGGATCCTGTTCGGGACGGACTGGCCGGTCATCGACCCGGACCAGTGGATGGAGGGCTTCGCGGCGCTCCCGTTCAAGGACGAGGTCCGCCCGCGGATCCTGCTTCACAACGCCATCCGGCTCCTGGGCCTTGCGCCGAACGGCGGGGCAGCGGGCGCGGTGACCCCGGGATGACCCCGGCCGGCCACGACGACGTCCCGGTGACCACGCGCCGCCTGCGCATCACCGAGGCCCTGGACCTGGACCTGGCCACCGAGCGCTGGGCGTGCAACCGGTGTGGCGCGGACCTTGGGCCGGCGGCCGCCAACTACAAGGAGGCCTGCCTCCTGTTCGACCGCGACCCGCGCGACATCCACGGCCGCTTCCCGGGTGACCCGGAGTTCAGCTTCTCGCCGCATCCCGACTGGTGCCGGATCATCGAGATGTACTGCCCGTCGTGCGCCACCATGCTCGACGTCGAGTACCTGCCGCCCGGGCACCCGCCCACCCACGACATCCAGCTGGACCTCCCCAAGCTGCGCGCGCGCCACTCGGCCGAAGCCGGGCTCCGCACGGCCGAAGCCGGCGGAGCCGACTGATGGGCTGGTCGGTCAACGTCGACGTCGGCGGCACCTTCACCGACGCGTTCGTCCACTCGGACGACCGGTATGCCACCGGCAAGGCGCGGACCACCCCACACGACCTGTCCCTGGGATTCGACGCCGCCGTGGCCGACGCCTTCGAGAAGCTGGGCATCCCGCTCGAGGACGGCCTGCAGGCCACCGACTGGGTCAAGTACGCCACCACGGTCGGCATCAACGCCCTGGTCCAGCGCATCTTCCCGCGGATCGGGCTGATCACCACCGTCGGCCAGGAAGACACCATCCACCTGGGCCGCAGCCGCAGCTGGGCGGACGGCCTCCCCATCAGCGCCCAGATGGACCGCACCCGCGCCCACCGCCCGCCGGAGCTGGTCGCCAAGGCCATGCGCATCGGCGTGCGCGAGCGCGTGGACTGCTTCGGCAACGTCGTGATGCCGCTCCAGGAGCAGGACGTCGTCGACGCCATCGACTACCTGATCGCCCAGGGCGCCGAGGCCATCGCCGTCTGCCTGTCGTGGTCCTTCATGAACCCGGACCACGAGCTGATGATCCGGGAGATCGCCCGCGAGCACTACCCCGAGATCTACCTGGGCCGCGCCCCCGTCCTGCTCTCGAGCGAGGTGGCGCCCAAGATCGATGAGTACCGGCGGACCACCACCACCGTCCTCGCCGCCATCCTCGCCTCCTCCACCGAGGAGCACATCCTGGACCTGACGGATCGTCTCAGGAAGCACGGCTATCGCCGGCCCCTCCTGCTCGCCCGGAACACCGGCGGCGTCGCGTCTCCCTCCCGGACCACCGCGCTGCACCTCGTCGGCGCCGGCGGCGCGGCGGGCCTCGCGGGCGCGGCGGCGCTGGCGCGCCAGTACCACCTCGACAACGTCATCACGGCGGACATCGGCGGGACCACGCTCGACGTGGGCCTGATCGTGGACGGCCAGCCCCTCGGCGCCGAGTTCAACCCGGTGGTGGACCGCTGGCGGATCCACCTCCCCGTGGTCGGCAGCCATTCCATCGGCGCGGGCGGCGGGTCCATCGCCCACGTCACGGAGCTGGGCGAGCTCCGGGTGGGGCCGCGCAGCGCGGGCTCCGTGCCGGGCCCCGTCTGCTACGACAACGGCGGGACGGAGCCCACCACCACGGATGCCGACGTGGTCCTTGGCTTCGTGGACCCCGACTACTTCCTGGGCGGCCGGATGAGCCTCAACAAGGCCCGCGCCGAACGCGCCATCCGCCGCCGGATTGCCGAGCCGCTGGGCATCTCCGTGATCCAGGCCGCGCTCCGGATCCGCCGCCTCGTGGACGGGACCATGGGCGAGGAGCTGTACAAGGAGACCGCCCTCAAGGGCCACGACCCGCGGACGTTCACGCTGTTCGCCTTCGGGGGCGCCGGGCCGGTCCACGCCGTGAGCATGGCGGAGTACGCCGACGTGGCGCAGGTCATGACCTTCCCGTATGGCTCCGAGTTCAACGCCTTCGGCCAGTCGGCGCTGAGCATCGAGCAGACCTACGAGCAGAGCCACACCATCGTCCTGTTCGACCCCGTCCGCCAGGCGTTCCTGGCCGACCCGTCTCGCTACAACCAGATCACCCAGCGCCTGCTGGAGCTGGCCCGGCGCGACATGGCGGAGGAGGGCTTCGAGGGCGAGCCGGCCCTCCGCCTGGAGCTGGAGATGGCCTACGCGGGGCAGCACCACGCCGTCCGCCACAAGTCGGCGCCGCTCCGCCTGGATGACGGCACCGACATCGAACAGCTGGCCAGCGACTTCAACGCCACCTTCGCCGAGCACTACGGCGCGGGCACGGTCAACCCGGGCGGCGGCATCGAGGTCCGCCTGTTCAAGCTGACCGCCACCTACCGGTTCGAGGCCGCGGCCCGGCGTGACCGGACGGCCCACGACGCCCGGCCGGCCGCGCCCAAGGGGACGCGCGCCTGCCATTGGACCGACGCCGGCCCGGTCGAGACGCCCGTCTACGACCGCCCCGCGCTCGCCGCTGGCCAGGTGGTGACTGGCCCCGCGCTCCTGGAGGACGTGGACACCGTGATTGCCATCAACCCCGGCTGGTCGTACCTCGTGGGCGAGGACTACTCCGGGCTCCTGCGGAGGGTGCCATGACGGCGCAGCAGCCGACCCCGGGCGTTCCGGCGCCCGGCGGAACGCCGACGGGGCCCGACATCGACGAGCTGCTCCGCCGCTACGGCCGCCCGCTGGTGGCGCCCGCGCCCGGCTTTGACCCCGAGACGCTCACCCGACCCGTGCTGGAGGACGCCACCCCGCTGGAGCTGGCCGGCGCCGGGATGCTGGACGACACGGACCTGCTGATCTTCGAGTACAAGCTGGACGCCATCGTGGACGAGGGCCGCCAGGTCTTCATCCAGATGAGCCTGGCCGAGCTGCTCCAGGCGGGCGACCTGGGCGTGGGCCTGTTCACCGCGAAGGGCGACAACGCGGCGATGTCGGCGGGCGTCCTCCTGCACAACCTGCTCCACTCCGGGCCCATCAAGTACGTCCTGAAGCACTACGCGGACGACCCCACCGTGGGCATCCACGACGGCGACGTCTTCTTCTTCAACGACTCCGAGGCCGGCGGCGTCCACACCTACGACCACTTCCTGATGATGCCGATCTTCGCCGCGGGCGAGCTGGTGGCATGGGTCGGCTGCGGCGGCCACCAGGGCGAGTCGGGCTCCACCACGGCGGGCGGCTTCACCTCCGACGCACGGTCGCGCTACGAGGAGGGGATCCACGTCCCGCCGATGCGCGTGGGATCCAACTTCAAGCTCTGGCAGGACCACCTGGACTGGCTGACCGGCTCGGTCCGGACGCCGCGGGTGATGGGCCACGACACGCGGGCGCGCCTCGCGGTCTGCCTGCGCCTGCGCGAGCGGATCCTGCGCGAGGTCGAGAAGCGCGGCGCGGCCTACGTGGCCGCGGGGATGCGGGCCACCATCGAGCGTGGCATCCAGCTGGCCCGCGGCCGCATCCGGAGCCTCAACGACGGCGTCTACCGGAGCGTCGCCTTCCTGGACACCATCGGCCCGGCCGAGGGCCTGATCCGGATCCCGGTCGCGCTCCACAAGCGCGGCGACGAGTTGATCATCGACGTGAGCGGCGCCTCGCCGGAGCCCGACACGGGACCGTTCCACCTGCGCTGGCACCTGCTCCGCGCGGCGGCCTCGGCGGCCATCTTCCCGACCGTCTTCCGGGGCCTCCGCTGGTCGGCGGGCATGTTTGACCCCATCAAGGTCCTGGCGCCACCCAGCATCGTCAACTCGCCGACGCGCGACGCGGCCACGGGCTCCGGCTCGCACGTTGGCCGGGTGGTGGTCCAGGCGCTCAGCCTGGCCGCGGCGCGGATGATCTTCTCGTCGGAGGAGCACCGCGAGGGCGTGGCCGCGCCGTTCGCCGAGAATCTCCTGCTGCTCCAGTTTGGCGGCAAGGACCAGCGCGGCGGGCCCCTCGCGGGCGGGCCGGCCAACGGCAACGCCACGGGGCAGGGCGCCCGCTACGACATGGACGGCGAGCACTCGGCCGGCTTCTTCTGGGCGATGGTCATCGACTGCCCCGGGCCCGAGGAGCAGGAATCCAAGTTCCCGTGGCTCTACCTCTTCCGCAACCGGCTGGACCGCAACGTCCACGGCCTGGGCCGCTACCGGGGCGGCGTCGGCCTCGCGGACTGCTTCGTCCCGCACGGCGTGGAGAGCGTCACGGCGGGGGCCGTGGGCACGGGCGGGCGGTTCACCAAGAACTTCGGGGTCTTCGGCGGCTACGCGGGCGCCGCCAACCCGCGGATCGTCGTGCGAGGTTCCAACGTCCAGCACCTGCTGGCCACCGCCTCGCCGCTCCTCCCGCTGAGCGTCCGCGACCTGCTGGAGAAGCGCACCCTGGAGGGCACCTACGAGTTCCTGCCGCCCCAGGCGGTCCGCGAGACGTACGGGACCAGCGACGTGATCGTGCTCTCGCGCGGTTCGGGTGGCGGCTACGGGGACGTGCTGGAGCGCGACCCGGAGGCCGTGGCGACGGACGTCCGGGAGGACCTGATCGACGTGCCGGTGGCCCGCGACATCTACGGCGTGATCCTGGGCGAGGACGGCCATCCCGACGAGACCGCCAGCGCGGAGCGCCGGGCCGGGATCCGGGCGACGCGCCTGGCGCAGGGCCGGCCGTACGGCGAGTTCATGGCCGCCTGGGAGACCCGGCGCCCGCCCGAACCGGCGCTCAAGTACTACGGCCGCTATCCCATCCCGGAGAGCGCCGACCATGTCTAGGCGACACAGCGACCGCCGCACGGTTCGGCGCCGCCTGGACCGGCACGGGCCGGCACGGCTCCGCCAGGGCGGGGACTCCCATGGCGCCTGACGCCCGCGGCTTTGCCCCTGCGCTTGGGCCGCTGGTCTCATCACTGGCGCACCGCCCATGGAGCGACCTCCTCGCGGACCCGCCGGAGCTGGCCCGTCTCGCCCTCCAGGCCCGCCAGATCGCCGGGGCCACGCACCTCGTCGTCCCGCTGGATCCGGCCGCGCTCGCCGCCGCGTGCGGGACGGGCGCGCGGATCACGGACGATGCGCTGGACCTGGCCGGCGCCGCGTTCGCCCACCTCGACGCCCTCGAGCCCGAGGCGGTCCTGGCGTCCCCCTGGCTGGCGCCGCTGATCGAGGTGGCCCGGATCGCGGGCACCCAGGCGCGCGTCCCCCTCGCCGCCCGCCTCCCGTCGCCGCGCCGCCTCGCGGCCCTGGCCGGCGCCGATCCTGCCGACGACGAGGCCCTGATGGCCGCCGCGGACATCTGCTCCGCGCTGGCGCTGGAGTTGCTGCGCGCGGGTGCCTCGCTGGTGCTGGTGGACCCGGCCCCGGGGCTGCCGCCCCAGGGTGCCCCGGGGCTGCCGCCCCGGGGAGACGACTCCGTCGCGATGATCGCCCGAACGGCAAGGCCGTTCAACGTGCCGGTGCTGGACACGGCCTCGGGGTCCGTCGTCACGGTGGCACTCCCCGTCGACCTGCACGACGGCGCGCTGGTCGGCCTCGCGGACCGGACCGGCGACCTGGTCCTGGTCACCTCGCGAGCCGTGCGCGGCGGCGACGACCTGGGCCGGCTGCGCGAGCTGGGCATGGCGGTCACCCCGTCGGGCGGCGGGCAGACCGCGACCCAGTCGGCCTCCAAGGCACCCGCGGCCGCGACGCGGGCGGCGGCCGGGGCTCGCGGGTCGGATTCCACCGAGCGCTTCTCCGTGGGCATCGACATGGGCGGCACCTTCACCGACGCGTACGTCACCTCAGGTGAGCGATCCGTGGCGACCAAGGTCCCCACCATCCGCTTCGACCTCACCCGCTCACTGGTCGCCTCGCTCCGCTCCGCGGCCGACGCGCTGGGGATGGACGCCGGCGCGTTCATGCGCCGTGTCGCGATCGTCAAGGTGGCCACCACGATCGGCACCAACGCCGTCATCGAGGGGACGGGCACCCGCGTGGGCGTGGTGGTGGGACGCGGCCACGAGGCGGACCTGTACGGCACGGGGACGCCCGACGCGATCTTCCGCCACTTCGTGGCGCCGGACGACGTGATCGGCATCGACGCCCAGGGCGACAGCGACGAGATCCTGGACGCCTGCCGCAGGCTGATTGCCAACGGCGTCCGCCAGGTGGTGGTGGCACTCCCACGCTCCGCCGCCACGCACGAGGACGAGAGCCGGGTCCGGAGGATCATCCGGGCGCGCTACCCGGAGCACTACCTCCGCTCCGTGCCGCTCCAGCTCTCCACCGACGTGACGGCGTCCGGCGAGGATGAGGTCCGCGCCGCCACGGCCATCGTCAACGCCTACCTCCACCGCGACATGGCGCACCTCCTCTCGCGCGCGGAGCAGGAGCTCCGGGCCATCGGGCTGGATGTGCCGGTCCTGGTGGTCCATGCCTCGTCCGGCGTCGCGCGCGTCGCCACGTCCGTGGCCGTGGGCACGTACTCGGCCGGCCCCTCCGCGGGCCTCTCGGGCGCGGAGCACGTGGCGAGCCGGCTGGGCGACCGCCTGGTGCTGACCGCGGACATGGGCGGCACCACGCTGGACGTGGGGATGGTCACCGATGGGCGTTGCGAGGTGGAGGTCCGGCCGTCCATCGCCGGCGTGCGCGTGGCGCTCCCCATGAACCGGACGGCGTCATTCGGCACGGGCGGCGGGTCGCTCATCGGGGTCGCGGACGACGGGTCCATCACCGTGGGCCCGGGCTCCGCGGGCGCGGTCCCCGGCCCGGCCGCGTTCGGCCGAGGCGGCAAGCGGGCCACCGTCACGGACGTGGACGTGGTCGCCGGGCTCCTCGCGGACGGCACCGTGCTGGGCGGCGAGGTGACCCTGTCGGGCAGCGCGGCACGCGCGGCCGTCGAGGAGATCGCCACGCGCCTGGGCGTCTCGGTGGAGGCGGCCACGGCCCGCGTCGAGGACGCCATCGATGGCCAGCTGGGCCGCGACATGGGCCGCTTCCTGGCGGGCCGCGGCGTGGACCCGGCCGGGGTCACGGTCTACGGCTTTGGCGGCGGCGGACCCGTCCACCTGGCACGCGCCTGCACCGTCGCGGGGATCCGGCGGATGCGAACCTTCCCCTACGGCGCGGTCTTCAGCGCCTTCGGCTGCACCGTGGTCGACGTCCGGCACCGCTACGAGGTGCTGATCCCAACGGGCGGCTACGCGTCCGAGGCCGCCGCCGCGGCGGTTGAGCATCTCGCCCGGCGGGCGGGCTGGGACCTCTCGGCCGAGGGGTTCGCCGATCGCGGCGGGACCTGCCACCTGGTGATCGAGGGAGTGGACGGGCACGAGCAGGCCCGGACCGCCGAGCAGGCATTTGAACCCGGCGTGGGCACGGCCCTGGTCCACGCGGCGTGGCCGCTGCCGGACGGCGCCGCCACACTGGCGCTGGTCATCAGCGTCCCCATCGGCGCGCTCTCCGGCACGCCGTCCTCCACCCTGGCACGCGCGGCCGGAGTCGCGGCGGGCGGGGAAGCGCGGGCCATCTGGTGGGGCGAGGCGGCCATTCAGGCGCGGGCGCTGGCCATCACGGATCTCACGATCGGCAGCCCCGCCAGCGGGCCGCTCCTGGTCCTGGACGGCGAGGCCGTCTGCGTGGTCCCGCCCGACTGGACGGTGACCCGCGAGGTCGATGGCGGCCTGCTCTGGGAGCGCGGCGCCTGACAGCAGTCCCGCGGCGGCGGGAGGGGGAGGGAACGCGATGACCAGCAACGCCATCCGGCTACCCGGGGGCCCGGGCGACCCGGCCGAGATCCTGGCGGCCGTCCCCTGGGACCAGCGGACCATCCAGCGACTGCTGCTGACGCGCGTCGCCGAGGAGCCGGACGTCGTCGCGCTGACCGTGTCCGGGGAGTCGCTGACCAGGCGCCAGGTCCACGATCGGGCGCGGCGGGTGGCTGCCATCCTCGCCCACCTCGGCGTGGGGCCCGGCGACGTGGCGTGCCAGCTGGTCGGCAACACCCCGGACCACGTCGCCTTCGTCTTTGGGGCCGCGCTCCTGGGTGCCGTGGAGTGCCCGGTCAACACCGCCCTCCAGGGCGATTCCCTGGCCCACGTGCTCACCCACTCCACCGCCCGCGTGGTCTTCGCCGACCGCGCGTTGCTGGCGCAGGTGCAGGCGGTCGCGGGCCAGCTCGCGGATGTCGCCGTCGTGACGTGGGGGCCCGGCGAGGCGCCGGCCATCGACGGTCTTCGGACGTTCGCGGAGCCCGACTTCGGCGCCCTGCCGGATGCCCCGATCGCCGAGGTCCGGCCGCAGGACCCCAGCACCATGATCTACACCTCGGGGACCACCGGGAAGGCCAAGGGCGTCCTGCTCCCCCACCACTTCGCCTATGCGACGGCCGCCATCAAGGTCGGCGTCTGGGGCCTCTCCGAACGCGACGTGCTGCTCACCCCGCTCCCGCTCTTTCATTCGAACGGGCGCTACTCCACGCTGATGACCGGCCTCCTGGTCCACGCCGGCGTCCACGTGCTGCCGCGCTTCTCGGCCAGCACCTTCTGGCCCACGGTCCGCGAGACGGGGGCCACCGAGGTGGGCTCCGTGGGGACCATGGGCCCCATCCTGCTGGCGCGCGACCCCTCCCCGGACGATCGCAACCACCGTGTCCGGATGATCCACGGCGCCGGCACCATCCCGCCGGAGCGCCGCCCGGAGTTCGAGGACCGCTTCGGGATCCGCCTGGTCAACGGCTTTGCCATGACCGAGACCGGCCACTTCTCGACGATCTCGCCCGACGACCCCCAGCGCTACGCCGCCTCCGGCCGGGCCGTGCCCGGCTTCGACATGCGGATCCTGGACGACCACGACGAGGAGGTCCCGCGCGGGACGGTGGGCGAGCTGTGCATCCGGCCGCTGGTCCCGTTCTCGATGCTGCTGGAGTACTTCCGCCAGCCCGAGGTCACCGTGGAGACGTTCCGGAACTTCTGGTTCCACACCGGCGACCTCGCCTACATCGACGACGATGGGCTCCTGTTCTGGACGGATCGCAAGAAGGACGCCATCCGCCGGCGCGGCGAGATGATCAGCTCGATCGTGGTGGAAAACGCAGCCACGGCGCATCCTGCGGTGGGCGAGGCGGCGGTCTTCGGCGTGCCCGGGGCGCTGGGCGAGGAGGAGGTCTTCCTGTACGTCACGGCGGCCGTCGCGGGCGAGACGCTGGACCTCGCGGCGCTCCACGCCACCATGGTCGGCCTGCTCCCGGCGTTCGCGGTCCCGGCCTACGTCGCCCAGCTGGACGCGCTGCCGCGCTCGGCCACGCTCAAGATCGACAAGAAGGCGCTCAAGGCCGGGGCTCGGCCCAGGGAGGCCTGGCAGCCGCCGAAGTAGGACGGGCCGCGCCTCCTCTTGCGCGCGCGCCGGCGCAGGCGCGGCGGGGCGGCTACGCCCGACCGAACGGGTCGCGGGCGTCGATGGCCGGGAACCGTCGGAAGTCACGGTCCCGCGTCCAGATGGTTCGGACGTCGTTCTCGGCCATCAGGGCCACCAGGTGCGCGTCCGGGACCAGGTTGCCCGCGGGCAGCGCGTCATCGGCCGTGGCCCGGAAGCCTCGCCAGAACGCGTCCGATTCGCCGGTCGTGCGGACGTGCGGACGCGCCAGCAGCTGGTCGATGTTGCCGATGGCCTCGACGATGGACAGGGGGCGGGCGAAGATTGCCGGGTGCGTGGCGATGCGCAGGTAGGCCATCACCGTCGGCCAGAAGAGGTAGGCGATCTCCGGCCCGGCCGCCATCCGCTCGATGAAGGCGCGGGCCTCCGGGTGCACCGCGCTCGACTCGTCCGAGGCATACAGGAGGACGTTGGCGTCGAGGGTGTAGCTCACGCCCCCTCCAGGGCCCGCCGCACCGCCTCCTTGTCTTCCAGATCGACGAGGGCGCCCATCGGCCGAGCTGACCAGACGAGGGGTGGTGACGCCTCCGTCGCCGGCTGGGACCCGAGGGCGCCGCTGAGGACCTCGGAGGCGACGCGGCCCAGGCTCTTGCCTTCCAGCCGCGCGCGACGTTTGAGCTCACGCAGCACCGTGGGATCCAGGTCGATCGTCGTTCGAGCCATGATGCATGATGCTACTACACGTCGCATCAGATGCCCATGGATCCCCGGAGCCGAGCGCCGAGATGACCGATGGTCATGACGGGCCCGCCGGACGGCGTGACCCACCCTCGGCCACGGACCCCGTCGCCCATCCCCCCAGGCGGCAGGGTGCCCTATTGCCCGGGTCGATTGAGCTCCGCCAGCTCCGCCGCGATGGACCGCGCCCAGGCGCGCATCGCGGCCCAGTTCCGGAAGTCGCCGATGGCGTGCGTGGCCATCACCTGCGGCGACAGCGGCGCGTCCGGTGCCAGCCGCCCGCCGAACGTGTGGTGCCCGCGCGCGCCGATGGGCGCCGTCGCCTCCGCCGCGTGCCGGGTGATCGGGGGATTGCTGGCCGCCAGTCGCGAGTCCAGCGGGCCACTGCTGAAGAGCCAGACCGGGAGGGCCTGGAGCGCGGCCACGTGGCGCGCCACGAACCGGTTCGCCTCGCTCAGCCACGTCGCCGCGTAGAGGGCGCTGCCCAGGATCACCGCGTCGTAGTCGATCTGACGCACCTCGCCGACCAGCCGCACATCCACCTCGTGGCCGGCCGCGCGGAGCTCCTCGCCGATGGCCTCCGCCACGTCGCGGGTGGAGGAGAGCTTGGTCGCATACGCGACCAGCACACGACTCATCCGGTCCTCACCGCCTCACGTCTCATCGCCGCACCAGCGTGCGAACCAGGTGCTCCAGGGTTGCCGCGGGGTCGGCCGTCAGACCGGTGTGGACCGCCGACGGCTGGATGATCGTGGAGGACGGCGAGACCAGCCAGTGGAACCGCTCGGGCGCCGAGAGGGCCGCGATGGGCCCGGCGGCCTGGTCGCCGTCCGCGATCCGCACGATCAGGTCCAGGTGCTCCCGCACCGAGTCCGGGTCGCAGTCCGGCGCCAGCGCCCGGAGCAAGGACTCGTCCAGCACGATCCGGGCGCCCAGGTAGCGGCGCGGGCGGCACATCAGCACGATCCCGGCGTTCACGCCCTCGCCCCGCTCCACGCGCGGCACCACGCGGACGATCGAGTACTCGAACGGCTGACGCGCGGGGGCGCGACCGGGTGTCTCGCCGCCGGGCGTCTCGCCGGCGGGCGGGCCCGCGGGCGACCCGGCGCTACCCGACGCGGGCACGCTCGGCCTCCTCCACGAACGCCCGGGGCGCCTCCAGGCGACGGGTCAGGTAGTCGACATACGCCGCGCGCAGCGTCGCCGGCGTTGGGTAGTTCGGCTCCGGAACCAGCCAGTCGTCGGGGACATCCGCGAGGATGGCCTCCAGCCCTGCGCGGTCCAGGAGCGGCGCCAGGCGCTCGTCCGCCTCCACGATGGAGCCCGCGGACGGGAGCAGGACGTGATCGCGGACCCCCTCGAAGGGCCGCCGCGCGTGCTCGGCCGGGTCGCGCCACGTGTGGTGGATGTACAGGCCCGAGCCGTGGTCGATCAGGTACGTGGTCCGGTGCCAGACGATCAGGTTGGGGTTGCGCGGCGTCCGGTCGATGTTCATGACCAGGGCGTCGAACCAGACCACCCCGGCGGCGACGTCGGGCGACGGGGCCGGACCGGCGGAGGGCGCAAACGCCAGCGAACCGGGCAGGAAGTCCAGCCCGACGTTGGTCCCCGCGGAGGCAACCAGCAGGTCGTGGATCTCGGGGTCCGGTTCGGCCTTCGCAAACGCGGCGTCCAGCTCCACCAGGACGAGGTCCGGCACCGGGAGCCCCAGCACCCGCCCAATCTCCCCGCACACCAGCTCGGCGATCAGCGCCTTGCGCCCGTGGCCGGCGCCCAGCAGCTTGACGACGTACAGCCCGTCATCGTCCGCCTCGACCAGGGCGGGCACGGAGCCGCCCTCGCGAAGGGGCGTGACGTAGCGGGTGGCGACGACGGTCCGGAGCATGGGCAGAGTGTAGGTGCGACCGACCGCGATGGGGGGCCGAACGGCGAGCAACCGGCCGCCGTTCGGCCCTTGGCCCGCCCACCCGGCCCGGTGACGATCCATGCGACATCGCGGGCGCCGGGAGCGGGCCCGCATCGGCCCGGGTCGGTCGCTGGCCAACCCAGATCTGGAGGCGGACGTGCGCGGACTGCTACGCCTGATCATCGTGATCGCGGTCCTGGTCCTGCTCGCGGGCGCCGGGGTGGCGTACGCCGGGATCATCCAGGTGCCCGTCCTGTCGGCGGCGTTCGGGATGGATCACCCTGCCGACATCGGGTCGGCCAAGCCCGATTCGGCGGGCTACCTGGCCTGGCAGCAGAAGTACGGGTTGGTCCACACGTCGCCCGACGCGAACTACACCCTCTCCTCCAAGCACAGCTTCTCCGGGACCTACGCGCTGGACGAGGTCGTGCCCGAGGGCATCATCCTCGCCACCCGGACCATCCGCGGCAGCACGCCGTGGATCCGCGACGTGACCATCAACTTCCACGACGGATCCGCGATGGCGGCAGGCTTCCTGGACGCGTCGCCCTACGGCTACCCGGTGGCGGGCCCCGTGAAGGTGGCGTTCCGACTGGTCTCGACCGGGCCCAAGTCGGTCACGGTCGCCATCGATTCCGTCGAGTTTGGGCGGATCGGCGTGCCGGCGGACATCGTCGCCAAGGCGACCGACGCGCTCAACGGCTACCTGACCACGCGCCTGGCCGGAATCGAGGGCCTGAAGATCGATCAGCTGGCGCTGGTCGAGGCCGGCGTGAAGTTCAAGGGCACGCTCCCCAACACGTTCGGCGCCGAACCGCCCAAGGCCGGCCAACTGCCGTAACGCGCCCACCACCTGCCATGACCCACCGTGGAGGGGCAGGAGCGCGGTTGCTCCTCCACGGACCTCAGCCGGCGGGGCGCCCGGTGCGCGCGACGATGGAACCCAGGCGGCATCGGGCCTGGGCCTTTGTCCCGGCCTTCCCTTTCACGCATGGCTGCCAACGCCGCCGGAGTGGACCGCGCCGGACTACTGGTCGCCGCTGTCCACGACGAAGTAGCCGGTGACATCGAAGATTATCTGGACGGTCTTGCCACCCGGGGCACCGAAGAGACCCGACAGGGTGCCGGTGCCACCGAGGGCCACGGTGACCCCGTTGGCCCGGTCATCACCGAGCGGGAAGTTGATGGTGCTGCTGGTGGCCGACGTGGTCTCGACGGGACCCAGGAGGACCCAGCCACCGGCCGTCTGCGCCGTGACCGTGAGGATGCCGGTGACGGCGGTGGCGTTGGCTGGGACCCCACCCCGGCCGGTGACCTGGAAGGTTCGTGGCACGCCGGCGCCAAAGGGACCGGACAGGCCGTTGGCGGAGCGGGTATCGAGCAGGCGGTTGGGACTGAGAGCCACGTACGTGGCGCCGGTCAGGTTGGGCACGAAGTAGCCGGTCACATCGAAGATGAGTTCGACGGTCTGGCCGGGGGCGGTGCCGAAGACGGCGGACAGGGTGCCGGT
>CAIJPD010000040.1 GCA_903822495.1 uncultured Chloroflexota bacterium | reverse complement strand
GTGGCCAACCGGACCCACTGGGTCCGGTTGGTGCGTGCTGGCGCGCTAAGGTGGCCGAGCACAAGCAGCCTCGGCCCCCCGTGGCCGAGCACAAGCAGCCTCGGCCACCCGTGGCCGAGCACAAGCAGCCTCGGCCACCCGTGGCCGAGCACAGGGATCCTCGGCTGCCCCTGGGAACCGGGCGACTCGAATTCGCGCCGCTCGGCCCGTTCCCTCTCGAATCCGGAATCATCCTGCCGGCGCTCACCGTGGCATACCGGCATGACGGCCCGGCGCCCGCGGAGGCACCGCAGGTCATCGCCGTCCACGCCCTGACCGGCTCGGCGGACGCCGCGGGTGACTGGTGGGCGCCCCTGATCGGCGAGGACCTGGCACTCGACACGCGACGCATGGGCGTCCTGTGCGCCAACCTCCTGGGCGGTCGGTATGGCACCACCGGCCCCACCTCCCGTGACCCGGAGTCGGGTCAGCCCTACGGGGCCGCGTTCCCCAGCCTGACCACCCGCGATCAGGCCCGCGCCATCTGGGCGCTGGCGGATGCGTTGGGCATCCAGCGGGTCGTCCTGCTGACCGGCGGCTCCCTGGGCGGCATGGTGGCGCTGGAGGCCGCCGTGGAGCGGCCGGGCTCCGTCGCCCGGGTGATGCCCATCGCCTCACCGGCGTCCATCGGCCCACTCGCCCAGGCCTGGAACCACGTCCAGGTGGAGCTGATCGACCGACTCGGCGTCGCTGGTCTCGCGCTCGCCCGCCAGATCGCGATGACCACCTACCGGAGCGAATCGGACTTCGATGTCCGCTTCAGCGGGCGCACGGAGTCGGACGGGACGCCCTCGGTCGTCAGCTACCTTGAGCACCAGGGCGACAAGCTGGTGGAACGCTTCGACCCGGACACGTACCGCGCACTGGTCGCCGCCATGGACACGCACGACGTCGGGCGCGGGCGCGGCGGCGTGGCGGGAGCCATGGCGATCCTCGCGGCGGCAGGCACCCGGCTCACCGGCCTGGGGATCCAGGACGACATCCTGTACGGCCCGGCCCAGGTCCGCGCCATGGTCGAAGCGGCTTCAGCCGCCGGGGTGGACGCGACGTACCGCGAGCTCCGATCGACCAAGGGCCACGACGCGTTCCTCGTGGAGTGGACGCAGCTGGCGACGCTCCTCCGCGAGGCACTCGGACAGGTGGACGGCGCCGGGGGCAGCGAACCCGCCTGACGCACCACGGCGCACGCTACGGCGTGGGCGTGGGGACTGGCGGCGTGGGTACCGGCGTGGGAGTGGGCGTGGCGACGGGAGTCGGCGTGGGCTTCGGCGTCGGCGTTGGTGACGGCCTGGGCGTCGGCGTGGGCGTTGGCTTCGGCGTGCCGCCCGGCGTTGGCGACGCAACCGGCGACGGGCTTGGCGACGGATCCGGGGTCGGAGTGGGCGACACCTTGGGCGCCGGGGCGCCGATGCAGTTGCCCACACCGGACGTGAGGGTCTGGTCGGTCGGCGGGCCCCCGGTGAGCGAGGCGCCGTCGGACGTGGTGATCTTGCTGGGCGCGGGCAGCGGCGTGACCCCGGCAGCCCCGCTGGCAGCCGGCCGCGCGGTCCCGGTCGGGCCGGCGGAGGCGTCTGCGGCGCCCGACGGGGCCACCGCGAAGGCGGCGTTGGGCAGCGTCCCCTGGGGCGGGAAGAGCTTGGCGACGAGCGCCTTGATCCCAGGGATGTCCGGGACCTGGATCGAGCCCAGGCTGGGATCCATGACGCCGTCGACCAGCGGGTAGTCGATCACGGCCCGATAGGTCCGCGTCCTGTCCACCTTGCCCATGGCATCGGCGAGCGACGGCAGCATCTCGCGGGGCACGTTGGTCTGGACCGTGTTGCCCAGCGCCTTGAGCAGGCCCACCGGGTCCGCCCAGAGGCCGCGCGCCACCATCCCGTCACGGAGTCCGGAGAGGACCTCCTGCTGGCGGGCGGCGCGGGTGAAGTCACTCTCCCCGTTCGCCTTGCGGACGCGGGCGTAGGCCAGCGCCTCCTGGCCGTTGAGGTGATGCCAGCCCGCCGTGATGGCAAAGCCCTTCGTGAAGCCGTACTCGTGGTAGCTGGGGTCGCAGAACGCGTTGCCTACCCGCACGTCCACGCCGCCGATCGCATCGACGACGTTGACGAAGCCGGGCAGGTTCACCGCGGCGTAGTAGTCGATCTTCAGGCCAACCAGGTCACCGAGCGCGTTCATCAGGATCTCGCGGCCCACGCCGTCCACCGCCGGGAAGGACTTGGGGTAGAGCCTGGCGTACGTGTCCAGGGCGTTGATCTTCTCGTGGAACTTGCGCCCGTCACGAAGCGGCACGTCCACCATGTCGCGCGGGATCGAGATCATCGAGACCGTGTATGTCTTGGGATCCAGGCTGGCCACGATCATCGTGTCGGTCAGCGAGGTGGTCCGGTCGGGTGCCGAGTCGAGGCCCACCACCAGGACGTTGACTCGGCCGTCGAAGGCGGGCGGGGCAGGCGTCACCGACGGCCCCGGGACCGCGGGACCGGCCGACGTGAAGGCATCAGGGTTGAACGGGAGGCTGTCGGGCTGGACCGGGATCAGGTCGGCGGAGAAGACCTGGTCGAGGGCACTCCGTGCCTCGTTGGTCAGATAGCCCACCCAGACCTGCGGGATCACGACGAAGGCCACCAGGAGGATCGCTGGAAGCACCGCGGAGGCGCGCCTCGCCTGGCCACGCAGGCCGGGCAGCAGGCTGGTCACCACCGCGAGGAGCCGCCATACCATGACCAGGAGCTCCAGCAGGAGCAGGACGCCGAGGGCGTTGACCGCCTCGGCCACCAGGCGAGCCGGCGAGCTGGTCAGCGCCAGGACGGCGATCAGCAGGATCAGCGCCAGCGTGGGGATCCCGAAGACGGCGGCAAACCGGCGCCGACCGGCGATCAGGTGACCCATGCCGGGCAGGAAGGCATCGAAGACCGGCGCTACCGGGCGGAGTCGATTGGTGACCGGGGCCATGGCAACCCCGACGCGGGTGGCGCCAGCATCGAGCCATGCCGCGGCCGGAGCGAGGGCGGCGCCCAGGCGCGCGGAACCGGCGGCGAGCTTGGCCTGCATGCCCGCCGGGACGGTGAGGCGGGCGCGAAGGTTCCCCATCACGCGCGGAGGCCCGGCCGGCGAGGGTGGCGTGATGAGCGGATGGCGACACGCGCAGCGAAGCGGCCCTGCCGCAGGCGAGACGCCACCTTGAGCCGGGGATGGTGCGGGATCACGCTGCGGAGGGTAGCAGTTTGTCCCGCTCGTCTCGCAAATGGATGCCCCGATCGAGAAGGCCGCCGTGGACAATGGTCAACAGCCACGGCAGGTGGCCCCCGCCCGCCGTGCGGTGGGTCCGCCATCGGTGGCATCCCCGATGCCGATGCGCCGGGTCCTGCGCTAGAATGCGTCCTCCACTGGCGAGTGGCTTAACGGCAAAGCACCTGACTCTGGATCAGGGGATTGAAGGTTCGAATCCTTCCTCGCCAGCCAACACCACAACCTGTTGGGCTCCTCGCAGCGCAAAGCACAACATCTGGTGGTTTGAGCGGGTGCGGGCATCCGTCGCCAAGGAGGCGATTCGATGCAATGGGCACCTGACTCCCCTGATCTTTGGGCACCTGACTCTCGGCGCCCTCGGACGTGGGCAACTGACTCTTTCGAGCCCCTGACACTCGGTCGGGCGGTCGATCTGTTCCTCGGCGCGAAAGCCGCCGAGGGCGCCTCGCCCAAGACGATCACCTGGTATCGGATGATCCTGGCGCGGGCGGTCCGCAAGTTCGGCGCTGATCTCGCGGTCGATCGCCTGACCGGGCCCGATCTGCGGGCCTGGCTCGTCGAGCTCCGGACCACCCTCGCCCCGGTCAGCGTGGCGGGCTACGTCCGCACCCTCAAGGTCCTCGGCAACTGGCTCCTGGCCGAAGAACTCGCCGAGGCCGTGGCGCTTCGGGCGCTGCGCAAGCCGCGGGTCCCCGACAAGCTCATCGAGCCGGTCCCCGACGACACGCTCCGACGGCTGCTCGGGCTCGCCACCGTGCGCGACCGGGCGATCCTCCTGCTCCTCCTCGACACAGGCCTGCGGGTGTCCGAGGCGGCCGGGATCCGTCTGGGCGATCTGCGGCCCGATGGCTCGGTGAAGGTTCTGGGCAAGGGCGCGAAGGAGCGCATCGTGCCGATCGGCTCGACCGCCCGCGGGGCGATCGTCCGCTACCTCGGCCAGCGTGGACCGGGTACGCCCGACGCGGCGCTCTTCCTCGGCTGGCGCGGAGCCCTCGACGCGCGGGGGATGCAACAGGTCCTCAAGCGCCTGAAGGTGCGGGCTGGGATCACGGGCCGGTGCAGCCCGCACTCCCTGCGCCACACGTTCGCTCGGAGCTACCTCGTCAACGGCGGCGACGTCTTCAGCCTTCAGCGGATCCTCGGCCATACGACGCTCGACATGGTCAAGCGCTATGTCTCGCTGGCGGACGCAGACGTCGCCGCCAAACACCGGACCGCATCGCCGGCCGACCGCCTCATCGGTTCGGCGAAGGGTTAGGCCTTACGACGCCGGAACCGCGCCCCTCCACGTGACCCTCGACCACGCTTGGTCGAAGCCGTCGACGGTCAGGTCGCGCGTCCGTGGCCAGATGATGGCCGTAGCCGGAAGCGGTAGCGGCCAGATTGGCTCGAAATGCGATCGCAGCGATGGTGGGATCGGCCTGCTCCAGATCGCTGTCGGTGCGATAGGCGCCGCGATGATCGCCAGGAGATAGCCCATCGACATGGCCATGACGTAGCCAACGGGATTCCCGGCGTGATCGAGTTGTATCGGGCGCAGGAAGTTGATATCGCGGCCGGAGGCGTTGACGCCGCCAATGTAGATCTGCGTGCCGTCGGGAGGAGCACCGTCCTTCAGCGCCGCGAAATGCGCGCCCGGGACGGTGACGCGCCCGGTCTGATAGGCAACAGCCTCGTGAAGCATCAGGGCGGTCTTCATCAGCCATCGAGCGACGATCCGCAGATCCTCGCTGGCCAGAAGAACCGGTGCATCGCCTGCCAGGAGCCGCGCACCGCCGGCCCCTTGGAACGCCGTCTCGAGACGGCTCATCCAGCCGCTGTTGCAGTCGCGACACGGTCCGCCAACGCGAACGTCCGGCTTGTCGATCCTGCGAACGAGACCGCCATCGCCCTGGCGACGGATCTCCGCTCCGCCGCGCACATCAAGGTAGGCCCAGACCCATCGGGGCAGGGCGTCTTCGTTCGTCTGGGTACCGATCCCGCAGAACATGCACTTCGCCATCGAATAGAGGGTATCGCCGGCGGGCGAGGAAGCGTGCTCCGGCCTGGGCGCTTATGGTGGAACGAGTGTTCGTCGAGGTGTCGTCGACCGTGCCAAGGAAGTCGGTCACGCCAAGGCGGGAGGAGGTGCACGTGACTGAGAAGGCGCTACCTGCTCGGCGTCGCCTCGATCAGGCGCTTCAGCTGTGGCATCGTGCCCTCGACGCGTATTCCGATGCGGACGAGTTCAGCATCGGGATCAACAGCCTCATCCAGGCGCTTCGGTCGGTCACGTGGGTCCTGCAGAAGGACCTCCAGCATCGCGATGGCTTCGTCCTGTGGTACTCCGCCTGGCAGGACCGGATGCGCGCGGATGCCGTACTCCGCTGGCTCGTGGAGGCGCGGAATCGGATCGAGAAGGAAGGCGATCTCGAGCTGCGCTCGACGGCTCGCGTGTCGTTGATCGCCAGCTGGCTACCCGCTCCGTACGACGAATTCGACGTCCCTCCGCTCTTGCCGCCTCACGCCATCGCGGCAGTCCTTGCGGAGCGCGACATTCCCAAGGAGGTGCGAGATACCGGCGTCCTGAAGGTCGAGCGAAGCTGGGTTGCAGCCACGCTCCCCGACCGAGAGCTGCTCGAAGCCTGCGCCCACGTCTACAAGATCCTCGATGCGCTATTAGGCGAGGCGGAGACTCGGTACGGGCCAGGACCCGCGGCGTCGCCGGACGAGCGGGCGCGGAATCTAGAGGGTCTGATTGCGGCCCCCGCAGTCCGGACGGCATTTCTTCATCTGGGGACGGGCGAGCTCGTGTCAGTCGGAAGGGGGCCGGCGCCGGCGCTCGCCGATCCGGACCAAACGGTTCGGGACCGATATGGCGATCTATTCGCCAGGCCCTTCCCTGGCGCCTCGTTCGAGGAACGATGCCGAAGCCACCACGAGATCGGCCGGCGCATGCTCGCAATCGACGGACATCACCAGACCATCGCCATCCTCCTGCGCGGTGGAATGCGGGTCGGGATCACGGCCCTCGACATCGAAGATCAGCAGGCTAAGTATCTGGTGATGGACGAACTCGCCGAGATGGTGGCTCGCAACAGCGCCGATGAGGTGATCCTCTCGACCGAAGTCTGGATGGCGGTTCAGCTGCCGGAGGGTGACGCGCAAGCCCACAAACGGGCCGCGAATCGGGAGGACAGAACCGAGGCCCTCGTCACCCATGCCGTTGCTCGTTCGGGCGACAGCTTGACGCTGATGACGCCGTTCTCACGCGACGGCACGCGGATCGTCCTCGGACCCGTTCAGTCCGACCCGACCTTTCCGCTAGCCCTGCAACCGATCCTAGGCGTCTGGAAGCGAGGATGAGTCGACGTGATCGTGTGCCAACCCGAGCCGTCTGTCGATCTCCTCGGGAGCTAGGTAGACCCCCAAGTCATTGACGGTATCGATCACGTTTTTTCCGTATACGGATAGGATCTGCGACCAGGCCTCGTTGAGCATCCGGACCTGCTCATGCCAGACTTCCTCTGATTTCCCGGGATGCGCATTCCGCCATCCTTCAAGAGCGGCCGCTCGAGCGCCATCGAAATACCAAGCGACATAACCTCGGTCGACCATCGACGCCAGGCGGCCGAGATCGCTGGTGTGGAAGCCCCACTCGACAACGACGCCCGGACTGGTCGCTGCCTCAGTTCGAAGGGCCGCGTCGTCGCCGTTGATCGCTGCGAGAACGGCGCGCTCGAGTTGTGACCAAGAACCCGAAGGGCGACCCAGTAGCTCGTCGACACTCACTCGGCCATAGCCACGCTGCTCAAGCCAGCGCGCATAGAACGTCTTGCCCGCCCCAGGAATGCCGCTGAGGACGAGAACCTGATCCCATCGTGCTCGTGTCATTCGAAGCTATGGAAGGCGCGTCGGACTAGTCGAGACGGCTGCATCGAGACGGCGATGCAGGAACGAGGCGATTGTCAGGAGTTCGAGGGCCTCTTGCTCGGTGACTACCCGGAATGCCTTCGGGATGTGCGCGGGCAGATTCCTGAAGTATGCGAACGTCCCCTTCATCATGAGAACCACGCCTTGGTGCTCGTTGCGATCGTTGCTCGTGACGAGCGTGTTCCAGGCCAGGAGCGGCGTCCGGCCGCCATCTATACCGATGGCCGCGTCCACGAGGCTCGACCCATCGACCGTTAGGCCGGTTCGGTCCCGAAGTTTCTGAGCAACGCTCTTGGTTGCCTCGAAGACGGCGTGGAAGTAGTTGCCTTCCAGTAGCTCGGGCTCGCAGAACCGGAGGACGTCCGCCGCCACGCCCCGTCGCATCAACTCGGCACGGAGCTTGCTCGCCCGCTGTTGCGCCTCGGTAAGGGTCGCTGCGGCTGGCACAGGCTCCAGTTGGCCGTCCTCGCGCAGGCGCAGGCCGGCAAATGCCAGCGCCACATTGAGCTCGACGCGTCGGACCTCGAACACGCCTGGCTCGCCGCGATAGCGAACGGGATCCATGGCCCGCAGCACGAATGCCAGCACGTTGTTCGGGGAGCCGTCCGCCAGCTGACGCTCGGCAAGTGCTGTGTAGATCCGTTCTCTCTTGGTTATTGGACCCGGGTCATTCAGGCCGCTAGCCGCGATGAGCCGCGCGATTTCAGAGCCGGTCAGGCCTGACCCCGTGTCTCCCAATACCTCGGCGACCGCTCGCAATATGTTGTCCGAGAGCGTGGGCCGTGCCACTCGCACTCCTGGGCTCGTTAGATGTAGTACTTGAACTGAGGATGGCGCCGAGCGATCGTGGGATTCGCGACGAGGATCTCGCCCACTTCGCCTGAGAAGCCGACGGTGACAGGCTTGTAGTTCAGCTTGATCAGCGCATGGCCGTCGGTCCCTGGCCAGGAATCGTATCGAACGTAGGTTCGATGTCAACATGCCCTATGGACGCGGATGTACGCTCCCTAGCTCCGGCACATCGTAGCTGCCCGAGCGCTCAACCGTCGAGGGTCTACCCATGACCGCGGCCAGTCGATCGGCAGGTGAGGCCCGTCGATGCACGGCGCGAAGGTCATCGTCGAGCAGCGTCACGTACCTACGCGTGACCTGGATCGATGACGGACTGTGGCCGAGTATCCGCTGGAGGCTGAAGACGTCGCCACCGTTCATCAGGAAGGCGCGGGCGAACGTGTGGCGGAGGACGTGAGGAGAACAGCGCGTCTGCAGTTCCGCGCGGACAGCGAGGCGGTGCACGAGCTGATACAGGCCTCTCGCAGTCAGTGGCTGTCCGCCAGGCCCACTGAAGAGCGGATCGTCGGCCCGGATACCGCGGCGATGGGTCAACGAGGCCCGGAGCGCCTTGCGCGCTCGTCGACCAATGGGAACGACTCGCTCCCGGCCACCCTTCCCGAGCACGCGGCATCTACCCTCGGCGAGGTCCAGATCACGGACACGAAGCCCGGCGGCTTCGCTGACGCGAACGCCTGTGTCCAGCAAGAGCAACACGATCGCTTGATCGCGCTCCGGATCGCGCGAACCCTCAGCACCGCGGAGCAGAGCCAGGATCTCGGGGTCGCGCAGGCTCGGGACAAGCTGCTCGGGGACGCGCGGGAGCGGCACTGCGCGGAGCGGGTTCGAGGGTAGGTCGAGCTCGCTCGCGACCCAGGTCCCGAAGGCCTTGAGAGTGCGTACCCGCCCAGCGAGGCTGCTCGGCGCCAGCTGACGGGGCCTCGACTGGAGCGCGAGCAGCCAACGGCGAACAACCGGAGCCTGGAGATCGCCCGCCGTAGCTGGCTGCCCGTCGCGCTCAGCGAAGCGGACGAACTCGAGCAGGAAGTCGCGATACCAATCAATCGTCCGAGGGCTGCGACCGGCGACCTTGAGCGCCGCGAAGTACTCGTCGATCAGGTCCCGCAGGCGAACCTCGTCGAGCTCAGGCGAAGACGAGATGGCTACGGCTCGCACGTCTGCAGCTCCAGGTAGCGCCGAAAGAGCCGGTCCTGCACGGCGTAGCGGCCGCGATGGCCGTCCCCAAGCCGGGTGATGTGGCCTCGCGCGGTGAGGCGGCGAAGCGACTGGCGGGCCGCGCCGGGCTGCACACCGAGCCTTTGGGCTTCGGCCTCAATGTCGCCCGATGGTCGTGGCTCCGTGTTTCGGGCGACCGCGGCCACGACCTGGCGGTCGATCGGAGACATCCCCGCCCACCGAGCGGCAAAGATCTCCTGGCTGACCGAGGCGAACGCCCGCTCGAAGGCGACGGCGAACTCGGCCGGCGTGACCCGCCCGTTGACCGCCGCATCGAAGGCGAAGTAGCCGAGCTTCTGGAGGTAGTAGGGCCGGCCGCCGGCGAGGTCCACGATCTCCGCGACGACCTCGGCGTCGAACCGAACCGCTGTTTCCTCCAGCGGCTCGGTGATCGCCCGAATTGCATCGCCGGGATCGAGCGGTCCGAGCGAGAGGGGCTCGAAGAACCGCACGAGCGGCTCGTGGGCCGATCGGACGGCATCGAACAGGCCCGACGAGGCCGCTACGACGAAGGCGAGCGGCAGGTCGGCCGCGTAGAGCTCGAGAGCGCTAGCCCGCAGGCGCAGGAGCACGTCTCCGATCATCGGGAGCAGATCAACGTCGTCGAGCATCACGATCACGGCCCGGTCCTGGCGAGCCTGGTGCTCGATCAGCCGACGCAGCGCTGCGCGCAGCTCGCGCTCGGGATCGCGTGACGGACGACGGATCCGGGCGTTGGCGACGCCAATGTCGAGACCCAGCTCCACGTCGAGGTGGTGTGGCCAGCCGGTTGCAAGTTCGGCGTCGATCGCCCCGACCAGCCCGCCGAGAAAGTCGTCTGCGGACTGCGGGTAGGCCATCGACAGCACGACGGCGTCGCCGGCCTGTTGCCGCAGTCGGCGCCAGTGCATCAGCAGGGTGGTCTTGCCGATCGCCCACTCGCCCAGGAGGGCCGAGTGCTGCGGCTGACCCGCGCGCGTCCGGGCGACCCGCGCCTCGAAGGTGGCCGTCTCGCGCTCGCGCCCAGCCAGGAGCGGCGGGAGGATCCCGCTGCCCGGTCGGAATGGGTTGTCGGATCGCGTTTGTGACAATTGTTTCAATTCCTGTAACAGAGCCGATGTGGTGATTGGGCCGGGGAGCGCCGCATGGCGCCTCCCCGGCCGCTTGTGCACCTGTTGATCCACACTCCCCTACGGCGCGCCGGCCGGGACGCGGACCCACGAGCGGCTGCGTGCCGCGTTGTGGACCACGTCGAGGTAGACCTCGCTGTAGGGGACGCTGCCTTGCTCGGTGACCGCCCAGAGGCAGTTGAGCATCGCGCTGGCGACCATCAGGTTCGTCACGACGAGCTGGGGCCGTTCGGCCGCGAGGGCCGCACAGCCGGTGCCCGGCATGACCTCCAAGGCGGCCGCTCGACCGATCTCCGGGTGGATCTCGGTGAGCGAGCCGTCGACACTGGACCCATTGCGGCGGCGGACGAGCTGGACGTTGCCGTCCGTCTCGTCGTTGCCGCCATTGATCAGGGTCACATCGCTGAGACCGGCGACGTGCCGGTCGACCACTGCCCGGGTCGGGTGGTTGTCGACCGCGAGGAGACAGACGTCGCCCTCGCGGACGATGAGCCCGACGTTGTCCGGGCCCACGTACTCGGCGATCGCCTGGACCGCCAGTCCGCTTCCCCGGACGACCTGGGCCAAGGCCTCGGCCTTGTTCGTGCCCAGGGCGCCGTCGGGGAAGTCCTGGCGTGACCGATTCGCGGGCTCGTAGGCGTCACCGTCAACGAGGACGAGGAGCGGTCGCGGCCCCGGCCGGTGGGCGAGATAGCGGACGAGCGGCGCCAGGAGCTGGCTCCCGATGCCGCCCAGTCCGATGAGCACGATCCGGTCAGTCATCGACGCCACCGCCCGTCCGACTCGGTCCGGAGACCGGCACGAGCCAGTACGACAGGTGGTAGCCAAGCTGACCAGCGAGCCGGTCGGCCCGGGCGAGTGCGACGTCAAGATCGACGTTGCCCGCTCGATTGCGGGCCACGCTCGGGACCGACGCCGTGGCGCCCTTCGACCCGGTGGGCTTGCCCGTTGCCTTCGACGGTCGAGGCGGCGGCAGGAGCTTGACCCGCCGCAGCCAGTCGTCCGGCGGCTCGATGAGCCGTCGGGGTCGTTCGAGGACGACGTTCGGTCGAACGTCGAACCGCTGACCGTCGACGGCGATTGCCGCCGAATAGGACTGCCGCCGTCGGTCGAAGTTGCCGACGACGACATGGATCCCGTCGAACTCCGCCTCGTCTGCGGCATCGATCGAACTCGCCCCGGCACCAAAGGGGCCGTGGGAGTGGATCGAGCCGATAACGCGGAGATCGCTCGGTAGGGCCGACTCGTCGAGCCGGTGCTTGACCGAGGCCAGGCTGACCTGCTGGTCGGGCACGAAGAGATCGAAGCCCTCGGCCCTCCAGGTGAAGAGGACGAGCGCCTCGGTCTTGTGCAACCGGTAGACCGAGCGGAAGAAGCCGACGACGCGAGCCATCAGGTCCGCGGGGACCTTGGGCAGCGCGTACTCGACGAATTCCGTCTCGGCCGGCAGGTGCTCCGCCCCGTCGACCTTCGTCTGACTCAAGCCGAGCAGGCTCTGCTTACGCAGATACAGCCCGTCATGGGCCACGACGAAGGCCGGCAGCGCGGTATTGGTCACCGCCGAGGAGCCGGCAGGGAGGATCGGGAACATGTCACTCCCCTCCCCGCTCGGCCACCGGCAGGCGATGGATGAGCTGCTCGAGCTGGCGGAACCGCGATCGGTCGCGGATCAGCTCCTCGCGCAGCTGCCGTCCGGATCCCACCAGGACCGCCGCGACGATCGCCAGGGCCGCCGTCTCGAGCCCGCCGAGCAGGTTCGCGGGGTTGGTGACCCGGAGATGCGGCGCCAACAGGCTCCCGAGATCCGTCGGTCGGGCCATCGGAACCTGCCGTACGACATCAGGAAGCGAGCGCATCGGCGTCATCTCCTTCCATCGTGGGCGGTTCCGGCGTCCGAACATCGGTCTCGGATCCTTCCTCGGGGATCGGGGCGACCACCGGCAGGTCGGTCGGCGCGAGCCCGGCCATCCGGGCCACGACCTGGCGGAGGGTCCGCCAATAGGGGTCGTATTCCAGCGACAGGGCGGCGAGCGGATCTCGCCGCGAGCGAGACGCCCAGGACCGGAAGCCACCGCTGAACGGCAGCGGATGGCGCCGCAGGTCCTGGTTGAAGCGACTCGCCCAGAACGCGCCGATCAGCGCATCCACGCGTTCGCCGACCGTGGCACCACTGATCCTGACGGACCCGAGACACACGATCCCATCGTCGTTCGTGTTCGGCAGGGTCGAGCAGGACAGCTGGTCGTCGAGCGAGCGCAGCGGCGCCGTTCGGAAGTAGGTCGCGAGGCCCTCGATCTGCTCGCCGGTGGTCGAGACGACGAAGACGACGTACGGCAGGGCGATCCGATACGAGGTCGGCTCGCTGTCGTGGCGTCGGCTGGCGTGGTACTCGATCGTGCGCCGCATCGGGGCCTGCTCGGCGACGAAGACCGCTCGGTCGGTCGTCCCGGCGCGGACCCAGAAGCGGCAGCCGGTGGGCAGCCGCGGGCTGAGTTGAACCTGAGTTGTGGTGAGCTCGGCCAAGAGGTCCGGGAGAGCGACCTCACGGTCGACGACCTCGCTGACCAGGCTCACCAGATCGCCTTCGATGCGCAGGTACGCGCGCGATTGCATGGTGCTCTCGAGCTCCTTTCCGGCAGTCGACCGCCCCGAAGGGCCCGAGCCCGGCGCGCCGGATGGCGCCACCGGGTTCGGGTGATCCCTGAGGAATTGGCCGAAGCCAACGTGTCAGATCGACTGACCCTTCACGCCGGCTGCCTTCTGGAACTCGATCTCGTCGCCCGGGCGGACGACGGAGTCGTCGTCGGCCCTGGAGCCGTTGACCGTCACGACCGCGTCGCGCGGGATGTTGAAGACCTGCTCGAGGACCTTCCAGATCTCGCGGACCGTCTTGCCGGCCAGATCGAGCTCGAGCTCGTTGACGCCGTAGATGACCTTGGTCGTCTCGGCGGCTTGCATCGTCTGCATCGGAAACCTCCATGTGGATCGAACGCCGCATGAGGAGCGGACCGGGCAGACGAAGGCAGGCGCGGCGTCCTGCCCTTTTGGATGCGATCGGCGAGGATCGGCCCGGTCCCTGGTGCGCACAGATGTGAGCACCGGCGGGCGCGCAGGCCGCCGGTGCCATCGAACCCCGTCGGGGCATCACCTCCATTCCGGCGCGGATGTCATCCGCCGCCCGAACATGAGAGAGAGTCCCGACCAGGACGAGACAGCCGTCGGCGAGCAATCGCCCGAACGAACCGAAACCGGTCGCGCCGCGCCCCAAGCGAGGGGCGGAGGCGACCGGATCACGGGCCGTCGAGGAGCGTTCCTCGCGACGGCCGTCTCCCGGCCGGACTCCGTCCACGGATGGGTGGCGGTACGCCTCGCGCGATCGCACGCATCGAAGTGCGCGCGATTGGCAGCGCTATGTGGTTGGAAAGGTGCGGCTGTCGCCGGGGACCGCAGAGGATCTCAGGCGCCGGCGCTGGTGGAGTCGCGACCAGGAAGGTCGCGGGAGCCCGTGTCGGGAGGCTCCTGCCATCTCCGATCTGGAGTGCTGGCGCGACCCGACCGGCTCGAGGTACGAATGTCGCAGCCGGTCGGGCCGCTGACTCCTACGCTAGCGGCAGCTCACGCCCATAGGAAGGCCTGACATGTACAAAGCGGTGTACAAAGTGTGACGGCATCGGGTAGGGTCCCGGACATGGTGCACACATGCGGGTGTGGGTCACCCGCCGCGCGGTTGCGGGCCGCTTCGTCCAATGCTAGGCTGACTCTTGCAAGTCAATGCAATAGCAACGCCCATACATCTGTCGGTCCCCGGCCCCCTTGCCCGGTCGCCGAGGCCAGACCCCTGTCCACGAGGAGGCCCTTCGGTGCACATCCCTGACGGGTATCTGAGTCCGATCATCTCGCTCGGCATGGGCGTCGCGACGGTGCCGACGTGGGCGGTGGCGACCCGCCGGGTGCAGCGGGTCCTGACGACCCGAACGGTCCCATTGCTGGCCGTCTTCGCCGCCATGAGCTTCACCGTGATGATGTTCAACGTGCCGGTCCCGGGCGGGACCACCGCGCACGCGGTTGGAGGCACGCTGATCGCCATCGTTCTCGGACCATGGGCCGCGGTCATCGCGGTGAGCGTCGCCCTGATCATCCAGGCCCTCTTCTTCGGCGATGGCGGAGTCCTGGCGATCTTCGCGAACTGCCTGAACATGGGCATCATCCTGCCGTTCGTCGGCTACGTGGCATACCGGCTGCTGGCCGGTCGGTCACCCGTGCTGTCGACGCGCCGCGTCTGGGCCGCGGGGATCGCGGCCTACGTCGCGATCACGGTCTCGGCCCTCGCCGTTGGCACGGAGCTCGGCATCCAGCCGATGCTGTTCAGCGAGAACGGCCACGCGCTGTACAGCCCATATGGGCTGGCCGAGGCCATCCCCACGATGCTGGCAGCCCACCTGTTCGGCGCGTCGATCGTCGAGGCCCTCGTCACCGCCTTCGGCGTCGCCTACCTCCAGCAGCGCCACCCCGAGTACCTGACGTCGCTCCGGGGCGTCGTTGCCGGGGCGGACGTGCCTGAGGGCGAGACGTCGCGGCG
The DNA here is from genome assembly GCA_903822495.1 of uncultured Chloroflexota bacterium. GTDB lineage: Bacteria > Chloroflexota > Limnocylindria > Limnocylindrales > CSP1-4 > CAIJPD01. The sequence goes on along the minus strand of CAIJPD010000040.1, from coordinate 31,927 downwards.
GCCGCTCTGGCAGACGGGCGGGGCGCTCGTCGTTGGCAGCATCATCCTGCTGACGATCGCCGGCCTGGTCACCGGCGGCGGTGACATCGGGAAGGCCTTCGGGGCGGACTGGAGCCAGGTCGACTGGCCGAGCGTGGCCACGATGCTGCTGGTCGTCGCCGTGATCGCGCTGATCCTCCTGCCGCTCGCCTGGTTCGTCCTGCCTCGGCGAATGCGCGGCGTCGGCACGGCCTTCGTCGCCGCCGCGATCATCGCCCCCCTCGGGCTGATCGCGCCGGGCTTCGCCTACGGGGAGGGCTCGACCGAGGACGTCCAGGCCGCCTTCGGGTACATCCCCCAGGGTCTCCACGATCTCTCGTCGGTCTTCAGCGCCCCGTTCGCCGGCTACAACCTCCCCCTGCCGTTCTTCAGCGACGCGAACGCGGCGCTCTGGCAGCAGGCGATCGGCTACGAGATCGCGGGCTTCATCGGGATCCTCCTGCTCGGGGTCGCGATGTACGCGATCACCGGCCTGATCCGGCGCGCCGGCGGGCGAGCTTCCGACGCCGCCAGCCCTCGGCCGGTCTGATCGACGATGTCCGCCGTGCGCGATCCAGCGGCCCAGGACGGCCATGTCGGCTGGGTGGAGCACACCCTCGCGGGCATCACGGGCTCGATCGAGCGGGCGGTCTTCACCGAGGAGCACGCGCGGAGCCGGGGCTGGCTCCAGCGGGTCGATCCTCGTGCCAAGCTGGGCATGTTCCTGATCGTGATCCTGGCGGCCAGCCTGTCGGGCTCGATCGTGATCGAGGTCGGCCTGTACGCCGTGGTCCTGGCCGCCGCAGTCGCCAGCCGGGTGCCCACGGACTTCTTCGTGAAGCGCGTCTGGCTGGGCATCCCGCTGTTCGCCGGGATCGTGGTGATCCCGGCCATCTTCTTCGTGCCCGGTGAGCGCCTGTTCGACCTCGCGTTGGGGCCGGTCCACCTGGCGCCCTCGATTCCCGGGCTCATCGGCGCCGTGCTCCTGGTGGCGCGGGTCGGGGTCAGCGTTTCGCTGGCCGTCCTGCTCGTCCTGACGACACCGTGGGCCGACCTCCTCAAGAGCCTTCAGGCGATCCGGGTGCCGCAGCTGTTCATCCTCGTCCTGGCCATGGCCTACCGGTACATCTTCCTGTTCCTCCACCTGGCGAGCGGGATGTTCGAGGCGCGCAAGAGCCGAGTCGTGGCACGCACGAGCGGCGGCGAGCAACGGCGCTGGATCTCCGGGACCATGGGCAACCTGCTCAACCGGTCGTTCAAGATGAGCAATGACGTGTATGCGGCCATGTCGGCCCGCGGCTTCACTGGCTCCATCCGCACGTTCAACACGTACCGGATGCGGCGCGCCGATTGGGCCGCGCTTGGCGGAGCCGCGGCGGTGTCGACCGTCGCGGTCGTCGCCGGCCGAGGCGTCGCGTGATGGGCGACCCGATCGGCGCCCCCGTCGAGCCGGCGCCCCCGGTGCGGGACGCCGTGTTCGAGCTCCATGGTGTCCGCTACGCCTACGCCAACCGGCAGACGGCCCTCGACGGCATCGACCTGCGCATCGACCGTGGCGAGCGGGTTGCCCTCCTCGGCGCCAACGGGTCGGGCAAGTCCACCCTGCTCAAGCTGCTCGACGGCATCGTCGCCCCGACGGGCGGGACCATGCGGGCCTTGGGGCGCGACATCGCGGCGGTGGCCGATGGGCAGGACTCGTTCCGCTTCCACCGCGAGGTCGGGCTGGTCTTCCAGGACCCCGACATCCAGCTGTTCAGCGCCACGGTTCTCGACGACGTGGCGTTCGGGCCGCTTCAGCTCGGCCTGCCGCAGGACGAGGTCCGGGCTCGCTGCGACGAGGCCCTGCGCCAGATGGAGATCGCCCACCTCGCGAGCCGGGCACCCTTCGAGCTCTCTGGGGGCGAGAAGAAGCGGGCGGCGATCGCTTCGGTCCTGTCGCTCCACCCCGACGTGCTGCTCCTCGATGAGCCGACCGCGTCGCTCGATCCGCGCACAAAGTGGGTGCTGGTCAACCTGATCCGCCGGCTCGGGGAGGGCGGCAAGACCCTCGTAACCGCGACCCACGAGCTCGACATCGTGCCGCTCATCGCCGACCGAGTCGTGGTCCTGGGCGAGAACCGGCGCGTCCTGGCGGACGGCACCCCAGCCGAGATCCTGGGTGACCATGACCTGCTGATCCGCGCCAACCTCATTCACCCGCACCTGCACGAGCAAGGGGCGACGGACCTGTCGCGACTCCACGACCTCCGACGGCATGAGGTGTAGCGGTGGGCATTGAGGGCCTGGCCAATGGCGAGACAGCCGTGAGGCGACGGCGCAATGACAACTGATGTACCGGGAGCGTCGTGGTCCGCGATCCGGTCGGACCTCCACGCCCGCGGCCTGCGCTGGACGCCGCAACGCCACCTGATCATCGATGTGCTCGCGGCGACCCACGGCCACGCGACCGGCAGTGAGATCGTGGAACGCTGCCGCGCTCGAGACCCCGAGACGATCCCGTCGACCGTCTACCGGACCCTCGAGGTGCTCGAGGAGCTGGGTTACCTGTACCACAGCCACGGCCCCGACGGCCGTACCGAGTACCACTTCCTGCCAGAGTCGGTCCATGCGCACCTGCGCTGCGGGCGGTGCGGTCGGTCCTGGGACATCGAGCCCGGCGAGATCAGCGAGCTCGTGACCGGACTGCAGCGGTCGCGTGGCTTCGTGGTCGAGGTGGGCCATCTGACGATCGTCGGCCGGTGCGCGGAATGCATGGCTGATCCCGCCTGATTGGCGCCCCTCCCCTATGCAGTCCGCGGACCAGCCCGGGGTTATGCTTGGCGCCGCATGATCGTCCGAACGACGCCGCGTCTCGCGAAGCTCGGTCCACGCGTCCGGCTTGCCGTGCTGGTCCTGTTCTCGCTGCTCGTCGCCCACGACGGGATCTACCTCGCGCAGTTCGGCTGGGGTTCGGGATTCCAGCAGGCGATGAGCGAGGGTGGGAGTCATGCCTACTGGCTCCCGACGTCCATCGCGATCGCGCTGGCCGGCGTCGCGACCTTCCTGGCCACCCTGGCGGTGCTCGTCCGCCTGCAGCAATCGGCCAGCCGGCTGGTCCAGGGTCACGCGGAGGGGCCGGGATACGCGTCCGAGCTGGTCCGCACGTGGAAGCGTCTCTACCCGCTCGTGACGCTGTTGTACGGCGTCCAGGAGAACGTCGAGCACCTCGCGAGCCACGGGCACCTGGCGGGCCTCGATCCGCTGTTCGGGCCGGGCAGCGACCTCGCCCTGCCCGTGCTCGCGTTCACCACCTTTGTCCTGGCCGCGATCGGCGCCCTGCTGCGCTGGCGGATCTCCGTCCTCGAGGGTCGCATGGCGCGGGCCCGGCGGGCCGTGTTCCCGCGGATCGAGGCCCATGCTCAACCGGCCGGATGGCGAATGGTCGCCGCGATCGTCGCCCACGGACGAATCCTGGTCCGGCGTGATGCCGGTCGAGCCCCGCCCCCGTTCCTCCCGGTCCAGCCCATCGCGGCCTGAGGGCCGTGCCACGTCCGCCCGGCCTCACCGGTCGGGCCTCCGGAGGATCACATGCGCCAGAACCATGCCCGGCCGCGCCGGCTCGTTGCCGTTGCCGCCGCCGCGCTCTTCACCCTGCTCGCCACGGGCGCCGTGGCCGCCCACGAGGAGCGCGACGTCGCCGGCTGCTCGATCGAGGTCGGCTTCATGAACGAGCCGGTCTACGTCGGCCAGAAGAGCGGCCTGGAGTTCTTCGTCAACAAGGGCGACACCCCGGTCGTGGGACTCGAGAAGACCATCACGGCCGAGGTGATCAAGGGGGACCAGAAGCGGTCCCTGCCCATCAAGGCTCGCTACGGGGAGAAGGGAGCCTACGAGTCCGTCTTCTTCCCGACCGTCGCAGGTCCGTACACCTTCCACCTCACCGGGACGATCGACGGCAAGGCCATTGACGAGTCGTTCACCTCCAGCCCGACGGGATTCAACGAGGTGAAGGAGCTCTCCGGCGGCCAGTTCCCCGTCCAGTTCCCGTCCGAGGCCGACCTGGCCGCGGACGCCCAGGCTGGTCGAACCGCCGCCTCTCAGGTGACGTTCGCCCTCGGCCTTGGTGCCGCCGGCCTGCTGGCGGGGCTCGTGGGCATCGGCCTGGCGCTCGCCGCGCGTCGACGCACCGCCTGAGCCCGTCGTGAACCGGCGCCTGGTCGCGCTCGTCGCGACCTGGGGCTTCCTGCTCGCCGGCCCGACCATGGTTGGGCCGGCGACGCCGGTCGTCCTGGGCCATTCGCAGCTCGTCACCAGCGTCCCCGCCGCAGGCGACGTGCTGCCGGACGCGCCCGGGGAGATCCAGCTCGTCTTCTCTGAGCCCGTCGATGCGACGTACACCAGCCTCGACCTGCTCGACGCGACCGGCAAGACGCTCGCGGGCGCCATCGGCAAGCCGGATCCAGCCGACCCCCACATCCTCAGCGCCCCACTGCCGGCACTCGGGGACGGCGTCTACACGGTCAACTGGCGTGCCTTGTCGGCGGCCGACGGCCACACGACGTCCGGGTTCTTCACGTTCGGGGTGGGCAACGTCGCGCCGCCGTCCGCCGGGGCGGCCAGCCCGGACGCCGGCGCCGGTTCCATCCATGCCGGCCATGACAGCGGGACCGCGTTCCTCGAGACCGAGTACCGCTTCCTGGGCGACTTCGGGCTCCTGCTCGCCGTGGGCTTCCTCATCTTCAGCGCCCTCGTCCTGGCGGACCGACCGACGATCGGCGTTACGCGGGCGATCGCCGCCGGCCTGCTCCTGTCGGTGCCGAACACCGCCCTCCTGGTCGCCGTGGAGGCGGGAGGGATCAACCTCGACCCCCTGGCCTACGTCAGCGCCAGCCGGACGGGAGCCCTCCTCGCGAGCCGCGTGCTCGTGGCCCTCGTGGGCGGCCTGGTCGCCCTCCTACTGGGGCGGCGCCGGCCAACCGTCGGCGCCGTGATCGGCGGTCTCGCCGGACTCGCCGGCCTGGTCCTCGTGGCCGCCGGCGGCCACGCCGCCGCCTACGACGCGCCGGCGCCGGTGGCGGTGATCGTGGTCCACCTCGTCGCGGTCAGCGCCTGGGCGAGCGGCCTCCTGGTCCTGGTCTGGTTCGCCCTCGGCGGCCCGCCGCCCGATCGCCCGCTCTCGCTGCTCGTCCCGCGCTTCTCCGCGATCGCGCTCATCGCCACCGCGCTGATCATCCTGACCGGCATCTACTCCGACTGGCTCCAGACCCGGACCCTGGTCTCGCTGGGCACGCCGTACGGCGCCACCCTCGCGGTCAAGATCGGCCTCGCGGTCGCGGCCTTCGGCCTCGGGGCGTTCAATTTCGTCTCGGGTGGCCGCGCCGCGGATCGCCGCTTCGCGGCGCGAGTCACGATTGAGGGCTGCCTTGCCGTGGCGATCCTCTTCGCCACGGCGGTCCTGGCCAGCGGCTCTCCGCCCGCGCTGGAACAGCCCGTCGCCATCGCGGCCGTCCCGTCGAGCGTGCCGGCCGGGAGCCTGCCACCGAGCCTCGCGCTGGCCCCGGGCCGGCCCGGCCCCACCCGGTTCGAGGTGACCGGCGCGCCGGCGGTCGCGCACGTCGAGCTCCAGCTGCAGCGGCTTGATGCCGATGGCACCTCCACGCTCACCCTCAGGCCGGATGCAGCGGGCGCGGCCTACACGGCCGCGGGCGGCCTGCTCCCGGCGAACAGCCACTGGGATGCGAGCGTCGTCGTCCACGATGCGAGCGGGACCGAGGTGTCGCGGACCCGCTTCGCCTTCGCGCTCGACGGCGAAGGGATCAGCCAGGGGCGGGCGACGCCCGCCGTCGACCCCGCGCTGATCGTCGCCCTCACCCTGTTGATCGGCTCGGTCCTGGGGCTTGCCTTCGGCCTCGGCGGCGGGAGCCTGCCTCGCGCGGACCGGGCTATCGGCCGGGTGACGCTCCTGGGTGGCTCGGTCGTGGGGCTCGTGTTGGGCGTCCTGATCATGTTCGGGGGACCGCGGCCATGAGCCTGGGCCTGGTCATCGGCGGCAACCTCGTCGTCCTGGGCGTGGTCCTCTTCGCCCTCTCCCAGCGCATCCGCCGCCGCTGGCCTGCGGCCTACGCCTACCTGTCCCTGCTCATGACGGCGACGATCACGATCGGGGTCTTCCTCGTCGCGATCAACGTCGCTGGCGGCCAGACCCCGATGTCGAGGACGCCGAACCCGGTCGCGGACCAGGTGACCTCGGTGGATGCCGGCTACCGCCTCTACCAGGCCAACTGCGCGGCGTGCCACGGCGTGGACGGCACGGGTGGCGGCCCGCTGGCGGGCACCACCAGCGTGGTGCCGCCGTCGCTCAGGGCGCACCTCACGCAGCACACCGATGGCGATCTCTTCTACTGGATCAGCAACGGCCTGCCGGGCGGCATGCCGGCGTGGGCCGCGAAGCTCAGCGAGACCGACCGTTGGAACCTCGTGAACTACCTGCGCTCGATCAACGGGCAGGGACCCCCGGCGGACGTGACCCCGAGCCCGATCCCGACGAGCTCCGCCCAGGCGATCGTCCTGATCTTCCCCGTTGGGTTCGGGCTGTTCTTCGCGGGTTGGCTGGCATCAGGTCTCAGGCGCTCGTTCTCGCGGGCGAAGCACCGAACCTGACGGGTAGTACGGGCGACTGGCACGTCCAGCGATGGTGGCCGCATGGCGCCACCACGCCATGAGTGCCCGTCATGACGCACCGCCGGTGGGCCGGATCATGGGCATGCGCCACGACTGATGCTGAGTCTGATCGTGGGCGCTGTTCGCGGGGCACATCTTTGAACGCCCTCGATTCGGAGCTGGCCCGCGCTCGCGCCGACAAGGAGATCGCCATGACGCTCGTCGCCCCTTCAGTGAGCGCTCCCTTCAGCGAGGACATCCTCGCCCGAGCCAAGAGCAACTCGTCCTTTCGCGAGGTCGTCTCGACCGGGCCCCACGCCCAGGTCGTGGTCATGACCCTCCCTCCGGCTGGCGAGATCGGCGAGGAGGTCCATTCCGACGTGGACCAGATCCTGGTCTTCGTCGAAGGCGAGGGCATCGCCGTCCTTGATGGCGAGCGCCACCCCGTGACGCCCGGCGACCTGGTCCTGGTGCCGGCCGGCACGCGCCACAACTTCGTGAACGAGAGCTCGGCCGACCTCAAGCTCTACACGGTCTACACGTCCCCCAAGCACGCGCCCGGCACGATTCATCGGACCAAGGCTGAAGCCGACGCCGATGAAGGACCCAACTGAACGCCGAAGGCGAACCTGAGCAGCTGCTGACGGCAGGCGATCCACCGCGACCGCGGTGGGTTGTTACCGCCGGTTGCGGCCAATCAACCACCGTGAGACCCGGGTTACCCTTGATCTCGACGGCTTGGCCTCTGGCGTGTGTCGACATGTCTGCGGGCTGATCATGGTGGCCTAGCACCGGCCGTTCCACGCCGTGCCCCGGGAGAGAAGCCGCAGTGTGATCAGCGCCGGATCGGTTGTCCCCCTACTGGAGGCTCCACCGGAAGATCCGCGGAACGAGTCCGGGCTCGTGGATGGCTGCGGCATGTTCGTACACGACGCAGCGGAAGCACCTCGAGGGTGGGCTTAGCCGAACCGGTCCGTGTGGTGGCCGATCATCCGCCAGCGGCCATTCTCGAGGCGATACACGCTCGTCGCGCGGATCTCGACCGGCACAGGCGCTCCGTCGATCACATTGGCGCCGCGCTCGTAGCCGACGACCGCCCCGAGGGTCGGGCTGGCGGAGAAGTGGAGATCTTCGGGCTCGACGCTGCCGCCGAGGTGCTGCCCAGCCTGGGCCGTCGGTGCGTCCCGGATCGGCTCCCAGCCGATGAGCAGCTCGCCGAAAGACCAAGGTGTGTCACATCGTCGGCGTGCGACCAGACGTCCAGCATCGGCCCCACATCACTCTTGAGCAGCGAGGCCAGAGCGGCATAGAAGCCACGGGCGGCTCGTTCCAACTCGTCAGGGACCATCGGGGTGCTGCTCAGGCGGGGACGGTGCCATCGGCGTAGGCAAATTGCAGCTCGAGGGCTACCCCGTGTACGCACCCAGAGCGGCAAGACCCTCGTCACGGCGAACGCACGAGCTCGGCGGCCGGCTTGCTCCACGATCCCGACGGCGGCCACCCGCTGACCGTGGGGCGGCTACGGGTCGACGGCGAGCCGGCAGGCCCCGGTCAGTTGGCTGAACTCGTCGGGCATCACAACGACGGTCACTTCCCACGTGCCCTGAACCGGGATGGCGATCGGGCCGGCGACCAGGCCGGATCCAGACGGGGCGGGGCCGACAACCATCGCCTCGATCGCCGCGGGGTCGCCGGGTCGCCGGAGCTGCACCGAGACTCGCACGGCTGCCGGCGTCCCGGCGATCGTCACCGTCGTCTCGCCCACGCGGGCCGGATCGAGGCTGACGTCGACGAATCGCCCATTGACCTCCGTCTCGCAGTGGCCCACGTGGAGTGCGGACGCGAGGCTCGGGATCGGCGCGCCGACGGTGAGCAACGCGCTGAAGCCAACGACCACGAGGAACAGGACCACGTCGGCCGTGAAGACGCGAAGGAGGGCGTGCCGGTTCGGTCGGGTGCCCGCCAGGCGGCGCCGGGCCAGCGCTCCCAGCAGGGCTCCCAGGCCGACCGCGAGGACCTTGCCGGCCAGGGCGGCCAGGTAGATCGGCGTGACGGATGCGAGGCCCGCGGTGAGGTCGAGGGCGAGCAGGGTGCCGCCAGCCACGGCCGCGCCGAGCATGATGGGCGCGCTCCGCGAGAAACGCCGTATGACGCCGTCCGCCACCGCGTCGGGCACGCTGGGGTCGGTCAGGACCATGAGGATCGCCGGCGCGGCCGACAGCCAGCCGCCCGCGCCGGCGAGGTGGACCAGCAGGAGGGTCGCGGTCAGGGGATCGCCGCCCGGGTGGCCGCCGGCCAGCATGGCGACGAGCGCGGCGACCACGGGTGGCACCGCCAGCGCTGGCCGGCGCCGCCAGGCGATGGCCGCGAGGGCCAGCGCAGCGCTGCGGACGGCCGCGCCCGCAAAGGGGGCGGTTCCCAGCACGGCGGCTCCGCCCACACCCGCCACGAGGACGGCCAGGGCGGCGGCTCCTGCGGCCCCGATCAGGGAGGCACCCAGCCCGAGCCTGCGGACGCGGGCCCCGCGGCCCCGATAGAGCAGCCAGGCGACCAGGGCGCCGGTGGCAACGAGCTGGCCGGCGTTCGCGATCGCACGCGCGACCGGTCCGGCGGCCACCTCGCCCGGATCGGCGACTGCGACCGGCGGCGGGCCGCTGACGTCGCCCACGGCGAAGGCCGCCGCCCCATGCACGACGTGGCCGTCCTCGCTCACCACGGACCATGTGGCGAGGTACCAACCCGATCCGAGAATGGGCAGGTCCTGAATGACCCTCGAGCCGGCGGCCTGGGCGGGCGGGAGGCCGAGCGCGTGGCCCGCCGAATCCACGAGGCGCACGCCATCGGCGCTGATGCCGATCGCCTCGCTGAACGAGAGGGTCAGCCGGGCGGGCGGCGTGGCGAGGTGCTCACCGTCCGCCGGGCTGGAACCCAGGAAGCCGGCGTGTCCCAGCGTGGCGCCCGGTAAGCCGAGGGCCGCGCCGAGGACCAGCGCCAGGATGACGAGGAGGAGGGTGCCGGGCCGGTGGGCACGCTGAACCCACGGATGCCAACGCATCCGTCGGGGCCTCGCTGCCACGCCGCGCCCGGCTACCGGCCTCTCAGGCGCGCCGGCGGAGGCTGCCGGCAACGCTCACCAGGAGCGCGACGGCGGCCAAAGCGAGTGCGCCCCAGCTGACGAGGTTCGGGCTGTCGGAGGCGCTGGCCGGAGTCGCCGCTGCCGGGGCGGCGGTGGCTGCCGGGGCGGCGGTGGTGGCTGCGGCCGGGACTGCGCTGGCGGCCGGAGCCGTCGTGGCAGCCGCGGCGATCACGGTGAACTTCGGGGCGGGGTGCTCCGGCTCCGCGGTGGCGCCTGGCGCCGCGACCTCGTTCCAGCTCACGGAATCGGTGGCCCCGCACAGCTGGACGACCGGCATGGTGTACGAGCCGGGCGCCAGCTGGAACGTGGCGCTGATGCCGAACTCCATGAACTGGTCGTCGCCCAGCGGGCCGCCGGTCCAGCTGATGGTGCTGACGCGCTCCGTGTACTTGGTGCCACTCAGCGTGTAGTCGGCGGGCGACTTGGTCGTGGTGACCGTCCAGCCGCCGATGAGCTCGGGCTTTGCGCCCACGACGCCGTCGGGCAGCTGGACCTTGACCGTGGTGGTCGACTTGCCGGAGCAGCCGTGGGGGACGCGGAGATGGATGATCGCCGACGTGTTCGTGACAATCGTCTTCCCGTCCGGGATGGTCACATGGGCGCCGACGACGCCGGTGGCAGCAACCACCAGGGCGATCGCGGCGATGGAGGCGCCGCCGAGGCGCACGCGGATACCGTTCGACATTTGGAGTCCTCAGTTCGAAGTCGTGGGTGCCCGGCCGGCGTGCCAAGCGACACGGCGTGCGCCAGACGGCGGCCGGGTAGGCTCAGGATGGAGGCCCCGCGCAGGGCGGCCAGGCGGCCGCTGGGTGCAGCGTCAGGCCGCGACGGCCGGCGGGGCGCGGCCCGCGAGTCGGCGCGCGAGGAGGCGGCCGGTGACGACCCTGACCGGGAGCGTGCCCCATGCCACGCCCGGGCGAATGGCGTGGGCTCGCAGCCAGCGTCGCCAGGCAGCGACGGCGAGGAGCCGGCGCACCAGGTTGACGCACCGCCAGCGGATCCAGGCCCCTGCCAAGGCGAGCACCAAGCTGACGGCGAACAGCACCGGGATGGCCATGGGGTACTCAGGCCAGGAGAGGACCCAGAGGCCCGGCAGCCCTTGTCCCGAGACCACGTGTTCGACGTTCTCCTGGACGACGAAGCATCCGGTAATGGTGATGAACAGCCGTGGCAGAAGGGAGCGCAACTCCGTCAGGTACGACGTCGCAGGCAGCTCCGGGAGCGGGCCGGGGATTGGCTCACCGCGCAGCCGGCGGTGAAGCGCCCGCACCAGCATCGCGCTGGCAACGAGCGGCACGCCGGCCGCGAGGAGGGACAGGACACCGAAGGCGAGCCAGTAGGAGTGGCCGGTGCCGGGCAAGGCACCGGGATCCGCGACCCCATACTGGGCCATGAACACGCCGTCGTGGCTGACCACCAGGCCGACCAGCGCCACGGCCAGGAAGCGCAATCGGCGCAGGCGATCGATGGTGGCGGGGACGCCCTCGAGAATCACGTCGCGGAGTCTACCCAACTTCGGGCACGAACAAAGCCGAACTCGGCGCCGGGGCGGACGGGTACCAGCTTCGAGCCGACTTGGCGCGTGCGCCTCGTCCGCCCGACAGCGAGGCGACGCCGCGCGAGGAGATTGGGCAGGCGGTGAGGCCGCGTCGGGCTATCCTGTTGCCGTGGTGCTCTCGCTTCGCCCGTCGGCCGTCGCGCCGTTCCGGCGCGCCCGCTTCCTGGCCCTGGCGACGATCGGCCTGATCGTTGGGCACACCGCCGTCTACCTCGCCACCTTCGGGCCGTCCTACCACGAGGCCATGGCGGCGACCGGCCACGGCTACTGGCTAACCTTCGCGCTGTTGGCGCTCGTGGCGGCCGGGGTCCCGCTGGCGGCCATGCTGATCGGGCTGGGACGACTCTGGCTCGCGCTCCACGGGCGCGGCGCCACGAACCGCCGCGTGGCAGGCCGGGCTCCCTCGGGGGTCCACGGACAGGCCGTGGAGCGCGTCTCCGCTGCGGCCGTCCTCCGCTCCGCCGTCCGGATGGCCGCCGTCATCGTCGTCGGCTACACCCTCCAGGAGAACCTGGAGCAGGCGCTCGCCGGGCAGGCGCCGGCGGGCCTGTGGGTCCTGGACCCGCCGCTGGTCCTGCCCGTCCTGGTGTCGATCGGGGCCCTCCTCGCCGTCGCGGGCACGTGGCTCCGCTGGCGCGAGGTCACGCTGCGCCGCCGCCTCTCCGCCTCGCCGCCGCCACCGGCCAGGGTCATCACGCACGATGGCGGCGTCCTCGCCCGCTGGCGGGACCTGGGCGCCGCCGGCCACAGCCTCTGGCTGGGCGCGCTCCCCTCGGGCCGGGCACCGCCCGTGGGCGCCGCCGCCTGACCACACCGCCGGCCCATTGCCGGTGGTCCTGGCTCCCCCGCCGGTCCCGGCCGTCCCGCCGCCCGAGCGTGGCACCCCGAGGTGTCTCCTTGTCCAACGTTCGCGCGTGGCTCGCCGCGCGCCGCTCACCCGCCGGCCTGACGGTGCTAAGCGCGCTGGTCCTGCTCGCCGTCGCGGTCGCCCTGAGCCTGAGCCGGCTCGGTGCGGCCGCGCCCGGGCCCGTCCCATCCCCCACTCCCGACCGCGCGGCGTATGCGCCACGTGTCTACAACCCACCGGAGGCGGCGCCGTCGCTCTCCCTGGTGGACAGCTCCGGCAACCGATTCACGATGGCGCGGCTGGCCGGCCGCGTCGTGCTCCTCAACTTCGGCTACACCAACTGCCCGGACGTCTGCCCGACCACGCTGGCGATCAACCGCGACGTGGTCCTGGCCCGCCCGGACCGGGTCGCCTCGGTCTTCGTCACCGTGGACCCAGAGCGGGACACCCCGGCTTCGCTGGCGTCCTACCTCACGTACTTCGGCGCCCCGATGACCGGCCTGTCCGGCACCGCCGCCGAGACCGCCGCCGCCGCGTCCGCGTGGGGCGTCTTCTACCAGAAGGGGCCCGTCAATCAGGGCGGCGGCTACGCCATGAGCCACACGGCCGGCACGTTTGTGCTGGACACGGCCGGCAGGCTGCGCTTCTTCTACCCCTACGGCACCCCCGCGGTCCTGTTCGTCGAGACGATCGACGAGCTGACCCGCTGATCCCAAAGGAGTCCCACGTGACCACCGATACCTCCACCGCCACCACGGAACACCTCGCCGGCCGGCCCGGCCGGGTTCGACCCCGCCCGATTCGACGGCCGGCCATCGCCCTCGCGCTCGTCGCCGGCCTGGTCCTGTCCGCCTGCACGTCCGCGGCGTCGATCACCGCGAAGAACGCGTGGGTCCGCGTCACCGACCCCACCAAGACGGCCGCGGGGTTCGTCCTGATCGAGAACGCCGGCGACAGGGCCGACGCCCTGATCTCGGCCTCCTCGCCCGCCTACGGGAAGGTGGAGCTGCACGAGACTGTCGCGGTGTCCGGGACGCCGGCGCCGGCGTCCGCGGCCGCGTCGAGCGGGATGGGCGGCATGGCCACCGCCGCGCCCATGGCCTCCGGCGCGTCGATGGCGCCCATGATGGAGATGCGGCCGATCAGCGAGATCCCGGTGCCCGCCAAGGGCAGCGTGGAGCTGAAGTCCGGCAGCTACCACATGATGCTGATGGAGCCCACCGGGACCATCAAGATCGGCGACAAGATCGAGATCACCCTGACGTTCAAGAACGCCGGGGCCGTCAAGGTCACGGCCGAGATCAAGGGCGTCTGACGCCATGACCGCCGTGGGGCGCGGGTCGAGGCTGGTGGCGCTCGCCCTGGCGGGCGCGGCGCTGGCCGCGGCATGCGCCCCCGGCGGTCCATCCGCCAGCGGCGGACCTATCACGACCATCTTCCCCGTCATTATCTCGCCGGTGCTGGCGGTGGGCGAAAATCGCATCCTCTACTCCGTGCTGGACGCGGCCACCAGCCGGCCGGCCGCGCTGCGCGATCGGCGTTCGACCATCCGGCTGGTCCCGGCGGACGACGCGCCCGCGGGGGCCGGCGCCGGCGGGGCGGAGGTGGAGGCCACCTTCCTGTGGGCTGTCGACGACCTCTCCGGGCTATATGTCGCGCACGTGCAGGCCCCGCACGCGGGCACGTGGCAGCTGGAGGTGTTCATTATGGGCGACCGCGTCCACGCGCCCGCTGTCCGGATCCGGGTGGAGGTGCTGGAGCGCCGGCCCGGGGTGGCCGTCGGGACGCCGGTCCCGCGGGTCGACAACCCCACGCTGGCGACGATCGGTGGCGACCCGCGTCGCCTGACCACCGACGTGGTCCCCGAGCCGCGCTTCTACGAACAATCAGTCGCCGGGCTGCTGGACGCCCACCGGCCGTTCGCGATCATGTTCGGCAGCCCCGGGTTCTGCACCAACGGCAGCTGCGGGCCGGCGATGGCGCGCTTCAAGGCCGCCGCGCGCGCCAACAAGGACGTGGCCTTCGTCCACCTGGAGTCGTACGCCGAGACCTGGCAGGACGGCCGGCTCCAGCCGGCGCTCGACGCCGGAGGGAACCTCCAGCCTTCGGCGGCGATCCTGATCTGGGGCATGCCCACCGAGACGTCGGTGGTGGTCGTTGGCGCGGACGGGCGGGCGACGGCGGTGTTCGACGTGCTCATCGCACCCGGAGAGGTGGAGGCGGCGCTGGCGGCGCTTCGCTGAGAGGCAGAACTCGTGGATCGCGACCTATCGCGCGCCTCGGGACAGGGGACCAAATCGAGCGCCGAGGTAGCAGGCGAAGGCGATCGTCGTCACGAAGAAGCTCACCGGGATCGTCGTCGCCAATGCCAACCCGATGCCGCCGAGCGTCGCGAGCAGGGCAACCCCGACGCTGGCGAGCGTGGCCCGGCCAGGATGGGCGGTGAGTCGTTCGGCGGTGGCGCCCGGCGTGATCAGGAGCGTCAGGATCAGGAGCACGCCCACGACCTGCACGGCCTCGGCGACGGCGGCAGCCAGGAGGAGCAGGAAGACGATCGAGATCAGTCGGACTGGCACGCCGCGCGCCTCGGCCACGACCGGATCGACGCTGGCGAAGGTCAACGGCCGGTACAGGATCCCCAGGCCGACAATGACGATCACCGCCATTGCGCCGAGCAGGAGCAGGTCGCCCCGGCTCACGGCGGTGATCGCCCCGAACAGGATCGCGAACGCCTCCGAGGCGTACCGGGTGTAGAGGGTGATGAACAGGACGCCGAGGCCGAGACCGAAGGCCATGACGACACCCACGATGGCGTCGCGTTCCCGGATCCGCTGACCGAGGGTCGCGATGAAGACGGCCGTCAGGAGGGAGCCCGTCAGGAGGCCGAGGACGGGTGACAGGCCGATGAGCACGAATCCGGCAGCGCCGGTGAAGCCGAGCTCGGCCAGCGCGTGCACCGCGAAGGACATGTTGCGGGCGACCACGAAGCGACTGACCAGCCCGGCCACGACCGCCACGAGCAGCCCCGCGATGACGGCGTTCTGGGCGAACTCGTAGCCGAGGAGGTGCGTGATCTGGTCGATCATCGGGCGTCCGCGCCTGGGTCGGGGAACTCGTAGGGCTCGTCGAGATCGAGGCCGCTGCCGGTGGCGTCGCCCACCACGATGATCCGCCCGCGGACCCGAACCACCTCGACGGGAGCCCCGTACAGCCTGGTCATCGTCTCGCTCGTGAGCACCTCGTCCGTGGTGCCGGCAGCCCAGCGCCCATTGACGACGAACACGACCCGCTGGGCGTAGGCGAGCACGGGGTTGACGTCGTGGGTGACGAAGACCACGGTGCCGCTGCTTGACCTCGACCACGAGCCGATGAGCTCCGCGATCTCCTGCTGGTAGCGGAGATCGAGGCTGGCCAGCGGCTCGTCGCAGAGCAGGAGGCGTGGATTCCCCACCAACGCCTGGGCGATCCGGAGTCGCTGCTGCTCGCCGCCCGACAGCCGGCCGATCGGCTGGTCCGCGTATCGCTCTGCCCCCACCGCTCGCAGGGCCTCGGCAACCCTCGATCGCTCGACGGGTGTCAACCCGCCGAAGCCCCAACGGTGGCCGTTGACACCAAGGCCGACGAGATCGCGTCCCCGCATCGGAACGTCCCGGTCGAAGCCGGCGTGCTGCGGGACGTAGCCGATCGCCGGGTTCCCGCGGCGCGGCACCGAACCCAGGACCTCGAGCCCGCCCGCGCCCAGTGCCGTTAGGCCGAGCAGGGCCCGCAGCATCGACGTCTTGCCCGATCCGTTCGGCCCCAGCACCGCCAGGAACTCCCCCGGCTGGACGACCAGGGAGAGGTCGGACCACACGATTCGAGGACCGTAGCCGAGGGTTGCCCGGTCGAACCGGATCGCGGACCCATCGCGGTTGAGGGCCGTGAGCGGCTCGGGGACCGCGCCGGGGGCCTGGCCGACGATCATCGTGCGCCACCCTCCGTCGTGTCGACCGCGCAGCGCGTCACTCTGCGATGCGGTCGCAGAGTGAGTCTCAACCAAGGGTGCAGGGGACGCACAGGGAAGGGGTCCGTCCAATAGAGCTAGGTCGGAACGACCGTCTGGCAGCTCGGACAGAGTCCGAACATCTCGACCCGGTGCAGGTCGATCCGGAAGCCGGTTCGCTGGGCGACCTCGGCCGCGACCGCGGACATGCCGCAGTCGCCCAGGTCGACGGAGCGTGCGCAGCGACGGCAGACCACGTGATGATGGTGCCCGCTCCCGCAGCGAATGTAGGAGTGACTGCCGTTGGGGAGATCGAGTCGTTCGACGACCTTGAGCTGCTCGAGGACCTCGAGGGTGCGAAAGATCGTCGCGCGGGCCGCCGGCAGGCGCCGTCGGCGCGCGTCGTCGACCAGGTCAGCGGTGGTGAACGCGCCATTGCGGCTCAGGATGAGATCGATGACCGATTGCCGGGCCCCGGTCAGGCGGAAGCCGGCGTCATCGAAGGCACGAACCAGATCCTCGGTCACCACCCAGCCAGTCTAACGTGCAGGGCTGGGGATTGCCGCGACCGGGTCTCACGCGCTGGTGGACGACTCTGGAGGCCCTCTGTGGGCACGTTCGCCGTCCCGGGTCTACGATCCCCCGGTGGCGGACGACGGCAACCCAGCGCAGGCGGCACCGCCCGAGATCAGGCCGGCGCTCGGCCCGGCCAACCGCACCGAGCAGCAGATCCTCATCTTTGCCGTCGCCGTCCTGGGGCTCATCGGCCTGCTGGTCGTGCTCCCGTCGGTGGTGCCCCTGCGCCAGGCTCCCACTGGCCAGCTGGTCCACGCTCGCATCGTGTCCCTGGTCGCCCCATCGTCCGGATCGGTACCTTCGCCCACGCCAGCATCGCCTGCCTCGGGCGCCGCGCCGCAGCCCAGGCAGGCGGTCGTCCACTTCCTGGACGGGCCCTACGCGGGGCTCGACGGCCAGGGCGATATCCAGGGCCCGAGCGGCTCCCTTGAGCTCCCGGACTATCGCCCGGGAGACGAGGTCGTCGCCCAGATCGACACCCTGCCCGATGGCACCAGGACGATGGTGGTCGTCGACCGCTGGCGCCTGCCGTTGTTCGGCTGGCTCCTGGCCGCCTTCGCGGCGGCGGCGATCGCTGTGGCCGGTTGGCGGGGGCTCCGGGCGATCGTGTCGCTCGCCCTCACGCTGATCCTCGTCCTTCGCCTGTTCGTCCCGCTCGTGCTCGCCGGCTGGGATCCCGTTCTGCTCGCGATCGCCTTCGGAATCGTCGTGACCACGCTGAGCTTCCTCCTGACCCAGGGGCTCAACCGGGCGACCCTGTCCGCGGTCGCCGGCACGACGTTCGGGCTTGCCGTGACCGGCCTGCTCGCGGCCGTCGTCAATGCCGCAGCGCGGTTCACGCCCGCCCAGGGATCGGATCACATCGTGTACCTGTCGCAGCTCGCGCAGGGCTCGGTCAACTTGTCCGGCCTGCTGCTGGCCGCCGTCATCTTCGGCGGGCTGGGCGTCCTCAATGACGTGGCGATCAGCCAGGCGGTCACGGTCGAGGAGCTCCACGACGTCGACCCAGGCCTGTCGCGCTGGCAGCTGTTCACGCGGACGATGAACATCGGGACGGCCCACCTGGCGGCCACGGTCAACACGCTCGTCTTCGCCTATCTCGGAACTGCCCTGCCGCTGGTCGTGCTCCTGCTCCTGGAGGGCTCCAACCTGACGGCGGCGATCAGTGGCGAGGACATCGCCGTCGAGATCGTCCGCACGGTGGTCGGCGCCATCGGGGTGGTGGCCGCGGTGCCGATCACCACGGCCATCGCGTGTCGCTGGGTGGTGCGCGGGTCGGGACGCCCGCCGGTCGTTCGAGCCGCCCGGCCGGCAGCCGCGCCGATGCGCGTCCAGCAGGCCCACCCGGAGTCGCCGCCCACCGATGGAGATTGAGTCGAGGTGATCCGCCGCCGGCTGGACCGCGGCTCGCTCGCCCGGCAGCTCCTGCTGCCAGCCCTCTCGGCGGTGCTCCTCCTGGTCGTTCTCGCGATCCCGGACCTCGGTCCGGCTCGCACCGACACGAGCGGGATCACCGCCTACCACGCCCGGCTCGTCGCCGTCCTTGATCCCAACCGCCCGGACCGCGCGCTCGCCAGCGGTGGCTTCGGCCCCGATGGCCGGGTGCTCATGCTCGAGGGACCGGACGCCGGCCAGGAGCTGGATGCCTATCTCCAGGGCCCGGGTGGCCAACAGGACAACACCGGGTACCGGGTTGGCGAAGACGTCGTGGTCACGTCAACGGGCAGCGGCGGCTCGACGCCGTTCGTGGCGGTCCAGGACCGCTGGCGTCTGCCACAGCTCATCTGGCTCGCCGCCCTCTTTGGCGTGGCGGTCGTGGCCGCCGGGGGATGGCGGGGCTTGCGAGCCCTCCTCGCGCTTGGCCTGACGGTCGCGATCACCATCCGCATCCTGGTTCCCCTGCTGCTGGTGGGCGTGTCGCCGATCCCGGTGGCCGTCGTCCTGTCGGTGGCGATCACGATCCTGACGATCGGGCTGACCGAAGGCTTCAGCCGCTCGAGCGTTGCGGCCATCCTCGGCACCGCGGGAGCCCTTGGTTTCACCGCGATCCTGGCCGCCGGCACGATCGCCGCGGCTCAGTTCAGCAACGCGGTCGGCCAGGAGCTGATCAGCCTCCAGGTCGCACCCGGCGTCGGGCTCGATCTCCGGGGCCTGCTGCTCGCCGCGTTCATGCTGGGCACGATCGGTGTCCTTGACGACGTCACGGTCACGCAGGCGGCGGCGGTCGAGGAGCTCGTTCGTCATACCCAGCTGCGCGGCCGTCAGCTGTATGCGAGCGCCTTCAACGTCGGCCGATCCCACATCGCCGCCACCGTGAACACCCTCTTCCTGGCGTACCTCGGGGCGAGCCTGCCGCTGATCGTTCTGTTCGCCGTCACCAGCCAGCCAACGGGCCTCATCCTCAATGGCGAGACGGTCGCGATCGAGATCGTTCGGACCCTGGTGGGCAGCCTTGGCATCGTCGCCGCCGTGCCGCTGACCACGGTCCTGGCCGTCGCGCTGGCGCCGCATCGTGATGCCGACGCGCAGATGGACCGGTCTGGCCTGCCGCGCCTCCTGCGGCATCCAGCGATCGCGCTGGTCGCCGGGTTGTTGACCATCGGCCTGATCACCGGCGGCGTTGCCGTTGCGATCTCGCCGTTCGTCGCAGCCCCGCAACGTCTCCCCGTGGCCGTGGACCAATTCGGACCGATCACCGGAGCGAGTCCGGCAGCGTCGGTGCAACCGGTGGGGACCGAGTTGCCGGCTGGCCCTGCCCCGCTGATCCAGATCGGCACGACGATGCCGGTCGTTGACGGCGGTGCTGCGCTTGGCTCCGTCACCGTGCTCGAGGAGCGGACGGAGACCGATGGCACCGGTCGCACTCGCCTCCTGCTCAACGTCGTGGCCCGTGCCTCTGGCTCGTTCGCCGTCAGCCCCGCGAGCTGGACCGTCCTCGCCTCGGACGGCACGATTGTCACGGGCCAGGGCTCGCAGACACACCCGCCATTGACCGACGTGACCCTCAAAGCCGGCCAGGAAACGAGCGGTTGGCTGGAGATCGAGACGTCAACCGCCCAGGATGTCTTCGTCCACTACGTTGGCCCGTCGGGGATCATCCTCTTCACATTGGCCATCTTCCCGCCCTGACCGCCCGGCGATCGTCGCGGTGCCCATGGCTTCATGAGACTGAGTCTCGACAGCCTGGGCTCCGACTGGTAGGCTTCCAACCGGAGCGTTGGTCGGCCTCTGGCCTGGTTGCCAGATCCGCCGCTCCGTCTGATGAGCCGCATCCAAAAGGAGCTCACGATGATCGCGTCCCGTCACCCGGCAGTGAGACTGACTCTGCGAATGAGTCGCACCATTTTGGGGGCTCTCGTCCTTCTCACGGCCATGGTCGGCTGCACCTCGGGCAGCAGCACCTCGCCTGGCACCTCGATCATGGTCGTGGCCGGCGAGAACTTCTATGGTGACCTTGCCGCCCGGGTGGGGGGTGATCTCGTCTCGGTCACGAGCATCCTCACCGACCCCACCGAGGATCCCCACACCTACGAGAGCAGCCCCGCGAACGCCCAGGCGGTGGCCGACGCCCGGCTGGTCATCGAGAACGGGCTGGGCTACGACGCCTTCGTTGACCACCTGATCGGCGCGTCGCCCCGGGCCGACCGGACCGTCATCAACGTCCAGGACCTGCTCGGGATCGCGGACGACGTCAACCCCCACATCTGGTACGACCCCCAGACGATGCCCAAGGTGGCGCGGGCCGTGGCCGACGCGCTGGAGCAGCTGCTGCCGGGCTCGAAGACGACCATCGAGGCGAACCTCACGGCCTACCTCGACTCGTTCGCCCCGTTGACCGCAAGGATCGCTGCACTCAAGGCGACGTACCCGGGGCTTCCGGTCGCGTTCACCGAGCCCGTGCCGGGCTATCTCATCGCGGCGCTTGGCTGGCAGTCCCTGACCCCGGAGGGCTTCGCCAAGTCCATCGAGGAAGGCACGGACCCGGCGCCGGTCGATGTCGCCGCTGAGCGGGACCTCCTGACCGGCCACCGGGTCAAGGTCCTCCTGTACAACAGCCAGGCGACCTCGCCGGTCACCGAGTCGATCCGGACCCTGGCCGGGCAGTCGGGCGTGCCGGTCGCTGGCGTGTCCGAGACGATCCCCGTCGCTGGCCAGTCGTTCGTCGACTGGCAGCTCGCGCAGCTCAACTCGATCGACGCGGCACTCGGAGCGGCCAAGTGAGCCCGGCCCACGATCCGACGCGGGCGGCCTCCGTCACCGGCCGCGTCGACGAGGTCGCAGCGCTGCTCCCGTGACCGTGACCACCGCACGCCTGCGGGCGGCGCTGCTGCTCCCCGGGACCGCGGCCCGCGGATACGCCCGTGCCCGTCTGCCGGCAGACCCCCCGCCGGCTGCCGAGGTGTCACCCCGAGCCTCGCTGCTGACCGGACCGTTTCGCAGCGTGCTGCTCCTGGCGCTGCTGGGGTTCGCCAGCGAGTACACCGTCCGGACCGTGATCCCGCTCATCGTCCTGGCCCGAGGGGGCGAGGCGGTGGTTGTCGGCCTCCTCGCCGGCGCCTTCGCGCTGCCGTCGATCCTCCTTCGCCCGATCGTGGGCCGGCTGGCCGACGGCTCGCCGCCGCGCACGCTCGTGCGTGCCGGCACGCTACTGGGAGCCATCCTGCCGCTGCTGCTGCTCGTGCCCGGGACTGCTGCCACGGTGTTGGTGCGGTTCGCCCAGGGAACGGGCTGGGCGGTCTCCAGCGTGGCCAACCAGGCCCTGATGGCCCGCCTCGCGCCAGCCGACCGCCGGGGGGAAGCCTCCGGGTTGTACATGCTGATGCCGGCCTTGGCCGCCCTCGTCGCCCCGGCGGCGGGGGTCGCCCTGTTCAGCGCGACCGGGGAGCTGGGGCCGCTCCTCATCGCGATGGGGCTGGGTCTGGCGGCGTTCGCCGTGGCGCTCCACCTCCCGGCCCGGCCGCGTGGCGGCGGGCGACCCGCCGACCCGGCGCCCGGCCGGCCCTGGCTGACCCAGTTCGTCGAGCCGAGCGCGCTGCCCGGCACGCTCATGCTGGTTTGCTTCGGGTCGGTCAGCACGCTCTTCTCGATCTTCGCGCCCGTGTACGCGCTGGCCGTGGGTGCGCCCCTGGGGATCCTGGTCCTCTACTACCCGCTTTATGGCCTGGCCCAGGCGATCGCCTTGCCCTTCGGTGGACGCCTGTCGGACGGCCTCGGTCGCGGTCGATCGATCAGCCTGGGGACGTTCATCGCCGCGGCGGCGCTGGCGATCGCGACGACCGGCGGGATGGTCGCCTTTGCCCTCGCCGCGATGATCTATGCGCTGGCCTCCGCCCTGGTCAATCCGGCGATCAGCGCGCTGACGATCGAGCGCGCCCCACGGGGTCGAATCGGCTCGGCGATGGCGACGTACTCGATCGGCTACCAGATCGCCAACGGCCTCAGCAGTGTCGTGTGGGGAGCGCTGATCACGATCTTCGGCTTTCCCTGGCCGTTCGTGGGCGCCGTCGTCCTGCAGGCCGTCACGCTCGGGCTGAGCCGGCGACTGCGCCCGAGTCAGGTCGCCCCGCTGGCGGCCCGCTGATTCGACGGCCGGTCCCAACGATGCCGGTGCTCCTCCTGGTCCTCGCCATCGCCGCCGCGGCGGGCGCCCTGCTCCTAACCGTCTGGCTCCATGCCGTGCTGTACGGGCAGTCCCTGGCGCCGGCCGCGAGGACCGGGCTCGCCCAGGATGAGCTGTGGTTGGCCGAGCTCCTGAGCAGCAGCGACGAGGACGCCCTCGCCTGGGTGTTGGCGTCCGCCTTGCGGACATCGTGGGCGGCGGACGAGGAGCGACCGTCGGGGTCGCCGGGCGAGAATCCGCCTACCATCGCCGTCACCCGCCAGCTCGAGGCGCCCCAAGACGGCGCCAGCCACGCGGTGCCGCCGGCGTCGAGCGAAGCGCCGACCACCGACTGACGTCCCGGTTGCCGCGTCGGCATGGCGGGTTGGGGCCGAACGCCTTACGGATTCGGGGCAGGAGTGGCCAGGCGTCCCCAAGCCTCCGCCCTACTTGACGTACCCCTCGAGGATCGACAGCAGCTTGTCCGCGGACCAGACCGCCCCCACGTTGATCCGCGGGATCGTCAGGCGATCGGCCCAGGTCGCGGAGCGGCCCTCCGCCGTGGTGAAGGCGGCTAGCAGCCCCGCGTCGCGGACCGCGGCCACCGCGGTGTCGTTGTATGCCCCGCCGGGGTACGCGAACGTCACTGGCTGCGCGCCCAGCTGCTGGCCGATCACCTGCTGGGCCGTGCGGACCTCCGACGCGGCCTCGGCGGCGCTGATTTCCGACATCCGCGGGTGGTGGGTGGAGTGGCTACCGATCTCCATGCCGCCGTCGCGCAGCATCCGGACCTGATCCCAGGTGAGGTAGCCGTCCGTGCCGACGAACCCGGCGATCACGAAGAAGGTCGCGCTGAAGCCGTAGCGACGGAGGATCGCGTAGGCGTTGGCCAGGTGATCGCTCGTGGCGTCGTCCAGGGTGATGACGACGGTCCGCTGTGGCGGCGGCGTGCCCGAGGCCAGGTGCTCGGCCAGCTGGCGAGCGGTGATCGTCTGCCAGCCGCGAGCCGCCAGGAGACACAGCTGCGACTCCATCAACGCGGGCGTCATCTCGTAGTCGCTCGCGGCCGGGTCGGCGTTCGGGACCACCTCGTGGTAGATGAGGACCGGGACGCGCAGTGCGGCGGCACCGGCCGGCGGACCGGGCGGCAGGGTGGTCATCGGGGCGAAGAATGACGCCGGGCCGGGAGCCGTCGAACCCGGGGCACCCGAAGCGGCCGGGGCGGGCCGGATTCCGGCGGAGGAATCCGGACTCACCACACGGGCCGAACCGAGCGACGCGCCGGGTCCCGCGGACGCGCCGATTGGCGTCGTCGTACATCCTGGCGCCAGCAGGCTCGACAGTCGCGGCAGCAGCCGATAGCCGCCGTACACCGCCACGACGAGGGCGGCCAGGACCCCTGCGACGACCAACCGCCGAGGAAGTCCCGCGAGGAGCCGGGGCTGGGTCATCGGCTCATCCTACGACGTCCGGCACGCTCCGCTGACGCCCGGACGACCGCGAGGCCCACGCCAGTGGTAGTTCCCGTCGCCGATCGGGTGGTTCTGATGGTTCAAGCGTGCGAGAAGTGGCGGGGGGCAAGGAAGAGGTCAGGACCGCCGGAGAGCAAGAGGAAGACCGGCCCAAGGACAGGCCTTCGCGCGTAATCGCTGGAGCTAACCCTCGGACTTGAACCGAGGACCTGCTGTCTACGAACTGGCTGATCGCGAAAGGGCGCGCCTCATGGACGCCGAGGCGTCGGATTGCTTGCCGCTGAAGGAGACCTAGCAGAGTTCCCTGGGTCCCAGCATCTCAGCGGAGGTGGGGCCGCAAGACCGACATCGCCTGCGCGGCTCGATCGTCGAAGGCGGCCAGGGCATCGGGGTCGGCCAAGCAGCCGGCCGTGAGGACAGAGGCATCGGTGGCGCCGAAGGCCTCGAGGCCGCGGGTCGGGATGGATGCGGGCCCATCGGCCCAGTGCGCGCCGATCGGGTCGGTAATCAGCCGGTCGGCGGTGATGGTCAGGATGCGCGGCCCCGTCGGTGATGGGCGCACCTGGTTCAGGATGGAACGCTCCCGGCGCCCGGACTCCACCACGAAACCCACGCTCAGCGCGATGGGCAATGGTCCGCCGAACAGCGAGCGATAGCGCCGGATCTTGCCGGGGAGGATGTCGCCCCGCTCCGTCCCGAGGTCACGCTCGATGAACAGCACGATCGCCCGGTCGCCGACCCGAATCCCGGCGATCGCGTCGGGTCGAACGTAGCCGCCGAGCAGTTCGCCGGCCGGCCGTTCGGGAATCCAGGCGAAGAGGCCCTCGCCGCGCGTCTCGTCCGCTTGGGTCAGGAACGCCGCCAGCAGGTCGTGTGAGGCCAGCTGGTGGATCGGTGGCGAGGGTGGCAGCGGGATCGCCCGTTGCGGTCGACCATCGGGCCACACCAGCCGTTCGATGTCCACGCGCGCGGCCGGCGTGAGCGCGTAGGCGTACCGGCCCCGTGGGCGCTGCACCCCGGCCGCCCAGAAGCCCGCGAGAAGGCCGTACTCGACCAGTCGGGCGAGTCGGCGCTGGGCGGTCCGCAGCTGGCCATAGACAAGGAGCGACGCCAGTTGCGCGGTGACGACATCCGCCTGGAGTAGCCAGAGCAGGAGCTGCTGGTCCCGGACGGGCAACGCGGTCCAGATGGCACCAGCCCGCAGGTAGCGAAGCGTGTCGCGCTTTCGGGTCGGGGGCCGCTGCGCACGCCTGGGTGTCGCGCTCATCGTCACCCGACTGTCGTCCCTGTTGTTGCGGACCGCGTTGGGGACCGCGTCTCGAACCGCGACAGGCTCATCCGTCGCGGTTTTCGCGCGGGGCGTGACCGTCGCGCTCGTCGGTGCGGCGCCGGACGGCAGCCGACGAGCCCAACCGCGGCGGCTCGCGCAGCACATCGGTCGTGAGGATGCGCGTCTCGCCGTCGAACTCGGTCCGGATGGCCATCCGGAAGCGGGGCAGGTTGAACAGGTCCCGCTCGGTCAGCGGCGTGAATGCATCGGCGAGCATGCGCGCGTCCTCGGGCGAGGGCTGCAGGAGCGCGAGCGTCGCAACGTTGGCCCGGATCGCGCTCTGGAGATCGATCCCCAAGCTGCGCAGGTATTGGGTCGCCAGGGTCAGCCCGAGGGCGAACTTGCGGCCCTCGGTGTGGATCCCGCGGAGGGAGCTGGTGTCGAAGTTCTGGACCTCGTCGACGTACAGCTGGTGCGGTCGGCGCTCCGCCAGCGGGATCACCTGGCGGCCGAGGGCGTCGACGTAGTAGCGGCCGATGAGCATCCCCCCGAAGAGCCGGGCGTGATCGCGCCCGACGCGCGACAAGTCGACGAGGAGAACGTCCCCCGCATCCATGATCCGGCGCGGTCGGATCGTCGAGAAGGGCGTCGCCACGATCTCGCGGATCGACGGGTAGCTGAGATACCCGCCGAGCTTGTTGAGGACGGCCTCGACGGACGGCTCGCGGGCCGAGCGATTCCGCAGCGGCCACTCGTTCTCCCAGAACTCCCGCAGGAGCGGGTCGGTCAGGCGGCCGGTGAAGTCCGCCCGCCACTCGCGGTTGACGAGGAGCTTGTAGAGGTCGGCGATCGTCCAGGGGCCGGCCTCCTCGGGCGGCCGGGTGAGGACCGTCATCAGGGCCATCCGCAGGTAGTGGGTCTGCTTGGGCCCCGAGGTCGCGAGGTACAGGTCGCGCAGGGTGTCGACGAACTGGCTGGCGACAAGCTCCGGGTCGGCCCCATCGAGCTCGAGGAAGTTGAAGGCCCGGGGCCGATCGCGCTCGGCAAGCTCGAGCAGATGGACCCGGTCGACCTGGTCGGGCGGGACGGCATCGAGGAGCCGCGCGACGGCGTCGCCATGGGGATCGATGAACGTGAAGCCACGTCCAGCCGCGAGGTCGTCGGCGGCGAGGGCGACCATCTCGGTGCTCTTGCCCGAGCCTGTCCGCCCGATGAGCGCGACGTGGCGGAGGAACAGGCTCGCCGGCACGCAGACGGGCTGTCCCGCCTCGAGCCCGATCGGTCGCTGCCCGACGTCCTTGGACGCCACTGGCGCCCGCAGGCGCCGGCTCCGGATCACCTCGACGGCGCGTCCCTCGTCGGCGGTCCCAGCCAGGCCCCACAGCTCGGCGAGGTTGGCCGCGTTGAGGTTCATGGAACTGCTGGGGCCGCCGACGGCGGCGTCGATCCGCCAGCCCACGCTCCGCAGGGTCGCGACGGCGGCCACCGCATCGAACAGCCACGCCCGGGCCGCCCCTCGCGCCGCGCCGACGACCTCCAGGCTCGCGGTCGCGGCGAAGGACGGACCCGTGGGCACCGCTCGCACCAGCTGGTGGGCGGAGCCCGCCGGACGAGACGGCCGGTTGAGCAGGGAGTCGAGGAGGAGCTCGCCCATGCCCGGCGATGCGTCATCGTGGCCCGCCACATCGGGCTGCGGGCGGACGACGAGCGTCCAGTTGGCCCTCGCCCCGGCGGGCAGCCGCGCGAAGAGCTCGACGAGCGCCGGCCCGAACCGCGGCTCTGTCGTTCTGCCGACCCCGGGTTCGGGCGGCGAGCCCCCGACGCTCAACCCGGCCGAGGGTGTGATCCTGCGCATCGGCTCGAGGAGGTCAAGCTCGCAGTCGGGGAACGCCGCGAAGACGGCCGTCTCGACGAGCCGGCGCAGCTGCCGCGGTGCCTCGATCTCCCAGCGGGCGCGGTGGCCGGCGACCGTGACCGCGAGCGTCAGTTCCGGCCAACCGCTCGCCCAGGGCGAAACGCCGCGGCGGATCCCCGGATGCAATCCGGCGACGAGGCGACGGCCGGCGTCGGGGTCGCCAGCGGAGCGCGGATCGAGCCGCAGCACCCAGCGCAGGCGCTCACCGCCAACGGCGCGGTCGTAGGCGCGCTGGCGGAGCCGCCGGACGAGCTGCGGCCCGATGGCCAGACCGACACTGCCGACACCGAGCAGGCCGGCGATGGAGAAGAGATCGGGAAACGCCGGGATCGGGAAGTCAGTGACCATGGCCGGTTCCGATCACGGCGAGGGTGGCAGGATGAGCAGTGGATCGACCGGCTCGCCGGAGACCGTGATCTCCAGGTGGAGGTGCGGCCCCGTCGTGTTGCCGGTCAGTCCGACCGAGCCGATGACGGTCCCCGCGATGACCGACTCCCCAACGCGGAGGGCGAGCTCGGGTTGGAGGTGGCCATAGAGGGAGTCGACGCCCGGGCTGTGCTCGATGATCACGACGATCGCCCCATCGGACACCGGCCCGGCGAACGTCACCTGGCCGGACGCGATCGCCCGGACCGGCGTGCCGAGCGGCGCGGCGAGGTCGAGCCCGTCGTGGAAGTGCGGGTAGCAGGTGCCCTGGTAGCAGTCGGGGGGCTCCGCCGCGAAGTCGGTCGGTCCGAAGCCCTGGGTGATCCGGCCGCCCTTGATCGGCCAGACGACGAGCGCACCGTAGCCGTACCGTTCCGCCCAGGCGAGGACGAGCGGCGGGTACCAGTCAGCCGGGTTGAGTTGGTGCAGGGCGCGTTGCCAGTCGTCCAGCGCCCCATTTGACTTCAGGTAGGCGGCCGCAGCCGAGATCGCGTCGGCTGGGTCGCAGATATCGGGGTCGACGATGCCGGCCAGCTTCGCCGCCTCGACGAACGTCGCGTCGAGGAACTGCATCGGCCCGCGCGCACCGGCCGCGTTCGGGTCGCAGCCGCTCGGGTTCCGGCCGTGGTTCGTCGCGACCCGCCCGACCCCGGCGAGGACCGGCCAGTCCAGCCCGAACCGCGCGGCCGCCGCCTGGTAGTGGACGAGGTAGTCGGCGGCGATGTCGGCGACCGCGGGCGGCGCGTCGGGGACCTTTGGGCGAGCGAGCGCGGCCCAGTTGCCCGCGAAGATGCCGACTGCCCCGAAAAGGATGACGAACGCGACGAGCGGGACCGCGCAGCCCGAGACGGCGCAGCCGAAGCCGGCCCGCCTCAAGAGCTATCGGGGGGTTCGTACCTCGAGTGGGACTGGCCGACAAGGTCGGCTGGACGGGTCGTGAGCGGGGCGTGCTCACGACGGGGAGATGACCGGTTCGGATGCGACCTGGACGTGACCATCGACTTGTCAACCGTAGCCACCGTCTGTCGGCGGTTCAACCGGCTGGATGTACAAACTGCGCCTATCAGCGACCACGGTGGCCGCTTGCAATTCCCCGGGTTCTCCACGTGCCGCCACTCTCCCACCCTTCCGCTAGAACGAAATCGTCGCGATCAACGGAGTCTCCCCGGAGCAGATCACCGAATCTCCCCAAGCTGAGCACCCGGATCGGGTCTCGCTGACGGTCTGTTTCAGGAGACTTGACCTGGTATTCGTCGGGTGGGGAGTTCCCATGAACGGCGATAGGCCGAGCGGTGCTATGCGCTCGCATTGAGTCCCAAGGCCTCTGTCCGCGCGCCTGCGGCCCGCAAGCGGCGATCGACGTCGCTGCGATCGGCAACCCGGGCGGGGTGGACATGGTTCGCGTGGTCCGGACCGTCAAGGGCGACAAAGCTTTGGTGCGCGCGGGCCCCGCGCGAGAAGGTGGAAGCGATACGCAGCCGGGTTGCCGACGGCTCCCCGTTGAGGCCCCGACCGGCACCGGCAAGACAGAAGGGGCGCGCCCGGCCTGAAAGAGATCACGAGCCTAGTGAAGGGTGCGACGAACCGGCTTTCGCTCGCGGGCCTCGTGTGCGCCCTCGCAGACTCGACACATGCCCCAGCTACTTCCCCCCAGATCGAATCACGCTCCACATCGCGTCCAGTTGCCCGTCGATCCTACCCACAAAGAGAGCATCGCGAGCATGCGCTTCAAACCAGACCGCAACCACAAGTTGCCGGATTAGCGTCAGACTTGGCAACCAGTCCACCTCTTGCGAGGAAAGCCGCCGGAAAGTCGAGTAGCCCCGCAGAAACGCCGCACTCCTCGCACTGATGGCCGGCGACGCGAGCGCCACTGCGACATCGTAAGCGTACGGGGCAAAGCAACCATTATCAAAGTCTAGGACCCGCCAATTCGACCCTTTGCGGAGGAGATTCCTCGGACCAAAGTCCCCATGAATGAGGCCCCACTGCGACTCATTTCCCTGGCAGTGTCGGCTGATATCCTCGATGGTGTCACTCGCTTTCGAAGCGATGTCCCGTTTGGCTGCCGTCAGGCTCCCTAGTACATCCTTTGGAACGCCCCAGGCGCCGCCATTGACAATCGCCGGAGACCAACGTGGACGCTCCAGACGCTCAATCTCTCTGTAGCTCATAGCGGCGACATGCAGTTGAGCCAGTAACTCCCCAGCGCTACTGACGAGATCATCGGACCACCTGGCAACATGGCGCCCTGGAAGCCATCGAAATAGCATCCCCATCGTGGGCCACCCAACGGGGCCGGGCCGGGAGGCAACCGGGCCCATGCTGGCAGACTCCATTGGCTCGGGCACAGTGATCGATGTGGCGCAGCGGAGATGGTCGAGCCAGGTAGCCTCAGCGAGCAGGGACGCCGACGTCACGTAGTCAGGGCGACTAATGCGCAGCGCATAGACCTCAGGAAGTTCACCATTCGCACTAAACTCCGTAACGCGAAACGTCGTATTCAGCCAGTGCCTCACGAGTGTCACACGGTGCGGGTCCAGTCCGAAGACGCTAACAAGATATTGACCAAGATCCCGGCAGTATCGGATTTGGCTGCTAGCCGACGAATCGGAGTAGGTAGTGCCTTCGGCGTGACTCGGGATGTGCTTGTTCACGCTGGTCTTAGCACCTCATCACTGACTGCCAGCAGCCGCACCGTTGCCTCGTCCAACTGAAGGTCCGAGATCGCTGGTAGCACTCGCGCCGTGATGAACTCCTGTGCGCGCACTGCAGAGGTCCAGAGTTGGACCAGCACGGGTCCAGACGTCGGCGTCAGCGCCATCACGCGCTGCATTCCAGAAGGCAACACACCCTCAGGATGCATCAGACGCATTACGGCGTGGTAGTCCTCAAGGTCCGCGTGCTCCCACGTCCCGAGCTCGATCCAGACCATGCATTCGGTCGCCACGGATGACACCTACTCGGCAGCTAAGGCTGCAAGCGCCCTGGTCGCCCGTAACGTTGGTACGGCACCAACCGAAGTGTTGACCAGATGGCGGTCCCTCAGCCTCTCTGCCATGGCGACAAGGGAGTCCAAGCCTGAGGACGATGATCGGATACGATCCTCAACGACGTGTATCACACCCAACTCTTCAATGATTGCACCGCGGAGTCGCGGGCTCTCCAGCAAGTCCTTAACCGGCCGGCGAGTCAACGGCGAGGTGACGCCGCCGATCACATCGAGCCAGTAGCCACCAACTTCTGCAGAGATCGTCGACAGCCGGTTGTTGGTAACGAGCTCAGCGGCCACAGCTCCGATCCGATTGAGGATGATTGAGAGCCGCACATCCTCAGCCAAGTCGAGGAGGCCCAGGGGTGGTCCATCCCAGGCAAGCCAACTCACAAGGTCCACTCTCCACTCTTCCAAGGCAGCTACAGACTTCCCCAACTCGCCCTTCCCGCCTCCAGACCCCAAGAGCGGCAACGAGCCCCAGCCATGTGCTGCTTCGTGAGTGAGCGTCCTGGCGGCGAGAACGGCAGATAGAGTAATGCCCTCTCTCTCGGCACCTTCCGGAATCCGCCGCATAGCGGCGATGCCGCCTATAGCGTCGAGGCGCCTATGGTGCTTGGCCACCAAGGACTCAACCAGAACAAGTCTGCGCCGAGGATGCTCAAGAGGTACGGATACAGGGTCGTTGAGCAGGTATTGGGGAACAAAGAAGCCGAAGTCCGTTCCGAATCTCCACTCCGGATGCCCGATGCAGAGCCCAGCGAGAAACTCCATGTCGGGTACAAACGCAGGGCCGCCATCTCCATAGACTAGCCGTCTTGCATTTGCCAGCAGGGGGTAGATGCGTTCCGTCGCGACCCTTGCGTCGACCTTGTCAGCCAAGAAGAGCACACCTAGCACTGTGCGCCGGCTCCGGCGGAAACGAAGCGGCCCAACGTAGAAATGCTCGCGAGATGGCTTAGACACATTCGCAAACGCCCTAATCGCCGGACCCCAATCCTCCGTCCGCAATCCAAGCTCGATGCCGTCCAGCAGTTCTCGACTCGCACCAAATTCCAGTAGAAACTCCCAATGCCGCCGAACCATTCCCAGCGCAGGCTCGTGGTGTTCGGCACCAGTAATCGCTGCCGCGAAGGTGCACCATTCCTCTATCGCCGGGCGACCCCGCCACAGATACTGGTTCATAGTTGCTGATCGGGCCAATCCGTACCGATGCCGCTGCCGGTGTTTTCGATCCGATATGATGCAATCACATCAAGATCCAAGGGGTCTCTGATCGGCATGTCCGGGGCGTTTGCTATCTTCTTTGCAGTCAAGCGCAGGCGTTCGGCCACCCATTGCAGTTGACCGATGACATGAACCGCCCTGACTTCGGTGGAGACTCCATCGTTTGGAGGAACATGGAGTCATGGCAGAGCACAGCACGCAACGTCGGTACCCACCCGAGCTCCGGGAGCGGGCCGTCCGGATGGTCCTCGAGACCGCCAGCGAGCGGGG
>CAIJPD010000039.1 GCA_903822495.1 uncultured Chloroflexota bacterium | reverse complement strand
TGCGCGGTTGGCTCACGTGGTTCGTGGGCGTTGGACGGGGACTCTGGCTCCTCCCGCTCGACATCACCTTCCGCACCGTCGGGCTGCGGTACGGGTGGCTGAAGGCGCTGTTCGAACGAACACCCGGCCGGATCCTCGCCGGAGTCGGGCAGCTCCGGGCGGAGCGAGCGGCGTGGCGCGCGATGCGCACCGTTCCAGCCTACGGCCGGTTTCTTGAGGACGCCGGCCTGGACGCCGACTCACTGTTCCCACTGGGCATTCTTCGGCACCTGCCGGAGACCGACAAGCTGACGTACGTCAATCGGTTCGGCCTGCTCGATCGTTGTGTCGACGGGGCGGTCCCGTTCCCGGGCACGACGATCGACGAGTCGAGTGGCTCGACCGGAACGCCGTACAACTGGATCCGCGGTCGCCGAGAGCGCGAGGTCGCGCATCGGAACATCGGGTTCTTCGCCCGCTACGCCTTCGGAACCGCACCGCTCGTCACGCTCAACGCGTTCTCGATGGGCGCCTGGGCCGCCGGCTTCAACATGAGCCTCGGGATGATGCGCCACGGGATCGTCAAGTCGATCGGTCCGGACATCGACAAGATCCTGTCGACGCTCCGCTACCTGGGTCCGTCGTACCGGTTCCTCATCTCGGGCTATCCGCCGTTCCTCAAGCATCTCCTCGACGAGGGCGATCGCCGTGGATTCGCCTGGTCCGACTTCGAGCTGCATGCGCTCGTCGGCGGCGAGGGGATGACCGAGGAGTTGCGCGACCTGCTCCTCATACGCTTCCGATCCGTGTTCTCGGGCTACGGCGCCACCGACATCGAGATCGGCATGGCCGGTGAATCGCCGGTCAGCATCGCGATCCGCCGTCTCTCGCGTGCCCGGCCCGACGTGCGGGAGGCGCTCTTCGGCCGGGATTCGCGCCTGCCGATGGTCTTCCAGTACAACCCGCTCATCCACTTCCTCGAGGTCAACGACGAACACGAGATCGTGTGCACGGTCAGTCGCCTCGACCTCCTCGCGCCACGGATCCGCTACAACGTGCATGACGAGGGCGGGCTCATGGACTTTCGGGCGGCGACCGCCACGCTCCGGCGATTCGGCTACGACATCGCGGACCTCGGGTCGGCACCCGAGACCATTGGCCCAAACGGCCCACTGCCGTGGGTCCGGCCGATCCCGCTGCCGTTCCTGTGGGTCCACGGACGCCGTGACGCGACGATCAGCGTCATGGGGGCCAACATCTATCCCGAGGACGTGGAGACCATCGTGTATCGCGATGCCGAACTCGTCCCCCGCCTGCACTCATTCCTGCTCTCGGTCGTGGACGACGAGAGTGGGACGCCGCGCCCGGCGATCGCGCTCGAGCTGACGGATCCCGTCGGCGTGGATGACGCCTGGAGAGCCCGGATGTCGGATCGCTTCCGCGACGGGCTGCGCGGCCTGAACATCGACTACCGATCGTCGATCGTCGAGTTCCCGGCCGCGATGCAGCCGATCGTCCAGACGTTTGGAGTCGGCGAGGGACCGTTCGCAGCGGACGCGTCACGCATCAAGCAACGCCGGATCGTCCGCGCCTGACCAGACGGCGGCATTCGGTCGATCGAACCTGCAGGGGAGTGGAGCCGACACTCGGACTTGAACCGAGGACCTGCTGTTTACGAAACAGCTGCTCTACCACTGAGCTATGTCGGCACGCGCGTGAGTGTAGACGAGAATCGGGCCCGCGGTCACCTCGCCATCAGGGATGCGCAGGCAGCCGGCGACGCGTGGAGCTGACCGGAGCCCATCAGCGGGGGCATGGCCGTGGTGCTGCCGCTCGCGCGGCCGCCCGGTATGATCAGTTCCGCCGCGTCCCTGGATTCTCGGACCTCGTGCCGGAGTTGCCATGAACCTGTCCGGTCCGACGCCGCCCCTGCCCGACGGCTCACCTCGGCGTGGCCGGCAGCGCATGGATGTCACCCTCGAGTTGCCGCGCCTGGCCGGCGCCCTCGTCAGGTGGGCCGAGTCGTTCTACCTGCTGGCCGTCACGCCCAAGGGTGACCTGCTATCCGGGGCCCAGGTCCGACGAGGCTATCGCCGGACGGTGCTGAGCATCGACATCCTCATCGTGGCTACCTTCTTCGCTACCCTCCCGATCGCTCACGTGCCCATCGAACTGTGGCCCGCCGCCACGCTGGCCGTTCTCGTGGCTGCAACCATCGCGGCCGGCTCGCTCCTCGCCGCGCCGGCTGGAAGCGCCTGGGCGATCGCGTCCGCGGTCATGAACTCGGGCGTGGTCCTCCTCCTCGACAGCCTGATCGGTGACTACTACCACGACCAGGCGTACCTGTTCGCCCTGCTGGTTGCCGCCCACGTCATCATCCAGGGCTGGCTGCCCGGCCTCATCGTCGCGCTGATGGGTGCCGTCGCGGCGTCGGCGTCGGGTCCCGAGCCCAGCCGAGTGTCCGACGCCGTCTTCGTCTTCGTGTGCCTCGCGAGCCTGGCCGTCATCTTCACGATGCGGCTCCGCGTCCAGGCCAACGCCGAGGCAAGGGCGCGTGAGAGCGAGGCTCGCTACAAGGCAACGCTCGATGCGATGCCTGATGCGGCACTCATCGTCGACCGGGGGCTCAAGCTCCTGTACGGCAACCCGGCCCTGGCGCGCCACGCAGGGCTGCCGGTCGCCCAGCTGGCGGGACTTGCAGTGAACGCGGTGCTCCCGGCCCTGCTCGCCCCCGCGCCGTCCGAGGCCGTCGCGGCCTGCCTCACCGGCGGCCCACCACGCAGCCTCGTGGTGGCGCAGCTCGGGCCGCTTGGGGTCACCGCCTGGTTCGACCTGTTGTTTGAGCCGGTCCCGGCGGGCGTCTTCATCCGCTCGCGCGACGTCACCGCGCAGCACCAGGCCCGGGCCGACGCCGTCACCGAGGCGCACATCGGGGCGGCCCTGAGCGACGTTCCGGCGCGACTCAGCACTGGCGCAAGCATCGAGGAGGTCGGTGAAGCGATCGCAGCATCGCTCGTTGAGATCGAAGGGATCGACATCGGCGTCGTCGCGATCTTCAGCGGTCCCGAGGCGCGCGTGATCGGCGTGGCGGCGGGGGTCGCCTGCCCGCTGCGTGCCGGCTGGACGCTGCCGTCGGACGACGCGCAGGAGCTCCGACGACGACTCTCCGAAGGGGCGTGGGCGGCTGATTCGACCCGCCCCAGTGATTCCGGTGGCAGGCGCCTCATTGCCGACATCACCGGGCTGCAGGGGCACGCCGTGGTTCCCATCCGGTCCGGCCGGGACGTCGTCGGCACGGTGATCATCGGCACCACGGATCCCGATCTGGCCCGCGCCCTGGTGGATCGGCAGCCCGGGCTCGTCACCCTGGAGGCAGCCACCAGCGCGTTGCTGGCTGAGCGCGTCGCGGCGGCCCGCCGGGCAGACGTTGCCCGTGCCGTGATCCTGGCCGCGGTCCGCGATCACGCGTTCCATGCGGTCTTCGCCCCAACGGTTGATCTCCAGAGCGGGCGGATCGTCGGGTACGACAGCCGGACGGTGTTCCACTCGGGGCACCGGTCGCGGCCGATGTTCGAGGACGCGTGGCGGCTTGGTGTCGGTCTGGATCTGTCCCTTGAGGCCCTCCGGCAGCTGGCCGTATCCAGCCGTCGTCTCCCGGCCGGCCGCTGGCTGGAAGTCAAGATCCATCCTCGGCTCCTCGCGGAGTCCTCCGCCCTGGCTTCCATCCTGGCGGAGGCAAACCGGCCCATCATCGCGGAGCTGACGGAAGGGGCCGACGCTGGGCACGCCGCCAGCCTGCCGGCGCTGCTCCACGATCTCGGCCCGGACGTCCGACTGGCCATCCGGCATGCCGGTGTCACGCTCGCCAGCTTCCATCGCATCGCGGCCCTCAAGCCTCGATTCGTGACGGTCGCCGATGACCTCGTCCAGGGCATCCACCTGGACCTGGGTCGCCAGGCGCTGGCGACTGGCCTGGTTCGCTACTCGTACTCGACCGGCTGCCGGATCATCGCCGAGGGCGTGGACGACGAGCGCGAGGTCGCGACACTGCGCGAGCTGGGCGTCGACTTCGCCCGAGGGGATGCCCTTGGGCTCCCGGCGTCGGCAGACGAGCTGGCCCTCGATCCGGCAGGCCCCCAGGATGGGCAGCCACCAGGGCGTCTGCCCCCGCGCCGACGGCCTCGGCGCGGACCGGTTCCCGGGCGCAGGATCGACGGCGCCGCCGGCTAGGACGCGACCCCGCCGAGTGCGGCGCCGGGCGGCCCGGCCCTGGCCGCCGGCCGATCCCTCCTTCCGCCACCAAGCCAAGAACGTGTTGTGTCAGCGCGACTGTGCTGGCTGACGACCGCGCCAGTGTCGCTTGACTCTTGACAGGAGGCCGCTCCCCGGCCGATGGTTGCCGCCACGAGTGCAGCACGTGGGTAACGCGATGATCACCCCGAGGGCTGTACTCGTAGGTCTCTGTCGGCACGTCGCCGGGCGCGCGCCCGGGCACGACCCGGCTTTCCCACCTGCATTGACTCCGCACGAGTCAAGGGCAGCGGCATGATCCGGAAGTTGCTGGCCATGGTCGCCACCGCCATGCTGTGGGCCGGGATGGCGCCGCCCATCTCTGGCCTGGCCCCCGCTGCCGGCGCCGCGACGCCACAGGTTGCCTCGCTGGCGGCCATCCCGGCCGTCGTCCCGACGCGCGTTCCCCTGAGCGCCACGGACGAGACCAAGGTTCCGCACTACTACGGGCCCTTCGCCAACTGGGCGTGGAGCCCGCAGGCGCTGGCCGACGCCGTCATCACGATCACGCCGGCGCCCGGCGACCTGGGCGGCGCCGGCGCCGAGGCTGGTGCGACCGTGGATCCGAAGGACGGCAGCATCTCGGCCATCTCCGTCGTCAGTCGTGGCTCGGGGTATGTCCTGCCGCCCCTCGTCACGATCACGTCGCCGGGCATCACCCCGACCACGGCCGCCAGCGCGGCCGCCACGATCTCGGCCGGCGTCCTGACCGGCATCACGGTGGATGAGTCCGGAGCCCGGTTCACCGCCCCAACCGTATCGATCACCGGGGGGAACCCCACGCCCGGGTTCGCGGCGTCCGCCGTCGCCAGCGGCGGCGTCGACTGGGTCACCCTCTCGTTGGGCGGGTCCGGCTACCTGCACCAGCCGGTCGTGCACTTCACGATGCCGGACCTCCCCGGCGGCACCCAGGCCACCGGCTTCGCCATCACCGCCAACGGAGTCGTCACCGGCATCTCCGTCGCTGACCCGGGTTCCGGCTACACCACCGCCCCCACCGTCACGATCCTCGACGCCGGCCTCGTCAACCCGACCGCGGCGACCGCGACCGCGACGATCGGCATCGGCCGGATCGACCTCACGTCGGGCGGCCTGGGCTACCATGCCGTGCCCGCCGTGACCATCACCGACACCGTCGGGACGCCCGACAAGGGCGCGAGCGCCACCGGCGTGGTCGCCGTGCTGGGCGCGGTCACCGGGATCGCCGTGACCCGCCGCGGGGCCGGCTACATCACGCCCGGCATCAAGAAGTTCGTTGACACGCTGGCCGGATCCAGCCCGGAGACTGCCAACAACCTCGGGCAGTACATCCCCACCGCTGTTCCGGACACCACCACCTACCCCGGCGCGGACTACTACGAGATCGCCGTCGTCCAGTACCGGACGCAGTTCAGCAGCTCCCTGCCAGCCACGCTGGTTCGGGGGTACGTGCAGCTCTCGACGAGCGTGGTGCCGGGGCGGCACCTGGCGCTGACCAGCGCGAACCTCAACCCGGCGCTGCCAGACAGCCCTATCCGCCTGCCCGATGGGAGCCAGGCGTATGGCGTGGACGCGCCGCACTACCTGGGTCCCGAGATCATCGCCTCCAAGAACCGGCCTGTCCGCGTCCTGTTTCGCAACCTGCTGCCCGCCGGCACGGGTGGTGACCTGTTCCTCCCCGTTGACACCACGATGATGGGCGCGGGGATGGGCCCGGACGGCGTCATGCTCGGCGCAGACAACGTCCCGATGGACATGGTCGCGGATGCCGGGACCGTCACGGACGGGGTCCGCAACGACGAGTGTGGCCTGACTCCCAAGCCCCGCACCTGCTACTCCGAGAACCGGGCCACGATCCACCTCCATGGCGGCATCACGCCCTGGATCAGTGACGGCACGCCTCACCAGTGGATCACCCCGGCCGGCGAGGACACGGCCTACCCCAAGGGCGTCAGCGCCCAGAACGTGCCGGACATGCCGGACCCGGGGCCCGGTGCCCAGACGTTCTTCTACACCAACCAGCAGGGCGCCCGGCTGCTCTGGATCCACGACCACTCGTGGGGGATCACCCGGCTCAACGTCTACGCCGGCGAGGCCAGCACCTACCTGCTCACCGACCCCACCGAGCAGGCCCTGGTGGCCCCCGGTGGCGCCCTCGCGGGCCTCGGGCTTGGCGAGAATCTGACCATCCAGGACAAGACGTTTGTCTCCTCGAGCATCGCCTCCACGGATCCCACCTGGGACGCGAGTCGCTGGGGCGGCACGGGAAGCCTCTGGGAGCCCCACGTCTACATGCCCGCCCAGAACCCGGGCAGCATCACCGGCGTGAACCCGTTTGGGCGATGGATGTACGGCCCGTGGTTCTGGCCGCCCTCCACGGATCAGAAGTACCCGCCCATCGCCAACCCCTACTACGACCCGACCTGCAACCCGGCCGTCGCGGACTTCTGCGAGCCCGCCCAGATCCCGTCCACGCCCAACATCTCCGTGGGCATGGAGGCGTTCAACGACACGCCCGTCGTCAATGGCACGGCGTACCCCACCACCACGGTTGACCCCAAGGCCTACCGGTACCGGATCCTGAATGCGGCCAACGACCGCATGTGGAACCTCCAGTGGTACGTGGCGGACCCCACGACCGGCACGCTGAGCGAGGTGGCGCTGCTGGCCGACCAGGTGGCCGCGGCCCAGACCGACCCCAACGTCGTCCCGTACCCGGACACCAGCAAGAGTCCCGCCGGACCCAGCTGGATCCAGATCGGCACCGAGGGCGGGTTCCTCCCGGCGCCGGTGGTGGTCCCCAACCAGCCGCTCACCTGGATCACGGATCCCACGCGCTTCGACGTGGGCAACGTGGACAAGCACTCGCTGCTGCTCGCCCCGGCCGAACGGGCCGACGTGATCGTCGACTTCTCGGCCTACCGCGGCAAGACCCTCATCCTGTACAACGATGCGCCCGCGGCGTTCCCCGCCCGCCAGGCGAGCTATGACTACTACACTGGCGACCCCAACCTTGCCCCCACCGGCGCACCCACCACGCTCCCCGGCTACGGCCCCAACACCCGCACCATCATGCAGGTCAAGGTCTCGGACACCTTGCCCGAGGTCGCGTTCGACCGGCCCAACACCACGAACGACCGACTCGGCGCCCTCGTGACGGCCTTCGCCCATCACGCGGACGGCTCCGGCGTCTTCGAGTCCAGCGCCAACCCGATCATCGTGGGGCAGGCCGCCTACAACAGCGCCTATGGCACCGACTTCGTGGCCGAGGGCTGGTGCAACGACACGATGAGCCCGAGTGCCAGGTGCGACGGCTTCGCGCGGATGCAGGAGCAGGGTGGGCAGGACTTCAAGTTCGACACCCTGGCCGGTACCCAGCTGGCGCTGCCATTCCAGGGCAAGGCCCTTCACGACGAGATGAACTCCGCCAACTTCGACCCCTACGGGCGGATGACCGCCAACCTGGGCGTGGAGGCGCCCAACGCCACCCCGGCAAACCAGACGGTGGTGCTCTTCCCGTTTGTCAACCCGACGACCGAGATCCTGGACGCCACGGGGACACCCAGCAGCCTCCACATCACGCCGATTGCGTCAGCAGCCGACGGCACCCAGCTCTGGAAGATCACCCACAACGGGGTGGACACGCACCCCATCCACTTCCATCTCTTCGACGTCCAGCTGATCAACCGGGTCACGTGGGACAACATCATCCTGCAACCCGAGCCGAGCGAGCTCGGCTGGAAGGACACGATCCGGACGAGTCCGCTGGAGGACACGATCGTGGCGCTGCGCCCGATCGTGCCAACGCTGCCGTTCGCCGTCCCCGACAGCTACCGCCCGCTGAACCCGATGATGCCCGTCGGGGCGACCGGCTCGCCGACCAGCGCCTTTGGACAGGAGGCGGGCTTCGCCAACCTGGACATGCTTGGCAACGCGACGGTGACGCCGATCGTGAACGCCGTCACCGACTTCGAGTGGGAGTACATGTACCACTGCCATATCCTCGGACACGAGGAGATGGACATGATGCGGCCCGTGACGGTCCATGTCGGGAGGGCCCTGCCGGACGCACCGGCCCTTGCCTGGAGTGCCGGCGGCACCACGCTCTCCTGGACCGACGGCACGCCCGTGGACTACCTGGATCCCGTCACATGGGCAAGCCTGAAGAACGAGGTCGGCTACCGCGTGGAGCGCGCCGAGGTGGTCTCTGGTGCACCCGGGACGTGGCTCGTCATGGGCAGAGTCCCGGCCAATCGGACTTCCTTCCACGACGGGTCGCCGCTGGACCCGGCCAAGACGTACGCCTACCGGGTGGTGGCCTGGAACGCGGCGGGGGACTCGCCGTCCAACGTCCACCTGGTCTCCGGCACGCCCCCGGCCATCATCGCCGTCACGCCAGCCGGGGCGAATGTCACCGTGGTGCCCGTTGATTCCGCCACCGGTATTGCCCCCGTCAGGCTCACGTTCGGGACCGTGACGACCGGGGGCGTGACGACGGTCAGGTCCGGCGTGCCCAACCCTGCCACCGGTGGATTCTCGCTCGGGAACCCCGCGACCGTCGTGGATGTCACCACGACCGCGGCCTACAGCGGCACGATCACCATCTGCCTCAGCTACGTGGGCATCACCTTTGGCGGCTCCGGCGCCCCGGCCCTGTATCACTACAGCGCCGGCGTCTGGACGGACGTGACCACGTCGGTGGATACGGTTGCCCAGGTCGTGTGCGGTACGACGACCTCGCTCTCGCCGTTCACGATCGGCTTCCCGTTCACCGCACCGGGTGCGCCGACCGGCGCAGCGGCGACGGCCGCCAGCGGCACGGCGCTGGTCTCGTGGCTGGCCCCGGCCTCCGATGGTGGCAGTGCCGTCACCGGCTACACGGTGACAAGCGCACCCGGTGGCAGGACCTGCACGACGGCTGGACCGCTGACGTGCATGGTGACTGGCCTGTCGAACCGGACCACGTACACGTTCACGGTCAGGGCGACCAACGCCGCGGGCACGGGTGTCGCGTCCGGCCCGACGACGCCGGCTGTGCCAATCGCCGGTTCCACCTACGTCGCCCTCAGCCCCACCCGCCTGCTCGATACCCGCTCCGCCAACGGCCTGTCGGGCCCCTTCAGCGCCATGACCCCACGCACCTTCCAGGTCACCGGCCGGGGTGGGGTCCCGTCCAACGCCACCGCCGTCACCGGCATCCTCACGGTCACCGGCCAGACCTCGGGTGGCTGGGTCCTCCTGGGTCCCGTCGAGACCACGTCGGCCACCAGCAGCACCATCAACTTCCCCCCGTGGGTGATGACCGGGCCAATGGGGTCACCGTGGCCCTGGGCGGCACCGGCACCCTGTCCGCCGTATTCGGAACCGCCCCCGGCCAGACCGTCGAACTCATCTTCGATGTCACCGGCTACTTCGTGCCCGACACCAGTGGTGCCACCTACCTCGCCCTCACCCCCACCCGCCTGCTCGATACCCGCTCCGCCAACGGCCTGTCCGGTCCCTTTGGCGCCGGCGTGCCACGAACCTTCCAGGTCACCGGCCG
>CAIJPD010000038.1 GCA_903822495.1 uncultured Chloroflexota bacterium | reverse complement strand
CGGTCATCGGCGACGACATCAAGAGCCAGGTGGGCGCCACCATCACGCACCGCGTGCTGACCCGGCTGTTCATGGACCGGGGCGTCCGGCTGGATCGCTCCTATCAGCTGAACTTCGGCGGCAACACGGACTTCCTCAACATGCTCGAGCGGGAACGCCTCGAGTCCAAGAAGATCTCCAAGACCAACGCCGTGACCTCCATGCTCGACTACGAGATTGATCCGGACGACATCCACGTCGGCCCCTCGGACCACGTGCCGTGGCTCCTCGACCGCAAGTGGTGCTACATCCGGATGGAGGGCACCACGTACGGCGACGTGCCGATCAACGCCGAGCTCAAGCTGGAGGTCTGGGACAGCCCCAACAGCGCCGGCGTCATCACCGACGCCATCCGCTGCCTGAAGCTGGGCCTGGACCGCGGCCTGAAGGGGACGCTCGTCGCGCCGTCCTCCTACTTCATGAAGAGCCCGCCCCACCAGATCCACGATGACATCGCCTTCACGCGCGTCGAGGCGTTCATCAAGGGCGAAGACAACGAGACCCTGGTCGGGACCGAGGCACCGCAGAAGAGGGTGACCAAGCGGCTGTCCGGGACCAAGGCCAAGGTGGCCGCGTCCCGGTGACCGATCGCGATCGGACACTTGAGGCGCCCCACCGGCGCCTCAAGTCCGGATCCCGAATCCTCGAGATCGTGGCGGTCCGGGGCTACCGGACCATGTCCTGGCTGATCGGGCGGGTCCTGCCTCCGGGCGTGGCCCGCGCCATCATCGGCCGCGGCGCACAGCTGTCGTACCTGCTCTGGCCCACCAAGCGGCGCTGGTCCAACAGCAACTTCGGGCACGTGCTCGGGCTGGTGCCCGACGACCGGCGCGTCCGCCGGCTGGCCCTCTCCGCGTACCACGAGTACGCCAGCTACATCGTGGAGGTCATGCGCCTCCCGTACCTGGGCCGCGATCAGGCGGCGTCCTGGGTCGAGCAGGCCGAGCTCGACGGCATCGAGACCGCCTGGAAGGAATCGAAGGGCGGCCTGGTCCTCGCACTGGGGCATGTCGGCAACAACGAGGCGGTGGCGGCCGCCGTTGCCCTGCGCGGTTGGCCCATCAACGTGGTGGCCGACGATTCGGCCTATCCCGAGCTGTTCGAGGACTTCCGGCGCCTGCGTGAGGCCTGGGGCATCCACGTCATCCCGTGGCGCAACCTGCGCGAGATCTTCGCCGTGTTGCGCAAGAAGGAGATGCTGGCCCTGCTGGTCGATTGGGGCTACCGCGCGGACGGGATCCCGGTGCGGCTCTTCGACGCCTGGACCACGCTGCCCGCGGGCCCGGCCACGCTGGCCGCCAAGACGGGGTCGCGCATCCTGCCCATCACCATCC
This sequence comes from uncultured Chloroflexota bacterium, assembly GCA_903822495.1. GTDB lineage: Bacteria > Chloroflexota > Limnocylindria > Limnocylindrales > CSP1-4 > CAIJPD01. The sequence goes on along the minus strand of CAIJPD010000038.1, from coordinate 100,845 downwards.
GGCGGGACGGCCCGCACGGTGAGCCGCACTTCCACGTGAGCTGGGCGCCGCCGATCGAGGTCGCGTCGTCCGCCCCCGCGGACCTGGCACGCGCCACCCAGCAGATGGCCGATGCCCTCGCGGCGACCATCGGCTCCGCACCACAGCAGTGGTACAGCTTCAAGCCGATCTGGCCATCAACCGCGGCCGAATCGGACGACCTCCGGCGCCGCGCCGAGGCGATGCTGGCCGACGACGGGTCCAAGCGTTCGGGCGTCGCCACGGCCACCCCCGGGACGTCGGGTGCGCCCACCGAGGCGCCCACCGATGCTCCGAGTGGCGGCGCCTGAGCCCGTGGCCATCACGAGTGGCGCCGGCGTGGCGCCGGCCCGGGCGACAGGCCTCCAGCGTGCCCGGGTCAGCCTGCTCCGAGTGGCGGCCTGGGTCGCCTGTCGGCTCCCGGACCCGGTGATCTCGACGATCGCCCGGGTGGGTGGCGCCGCCTGGTACCGCGCCACCCCGGACCGAGCCCGGCAGGCGCGTCTCAACATGGGCCGCGTCGTGGCCCATCTCGCGGCGACCGGGACGGCCAGCCCGGCGGTCATGGCCGCGGCGGGTGATCCGGCCGCCCTGGAGGCCCTCGTCCACGAGGCCTACCGCCAGGCCGTCCGCTACTACCTCGACATGGTCCGGGTCTCGGCCGGCGCCCGGCTGCTCCCCACCAGGTTCTCGCTCGAGACGCCCGAACTCGTGGACCGGGCGCTCAGGTCGGATCGGCCGGCGGCCCTGGTCGGCCTCCACTTTGGCGCCCTCGAGCTCCCCACCCTGTACCTCGCGCAGCGCGGCCAGAAGCGGATCACGGTCCCCATGGAGACCCTGGGCGATCCCGCGCTCCAGGCGTGGCTGGTGGAGACCCGGAGCCGCGCCGGCGTCCAGATCGTGGGGCTCGGCGAGGCCCGGCGCGAGATGGCCGGCGCCCTGGCCCGGGGCGAGATCATCGGCCTGGTCGGCGACCGTGACCTGTCCGGCGGCGGCGTCCTGGTGCCCCTCTTCGGGGTGCTTGCCCCGCTGCCCGTGGGGCCCGCGCTCATGGCGATGGAGGCAGATATTCCGATCTTCGTTGGCGCGGTCCGGCGCGTCGCCGGCGGGCGCTGGGTGGGTCACCTGATCGAGGTGGAGGTGAGCCGCGATGGGAACCGTCGGGCGCGCCTGATGGCGACGATGGGCGACATCGCGCGGGCGTTCGAGGTGCTGATCGCCGAGGCGCCCGAGCAGTGGTGGACGATCTTCTTCCCGATCTGGGAAGACCTGGCGGTCCCGGGTCGGGGTCGACGGATGCCGAAGGGGTCCCGGACCGGGACAGCCGGGGAGACGGCCGCATGACCGATCGCCTGGGCAGGGCCGACCTGCATATCCACACGCTCGCCTCGGACGGGACGGCGGGTATCCCCGAGATCCTGCGCCACGTCGAGGAACAGACCGAGCTGGACGTGATCGCGATCACGGACCACGAGCGGGTCGACGCCGCGGTGGCCGCCCGTGCCATCGCCTGGGACATGGGCCTCCGCTTCGAGGTGGTGGTCGGCGAGGAGATCACGACACTCGGGGGGCACCTGCTGGCGCTCTGGATCGAGCATCCCATCCGGCCGTTCCGGTCGCTCCGCTCCACGATCGCCGAGGTCCACGACCAGGGCGGCATCGCCATTCCGGCGCACCCACTGGTGCCCTACCCGCTGTGCGCCCAGGGCTTCGTCCTGCGGCGCCTCCTGGCCGACGCGGATCCTCGGTACCACTTCGACGCCGTGGAGGCGTTCAACCCGACGGCCCTGGGCCGCCCGCTCCATGGGCGCGTGGTCGAGTTCGCGCGCGAGTTGGGAATCGCCACCGTCGGCAACTCGGACGCGCACACGCTGGCCGCAATCGGCGTCGGCTGGACCACGTTCCAGGGCCGTACCGCCGCCGACCTCAGGTCGGCCATCGAGGCGCGGACCACCCACCATCACGGCAGCTTCCACGGCACGGTTGGACAGCTGGGCGTCTTTGGCCAGCAGCTGCGCAAGTACGGTCGGGACGCCCGGGCCAACCTGGGCGGTGCGCTCCGGCGCGACGGCACGGGCCGCGACCTCGGCTACCCGGGCGGCCGGCACCGTCCGCCACGCTTCCACGAGACCCGGGCCGCGGCGGTGCCCCGCCCGGGCGTGCCGGGCCAAGACCCCGGCGACGGCAGCAGCGCGTGAAGATCGGGCTCGTGACCCCGTACGTCTACCCGCTCCCCGGCGGGGTCAACCAGCACGTCAGGTACCTCTACGAGCATCTCCGAACGCGGGGCCATGACGTCCGCATCATCACCAGCTCGCACGGGCTGCAGCGGGCGTCGTCCGGCGACGTCATCCGGATCGGGAAGGGCTTCTCGGTGCCCGCCAATGGCTCCATGGGGACCGTGACCCTCTCGCCGCGCTACCTGTCGCAGGCGCGCCGGATCCTCGACGAGGAGCAGTTCGACCTCCTCCACTTCCACGAGCCGTTCGTGCCGTTCCTGTCGCCCGTGCTGCTGGAAGCCAGCCACAGCGTCAACGTGGCGACGTTCCACGCCTACGGCGGCTTCTCCTTCTCGTACGAGTTTGGGTCGAGGGTGATGGGCCCGCTGGCGCGCCGCCTGCACGGCCGGATCGCCGTCAGCGCCGCCGCGCGGCACTTCATCGACCGCTACTTCCCCGGCGACTACAAGGTCATTCCCAACGGCGTGGACGTCGAGCGCTACCGCCGGGCAGTGCCGATCGCGCGCTACCAGGACGGCGCCAGGAACCTGCTCTTCCTGGGCCGCCTGGAGCCGCGCAAGGGCCTGCTCGACCTCCTCAAGGCCTATCGCCTGCTCCGCGCGTCGGGGCTGGAGTGCCGGCTCCTGGTGGCCGGATCGGGCCCGCAGGAGCGCGAGGCACGCCGCTACGTCATGACCCGGCGCCTGGGCGGCGTCGAGTTCCTGGGCCGCGTCGATGACGACGAGAAGGCCGCCCTGTACCGCACCGCGGACGTCTACGTCTCGCCGGCCACCGGCGGCGAGTCATTCGGGATCGTGCTCCTGGAGGCCATGGCGGCCGGCACGCCCGTCGTGTGCAGCGACATCCACGGCTACAAGGGCGTGGTCCGGCGTGGGCGTGAGGGCCTCCTGGTCCCGCCACGCAAGCCCAAAGCCCTGGCCACGGCCCTGGGTCACCTGCTCGCCGAACCCGAGATGGCGACGCGGATGGGGGCGGCCGGACAGGTGCGCGCGGAGGAGTTCAGCTGGGAGCGGGTAGCCGCCAAGGTGGACGACTACTACGGCTTCGTGATCCGCCGTCTCGCCGCCCAGGGCGCCCTCCCGTCGGGCTTCCGCGCGGAGGTGCCTGCCTCGCCGCGGCCAGCGTCACCGGCGCCCGGAACACCCGGAACACCCGGAACACCCGGAACACCCGGAACACCCGGAAGCTAGCCTTCCGGCGGCCGGCCGTCCGTCGCCGGAGCTTCCGTCGCCGGAGCGTCGGGGGCCTGCGCTCCCAGGGCTTCGTGGGCCAGGCCGTCCTGCGCCTCGACGATCGGCGTCTGAGCCTCCGGGGCCCCGCGCCCACGCCGCCAGCGCGGGTGGAACCCCTCGGCCAGCGCCAGGCGCCAGCTCCAGGCGCTGTACGCGATCACCAGGCTGGTGATCGTGACCGCCGCGAGGAGCTCCAGCGGCCCCGCGGAGAGCAGCCCGGGTCCCACCACGTCGCGGTTGACGGTGTTCACGGGGAACTGGAACGTGTAGACGTACGTGGGCAGCAGCCCCTGGTAGGTGTTGACCATGGCGTACGGGAGCGGCAGCGCCGAGAGGTTGGGGTACCACAGCACAAACCAGCCGCCGATGGCCATCAGCAGCCCCAGGACGTAGCGGCGCGCGTCACGGGCGGTCGCCACCACGGATGCCAGCGCCAGGAGCGGCAGCAGCAGCATGAGCGCCAGGGGCTCCACGGGGATGTTCTGCAGCGTGATGAGGGACGTCTCGGGGGCCAGCCGGCCCACCACGAACTGCGCGATGGCAGTCAGCGCCGCCGTGATCAACAGCGGCAGCATCGGGCGCAGCCAATCCGGAGCGGCGCGGCCGGGCAGGCCCGCCGTGACCTCGCGCTCGGCGCCGGCACGGCCCAGCGCGGCGAACTGGCGAAGGATCGCCAGCACCCCCAGGCCCACGACGATGGCCAGCCCCAGCGCCCGGTAGGAGAGCACCAGGTCCGGCACGAGCGTCGGACAGGACGGCGAGTTGGGGTAGACGTCGTTGACGCGCACGAAGGCGCACAGCGGCCGATGGAAGAGCCAGAGCGCCATCGGGCCGATCACCACGCCCGCGCCCGCCAGCCGAGCCAGGAGCCAGACCCGCTTCGAGGCCCCGTGCCACACCTCCGCCAGGAAGTAGGCGAGCGCCAGGAGGACGAACGGCAGGCTGGTGTAGTAGTGGTACTGGAACGCGGCGCGGTCGATGCGCGCCCAGGCGATCCACTGGCAGGCGAAGCCGACGGCGACCAGGGCCAGGGCCAGACTCCGGCGCCGGAACGCCTGCCAGGCGACGAAGACCAGGGCGGGCACCGCGACCCACCACGAGACCAGGTTCCCGGCGTCGTAGATCGACGCGGAGGTGCCGCCCGCGAAGGACTCCTGGTAGAACCAGACCGGCTTCAGGTCGAACGGCCACGCCCACCACGGCGACGACGCGGGATGGGCCGAGGTCAGCGTGTTGTGATATCGGTACATCTGCTCGGTGAGCTCGACCAGGGTCTGGCCGGTGTGGCCCACCGGGAAGCCCGGCCAGAGCTGATGACCCTCCATCGCCGCCCAGGGCAGGTAGGACGCCACGTAGATCCCCAGCGGCAGGCCGACCAGGCAGACCAGCAGCCAGACGACCGGCAGGCCCAACGCGGCCCCGGGACGGAGCCAGCCCTCGGGTGCGGGGGCGCTGGGCTCCAGGATGGCCGCCGGATCGTCCGGGCCCGGGATCCGGGCCATGGGCCCCAGCCCGCGCCGGCCGGCCAGCAGGAACGCCCCGCGCACCAGGCCGGACAGGAGGATCAGCGCGAACGCCGCCTCGAACGCCGTGACCTTGACGGGGCCCAGCACCAGCTCCGTGTCGGCCTGGCCCAGGGCGAGGGCACCGAGAACGACCGCGACGCCGGCGACGCCCGGCGCCATCGTCGCGAGGCGCTGCTCCTCCCACGACCAGGCGATGGGATGAACCACGGTGGCAACGACGGCCACGCCGGTCAGCGCGACCATGATCACCAGGAAGAGGATGTTCTCGAGACCCGAGCCTGCCGGGACCGTGATGGCCATGTAGCCCAGGAGCCACGTGGCGAGGATCATGCCGACGATCAGGACCAGCCGACCCAGCGCGCTCCGGGTGAGGACCAGGATCCCCAGGGCGCCGATGGAATAGGCGGCGACCCACTTGGCGGCAAGCGCCAGGCCCAGCATCAGGCCAATCACGGGCATCAGGAGCCAGAAGGCGGCCCAACCCGTCCGGCCCCGCCAGCGGCCCGTCCAGAGGGCCGCGAAGGCCACGTAGGCCGCGACGATGAACATGCCCACGTAGCTGTCGTTCATGCCGATCCGCGACTGGACGAAGAGCATCCCATCGGCGGCCACCAGGAACGCGGTCAGCAGCGCCACCGAGCGGCGACGGAAGAGCAGACGCGCGAGCAGGTAGAGCAGCGCGGCGAGGATCGCGCCGCAGATCACGCCGGGGAGCCGCCAGGCGAACGCGTGGCTGCCGACATTGATCGAGGCGACCGTCCCGTCGGCGGCCAGGACCAGGAGTTGCTCGCGGTCGGCCGACGGATAGCGCTCGTTGGCGTCCATGGCCAGGCCCACGGGCTGGAACGGGACCGGGGCATCCGCATAGACGGCGTTGCCATGCGGCTCGACGACGTAGACGGTCTGGCCCGCGCCGTCGGGCGACACACCGAGGATGTGGAGCATCTGGCTGGCCTTGTCGTAAGTGACCGGGCCACCCACGCCGGGGAGCCGGAACTGGCCCTCGCGCGACGGCCCATCCTTGGTCGATTCGCCGTCAGCCACCCGGATGAGCGCGACGATGGGCCCATCGATGGAGTCCACCGTCGCGTACAGCTTCTCGTCGTCGATCCCGATGACCCGGCCGACGCCGCCCACCGGGCCGCCGAGGTCCAGGCGGGTCATGACCGCACCCGTCTCGGAATCGAGGAACGCGACGCCATCGCGGCCCGCCACGGCGATGCGGCGCACGAGCCGGGACGTGATGCCGGGTAGCTGGCCGGCCGCGATGGCCGCATCCAGGCGCGTCTTGTTGTCACCCGTCGGCGTGCCGCCGACAAAGACCACGTCGGCGCCCGAGCGAAGCCGCGCCTCGATGTCGCCCGGGCTCCCCCCGACGATCTGGGCGAGCAGGATGGCCTCATCACCCGGGCTGGTGACCTGCGCGGTGGTGGCCAGCACGGCGTTGGACGACCCGGCCGGGGAGAGCTGGGTGACCCCCGTCACGGACGCGATGCCCAGCAGTCGGCCGTCGTTCGCGGCGAACGTCGCGACGCGGTCGCCATCCAGGACCGCGACGACGGCCGTCCCGTCGGTGCCCGAGAAGAGCGTGCGGATGACGCCGTCGACGTGGCCGATGGTATCGGCACCAAGCGAGATGGACCCCGTCGCGGCGGTGCCCGACCGGCGGGCGACGTCCAGCGACAGCGTGTCGCGGACCAGCAGGTCGCCGGACGTGGTGCCGATGAACAACTGGTGCCGGCCGGTGTCCACCGAGACGGCAACGGCCCCGGGCAGGTCGATGACGCCGACCAGGGCCCGCGTCGCCAGGTCGTAGGCACGGACCTGGTCGCCGGTGGCGACGTACAGCCGGTCCCCGGAGCGATTGCCCGCGGTGGCCGATCCGTCCCAGCGGGGCTCGATCGCGGCGGCGGTCACGGGCACGCCCAGGCTGCTCGTCGCATTGACTCGGTCGTCGCCCCAGACCACCAGGCCGCCGGCCATGGCGTACTTCGCCAGGTGCGGGTGCGTCCACTCGTAGATGTCGTGATCGATCCCGTACCGCCAGTCCTGCAGGAACTCGGTGGCGGTGCGCGGGTGGTAGACCTCGTCGAAGTGCATCTGGTACGGCTCGGCGAGGCGCCAGACGCGGATCGTCAGGATGGAGATGACCAGCACCGCGATGACCCACAGGTCCAGGCGATCGACCCGTCCGCCCGTCTCGCCGTGCAGCTCGCGGCTGCGGTCCGGCCGAACGGGGCGCTCGAACAGGCGCGAGCGGATCCAGCCGCCATAGCCGGCCTCGATCACGGTGGGACGGGCGCCGACGACGGGGGAGTGCGGGATTGCGGGCGCACTCGGCCTGGCGTCCCGGTCGCCGGCCACCGAGAGCGACGTCGCGGCCGCGGCGGGGTGAGCCACCAGGGCCGGGCCGGGGGCCCCGGGCTCGGTCCAGCGGACGCCCGGGACCCGGGGCACGGTGAGCGGTGCCGGCGCCGTCTCGACCCGATCGTCGTTGGCGTCGCCCGCCGGGTCTGGTGCTCCGCCAGGCGGGTCTGGCTCAAAGGCCTCGAACTCGGCGGGCGCGTCAGGCTCGAGTAGGTCGTCGTCGGGGCGCCTGCCTCGATCCTGGCCGTCAAGGGCGCGGCCCAGGGCGGCCAGGGCGCCGTCTCGCAGCTGGGAGAGCTCGAACAGGAAGACGACCAGGAGGGAGACCGCGACGATCGTGACACCCGTGCTCGACTGGATCGCCGGCCCGATCCCGAACCAGTCCCGCGCGTTCGGGTTGTCCGAGTAGAGCGTCGTCAGGACCACGTACATGTTGGCCAGGGCGGCAGCGGAGGCGACCACGTAGGCGAGCCGCCAGCGCCACGAGGACGCGGCGAGCAGCGCGCCGATGGCGACGAGCGGGAACAGGTAGCGCTCGTGGACGCGCGTGGGCACCACGAAGAAGGCGATGGCCAGCACGGCCAGCCCCACCAGCATGGTCCGGCGGTCTGGGCGATGGGCGACACGGATCGTGACGGCCGCGAACACCAGGAGGAGGAGGAGCGTGCCGACGACGACCGCCGGGATGGGCCCGAACGCGAAGTACGGCTCGGCGCCGACCGGCGCGTCGCGAACCCACTGGCTGTTCTGCGCGATCCCGTTGCCGTTCAGGCTGAGCAGCGCCCACGGGTTGTACGCGTTGACCGAGAGGAACGGGTAGCCCCCGGCGGTGCTGAAGATCTGGGCGATCAGGCCGGGCAGGGAGAGGCCGAACGGCAGCGACAGGGCGATCGCCGTCAACAGGCCGACGCCGGCCGTGGCGACAACCCGGACCGGCCCGCGGACCCGCCGCTCCCAGCCCCAGTCGGAGGCGAGACCGGGTGGCTCCTGGTCGTCGCCGAACCCGCCGGTCGGTCGGAGCGCCCGCCGGATCGTGACGGCGGCCACGATCGGGACCAGGATGCCCAGTTGCGGCTTGATGATGGCGGCGATCACCGTGAGCACGGCCGCCCGCTCGGTCCGATCGCGCCAGAGCTCCCTGAGGCCGAGCAGCAGGAAGACCACGCCGAAGGAATCGACCTGGCCCCAGATCACGCTGTCGAACCAGGTCATCGGGTTGAGGACCACCAGGATGGCGCCCAGGCGGGCGGCCCGGCGCGACGCCCCCAGGTCCCGCGCCATCGAGAACACCAGCCACCCGAGGGCGAGGTCCGCGAGGATCGCGGGCGCCTTGAGGAGGTCCGTCTCCGTCCACGGCCCGAAGGGGAGCGCCCCGAGGCCGGTCAGCGCGCTGCTGAGCAGGCCCATCGCCCACAGGACGTACAGGTAGCCGGGGGTGTAGTCGTGGAAGAAGGGCCGGCCGTAGAAGCCGAAGGGGCCCTGCTGGGCGAGGTTGGCCGCCCACGACTGGAAGCTGATCAGGTCCACACCGAAGCCGGACCCGGGCAGCAGGTATGCGATGATGAACCGCAAGGCCAGCCCGGCCGCGAGCACCGCGAGGATCGCGCCATGGCCGTCCCGTTCCCGGGTCGTTCGCACCGGCGCCTCCGTGCCCGGGTCGGGCTCACCCGCTCCGGGGCCTGAAATCAAGCGGCCTCCTGCACGAGTGGAGAGAGTGGACGGCAGGGTAGCACAGGGTAGGCCGGGACCCGGCGCGAATCCGATCGTACGCGCCTGGGATAGCTGGCTCACGCCCACCAACGTTGGGTTCGCGCTCGTCCTGGTGGCGATCGTCGTCTACTGGGCCAGCGGGACGGAGCGGGCCTACAACCACTTCGTCTGGCAGGCAGCCGCCTTCCTCCAGGGCCGCGCCGCCATCGACTACCCCGTGGGACCGTCGGCCGGCAGTCCCGGCAACGCCTGGTTCCAGGACGTCCTGCCGCTGTACGACGCCAGCGGCAAGCTCTCGGGGCGGGGACTGCTCCCGTTCCCGCCGCTTCCCGCGGTGGTGCTCATGCCCTTCGTGGCGATCTTCGGCCTCGGCTTCGACGAGCGGATCGTCTCCGTGGCCGGCGGGGCGATCGACGTGGTGCTCGCCTACTGGGTGCTGGGGCGGCTGCCGGTGGGGCCACGCGTCCGCCTGCTCACGACGCTCTTCTTCGGCTTCGGGACGGTCCTCTGGTATGCCGCGCAGCTGGGCACCACCTGGTTCCTTGCCCATGTCATCGCGCTCAGCGCGCTCCTCGCGGCGGTGGGCCTCACGCTCGAGCTGGACCCCCGGGCGGCAGACGATGAGCCGGGCCACGCCCAGGGGGACACCTGGTGGCGTGGCGCGTTGCGCGACCTGCACGATCCGCTCCACCTGCTCGACCGTCGGCAATTCCTCGCCGGCCTCCTGTTCGGCCTGGCCTGCACGGCGCGCCTGACGATCGTGTTCGGTGCCCCGTTCTTCATGCTCGTGGGCGGCGGCGGGAGCTGGCTCCGCCGGTCGGTCTCGGCTGGGCTCGGAGCGCTGATCCCGGTCGGGGGCCTGCTGCTCTACAACCTGGTCTCGACCGGCCACCTCCTGCACCCGGGCTACGACTACATGTACCGACTGGAGTCGGTCGGCTACCCGGGGCTCAACTACCACCCGGACTGGTCGATCGAGGACCTCCGCTACATCCCCCAGAACCTGAAGATCCTGTTCCTGTCGCTGCCCGCGTTCTTCCCGGACGCGATCCCGTCGTCGGTGGGGTCGGGGCACGCGCTGTGCGTCGATCCGGCCATCGGGCGCGGCCTGTTCGAGCCGGCCTGTCCCATCGCGCTGCCACGGGACGTCGGGATGAGCATCATCGCCACCAGCCCGGCCTTCCTCCTGCTGATCCCTGCCGCCCGGGACTACGGCCGGACGCGGCTCGTGACGGGCGCGGCCCTCGCCGCGTTCGTGATCGCCGTGATCAACCTCATGCACTTCTCGCAGGGCTGGGTGCAGTTTGGCTACCGGTTCAGCAACGACTACGTGGTCTTCCTCCTCCTCCTGGTGGGGCTGGGCATGGCCCGGGTGGCCCAGCGACGCCGCGGCCTCGCGCTCGCCGTCACGCTGGTGGCGGCCTCGATCGCGATCAACTTCTGGGGCACCTGGTGGGGCATGAAGCTTGGCTGGTGACCTGCGCGGCATCGCCGGCAACCCTGGCGTGACCGGGCCGGGCCGTGCCGGATTCCCGGCAGTGGCTTCCACCGCCCTCCGGCTGACGGCCCTCATGGGCCCGCCGCTCCTGGCCGCCGCTGTGGCCGTGGGGCTGACCGTCGCGACCATGCTCCCCGGCGTGGCGTTCTGGGACACCGGGGAGTTCCAGGTGGTGGCCCCGCTCATGGGCACGGCCCACTCCCCGGGCTACCCCACCTATGTGCTGCTGGGCTGGCTGGCAAACCTGCTCCTCGCGCCATTCGGCGAACCCGCGTTCCGGCTGAACATGTTCTCGGGGCTGTGCGTCGCCGCCGGCGCCGCCCTGATCGTCGTGCTGGTCCAGCGCCTGACGGGGCGGGCGATGGTGGGCGTGGCCGCGGGGATCGGGCTGGCCGCGTCGCCGCTCGCCTGGCGGCTGGGCACCCACGCCGAGCCACACGCGTTGCACCTGGCCTTCGTCGCCCTCCTGCTGGTGCTGCTGGTTGGCTGGGAGCTGGCACGCACACGACAGGCCATCCATGCCGACCGCTGGCTCGTGGCAGCCGCGGCCGCCTTCGGGCTCGCGGATGGCAACCACTCGCTGACGCTCCTCCTGGCACCGTCGATCGGCCTGTACGTGCTCGCCGTGGAGCCGTCGATCATCAGGCGGCCGCGGCTGATCGTCGCCTGTGTGGCGGCCGCGGCGGGAGCCCTCGCGCTGGTCTACCTCGAGCTCCCCATCCGCGCCGGAATCCTGCGCGCGCCCCTGGTCTATGGCCGGCCCGACACCTGGGAGGGCTTCTGGTACATCTTCTTCGCCCAGCAGTTCCAGGGCGCCGTGAGCGGCCCGCTGTCGGACCTGCCCCGCAAGGTGGCGGACCTGGTCACGCTCGCCAACCAGCAACTGGGCGTGCTGGCCATCTTCCTGCCCGCCGCGTTCATCGTCACGCTGGGCCGCTACCCGCGCTACGCGCTCCTGACGGGGCTGGCCACCGTCACCACGTGGCTCTTCTCGGCCTCGTACGCCAACGCCGACATCAGCCGCTACTACATGGGTCCGCTCCTGATGGCCTGGACCTGGCTGGGGATCCTGGCCGGGGTGGCGGTAGAGATGGTGCTGGACGTCGCCGCGCGCCGTTCGCGGGAACACCCGGGGGAGACGGATCGCCTGGCGCGGCGCGGACGACCGGGCCAGGCGCTGGCGCTGGTCCTGGCCGGGCTGCTCGTCCTGCCCACCGTGCTGGCCATCCCGGGCCGGTACCGGCAACTGGACGAATCGGGGGATGTGGGAGCAGCCATCTGGGTAGACGCGGCGCTGGACCGAATCGCGCAGAATGCCGTCGTTGTCAGTTGGTGGAGCTACTCGACCCCGCTCTGGTATGCCACGCTGGTGCAGGGTCGCCGGCCGGACATCCTCGTGGTAGACGACCGCACCATGCTGGACGAGCGGCTGGGAGAGGCGACGGACGTGATCGGCAGGTACCTCGGGCAGCGGCCGGTCTACGTGATCCGCGCCAACGACCACGACCTGGGCCTGGTGCGCGCCAGGTTCACCATCCAGCCCGGGACAGGCCCGGCGGCCAACGTCTACGAGGTGACCGGCACCGTGAAGCAAGGCTCATGACCACCACCCAGGGCGCCGCGTCTCCTGCCGCCCGGGCAGCGGCGCCGGCCGTGGCTTCGGGCGCCCCGGACATCGCCGGGCGCGTCGCGCGCCTGTCCTACTTCTTCCCCGCGCACAACGAGGAAGCCAACCTTGCGGACCTCGTCGCCGAGGCGCTGGCGGAGCTCCCCGGGATCGCCGCAGAGTTCGAGATCGTGATCGTCAACGACGGCTCCCGCGACGGGACCCGGCAGATCGCCGACGATCTGGCCGCGGCCAACCCGGGCATCGTGCGCGCCGTCCACCACGCGACCAACCTGGGGTACGGGGCCGCGCTGCGGACGGGCTTCCGGTCCGCCCGCCACGACCTGGTCGCGTTCACGGACGGCGATCGCCAGTTCAAGGTGGCGGACGTCGGACGGCTCACGGCCCGGCTGGCCGACGCCGACCATCCGGATGTTGTGGTCGGGTTCCGGATCAAGCGCGCGGACCCACTCGTCCGGACCCTCTACGCGCGCGCCTACCGGCTCGCCAACCTGGTCTTCTACGGCCTGCGCGTCCGGGACGTGGACTGCGCCTGCAAGCTCTTCCGGCGCGAATCTCTGTCGGGACTCCGCGTCGAGTCGGGCGGGGCCTTCTTCTCCGCCGAGCTCCTGATCAAGCTGCGACGGCGCGGACAGCGCGTGGTCGAGGTGGGCGTGCCGCACTACCCCCGTACGGCCGGGAGTCCCACGGGGGCCAAGCCGTCGGTGGTCTTCCGGGCCGTCCGTGACTTCTGGGGGCTGCGGCTGCGGCTCTGGGCCAACGCCGCCAGGGCACTCGCGCGCGGGGAGACCATCCTCCCGGAGGGCTAGCCGCCGACCTGGCTACTCACGCCCGGGCGCCTGGCCGCCCAGGTCGAGGTCCAGCGAGTTGATGAACTCGCGGAAGACTTCGAGGCGCGGGTCGGCGGGGCCGGCACCGGACGTGTCCACCACGGTGGCCTCGGGCTCGTCGTCCCCGACGATGGCGGATTGCGCGCCCAGGGCGGCCCTCGTCAGTACCTCTTCGGCGGCGAAGATCGGCGTGTCGAGCCGAACTGCCAGCGCCAGCGCATCGGAGGGCCGCGCGTCCATCTCGATCTGCTGGCCGTCCTGTTCCAGCATCAGCCGTGCGTGGAACGTCTCCTCCGACAGCCGGGTGATCACGACGCGCCGTACCGTGATGCCCAGCGCCTGGAGGCTGGCGGCGAACAGGTCGTGGGTGAGGGGGCGCTCCGGCGTCATGCCCTGGAGGCGCATCGCGATGGCGCTGGCCTCGCCGGCGCCGATCCAGATGGGGAGATAGCGCTCCCGGTCCGGCTCCTTGAGGATCACCACGTGGCGGCTGGAGAGCATGTGCAACCGCACGCTCTCAACGAACATCTCGACGAGCCCTTCGGCCATGGGCGAAGTATCCCATGCCATGCGCCCGGCGGGCCTCCCGGTCCTTGCCCGGCCATGTCCCGTCCGTGGCGAGCCGGCCCGGTCAGGCCGCGCGGAACTCCCGGCCGGGCCCCCGGCGCAACGCTCGAGCGACCAGCGCCACGGCCATGCCGGCCACGAACCCGCCGATATGCGCGAAGAACGCGACACCGCCCTGGGCGTTGTCGACGCCGAGACCGGCCACGCCGTCGATCAGCTGGAGCACGAACCAGTAGCCCAGGACGACGATCGCGGGGACGTTGAGCACCTGGTAGAAGAAGCCCAGGAACACGAGCGAGGTGATCCGGGCACCCGGGTAGAAGACGAAGTAGGCACCCAGGACCGCCGCGATTGCGCCCGAGGCCCCGATCAGCGGGACGCTGGATGACGGGTCGATCGCCACCTGGGCCAGCGAGGCCGCGATCCCGCCGGCCAGGTAGAACGCGAGGTAGGGCAGGCGCCCCAGCCGGTCCTCGATGTTGTTCCCGAAGATCCACAGGAAGAGCATGTTGCCAAGGAGGTGGAGCCAGCCGCCGTGGAGGAAGACGCCCGTCAGCAAGCCCAGCGTGGCCGGCGTGAGGTACGCCCCGGCCGAGAAGTCCGCCACCACGTTGGCCGGGACCGTCCCGTACTGGACGATCAGGCGCTCCAGCGCGATGTCACCGCCCGTGGCGGCCACGCCCAGCTCCCAGGCGAAGGCAGCCGAGCAGAGCAGGATCAGCGACAGGGTGACGAGCGGGGTGCGCCGGGTCGGATTGGCGTCCCGGAGCGGGATCATGGCGGCGGGGCGGCGGGCAGTGCGCCGGATGCGACCGGGGCCGCGGATCCGGTCGCCCCACTGGCGCGCGGCGACGGGGACGCGAGCGGCACGATGCCCTCCAGGATGACCTCGTGCACCGCGTTGGCGGAGATCCACATGATCGCGTCGGGCTGGTCGCTGGCGCCCGGAATCACGTACATGCCGCGGATGTCCGCCCACAGCGGCCCGCCGCCCAGGAGGCGGTACTGGAGCCGGAAGCGACCGTCGGCCTTGTCGAAGCCCAGGATCCGCTTGTTGACAGGGTCCCAGCCGTAGATGGCACCCGTCCGCCGGTCCGTGCCGGACGCGATCATCTCGTAGGCGGGCGCCTTGCGGAGCAGGTCGTCACCCGGGAGGGCCGCGTCCCAGCCATCCGTCTTGCCCGAGACGAAGCGCTCGATCTTGCCGTTCTCGACGGCGAAGATGTCACCGTCGATCAGGAGCGACTTCATGGCATCCACCGACCGCGCGGTGGCCAGCCGCCCCGACGGCGCGGCCGGGAAGCCGCTCCCGTCCGCGGCCGGCGCGTAGGCCAGGATCTGCTGCTCGGACGGGTCGATCACGTACAGGTTGTAGAGGCCCGCACTCGCGTTTCGGACATACGTCCCGATGCCGCTGATGTCCTGGCCCCAACTGCTGGCCCCGGTCACCTTGATGCGCGCCAGCGTCCCCTTGCCCTTGGCGTCGGCGGGCCGCCAGCGCCACAGGGTGTTGTTTGCATCGAGCACCAGGAGGTCGGGGCCGCCGACGGTCATCAGCTTGGGATCGCCGACCGCCGCGCCGCCCGCGACTGCCTGGCCGGAGCGCAGGATCGCGGTGGCCGCCTTGGCCTGGAGGTCCAGCCGGTAGACGGTCTTGGTGCCCGCATCCAGCACGTACGGCGCGCCGTCGGGTCCGGCGACCAGCCCGCGGAGGTCGATCGGCGGGGTGTTGTCCGGCATCGTGAAGACCACGACGTCCTTGACGTCGGCCATCCGGTAGAGCGTGTCGAGGCCCGCGACCACGCGAGTCCGGAGCGGCGCCGTGGCAACGATGGAGACGCCGGCCTTCTCGGCTGCGGCCAGCTGGTCGTAGGCCTCGGTCAGGAGCTGCATTGCCTTGTTCGGGTCGTTGGCGACCAGGTTGATCCCCGCACCGGTCGTGGTCCCGTAGACCTTGTCCAGGTCTCCGCGTGCCTTGTCCAGGGCGGCCTGGCCGGCGTTCACGGACGCGATGGTGTCGGCGGTGGAGCGCGATCCGGAGACCAGGTAGATCCCGATCCCCAGCCCGCCGACGAGCAGGATGAACACGAGGATCGCCATGGCCGCCCGGCGCTGTGTGTCCATCCGCGCCGTGATGGGGCGCACCGTTCGGTACGGCAAGGCCTTCCGGGGCAGGAGGTCCTGCGCCCGGCGGAGGCCGCGGCCCAGGAGGCCCTCGGCAGCAGCCTGCGCCTTCTGGGCGCCAGCCTGGACCGCCGCCACGCCGCCCGTGACCGTGTCGGCCAGGGGAATGGGCGACCGGTTCGGGAGGCCGGCCAGGGGCTCGTTGGGGCGGACCGGGACCAGCGTCGTCGTCTGCCGCGTGGCGGAGACCTCGACGGCCTCGAACGCCAGCGCGCCGTCGCTCCCGGAGCCATCCGCCAGCACGAAGCGGTGGTGGAGGTGCTCCATCGCGGACTGCGGGTGGAGCGTGATCATCGCGTCCTTGAGCTCATCCGGGCCCAGGCGCGCCATCAGGTTGGGCGAGACCAGGACGAGCGAGTCGCCCACCGACAGCTCACCGCGCCAGACCTCCGGCGTGGGGTCCCGAGCGGGAAGGCCACGGTCGCGGTTGGGGTCCGGGAGCGTCGACAGGCGGGCGCCGCGGATGAGGTAGGCCTCCGCCGGGCCGATGGTGGCGACGTACAGCTCGTTCGATCGGACGACGGCCACGGCGACGCCGATCGGGCCGGACTCCTGGCCGGGCTGGCCCAGGCCAAACCGGTCCCGGACATGCGTCAGGCGCTTGTTCGCGGCGGCGATCGCCTTCTCGAGGCAGACCCGGATCCCGGCCGATTCGTCGTAGTAGTACTCGGCCTGGATGGTCTCGGCAACGAGGCGGGTGGCCTCGGCGGCGCGCGGCCCGGCCTGGGACGAGGTGACCAGGAGGTAGAGGTGACCCTTGGTCCGCGCCCGCGCTCCGACGCTCGGCTCGACGACGATCACCGTGTCCGGCGAGTCGGGCAGCCTGTCGTCATCCCTGACGACGCCGAGCTTCATCTGGAGGCGGAGGGCCATGCGAGCCTCACCTTGGATTGTGCTGGCCGCCGACCCTGGTCGGTGGCGCTGGACGATGCGCGGATCAGGCCCGGTCAGGCCTGGGTCGAGCCCGCGGGGTCGGGCGCGTCGTTCTGGGGCTGGCAGGTCCGGGGATTATACGCGGGGCTCACCCGCCGTCTCGCCCACCATTCTGCCCACCATATCGCCCGGGATTGGGGTCGCGGCGCGGGTCGCGACCGCCGACGATCCGGATCCTGATCTCGCGGAGGCCCACTCCACCCGGAGCCGTGGCCAGCGCGGCGAGCAGCTCCGGGGTGCGCAGGCGAAGCTCCTGGGCGACGATCGCGGCGTCGGCGTCGACCAGCAGCGCGTAGCCGTCGATCTGGATGGCCCGGCAGGCACCGTGGGCGGCCGGGACCCGTTCGGCAACGAGGGCATCGAACGTCGCCAAGGCCCGTGAGCGCCGCAGCTCCTCCTCGAGGCCCAGCCGGCGGGCCATGTCCGGGATGAGGTCCCCCAGGCGCTGCATCGGGCGGCGTCGCATCATCGAGACTGGTCCCCGTGGCCCGTCTCGAGCCCGGTCCCCGTGGCGTCGGGCGCGCGGCGAGGCGCCGGCAGGACGGGGCCTCGGAGCTGGGCGCCCGACTCGCCCGCGCCGGGCGACCGCACCTCCCACGTCGCTGCGATCCGGACCAGTTCGGGAGAGAGATCGTCCAGGGTCGTGGTGGTCACGAACGCCTGCGGCAGCTCGGCGATACGCCGGACCAGGTGCGCCCGACGATCCGGGTCCAGCTCGCTGAAGACGTCATCCAGTAGCAGCAGCGGCGGCGTGCCGTCCTGGTCGGTCAGCAGGTCCAGCTCGGCCAGCTTGAAGGCAAGGATGGCGGTCCGCTGCTGACCGCGGGAAGCGAAGCCCCCGAGGTCCCGGCCGGCGAGCTCGAAGACCAGGTCGTCGCGGTGTGGGCCGACCAGCGTGGAGCCGTTCCAGACCTCCTTGTCGGCCGTCTCCACGAGTCGGCGGGCCAGCGCCTGGCGCGGCGTCTCGCCCGCCTGGAGTGGCGCGTTGGTGGCATACCGGATGGCGAGCGTGGCGGCCGCAGCCTCGTCCGGGGCGATCTCGGCGTGCGCCCGCGAAAGCGGCTCGGCGAGATCGGCCAGCAGACGGAGCCGGAGCGCCACGACCTCCCCTCCGGCATCCAGGAGCGGCTCGTCCCAGTAGCGAAGCTCGGCCCGCGTGGCCTGCTCCTCGCGAATGGCGCGCAGGAGGCTGTTTCGCTGTGTCAGCGCGCGCCCGTACTGGGTGAGCGCGGCGCCGTACGCCGGCCAGCGCTGGCCGGCCAGCTGGTCGATCGCGGCCCGGCGGAGGCCCGGCGCGCCGGCGATCAGGAGCATCTCCTCCGGCGCGAAGACGACCGTCCGGAGCAGGCCGACCAGCGCGGTCGCGCGGCGCGGGACACCGTTCACCCGGATCCGCTTCCGTCCAGCGCCGCCGGCCGGACCGGCGACGATCGCGACCTCGACGATCTCCTCGCGGCCGCCGGTCGTGAGCCCATCGGGCACGCCCGCGCCCACCGAACCCTCGACGCGCGCCAGCCCGGCTCCCCATCGGATGATCTCGCCGTCGGTAGTGGTCCGGTGGCTCCGGCCCCAAGCCAACAGCACGATGGCCTCCAGGAGCGAGGTCTTGCCCGCCGCGTTCGGGCCCCAGACCAGCTGCGGTCCCGCGCCGAAGACGGCGTCGAGGGCCGCGTAGCCACGCACGTCGAGGAGGCGGATCGACCGGATCATCGAAGCTGCCTCGGGCATCGCGTGCCGGGAGTCAGGGCCCGGGCGGACGTCCGCCCGGGACTGATCGTGGAGCCAGGGGCGGCCGACGGGCCCTGCGCCGGGTGCCTCGCTACGAGGTGGTCCTCACCGGCATGACGACGTGGACGTAGCGGTCGTCGCCGATTGGCTTGAAGACGCCGGGCGAGAGCGGGCCGTTCAGCTCGAGGGCGACCTGGTCGGCGCTGATGTTGGCCAGCACATCCGCCAGGTAGCGGGCGTTGAAGGCGATGGTGGTGCCGTCCCCCTCGACCGCTGCCTCGACGTGACCGACGTGGTCGCCGACCTCGGCATTGGCGCTGACGATGATCCCGGCCTCGTCGCCGACGCCGACCTGGAGCTTCACGATGTTGGCCGACTCGTGGGCGATGAGCGCCGCCGGGCGCACGGCGCGCAGCAGTTCCTCACGATCCAGGACGGCCCGCGTCGCGTGACTCTGTGGCATGACCTGCTGGTAGTTGGGGAACTGGCCGTCGATCAGCCGGCTCACCAGGTCGATCCCATCCAGCCGGAAGAGGACCTGGTTGCGGGCCTGGGCGAGCAGGACCTCGATTGGGTCGTCCGTGTCGTTGAGGATGCGCGTGAGCTCGCTGAGCGCCCGGGCCGGGATGACGACACTCACGTCTGCCACGGTATCGAGCACCGTGAGCGTCTTGACGGCGATCCGGTAGTTGTCGGCCGCGGCCAGGGTCAGGACGTCGCCCTCGAAGCGGGCGAGGACGCCGGTCAGGATGGGGCGGGCCTCGTCGCTGGCCGCGGCGAACGTGGTCTCGGCCAGGGCCCGCTTCAGGACGCCCTGGGCGATCCGGGTGGTGGCTCGCTCGCCGGTGGTCTGGATCGACGGGAACTCGTCGGCGTCGATGCCCTTCAGGTTTGATTCAAATCGGCCGCACTTGAGATGGAGCGTCTCGTTCGCGCCCAGCTCCAGGTCGATCCGATCGCCGCCCTGGAGAGAGCTGACGAGGTCCGTGAGGAGCTTGGCCGGGACCGTGGTGGCACCATCGGTCTCGATCTTGCCCGGGACCCAGTAGGTGATGCCGATCTCGAGGTTGGTGGCGGTCAGCTTGAGTCCGGCATCCTCCGTCCGAAGCAGGACGTTGGCCAGGACCGGGAGGGTGCTCCGCGCTGACACCGCCCGGCTGACAACCGACAGGCCGCGGGCCAGGTTCTCCTGCATGACCGAGAGTTTCACGTCGGCGTACTCCAGCTGACCTCAGGGACCCACCTGTTGGTGGCCGGGACCTCGCCCGAATCCGGTTCTCCCCATTTCGCCATGGAGATTCGTATCTTCTATCTATCTTCTCATTCCGTCATCACCATCATCATGGTGTGGACGGTGTGGATGCCCTTGATCCGGCGTGCACGGCGCAGCCGTGGAGAGGTGCGCGCGGAGCGTGGGCCACGGGTGACCGGCCGGGGATGGCGACCGGGAGAGGCTGTGGACTGGCCAGGCCGGTCCGTCCGACGCTGTGGATAGCCCGCACCGGTGTCCACGCGGGGCGGGCGGATCTCCCCGGACGCCGGGCTGGATGTCCACATCGGCGCCCGGTTGTCCACCGATTCGGGGATGTTATCCACAGGGAAGACCGAAACGGGGGCCAGATGGCCCCCGCAGGTGTGACGAACGCGCTGGCTGCTGACGCCCCTGGCGTCAGCCGGCTCAGTCGGCGTAGATGAGCTCGCGCACTGCAGCGATCTCTCGACGGAGCTCGTCGTTGCTGGCCGATTCACGCGTGATCTTGTCGCACGCGTGGAGGACGGTGGAGTGATCCCGGCCGCCCAGCTCGGCGCCGATCCGGAGGAGGGAGACGTCGGTCTCCGCGCGCATCAGGTACATCGCAATCTGGCGGGGCATCACGATGGCCTTGTCCCGCTTCTGCCCCTGGAGCACGTCCATCGGCACGCCGTAGTAGTCCGCCACTGCCCGCGCGATGCGCTCCGGGGTGACCTGGCGCTTCTTGGGGTTGTACAGGACGTTGGAGAGCACTGCCTGGGCGAGCTCGATGCTGATGGGCGTGGCCCCCATCGAGGCATAGGCCAGGATCCGGTTGAGCGCCCCTTCCAGCTCGCGGATGTTGGAGACCACCTTGCGGGCGATGAACTCGATCACGTCCGAGGTGATGGGTAGTGCCCCGACCTCCGCCTTGGCGCGAAGGATGGCGATGCGCGTCTCCAGGTCGGGCGCGGTCAGGTCCGCGATCAGGCCCCACTCGAACCGACTGCGAAGGCGCTCTTCCAGCGTGAGGATGGCCTTGGGCGGGCGGTCCGACGACAGGACGATCTGCTTGCCGTCTTCGTGGATCGTGTTGAACGTGTGGAAGAACTCTTCCTGCGTTCGCTCCTTGTCCGCGATGAACTGGATGTCATCGATGAGGAGGAGGTCGATCCGGCGGTAGCGCGCCCGGAACTCGTCGATCTTGCCCTGCTGGATCGACGTGATGAACTCGTTGGTGAACTTCTCGCTGGTCGCATAGACGACCCGCTTGCGCGGGAACTTGGCGATCACCTGGTTCCCGATTGCGTGCATCAGGTGGGTCTTGCCCAGGCCGACGCCGCCATACAGGAAGAGCGGGTTGTAGGCATGCCCCGGTCGCTCCGCAACCGACAGGCTGGCCGCGTGCGCGAGCCGGTTGGCCGACCCGACGATGAAGTTGGCGAAGGTGTAGCGGGGGTTGATGCTGGTGGCGCCGCCTTCCCCGCCGACGCGGGTGGGCTCCAGCCGGACCTGCGGGCTGCGCTCCGCGACCGGAGTCGTCGGGCGCTCCTCGTCGTCGGCCGCCGGGGCCGCCGCAACGGCGCTGACGACGAACTCAACCTGGACGCTGTAGCCCACGATCCGGGCGAGCGTCTGGCTGATCAGGGAGCGGTAGCGCGTCTCGAGCCAGTCCTTCGCAAAGCCGTTGGGCACGGCGATCCGGAACCGCGCGCCATCAACCTCGAGGAGGCTGGTGTCACGCAGCCACGTCTCGAAGTTGGCCGGCGAGAGCGAGACCTGCAGCTCCCCGAGAGCCGCACGCCAGACCTGTTTGGCGTCCATTCGGTCGATGATGATCCTGGTGGTCAAGAATGGGTCGCGCCCCATGCGGAGTCACGAATGGACTGACACTGCGGCCGCCGGGGCGGCGCGCTGGCCGGCTCAGGCGGGCCACCCCGACTCGTTGGAGACCCGTCCAAACGGGCCCGTTGAGGGTCTGCGATCGGCTTCCCGACCGGCGGCTGGGGAAGGATAGCACCGCCCTTCCGGGGGTCGCAAGGCAAAACGCTGGTACTCCGGGGGGGTATCATCGATGGGGCCAGACGGCCCTTGGAGGGACCCCATCCGGGCGTCGCGGAACCCATGTTCCGTGCGTGCGCGGTCCGATGGCGTTTGACACCCAATCCCGCGCGACCATATGATCGCCCGGACGACGAACGCGCCGCAGCGCTCCCATGCGCCAAGGCGCGTTTGCGTGCCTCTTGGGGTCAACAACTGACGAGTCCCCGAGGCCTGATGGAGAGGATCACCCGAAGCCCCCATGAAGCAGACGTATCAGCCCAAGAAGCGCCATCGCGCCAAGGAGCACGGCTTCCGCGCCCGCATGAAGACGACGGGCGGTCGCCGCGTCCTCGCCGCACGGCGGGCCCGCGGCCGGAAGCGCCTGTCGGCCTGAGGGACGCGCGCTCTCTGCGCCCGCGTCTCGTGATGCTCTCTCGGCCGCAGGAGTTCACGGCGATCCAGGCGCGAGGGGCCACCCGGTCCTCCGCCCTGATGAGTGCCAGATTCCTGCGGACAGACCTTGAGACGACCCGGTTCGGTCTCGCGACGGGACGCCGGATCGGCGGCGCCATCGTGCGGAACCGCGTTCGGCGGAGACTCCGCGAAGCACTGCGGGCGATGCAGGTCTCGTTCCGGCCCGGCTGGGACGTTCTCATCATCGTCCGTCCGGCCATCGTCGAGGCGGACTACGCCGCGCTGGTCGGGGCGCTCCGGCGAACGCTGGAGCGGGGCGGGGTCGTCGGAGGGGTATCTGGCTCGTGAAGCGAATCGGGATCGGCCTGATCCACGCCTATCGATTCGCCTTCTCCTGGATGCCGTCGTCATGTCGCTATCAGCCAACCTGCTCCCACTACACGGAGGAGGCCATCAACCGCTACGGCCTGCTCAAGGGGAGCTGGATGGGTGCCCGCCGAATCGCGCGCTGCCACCCATGGAGCCCCGGCGGCTATGACCCTGTTCGCTGAGGCCGGGATGACCCTGCGCAAGATCTTCGCGTCGATCGGAACGCTCCTGCCCGCCCGCAGGCGCTCCCTCCTGCTCCTGCTCGCGATCGTCGCGTTGCTGGTCGTCGCGTGCGCGCCGGCTGGTGGCGCGGGCTCGTCGGGCGGGCAAACCCCCACGTCAACGGCCCAGATCCCACTCTCGCCGGCACCCCTCCATGCGGACCCGTTCAGCCTGCTCGCCTGGCTGTACACGCCGCTCTTCCAGGGGCTGTTCATCATCCTGATGGCCATCAAGCAGGTCACGCCTGACATCGGCATCGCCATCGTCGTGATGACCCTCGTCGTGCGGACGCTGATGATCCCGCTGATGCGGCGCCAGATGGTCTCGATGCGCCGGATGCAGGCGATCGCGCCCGAGATGAAGGAGATCCAGCGCCGCTACAAGACGGACCGCGTCAAGCAGCAGGCGGCCATCTCCGCTCTCTACAAGGAGCGAGGAGTCAGCCAGGCCGGCTGCCTGACGTCGCTCCTGCCGATGCTGATCCTCCTCCCGATGTACACCGTCATCCGGGACGGCCTCCAGAGCTTCGATCCCACGCCCATGCTGAACGTGTTCGGCATTCAGCTCATCAACCTGGTGTGCACCGGGACGGGCATCCCGGATGCCCACGGCTACATCAAGCCCTGCCTTGACACGGTCGTCCCGTGGCTCGGCGACATGGACGTCAGCCAGCCCAGCACCTTCTCGGTCCTGGGCTTCGGCGTCAGCATCCTCGCCGTCGTGTACACGGCCTTCCAGCTGTTCGCTTCGCGGATGGCGCTGCCGCCGCACGATCCCAACACCCCGGTGGATCCCAACACGCGCGCCCAGCGCCAGACCATGCTGTTCCTGCCGCTGATCTCCATTCTGTACGGGGGGATCATCCCGGTCGGGCTGTACCTCTACCTCATCGTGACCACCATCTACCAGGTCATCCAACAGTTCCTGACCACCGGCTGGGGCGGCATGTTCCCGTTGTTCGGGTGGATGCCGGCCTTCGCCGTCGATCACAAACCGCGCTTCCCGGTCGCCAGCCCGGCGCCGATGCTGACCACGCGCGAGGCGGGAGCCCCCGCGCGATCCACGCCACCGCGATCCACGCCGGTCGATCGAGCCGTTTCTGCGGCATCGACGGTCCGTCCGAGCCAGAGGGGCCGGCAGGGTCGACGAGGGAGACGACGCTAACCATGTCTGTGTATCGCGAGTTCACCGGCAAGACCGTCGAGGAAGCCCTCAAGGCCGCTCGTGAAGAGTTCGGCGTTGGGCTTAATGACCTCGACTTCGAGATCCTGACCCCCGGTAGCCGGGGGGTCCTGGGTATGGGTGCGGAGCCCGCCCGAATCGTTGCTGCCCCCCGGGCTGAGCTTGGAGGGTCAGCCCCCAAGCGCGATGCCGCGGCCGCCAAGCCGCTGCCCGTTCAACCCGCCCGCGAGGAGCGCAGCTTCGGTGGTGACCGCGGCTTTGACCGTGGGCCCCGTCGCGACGACCGGCCCCCGCGCCGTGACGAACGCGCCCCCCGCGAGGATGCGCCCCGTGAGGAGCGTGCGCCCCGGGCCGATGCGCCGCGGACCGATGCGCCCCGTGAGGAGCGTGCGCCGCGGACCGATGCGCCCCGTGAGGAGCGTGCGCCCCGTCCGGCCGCGACTCGTTCGGATGACCGTCCGCCCCGCCGCGACGATCGAGGCCCCCGACCCGAGGGCCGAGGTGACCGTCCGCCCCGCCGCGACGATCGAGGTCCCCGCCGCGACGAGCCGCATCGCGCCCCAGCGACGCTCTCCGACCGCGAGCAGGCCGAGCTTGCCGCAGGCCGAAACTCCGTGGCTGCGGAGCGCGCAGACCTTGAGGCCGCCGAGGCATCGCCCGAGGCGTTGGCCGCAGGCAAGGAGATTCTCGAGGAGCTGCTCGTGCATCTCGGGCTGGAAGCCAGCGTCGAGGTCGCCAGTGGCGCCACCAGCCGGCTCAATGTCGTCTCCGAGGGCGACGGCAAGGAGGCGCTGGGCGCCCTCATCGGCCGCAAGGGCGAGCGCCTCTCTGCGCTGCAGCATCTCGTCAACCTGATGCTCTCCCGCAAGATGGGTGACTGGACCCGAGTCCTGGTGGATGTCGAGGACTACCGCGGCCGCCGCGAGCGCCAACTGCACGACCTCGCCACTCGCGCCGCGGAACGCGTCGCCGAGACTGGCAAGATGCTCCAGCTGGAGCCCATGCCCGCCCTGGAGCGCCGCTGGATCCACATCGCGCTGCGCGAGCACCCGGATGTCATGACCCAGTCGGTGGGCGAGGAGCCCAATCGCCGGATCGTCGTCCTCCCGCGGAGCATCTAGGCTCGTCTGCCTGTGCCGGGCGGCGAGCCCGGCACAGCCCGCAGCTCGCCGACCCGTCCTGCAACCCCGATCCGTGCCGCTTCGCCGGCGTGCCCCGGCCCGTTGGTCGTGTCGCCGGCCGGTTTGTGGCCGCCTGCTAGCATGGCCCAGCCGCATGCGAATCTCAGGATGACCGATCAGGACGTGGACCCGCTCGAGGAGGGGTTCGGCCTCGCTGCCGACCCGGGAGTCGGCGTGTCTGCGGACCAGCCCTGGGCCGATCCAGCGGTGGTCATCGCCTCGGAGCTCGCCGTGGAGGCCGCCGCCGCGGCCGAGGATGAGCTTGCGGCCGGATCGGCCGCCGGCGATCTTGCGCCGCACGACGCGATTCTCGTCGCCATCCCACCTGCAACCACGGGTGAGCGGCCTGCTCATCGCGGACCCCCGCGTCCCCTCCGATTCGTCGGCGGCTTCCTGTTCGGCCTGCTCGGCATCTTCGCCCTCTCGGCCGGCGGCCTGTACGCCTTTGACCTCCAGTTCTCCGGCAGGATCCTGCCGGGTGTCCACGTCGGCGCCGTGGATCTCTCCGGCCTCACACAGGCTCAGGCCAGCGCCCGACTCGCCGAGGCCTACGTCTCGCTCAGCGACGGCGAGCTGGTCCTCGTCGCCGGCGAGCGCCAGACGCGGACCAGCCTGAGGCAGCTCGGCCGGCGGGCGGACGTCGAGGCGATGGTCGCCGATGCGCTCGCCGCGGGCCGCATCGCCGCGGGCCTCGACCGCCTCGTGCTCAACGCCCGGACCGCGACCCAGGGGATCGCGCTGGAGCCGCGGGTCGCGATCAACGGGACCGCCCTCGCCGACGCGGTCGCCGCCTTCACGACGACGGCGAGCGTGGCCCCGGTCGATGGCCGAGTGACAACCGACGGCGGCACGTACACCGTCATCCCGGCCACCGTGGGTATGACCATCGACGCGGCGGCGTTGCTGGCTGATGCCACGGACGCCATCCGCGCACTCGACATCCCGTCGATCGTGACCGTGCCGGCGCGTGCCGCGGCGGTGCAGCCAGTCGTGACGACCGAGGAGGCATCGGCGGCCGCTGCCCTCGCGAACCGAGTGGAAGCGGACCTGGTCGTCGCCGACATCCTCCAGTCGTGGACCATCCCCGCGGCGCAGATCCACGCGTGGGTCTCGTTCCGGGTGACCGGTGATGGCGGCTACGTTCCGGTCGCCGCCCCCAAGGGGCTGGACGATCAGCTGGCCGCCTGGGCCACCGCGATCCAGCGGCCACCCAGCAATGCGTCCTACCTGTTCGACAAGGGCGGCACGATCGTCGGCGCCTCGGAGGGCCGGGATGGCCGTAGCCTGGACGGGGGCGGCACCGTCGCCGCCATCGCCGCGGTCCTGGCGCAGCGTGCGGGCGGTGCGACGGTGACGAGCGTCGCACCTGCCGTGACCCTCGTGCAGCCCGAGCTGACCACGCGCCAGGCCGCGGATACCGCTCCCTTGATGAGCAAGATCGGCGAGTGGACCACCTACTTCCCGATCTACATCAACAACGGCTTCGGCAACAACATCTGGATCCCAGCCATGGACATCGATGGCTACGTCGTGACGCCCGGCTCGTGGTTCGACTTCTGGAAGGCGATCGGCCCGGTGACGCGTGAGCGGGGATACATGGACGGCGGGGCGATCATCAACGGCCACACGGAGCCACAGGGCGCGCTGGCGGGCGGCATCTGCTCCGCCTCCACTACGCTCTTCAACGCGGCGCTCAGGGCGGGGCTCCAGATGGGCTCGCGGCAGAACCACTACTACTACATCGGCCGCTATCCGCTGGGCCTCGATGCCACGGTCTGGCAGAGCAGCGGCGGCTCGATCCAGAGCATGACGTTCCGGAACGACACGGACTACCCGGTCCTCATCCGCGCCTACAAGATCCAGAACGGCTCATCGGGCTACGTGAAGTTCGAGATCTACGGCGTCCCAACCGGCCGGACGGTCAGCATCGGCGCGCCGGTCGTCAAGAACCCTACCAAGGCGGTCGATACCATCGAGTACACCGACACCCTGCCCTCCGGGACCACCAAGCGCATCGAGACACCCACCGACGGGATGGACGCCTGGGTGACGGTCACGGTGACCGACGCGAACGGGAACGTGATCCACGAGACCACGTACTACTCCCACTACGCGCGCATTGACGGGATCACCCTGGTCGGAACGAGCTAGGCCGCCTGCAGCCTGGCTCCCGTCATGCCCTCAGGAGATCGGGCACGGTGACGAAGCCAAAGCCGCGGGCGCGGTAGCCAGCGATGATGGCCGGCAGGATCCGGGGAGTGATGTCGGGCCCGGCGTGGAGCAGCACAATGGCTTCATTGTTGCCCTTCAGCGCGAAGGCCACGGCATCCGCGTCGATGATGCCCAGGGCGGTGTCCCCGTCCGTGACGTTCCAGAGGACGATCGTGGGGTAGCCGGCGGCCGCCACGGCCCGGTCCGTCGCCGCGCTATGCGTACCGTACGGCGGCCGGAACAGGCGAAGCATGGGCGTCCCCGTCAGGCGCTCGAATGCGTCATGGGTATTCACCAACTCCGCGGCGATGGCCTCATCCGTCAGCTTGGTCATGTCCACATGACTGTATCCATGGTTGGCCACAGGGTAGCCAGCCGCAGCAATCGCCTGCCAGATCTTGGGACCGCGCGAGAAGACGTAGCCGTTCGCAAAGAACGTGGCCGGCACGTGCTCCCGGACCAGGATGTTGAAGATCAGGCTCGTGTTGGCGGCGGAGTAGCCGTCGTCGAACGTCAGTGCGACCACCTTTGTATGACCCGAACCGCCGAAGACGACCCTGGGGAGTGGCGCGCTGGGCTCGACCATCGCCAGTGTCGGGTCGGGGAGCGCCATCTCCTGACTGGGCTGGGCCACTTGCGAGGTTGCGACGGCGAGAGCGGGCTGGACGGCGAGAGCAGGCTGCACGACGAGCGCGGGCTGCACGACGAGCGTGAAATCGTCGTCACCTGTGGGCGGCTCCGACGGCTCGGTCGCGACCCAGGCGTCGGCGATGATCGACGGCGCGCCAACCCCGTTGGTTGCCGGCAGGCCGCCGATCGTGCTCAAGAAGAGGGTCAGGCCGCCAAGGGCGACGGCGAGCGCCAGGCCATGCCGGTGCGTCGGTCGCGGACGGGAGTTCGATTTCTTGTCGCGAGTGCGCGCACTGGATTGGCGGTCAGCGCGACTTGACCCCTGGATCGATGCGGCCGCGGCGTCCATCCCGGCCGTGCTGGTCGTGGCGTCGGTGCTCGTCGAGCCCGGCGTCCGTGGCCGTGCGTCCGGATCTGGACTGCCATCTGCCGACCCTGTGGTCGCCGGATTGCTGTCCGCCGAGGGTCCGGCGTCCATGGCGTCGTCGCGTTCGTCGCGGCCTGCCGGGGCGGGTGCTGGGCTGGCGGCGGGGCGATCCGTCTCCTGTGCCGGGACCTGGACGGCGGCGTCAGTCCTGCGGCCGGACGACGGAGTGCGGTTGACCACGCCGTGCGGAGCCAGCCTGGCACCTGCCCGCTCGGCCGGCTCCGCTGCGGCCGCCGTGGAGCCCGGCGCTCCGCGGCCCTTGAGAAGACGAACGAGACTCTGAACGACCGACCGCGGTTCGCTGCCGGCGGTTGGAGCGCCCGGCCGAGGCTGCGGGTCGGATGGCTGTGCCTGCGCCCGGACGTGCACCCGAACCGCTACGGGCGCGGTGACCCGGGCCGAGATCGGCGCGGGCGCCTCCGACGGCCGGACCAGCGGACTGGAGCGATAGCCGGCGGTGCATGCCTCGATCCGGTCGAAGGCACCAGCGAATCCCGGCGCGGGCCGCTCGCGGAGCAGCGTGAGCTCCTCCTCGAGACGAGTCAGGAGGCGCTGCTGGAGGACAAACCCACCGAGAGAATCACTCAGTCGTCGACTGGGTTGCTCGATCTGCTCTCGGAGGAATGCATGGAAGTCGCTGTCCGAGCCTGCCTGCCAGATGCCGAGCTCGACGAGCTCCGAACGGGCCCGCTGGGCGTCGGCGATGGCCTCATTGGCTGCCGCAATCGCGTCATTGAGACTCGCCAGGATTGGATCGAAACCCGGGTGCTGAGCTGCGGAGCTGCGGCCGTGCGTAGCAGGCCGCGGCGCACCGGGACCGGTTGGCACCGGCTATTCCGGGCGGTTGGGGGCGTCCGCAGCTCGCGACGGAGTGGGCGACAGGCGCCGCTGGACCGATCCGAGATCTGCGACAAGGCGGTCCAGATCGGCCGTGACCTGGCCAAGCTCTCGAGCGACGACCCGCAGCTCGTCACGCCACGCCGCGGCCGCAGATCGGCTGGCGACGATGGGACCCTCCTCATCATCGCTCGTCGCGAGGATCGCGGCGCTCCTGTCCGCGGCGTCGGCAGCCGTCTCGCACGCGACGATGGCCCGGTGGAGCTGCTCACCGGCAGCCTCGGCAAGCTGGATGGTCGACGCAATGCCCACGAAACGGAACCTCCGTAGCGTCCCATCGTCTCGGTTGGAGAGACGCGTACGCAGGTATGAGAAGGCGTTGCCTGACGTGTGTCACCGACACGGCGCCCGGTTGGACTGCGTATTGTACGGTGGTACACCTGCACATGGCAAGGTGTGCATGCTAGGGATCCCCAATTGCCGTCGACCTCTGCGCAGCGCACCTGGTGAAGCCGTGGCAGGGCGCTGCGTCCAGGAGCAGTGCCGCATCCGCCACGCTGCGGCGATACCGTATGGGCCCGTCCCTGTTGTCCGTCCTGTTGCTGACCCTCCTGGCAGGGTCCCTGGGTTCGCTGCCGCAAGTAGCGGCTGACGATGCCCTGTCAGGCTCCTTCTCGCTCCCCGCGGGCGTCTCGATACCCGTCGCGGCCGGGACGGGAGCGACGATTCGAGCATCGTTGACGGCACACAACTCGCTGTCGACTGCCGTCCAGGTTCGGCTACCTGCAATCGCGCCGCGCGGCTTCGTGGTCGGGCTCGTCGATGGTCCGGTCGTGACGATCGCGGCCGGGGAGACACGGGTCCTGCCCGTCCTGGTCAGCGTTGACGGCGGTGTCTCGCCCGGTCATTACCAACTCGCGGGCGAGCTCGCACGGGCCGATATCGCACCGCCCGGCGCGAGTGCCGCGCCCGAGGTTGGCGGGATCTCCCGGGGGCTGATCTCGTTCTCGTTCTACATCGACGTTGTCGCGGCCCGGGGCCGGGTCACCATCACGGTGGTCAGCAGCGACGGGGGACGACCGCTGACGGCAGACCTTGTGCTGGCGTTTGTTGGACCAGCCGGCGCAATCCCCATCGACGCCGTGTCCGCGGCGACGCTGAGTCGCGACGTCGCGCCCGGCACCTACACGGCCACCATTGCGGTCAAGGGTGTCATCGCGGACAGTCGCCAGGTCTCGGTGGCTGCCGGGGACCGACTGAGCATCCGGTTCACCGAGTCAGGTGCGTCGTTTGCCACGGCTGACGCTCGACCGATCGCGGACGAACACGGGGACATCGCGGCGGTTGAGCTAGTGGCCATCATTCAGAACAATCTCGCCCAGGTCGAGGGACCTGTCGTTCTCTCGGTGGACGTCCTTCGAGACGGGCAGGAGGTCGATCACCTGCGTCTCGCCACGCTCGCCTCGCTTCCGGTGGCCCTGACCGAGCAACGCTTCACCTATCGGCGGCCCGGCGGCCTGGGTGCCGGTCTGTGGACGTTCCAGTTCGTGGCCACGAGTCGAACCCTGACCGTGGTGTCCGAGCAGGCCGCGGTGATCGAGGTGACCGGCTTTGCCCCGGGATGGATCCTCGGGCGCGTGGCCACCGATCCGGTGCTGCTCTTCGGCGTGGTTGCGGCGCTGCTCGGGCTCATCGTTGTGCTGGAGGTCGGGCTCGGTCGACGCCGGCGGAGCACTCCCCAGCGCGCGCTGGTTGCCGCCGGGTCCTTGCCCCCACTGGAGCCGGTCGAGCGCGGCGCCGTCCTGGGAACGTTCCGCCGCCTCCTGTTCTCCATCCCACCAGATCGATCCGGGCTCGATGACGTCCGTCCGGGCCCGGTCCCGGCTCTCGTCGATCAGGTCGACGACGCAATCGGGGTTCCCTGGCCTCAGCCCGAGGATGTCATCCGAGCCGAGGCTGCCGTGGCGCCCGCCGAGTCGATCGAGGCAGCCGTGATGGCCGACCGCCTCGGTCCTGCGCCCCGGTCGTTCGAATCCTCGTGGGACGCCACGTTCGAAGCGGAGTCGGTCCCGGATCACGACGCCGTGGGCGATCCGGCCGCGCCGCTGCCCGACGCGCTCGCGACGCTACCCGATGCGACCGCGGCCGACGAGCCGGAGCCCGATCACGACCTCGCAGGCAACGAGTCCACCGGCTCCCCGCTCGACCCACCCGCGACCGCGAGGCTGTCCGCGCGGCGGCGATCCGGGGGGTCGCGACGACGCGGCGATGCGGCCGAGCTGCGACCGTACCAGACGCGCGGGGACCGCAGACGACGCAGGGTCGCCAACCCGGTCGCGGGCGTCGGCGCGCTGCTCCTCGTCGTCGCCGCGAGCGTCGTGCTGGTGTCGGTGGTGGGTGGGGGACCCGCAGCGACATCCGTGGACTCCACCGGCGACCCGGGCGGCCAGCTGGCGCAACTGGCGACCCCCAGCCAGGTTCCGACGCTCGCCCCCCAGCCCACGCCCAGCCCGGCTCCGACGCCCACGCCCACGCCCACGCCGGCTCCGACGCCCGAGCCAACCCCGACGCCAACGCCAGCGCCCACCCCCGTGCCCGTTCCCACCGCTCCGTACTTCGAGTACAAGATCCTCTACGGAGACTCGCTCTGGAAGATCGCCACGACCTACAACACCACGGTCGCGGCCATCGCGGCGCTCAACGGGTTCCCCACGACGGTGATCCTCCGGGTGGACCAGGTGATCAAGGTGCCGCGCTCGACGTTGCCCCAGCCATCTGCCAGCGTGCGCTGATTGCGCCCCGCGAGGCTCGACGTCGTCACGCCGGTCGGGACGTCCCCAGGGCCCTGACCCGCCCGGGCCGGCCACCTCGCCCTACGCGATGTCGCGCTTGATGGTCAGGCTGGCCAGCATCACGAACAGCGCCGCCACCAGCGCGAGCACCGCCACGTCGAGGGCGAGCCCAGGATCGCCCAGGCCATCGCCGCGGAGCATGATCGCGCGCAGCGCGTCCACCGCGTAGGTGACCGGCAGCACGTGGGCCACGGCCTGGAGCAGGGCCGGCAGCCGCTCGACCGGCCAGAAGATCCCCGACAGCAGCCCCTGGGGCACGATGACGATCGGGATGAACTGGACGATCTGGAGCTCCGTCCGGGCGAACGTCGAGAGGAAGATCCCCAGGTTGACCGCGCCGATCGCCAGCAGCAGCACGACGACGAAGGCAAGGATCGGGCTGCCGGCGGACGAGATCCCCAGGCCCACGCCCCACTCGCCGATCGGGCCGATCGCCGGGACCGGGACCCGCCCCAGGGTGAACGCGGTCATCAGCACCACCTGCACCGTGGCCAGCAGGCCAAATCCCAGGCCGTAGCCCAGGACGATCTCGAGCCGGCTGACCGGGGTCGCGAGGAGGCGCTCCAGGGTCCCACCCATCCGCTCCCGGAGGAAGCTGATCCCGGTCAGGATGAAGACGAAGAAGTACGCGAAGTAGCCCAGGAAGACCGGAGCCATGACGTTGAGGGTATCCGCGTCGGGTGACAGGAAGATGGTCTCGTGGGCAATCCTGATGGTGGGGAGGACGGGTGCGGCCGTGCCCGGACCGACGACGGCCCCTGCCCCGGCCGGTGGCACTCCCAGCGAACCCATGGAGCCTGCCGCCCGGATCACCAACTGCTGCAGGGCCGCGACAGCCTGGCTGTCGACCGCCGGGTCGGTCCCCTGGGTCACCACGGTGAGCGTGACCATCCCGCCCGCCGCCGCCGCCGCGAGATCGGCCGGCAGGATCACCGCCACCTGCGCGCTGCCGGCCTTGACGCGATCACGGGCGGCGGGGCCATCGCCCACCAACTCGATCTCGACGCCGTTGGTGCCTCCGCCGGCCGCGCCCACGGGCGGAGCCGCCGCCCGGAGGATGGCAATCATGCGGTCACCGGTGACGCCCGCCTGGTTCCCGATCGCCACGCGCGTCGTGCCCGGGATCGAGCCGCGGATTACCCACGCCAGGAGCGCCGTGATCACGATGGGGACCACGACGACCAGCGCCAGCGAACGATGGTCGCGCCGGAATCCGGCAACGATTCGCCGGGCGACGGCCAGCGTCCGGGCGAGGCTCACGAGCCGCTCGCCGTCAACCCCGGCAGGGGCTGGCCATCCGGGCCCAGCCCCGAGAACCGGAGGAAGGCCGTCTCGAGGTCGTCAGTGCCGGCCTCCGCACGCAGCGACGCCCCGGTGCCGTGGGCGATGACCTGGCCCGCCCGGACGAAGAGCAGCTCGTCGCAGCGGTCGGCCTCGTCCATCACGTGGCTGGCGACAACGATCGTGGTACCGGCGGCGGCCAGCGCGCGGAAGTGGGCCCAGAACTGGACACGGAGCGCCGGGTCCACGCCCACGGTGGGTTCGTCCAGGAAGACGACGGGTGGCTGGTGGACCAGGGCGCATGCCAGGGAGAGGCGCCGCCGCATCCCGCCGGAAAGGTTGGCCGCCGGGGTGTTCCGCCGGCCGCCCAGCTCGATCAGGTCCAGGACGCGCTCGATGGCGGCCCCGTCGCGGGTGCCCTGGAGCGCCGCGAAGAAGGCCAGGTTCTCGGCCACCGAGAGGTCGGGGTAGATGGCCTCGCCCTGGGGCATATAGCCGATGCGAGCCAGCGCCGCCCGCGACGGCATCGGCGTCCCCAGGATCCGCGCCTCCCCGGACGTGGGTCGGGCGAGGCCGATCAGGAGCCGGATCAGGGTGGTCTTGCCCGAGCCGTTGGGGCCAAGGAGTCCATAGATCCTGCCGGGCGCCAGGGACAGGTCGATCCCGTCGACGGCGCGGATGAGGCCGAAGGCCTTGACCAGGGCCCGCGCGCTCACCGCGGGCTGGCGCGTGTCCGAGGCCGTGGTGGTCGCGCTGCTCACGGCAGGATCGTGGACCGGCCGGCGGTCCGGCGCAACCCCCAACCCAGGCGCACACCCGGGTCCTGGCTCACCCCACGCCGGTCCCCGGGGTTTGATCAAGGCTGACGGGCGCGCCGCCGCATCCCGGGCCGGCAGGGCGGCGCCCGCTGCCCCACCATGGGCCCCCAAGGAGGAATCGCCGTGCCACCGCCACTGTCAGGCCATGCCGATCGCGCCCTGGCGATTGACGTCGGGACGCAGAGCGTGCGCGTGATGCTCATCGATCCGCGCGGCACGGTGGTCGCGATGGCCCGCGTGGCGATCGAGCCGTACGACTCGCCGCAGCCCGGCTGGGCCGAACAGGACCCCGAGGTCTGGTGGGCGGCCATGGGCGAGGCCTGCCGCCGGCTCTGGGCGGACCCGGCGGCGGACGCGGCATCCGTGGCGGGGATCGGCCTGACCACGCAGCGGACCACGGTGGTCGTGTCAGACGAGCGCGGCACGCCGCTCCGGCCCGCCATCGTCTGGCTGGACCAGCGCCGGACCGAGGGGCTGCCGCCGGTCGGTGGCGCGTGGGGCGCGGCCTTCCGGCTGAGCGGCGTGACCGAGACCGTGGCGCGTTTCCAGGCCGACTGCGAGGCCAACTGGATCAGGACGCATGAGCCCTCCACGTGGAAGCGCATCCGGCGCTACGGCTTGCTGTCGGCGTGGCTCACCACGCGCCTCGTGGAGCGCTGGGTCGATTCGGCCGCGGCCCAGGTGGGCTACCTGCCCTTCGACTTCAAGCGGTCCCGCTGGTCCGGCCGGCTCGACTGGAAGTGGCAGGTCGCCCCGTTCGATCGGGACTGGCTGCCGGACCTTGTGCCTCCGACGGGCGAGCTGGGCCGGCTGGCCCCGGCGGCCGCGGAACACCTGGGTGTGGCGGCGGGGTTGCCGGTCATCGCCGCGGCGGGCGACAAGCAGTGCGAGGCGCTGGGCGTTGGCGCCCTGGCACCCGACCTCGCGGCGCTCTCGTTCGGGACCACGGCGACGGTCGGGACCACCCACCGCCGCTACGTGGAGGCGATCCCGCTGGTGCCACCCTACCCGGCGGCCATCCCGGGCGCCTGGTTCACCGAGCTGCAGATCTCGCGCGGGTTCTGGCTGGTTGAGTGGTTCCGACGCGAGCTGGGCACCTCCGAGGTGGTCCGGGCCGCGGCATCCGGCGTGCCACCCGAAGCGCTCTTCGAGGACCTGCTGCATGCGACGCCGCCGGGGGCGATGGGCCTGATGCTTCAACCGTACTGGAGCCCGGGCGTCCGCTATCCCGGACCCGAATCCAAGGGCGCGATCCTGGGCTTCGGGGACGTGCACGGCCGGGCCCACGTCTACCGGGCCATCATCGAGGGCCTCGCCTACGCGCTCCGCGAATCGGCCGAGAAGACTGTGGCGCGGACAGGGGTGGGAATTCGCGAGTTGCGGGTGGGCGGCGGTGGGTCGCAGTCGGCCGGCGCGGTCCAGCTCTTCGCTGACGTCTTCGGGGTGCCGGCGGCCACGCCCCACACCCACGAAGCGGCCGGCCTGGGCGCCGCCATCGACGTCATGCTGGGCCTGGGCATCCACCCCGATCCCGAGACCGCCGTGGTCGAGATGGTCCGGACCGCGCAGCGCTACGAGCCGGATGCGGCGCGCGCCCGCCTGTATGACGACCTCTTTCGATCCGTCTACCTGCCGATGTACGGCCGATTGCAGCCGCTCTACCGCGAGATCCGCCGGATCACGGGCTACCCGCCGTCCACGTAGGCCGCGAGGTGCTGGCCGGTCAGGGTTGAGCGCTCACGGACGAGGTCCGCGGGCGTGCCCTGGAAGACGACCCGTCCGCCGTCGTGGCCGGCGCCGGGTCCGAGATCGATGATCCAGTCGGCGTGGGTCATGACCGCCTGGTGGTGCGAGATGACGATCACTGACTTGCCCGCGTCGACGAGCCGGTCGAGCAGGCCAAGCAGGTGCGCCACGTCCGCGAGGTGGAGCCCGGTGGTCGGCTCGTCGAGCACATAGATGCCCCCTTTCTCGGCCATCTGGATCGCCAGCTTGAGCCGCTGCCGCTCGCCGCCGGACAGCGTCGTGAGCGGCTGGCCCAGGCTGAGATAGCCCAGGCCGACGTCGGTCATGCGCTGCAGGATCGTGTGTGCGGCGGGGGTGCGCGCCGCGCCTGCCCCGAAGAACGCGAGCGCATCGTCCACGGTCAGGTCGAGGACATCGGCGATGCTGAGCTCACCCAGCCGGTAGTCCAGCACCGCCGCCTGGAACCGTCGGCCCTCGCACTCCTCGCAGACGGAGGTGACGCCGGCCATCATCGCCAGGTCGGTGTAGATCACCCCGGCGCCGTTGCAGGTTGGGCAGGCGCCCTCCGAATTGGCGCTGAACAGCGCGGGCTTGACCCCGTTGGCCTTGGCGAAGGCCGCGCGGATGGGGTCGAGCAGCCCGGTATAGGTCGCCGGGTTGCTCCGGCGCGAGCCACGGATGGGGGCCTGATCGACCGACACCACGCCGTCCCGGCGCGACACCGAGCCGTGGATCAGGGAGCTCTTGCCCGACCCGGCCACGCCGGTCACGACCACCAGCACCCCGAGCGGGATGTCGAGATCGACCGCCTGCAGGTTGTGGGCGCTGGCGCCGCGCACCGCCAGCACGCCCAGCGGGCCCCGCACGGTTGGTTTCAGGGCGGCCCGGTCGTCCAGGTGCCGCCCGGTGAGCG
Organism: uncultured Chloroflexota bacterium; assembly: GCA_903822495.1. Taxonomy (GTDB): domain Bacteria; phylum Chloroflexota; class Limnocylindria; order Limnocylindrales; family CSP1-4; genus CAIJPD01. The sequence goes on along the minus strand of CAIJPD010000038.1, from coordinate 64,028 downwards.
TGCCGCTGGCTCGCAGCCCGTCCACGGAGCCCTCAAAGACCACCTCGCCGCCGGCGGTCCCGGCGCCAGGGCCCAGGTCGACAACGTGGTCCGCGATGCTGATGGTCTCCGGCTTGTGCTCCACCACGAGCACCGTGTTGCCCTTGTCCCGCAACCGCAGGAGCAGGTCGTTCATCCGCTGGATGTCGTGGGGGTGCAGTCCGACGGTCGGCTCGTCGAAGACGTAGGTCACGTCGGTGAGCGACGACCCGAGGTGGCGGATCATCTTGACGCGCTGCGACTCGCCGCCCGACAGCGTGCCCGTGGACCGCTCCAGGCTGAGGTAGCCCAGCCCGATCTCGACGAACGAATCGAGGATGTGCCGGAGCGTCGCCAGCAACGGCGCGACGGACGGCTCGCCGACGCCCCGCACCCAGACCGCAAGGTCGCTGAGCTGCAGCGCGCACGCGTCCGCCATGCTGATCCCGGCGATCCTTGACGACCTCGCGCCCTCGTTGAGCCGGGTCCCGCGGCACTCCGGACAGGCGGTGAAGGTGACCGCCTGCTCGACGAACGCCCGGATGTGCGGCTGCATCGCCTCGACGTCCTTGGACAGGAACGACGCCTGGATGCGCGGCACCAACCCCTCGTAGGTCATGTTGATGTTCTCGATCTTCATCCTGGTCGGCTCCCGGTACAGGAAGTCCCGGCGTTCCTGGTCGGTGTAGTCGCGGATCGGCTTGTTGGGGTCGACGAAGCCGGAGGCCGCGAAGAGGCGGTAGTTCCAGCCGCCCGCGCCGTAGCCCGGGATCGTGAGCGCGCCCTCGGCCAGGGCTTTGTTCTCGTCGTACAGCCTGGACAGGTCGATGTCGGTCACGGAGCCCATGCCCTCGCAGCGGGGGCACATGCCGCCCGTGATGGAGAAGCTCCGGGTCGCCGCCACGCTGGACCCACGCTGGACCGTGATCGACCCGGAACCGTGGGCCGACGCGATGTTGAAGGAGAAGGCCTGGGGCGAGCCGATGTGGGGCTGCCCGAGCCGACTGAAGAGGATGCGCAGCAGGGCGTTGGCATCGGTGGCGGTGCCGACGGTGGAGCGGGCATTGGCGCCCATCCGCTCCTGGTCCACGATGATCGCGGTCGTCAGCCCGTCGAGCAGGTCGACGTCCGGCCTGTCCAGCGTGGGCATGAAGCCTTGCACAAAGGCGCTGTACGTCTCGTTGATCATCCGCTGTGACTCGGCGGCGATCGTGTCGAACACCAGCGAGCTCTTGCCTGAGCCGGAGACGCCGGTGAACACCGTCAGCCGACGTTTCGGGATCTCGACGCTGACGTCCTTGAGGTTGTTCTCGCGGGCGCCGTGGACGCGGATCAGGTCGTGGCTGTCTGCCCGGTGCGGATCAGGCGAGTGCCCCTCGTCCCTCGCGGCCATGCTCATCGCCTCTCCATGCGTCGGGTCTGTTCCCGGCCCGGCCCACCGAGCCTGGCGCAGTATGTCCGGTCGCAGACCAGGCGACGCTGCCTAGCCCTTCCCCCGGCGCTTCGTGGCCCTCGCCGGCTTCGTGGCCAGCTCGTCGGCGACGCGTCGCTGCGCGTCCTGGATCTGCTTGAAGACCTTGCCCATCCCGGGCCGCAGCAGGGCGCGCTGCTCCTCGGCGGCGTCGTGGTCCCGCCGCCGGGCGCGTTCGGCCTCGGTCGGGTCCATCTCGGAGAGGTCCGGCTCCGGGGCCGTGTCGTCCGTCATCGAGCAGAGTCTAGGCCCGACGCGCCAAACGGCCGCCCGGCCCGGGGGGACGGCCGCGAGCGCCACCCCGGGCTACCCCGAGGCGCGGCTCCATGGCGTTGCACCTCTCGGAGACGGGGACGACGGCGCCATCCGCGAGGACCGGGCAGCCGTTGGACGGCTCGACCGCGCGGTCCAGGCCCTCCGCCTTGATCACGCTGTAGCCGGTCGGCGCCGGGGTCGCATCCCTGACCGATCCATCGGGCGAGATCGCCCAGGCTGCCGAGCCACGCGTTCAAGGCCGCCGTGACCCGGGCCTTGGCCTCGCCGGTCTCTGGCATGCCGCCGCCGTGCCTGGCGAGCAGGGCGTTCGCGGTTGGATCGTCCTCCGTGGTGACGAGGCCGGGCCTCGTCACGCGTCGCCAAGGGCGATCACTCGTCGCCCGTGCATGAGGACGACGAACGGCAGCGCGCCAGATCGACAGCTGGCGCTGAGAGAATCATTGGTGGAGATGGGGGAGAGTCGAACTCCCCGTCCAGAACCCTTCGCCGGCAACCACTACGAGCGTGTCCGATCGTTTTCGTCAACCCGAGGGGCGGGGATCGGCACTCTCCCCCTGGGTCCAGTCACGTGCCTCTAGATCGAGCTTGGCTCCGGACTACGCAACACTTATCCGGGTCGCAGGTCCGCTGCATGACGCTTCCACAACCCACGGACCTGAGGCTGCTTCCACGCTTGCTTTACCGCTTACGCGGCGAGAGCGAGAGTCGACTGCTTGTTGGCAGTTACTTCTTTTGCCGCCTGTTTAACGAGGCCTGACGGCACCTCGGCTCGCGCTCACCGACAGCCAAGCCCTGTCGAAACCACACATCCCCACAGGACCGAACGACTGTTCGGGAGAGGAAGTCTACTCCTGGCCGGCCAGGCCCGCCAGGACCGGTGTTGCTCCAGGGGACAGGCCTGGTCGGCGGTGCGTGGAGACAGCTCCGTGGGTGCGTGACGACGGCTAGCGGCCGCGCCTCGCGTCGGCCATCTCGCGGGCCACATCACGCTTGGCCTCTCGGTCGGCGATGTCGCGCCGCTTGTCGTGGAGCTGCTTGCCCCGGCCCAGCCCCAGCTCCAGCTTGGCTCGGCCGCGGTCGGAGAGGTACAGGCGGAGGGGGATGAGGGAGAGCCCCTTGGCACCCATCCGGCCCTTCAGCTCGTCGATCTCCGAGCGGTGGAGGAGCAGCTTGCGTACCCGCTTGGGCTCGTGATTCCAGCGGTTTGCCTCGGCGAACTGGGCGATGTGGGCGCCGATCAGCCAGGCCTCGTTCCGGTCGATCCGGGCGTAGGCGTCCGAGAGGTTGACCTTGTTGGCGCGCACGGACTTGATCTCGGAGCCGGTCAGGACGATCCCGGCCTCGATCGTGTCGATGATCAGGTACTCGTGACGAGCCCGTCGATTGAGGGCGATGGTCTTCTCGCCCATCGTGGGGTGACTCCTTGGCTGGCAATGCAGCGCCCGGTCAGGGCGCGACGGATGGTCAGTGTACGGCCGGAGGACGGAGACCCGGACGCACGAACGCCGGCCCGTTGGGGGCCGGCGTTCGAAGGCTTCGCTAGACCACCCGAAGGGAGCCGGCTAGACGGACATCTCCTTCGAGGTGGTGCAGCTACGAGGACTATCACTCACTGCACATCACCTCCTTTCGTTCGAAGACACCCTACCGCAAGACCGCGGGACCGCGCAAGCACCTGATTTTCAGGCGGCGCGCCGCAGCACCGGCACCATGGCGGCGGCGCCGGTGGACAGGATCTGGACCGCCTTGTCCAGCGCCGGGTCCGAGCCGGTGGGGTTGTCCGACGGGACGGTGATGAGCACATCCGGCGTGATCCCGATGTGGTGGATCCACGTCTTGTCCGGCGTGAGCCACTTGGCAATCGTCAGCTTGAGGCCGCCGCCGCCGCTGCCCAGGTCGGTCCACTGCTGCACGGTGCCCTTGCCGTACGACGTGTCTCCCACGAGGGTAGCCCGGCCGGCGTCGTGGAGCGCCCCGGCGACGATCTCGCTCGCCGACGCGCTGCCCTTGTCGATCAGCACGATCACCCTGATGGCCGGGTCCGTGGCGATGCCGTCGGGGAGTGCCTGGGTGGGTGTCTGCGTCCCCTTCGAATCCTCTTGCCAGAAGATGGGCCCGTCCTTGATGAACTGGCTGGCCACCTTGCGCGCCGCGTCGACGAAGCCGCCCGGGTTGCCGCGCAGGTCCAGGATGATCGCCTTGCGTCCGGCGGCGACGTCCTCCTTGATGGCCGCGACGACCTCGTCGGCGCCGGTCTCGGAGAATCCGTTCAGCTTGACGTAGCCGATGGTGCCGCCCGCCAGGTCCTTCGAGGTGACCTCCCTCGAGACGATCACGTCGCGGGTGATGGTCAGGTCGAACGGGGCCGCGCCGTCGCGGACGATCGCGAGCGTCACCTTGGTGCCCTTGGGGCCGCGGATCTTGTCGCGCGCGCCGTCCACGGTCAGCCCGTCGAGCGACTTGCCGTCGACGGCCACCACCTGGTCGCCGGCCTTGACGCCGGCTGCCTGCGCCGGCGATCCCTCGATCGGCGCGATCACGGTCAGGCGGCAGTCGGAGCCCAGCGTTGAGCAGTCCGTCGCGGTGCCATCGGGCTTGCGGGTGCCGATCTCGGCCCCGATCCCCTCGAACTGGCCGGACAGGTCCTGGAGCGCCTGCTTGTAGTCCGACGGCGACATGTACGTGGAGTACGGATCGCCCAGCGCGCCAACCATCCCCTTGATGGCGCCTTCGATCAGGAGCTCCTTGTCCACCGGGCCGCCCGCGTAGCGATCGACGACCGCACGATAGGCGTCCCAGAACGGCTGGAACGCGATGTCGTCAGCGGCGGGTGTGCCGGGCTGGAGCGCGGAGCGCTGGCCCAGGGTGTAGCCAGACCAGAAGAGCGTGCCGCCGGTCATCACCAGCACCAGGCCCAGGGCGACGAGCAGCACCGAACGGGAGGCCCGAGGACCGGGCGGCGTCACGGGCTGGACGATTGGCGTCGTGACTGGCTGCGTCGACGGTGTCGACGGGGTCGCCGGGTCGGAGGACTCGGGGGCAAGCATTCGGCTGGTGATCCTCGGTGGGGACGCCGGCTGGGGCGCACTGGCGAGAGCCTACACCGGGTGCGCCCCGCCCACCTTCGGTGGGCCGCCCTCCTTCGGTGGGCCGGAGGTATCAGCGCAGGAGGTAGGTCCGGACGGAGAGCCATGATCCGAGCACCCCCAGCCCCACGCCGGTCCCCACGACCAGGAGGCTGACGTCGCGGGCGATCGACTCCACCCGGAACGGGAGGACCCGGAAGAAGTCGAACATGAAGCGAGCGAGCGGCTCGGACGCGCCGAACAGGATGGCCAGCGTGATGCCCGCGCCAAAGAGCCCGACCAGCGCCCCCTCGAAGACGAATGGCCAGCGGATGAACGCGTCGCTGGCACCGACCAGCCGCATGATCTCGATCTCCTCGGCCCGGGCGACCACGGCGAGACGGATCGTGTTCACGATGATGAACAGGACGATCAGCCCGACGATCACGAGCACCACCGCGCCCGCGGTGCGGAGCATCGAGGTCACCGTCAGCACCCGCTCCACGAGGTCCTGGATGTCCTTCACGCGGATCACGTCCGGCTCCGCCCGGAGGACCTCGAGCACCTGCCCGAACTGCCCGGGGTTGCGCAGCGTGACCTCCAGGCTGGCGTGCAGCGGGTTCGATCCCAGGTAGGGGGTGAGGTCCTCCTCGCCCTGCGCGGCCCGGGCGTCGCGGAAGCGCTGGAGTGCCTCCTCGCGGGAGACGTAGGTGACGCGGGCGACCTCCGGGAGCGCGGCCGTGCGGGCGACCAGCTGGGCGGCGCGTTCGGCGGTGGTCGCGTCGTTCAGGTCCGCAACCACCTGGACCTTCTGCTCCACGAATTCCAGCCCGGCGATGAGCCCGGTCTGGACGATCCAGAAGCCGGAGAGCAGGAGGAGCATGAGGACCATCGTGCCGGTGGCCGCGACGCTCATGACGACGTTCCGCCAGAAGCCCTGCCAGGCGCGGCCCAGCGCGAAGCCGACGAAGCGGATCATGGGTGCGTCACGTCAGTCTTCGCGATGGTAGGCACCGCCCACCTCGTCCCGGATGACCCGGCCATCCTCGAGGGCGACCACCCGTTTGCGCAGCGCCGTCACGACGTCCGCATCGTGCGTGGCCATCAGGACGGTGACGCCCAGCTCATTGATCCGGAGGAGCAGCTGGATGATCTCCCAGCTGATCAGCGGGTCCAGGTTCCCGGTGGGCTCATCCGCGATGATGATCCGCGGGTCGTGGACCAATGCCCGGGCGATTGCCGTGCGCTGGCGCTCTCCACCGGAGAGCTGCGCCGGGGTCTGGCTGGCCTGGGCCGAGAGGCCAACCAGCGCCAGGACCCGGTCCACCGCCGGCCCGACCTGGCGACGCGGCGTGCCGGTCACCTCGAGGGCAAAGGCCACGTTCTCGCGCACCGTCTTGGACGGCAGCAGCTTGAAGTCCTGGAAGACCGTCCCGATCTTGCGCCGGATGCGCGGCACCTGGCGGCGCGGGACGCGAGCCAGGTCCTCCCCATCCAGGAATACCTCGCCGTGGCTGGCGAGCTCGTCGCGGATGATCAGCTTCATGAGCGTGCTCTTGCCGGCCCCGGACGGGCCGACGAGGAACACGAAGTCCCCCTCGGGGATCACCAGGTCGACGTCGCGCAAGGCCTGCTTGCCGTTCGCGTACTCCTTGGTGACGTCGCGCAGGACCAGCACCGTGTTGTCGGGGGGTCGACGGACACGGGCACCGGCCCGCCCCGTGAGGAGGCCGCGCACGCGATCGGCGAAGCCATCCTGTTGACGCGCCGCGGAGCGCCCGGAACGGGTCGACGACGAAGACAGCGGAGACCGGAGGGGGGTCACGGCCGGATCCAGGGAAGCACCGGGGGAGGCTAGCATCGGGCGCCGGGGGCGGCAAACGCCCGCATCTAGAGGAGGCCCGGCGATTGCGGCAGGTAGCGATCGAAGTCGACCAGGGGCCGATCCCAGAGGAGCAGAACGGGGAAGCCTTCGATTCTGAGGCCGGCCCGAATCAGGCCGGTGAACGTCTCGCCGGCATCACCGGGGACCCAGACCGCCGAGGCGCCACGGGGGACCACGGCCTGGAGCAGGTGCCCGGTGATGGCCGACAGGTGCCCGGGGTCGCGTGCTGCGACCGGGCCGACATGGCCCACGCTGGAGGCGTAGCCGTACCCGGCCAGGGACCCGTCGGCGTTCCGGTACACGTGCGGGAGCCGGCCCTGCGCCACGGCGAAGGCGTGGTCGGCGGGGTGGGCAAACCCAAGCAACTCGCGATCGAGGGCATGGATATCGGCGGGCAGCGATGCGGCGTCGGCGGCCACGGGGTGGGCGGTGACCCCGGGCGGCAGCGATGGGAGCAGATTGTCCCGGACGGGACGGCCCACCAGGTGGTGGAGCGTGATCCGGGGCGGCATCCCGTGGGCGGCATACAGCGCGTTGGAGATTGGCTGGACGCTGTCCGAGGCGACGGCGAGGAACCGGCCCGCGCGCCTTGCCGCGTCCGGCATCACCCGCTCCAGCAGCCGCCTGCCCAGGCCGCGGCCCTGCTCGGCCGGCTCCACGAAGAGCATCGACAAGTACCAGAGCGGCTCGCGATCGAGGGCCGACGCGAAGGCGACCACCCGGTCGCCCCGCACCGCCACCAGGAAGCGGTCCGGGTCCGTGGTCATGGCGTGCGCATGGAGCCGTCCGATGGACCCCGGCTCGTTCGGAATCTCCGGTTGGCCCAGGCGCACGAGGTAGCCGTTCAGCGCATCGCGCCAGGTGCGGCCGCAGGCGGGGATGTCGGAGGGCCTGGCTCGCCGGATGGACAGCCGCCCGCCCGCTCGCCCGCCCTGATCAGCCGGCCCGGAGCCGCCGCCGGTCGGTGCGGCGTCCGGCGTCACGCTCAGCCCGCGTCGGCGTCGGAGGATGGCGGCCGGCCCGTCGCCAGCCGTTCCAGCTCCGCCTGCATGAAGACGTCGATGTCGCCGTCGAGCACGGCACCCGTGTTGGAAGTCTCGACCGCGGTCCGGAGGTCCTTGACCATCTGGTAGGGGTGGAGGACGTAGCTCCGAATCTGGTTGCCCCAGCCTGCCTCGATGTGCTCGCCCTTGAGCTTGCGGACCGCCTCCTCGCGTTCCTCGAGCGCGCGCTCGAGGAGGCGCGACTTGAGGACCTTGATCGCGTTCTCCTTGTTCTGCGTCTGGGAGCGCTCGTTCTGGCTCTGGACCACGATCCCGGACGGGAAGTGGGTCAGCCGGATGGCCGAGTCCGTCTTGTTGACATGCTGGCCACCCGCGCCCTGCGAGCGGTACGTGTCAACCCGGATCTCGTCCCAGTTGAGCTCGATCTCGACGTCGTCGTCCGCCTCGGGCAGGACCTCGACCAGCGCGAAGGTGGTCTGGCGTCGCTTCTGTGCGTCGTACGGGGAGATCCGCACCAGGCGGTGGACCCCACGCTCGGCGCGCAGCCAGCCGTAGGCGCGCCGCCCATTGATCGCCACCGTCACGCTCTTGAGCCCGGCCTGCTCGCCCTCCTGCGCGTCGATGATGCTGGTGGGGAAGCGGTGTCGCTCCGCCCAGCGCAGGTACATGCGGAGGAGCATCTCCGTCCAGTCCGTCGCCTCGGTACCGCCGGCGCCGGCCGAGATGGACAGGAGCGCCGGCCGATCGTCGTACTCCCCGGAGAAGAGGAGCGCCGTCCGTTCGCGCTCGAAGTCCACCTTGAGCGCCGCGGCGGTGCGGTCAAGCTCGGCGGCGAGGTCCGCGTCGCCGGACTCATCGGCCAGCTCGAGGACGGTCTCGAGCTCGTCGGCGCGGGACAGCAACTCACGCCAGAGGCCGATCTCGGTGGAGAGTCCGTCCGCCTCGCGGAGGATCTTCTGGGCTCCCCGGCTGTCGTCCCAGAAGCCGGGGGCGAGCGTCAGGGAGTGGAGCTCTTCGAGGCGCTGCTGCTTTGTGGGGAGGTCAAAGATGCCCCGAGGTCGACCGAAGCCTCCCCGTGAGGTCGCGAACCGTGGACGCTTCCACTAGGTTCGAACCCGCAGGTCCTGGAGGAGGATCGGACGGAGCTCGATCAGCCGAAGGGCTGACTTGCTCCGGGCGACGACGGGGTTCACACAGGGACAATAGCCGTTGTGGGGGCAGACACCGCAGTTGCCGTCACAGTCCAGAGCGGCGGCGTAACTGCAGTTCCGGCAATCTCGCTCACAGGCGATGAGATCGACGAAGGCTTCTTCCTGGACCTGCTTCACGAATCCCTCGCTGCTTGCTGGGCGGGGCAGGGGCGGCATCATCGACCGCCCCAGATTGGGGGTGGAACGGCGAGGGGCGCCAAGGTGTACCGCAGTATACGCGACGATTCCCCGGTCGCCAAGAGGGGTAATGGCAGATTGGCTCAGTCGCGCTGACCGCCGCCTGCGGGCCGTGCCGGGTGTCTACCAGACCGCACCAGAATAGCCCGGACCGCACCGGTAGAGGCCGGCACCCGCAGGCCGACGGCGCGGGACGTGTCGGCTTCTGCCGCCGGTACCCCTAGCGGGCCATCGCGACAATGCCATCGGACGCCACGCGGCCGCCCAGGAACCACGTCGCCAGACCGCCCAGCTCGTGAACCGTGGCCTCGGCCCGGGCGGGAAGGGTCGCGTCGGTTGGGCTTGTGGTCGTGGGCGATCCCCAGGCCACGATTCCGTGATCCAGGGCGATCCGGAGCACACGCAGCATGTGTGTCCGATCGGAGACGAACACGGCGCTGCGCAGGCCACGCGCCCGCAGGATGTCGGCGACGCTGTCGAGTGACTCCAGCGTGCTGGTGCCCCGATCCTCCATCAGGATGGCGGCCTCGGAGATCCCGTGCTTGACCGCATAGGCGCGGGCGGTGCCCGCCTCGGTGGTCCGATCGGCTTGCAGCTTCCCGCCAGTCACGACGAGCGTCGGGGCGATCCCGGATCGAAACAGGTCGATGGCATGGTCCAGGCGGGCGCGGAGCACCGGGGACGGGCTTCCGTCGTACTGCGCGGCACCCAGGACGACGATCGCATCGGCCGGTCGGGCCTCGTCCTGCTCACCCTGCTGCCAGATGCGGACCGTGGTGTAGCCGGTCAGCAGGACCCCGCCCACGGCCAGGGCGAGGATGAGTCGGCCCAGGTCCCTGAGCCGCGACGTCATGGTGCCGTGGTCGGGCGGGGTGACGCGCCAGTGCGGGTCAGCGGCCGTGGCAGCGCTTGTACTTCTGCCCGGAGCCGCACCAGCACGCGTCGTTGCGCCCGATCCGCTGGCCGGTCGGCGTGAAGCCGGGCCGCGCCTGCGGGCCGGCCGGCAGGGCGGCTCGAGCCGCGGGACCAGGCCCCGGCAGGCCAGCCGGTACGCCTCCGCCGGCACTCGTACTGCGGGACGGTGCTGCCGTGGCGGGCCCGGGTCGGGCCGGCTGACCGGGTCCCGGGAGCGGCGCCGGGGCGTCGGGCGCCGGCGCCGGCTGGCGGGTGATGGTGACGCGGAAGATCGTCGTGGCGACCTGGTGGCGGATGAAGCCACCCAGCTCCTCGTAGAGGGCAAAGGCCTCCTTGCGGAACTCGTTGAGCGGGTCCTGCTGGGCGTAGCCCCGCAGGCCGATGCCCCGCCGCATGTCGTCCAGCTCCGTCAGGTGGTCCACCCAGAGGCTGTCGATCGTGCGCAGGAGGACCAGCCGCTCGACGAGCTTCCAGTCGTCGCCGACCTCGTCGGCCTTGGCGTCCAGCTTGTCCTCGGCGAGCTCCTGGAGTCGCGCGACGATGTCTTCCTTGGTGCCCAGGCCCCACAGGTCGTCGTCGGAGATGTCGCTGGTCTCGATCCCCATCCGGCGCAGCTCGTTGCTGAATGCCTCGACGCCCCACTCCTCCGGGTTCCCGGACAGGTGCTGGTCCGCGAGGGCCCCGAGTTCGTCGGCGATGAAGCCGGCGACGGTCTCGGCGAGGTCCTCGTTGCGGAGCACCTTGTCGCGCTCGGCGTAGATAGTCTCGCGCTGCTTGTTGATGACGTCATCGAACTCGACGACGCGCTTGCGGATGTCGAAGTTGTAGCCCTCGACCCGCGACTGGGCGCTCTCGATGGTCTTGCTGACGAGGCGCGATTCGATCGCGACGTCGTCCTCGAGCCCCATCCGCTCCATCAGGCCCGCGACGCGGTCCGAGGCGAAGCGCTTCATGAGGTCGTCATCCAGCGAGAGGTAGAAGCGCGAGGAGCCCGGGTCACCCTGGCGGCCCGCGCGGCCACGGAGCTGGTTGTCAATTCGCCGTGAGTCGTGGCGCTCCGTGCCCACGATATGCAGGCCGCCGACCTCCACCACCCGCTCGTGCTCTTCGTCGCAGATCGCCTTCGCCTCGGCCAGCGCCTCGGCGTACGTCTCGCGGTCCACCTCGGCCGGGTTCAGGCCCTTGCGGTGGAGCATCATCGAGGCCAGGCCCGCCGGGTCACCGCCCAGCTTGATGTCCGTGCCGCGGCCCGCCATGTTCGTGGCGATGGTGACCGCACCGGCGCGCCCGGCCTGGGCGACGATCGGGGCCTCCTGCTCGTGGAACTTGGCGTTGAGGACCTCGTGCTTGATGCCGCGCTGCTTGAGCATGCGGCCGAGCACCTCGGACTTCTCCACCGAGATGGTGCCCACGAGGACCGGCCGGCCCTCCTCCTGCATCTCCACGATCTCGTCGATGACGGCCTTGAACTTGGACGCCTCGTTGCGGAAGACCAGGTCGGCGTGATCCTCGCGGACCATCGGCCGGTGGGTGGGGATTGCCACCACCTCGAGGTTGTAGATCTTGTGGAGCTCCTCCGCCTCGGTCATGGCCGTGCCGGTCATGCCGGCCAGCTTGTCGTACAGGCGGAAGTAGTTCTGGAAGGTGATGGTGGCCATGGTCACGGACTCGCGCTGGACGCGCAGGCCCTCCTTGGCCTCGATCGCCTGGTGGAGTCCCTCCGACCAGCGCCGGCCCGGCATCTGCCGGCCGGTGAACTCGTCGACGATGACGATCTCGCCGTCCTTGACGATGTAGTCCCGATCACGCTTGTACAGGGCATGGGCCTTGAGGGCCTGCTCGAAGTGGCGTGCCAGGCGGGGATCCGCGTCGTACATGTTGTCGATGCCCAGCAGGCGCTCGATCTTGTCGACGCCCTCCTCGGTGGGCGAGACGGCCTTGTCCTTGAGATCGACGAAGTAGTCGCCGCCTTCTTCGTCGCCCTCGGGGCGGCCCTGGAGGCGCGGCACGAGGCGGGCGAAGGTGAAGTACAGGTCCGCCGATTCCTCCGCCTGGCCGCTGATGATCAGCGGCGTCCGCGCTTCGTCGATGAGGATGTTGTCCACTTCGTCCACGATCCCGAAGAACCGCTCGCGCTGGACTCGGCTCTCCAGCTCCGTGACCATGTTGTCGCGGAGGTAGTCGAAGCCGAACTCGTTGTTGGTCCCGTAGGTGATGTCGGCGGCGTAGGCCTCGCGGCGAGTGACCGGGCGCAGGTTGATGAGCCGCTCGTCGTTGGTGGGGTAGCCGGGCTCAAAGACGAAGGAGGCGTCGTGGGTGATCATCCCGACGCTCAGGCCCAGGAAATGGAAGACGGGTCCCATCCACTGGGGGTCGCGGCGGGCGAGATAGTCGTTCACGGTGACCACGTGGACGCCGCGCCCGGCCAGCGCGTTCAGGGCGGCGGCCAGGGTGGGCACGAAGGTCTTGCCTTCGCCGGTCTTCATCTCGGCGACCCGGCCCTGGTGCAGGACGATGCCGCCGATCAGCTGGACGTCGTACTGGCGCATCCCCAGCGACCTGCGCATGGCCTCGCGGCCCATCGCGAAGACCTCGGGCAGCGCGTCGTCGAGCGCGGCCTGGACCCGGTCGTTGAGGGCCTTCCGGCGCTGCTTGGCGAGCTCGCGTCGGCGCTCGCCATCCGCCTCCTGCTCGGCCTCCGGGATCTCGCCCGGCTCGGCGATCTGGGCCACCTCGGCCCGCAGGGCGGCGAAGCGCTCACGGATCTCGGCATCGGTCAGCGCCTCGAGCTCGGGCTCCAGGGCGTTGATGGCGCTGACCAGCGGCTGGACGCGGCGCAGCTCGCGGTCGTTGGAGTCGACGAAGCGGGAAAGGAAGCGCATGACCGGCAAAGTATACGGGCGTTCTGCCGGTGGCCCCCCGTGGTGCCGATCAGCCGCGGCGCAGTCGCGGCGCAGCCGCGTGCCGACGGGCCGATCAGCCGGCGGCGTGCCAGAAGCCGGTCCCGTAGCCCGCGACGAGCAGGACGAAGGTCAGCGCCGCCAGGGCCAGCCAGAACAGCACGGAGCGAAGGGTGGAGGTGGGGTTCATCTCCGGGTTGGCGAGCGCGGGGAGCTGCTTGTCCGCCATGCCCTGGCCCCAGCGCGGCGAGCGCAGCTGGCGGCGCCAGTTGGGCGCCTGGGCCGGTCCGGGTTCGAGGCCGCCCTGGCCGTCCGGGCGGTGGAGCTGGAGCGTCATCGGGCTTCTCGGCTACTGCGGCTGGTGTCGGTGGTGGGTGCGCTGTCAGGCGGCGTTGTCGGCGTCCGGACTGCCCTGGCTGCCGAGGGCGTCCGGCTCGTTCTGACTGTCCCACAGGAGCAGATCCTGCGTGAACGAGACCTCGGACGAGAATAGCGCGCCGACGGACTCGCCGCGGTGGATCCGGCGGATGGCCTCGCCGATGAGCGGGGCCACGGACAGCGACTTGATCTTGGCAAGCTGCTTCTCGGGCGGCAGCGGGATGGAGTCCGTCATCACGACCTCGCGGACGTTGGCGTCGCGGATGCGCTCGATGGACGAGCCGGACAGGACCCCGTGAGTGGCGCACGCGTAGATCTCGGTGACGCCCTCGCGCTCCAGGGCGCCGACGATCTGGGTCAGGGTTCCGGCGGTGTCGATCTCGTCGTCGACGATGATCGCCCGCCGCCCGCGGACCTCGCCGATGACGTTGAGGAGCTCGGCTCGATCAGAGTTGCCGACCCGGCGCTTCTCGATGATGGCCAGTGGTGCGTCGAGCAGCTCCGCGAAGGTCCGGGCTCGCTTGGCAAAGCCGAGGTCCGTGACGACCACCGGGTCCTCGATCTGCTTCTGCTTGAAGTAGTTGGAGAGCAGGTGGACGGCCGTCAGCTCGTCGACGGGGATGTTGAAGAAGCCCTGGATCTGGCCCTGGTGGAGGTCCATCGTGAGGACACGGTCCGCGCCGGCCACGGTGATCATGTCGGCGATCAGGCGGGCGCTGATCGGGACGCGCGGCTGGTCCTTCTTGTCGGAGCGGCCGTATGCGTAGTACGGGACGACTGCCGTGATCCGCCCAGCGCTGGCGCGCTTGAAGGCGTCGATCATGATCAGGAGCTCCATGATCGACTCGTTCACGGGGTGCGAGGTTGGCTGGACGATGAAGACGTCCTTCTCGCGCACGTTGTCGAGGATCTTCACGAAGATGTTCTCGTTCGAGAACTGGAAGACCTCGAGACGCCCCAGGTCCATTCCCAGGTAGCGGCAGATCTTCTCGGCAAGGCCGCGATTGGCGTTGCCGGTGTAGATCTCGAACTGGTCCGCGTACACCGGCGCCTCCCGCTCCCCGAAGCGTCTCACGACACCGGCGCGTCGCGGCCGGGCGCCGTGGGGCCGGGCCCGGCAGGCCCGTCAGTACCCGGGGCGTCATTGTCGCTGATGCCATCGCGGTCCGCCAGTCCCGGACGGAACGCGGCGATGCCCACGACCCGGTCGCCCTCGTTGAGTCGCATCGTGATGACGCCGCGCGCCTCCGCGTGCTGGCGGTTCACCGTCCGGATGTCCGTCCGCACGACCTGGCCGCCGGCGGAGATCAGCACGAGCTCCTCGTCGTTCTCGGTCACCTGCTGGACCGCGGCGACGTCACCGGTCTTCTTGCCCTCCAGGCTGATCAGCCGCACGCCCTGTGAGCCGCGGCCCATGGTCCGGAACTCGGTCAACGGCACCCGCTTGCCGTAGCCGGTGGCCGTCAGCACCAGCAGGTCCGCCTCGGGCTGGACGACGCTCATGCTCACGACGTAGTCGCCGGCCCGCGCCAGTCGAATGCCGATCACGCCGGCGGCGTCGCGGCCCATCGCCCGGACGTCGCCCTCGTTGAAGCGGGCGATCTTGCCCTGGGCCGTCGCGATGATCACGTCGTCGCCACCGCCGGAGATATCGACCCAGGCGAGCTCGTCCTTCTCGTCGATCGTGATCGCTCGGATGCCCGTGGAGCGGACCCGCTCGAACTGTTCGAGCGGGGTCTTCTTGATGATCCCGTTCCGGGTGGCCAGCACCAGGTAGCTGCCGGCCTTGAAGTCCTTCAGCGTGATCGTGGCCATGGGGACCTCGCCGGTCTCCACCTGGACACCCGGCAGGTTGACGATCGGGATGCCCTTCGCCTGGCGGCTGGCATCCGGCACCATGTGGACCTTGGCGCTGAAGACGCGGCCGCGGTTCGTGAAGAAGAGCGCCCATTCGTGGGTGGTGGCGACGAGCAGGTGCTCGACCGCATCCTCCTCGCGGGTGACGTGGCCGATGATCCCCTTGCCCCCGCGCGCCTGGCGCCGGTAGGCGGCGACCGGCTGGCGCTTGATGTAGCCGCGACGAGAGATCGTCATCACGACGTCCTCGTCCGCGATCAGGTCCTCGTCGGTCATCTCGCGGCTGGAATCGTCCTGGACCCGTGTCCGCCGCGGGCCGGCGTACTTGCGCTTCAGCTCGGTCAGCTCGTCCTTGATGATCGCCAGGACGCGGGCCGGGTTGGCGAGGATGTCCTCCAGCTCGGCGATCAGCTGGATCACCTCGAAGTACTCGTCCTCGATCTTCTTGCGCTCGAGGGCGGCCAGCCGGGCGAGCCGCATATCGAGGATGGCCTGGGCCTGCAGCTCCGAGAGCTCGAACCCGGCCATGAGGTTGCGGCGGGCGTTCTCGGTGTCCGCGGACCGTCGGATGGTCGCGATGACGGCGTCGAGGTTGTCGAGCGCCTTCTTGAGGCCTTCGAGGATATGGGCCCGGGCGCGCGCCTTGCGGAGGTCGTAGTCCGTCCGGCGCCGGACGATCTCCTGGCGGTGGTCCACGTAGTGCTGGAGCACCGACTTGAGCGGCAGGGTCTGCGGCTGCCCGTCCACCAACGCCAGCATGTTCATGTTGAACGCCATCTGCATCGGCGTGTGCTTGAACAGGTTGTTCAGGACCTTGTGCGGGTTTGCGTCGCGCTTCAGCTCGATGTAGATGCGCATCCCGTCGCGGTCGGATTCGTCGCGCAGGTCGGCGATCCCGTCGATCCGCTTGTCCTTGACCAGCTCCGCGATCTTCTCGAGCAGGCTGGCCTTGTTGACCTGGTAGGGGAGCTCGGTGACGATGATCGCCATCCGGTCGCCGCGGACCTCCTCGAACGCGACCTGTGAGCGCATGACCACCCGGCCGCGGCCGTGGGCGTACATGTGCCGGATGGCATCGACGGTCTCGTTCTCGCCCGTGATCGGGTTGCGCTGGGTCTCGTACCGGAAGATCGTGCCGCCGGTGGGGAAGTCCGGCCCCAGGACGTAGCGCGACAGCTCGTCCGACGTGATGTCGGGGTCGTTGATCAGCGCGATGGTGGCGTCCGTGATCTCGCCCAGGTGGTGGGGCGGGATGTTGGTGGCCATGCCGACGGCGATCCCTGAGCTGCCGTTGATCAGCAGGTTCGGGAGGCGGGCCGGCAGGACCGAAGGCTCCTGCTGGGTGCCGTCGTAGTTGTCGGTGAAGTCGACCGTCTCTTTGTCGATGTCGGCCAGCATCTCGGCGGAGATCCCGGTCAGGCGCGCCTCGGTGTACCGCATGGCGGCCGGCGAGTCGCCGTCCACCGAGCCGAAGTTGCCCTGGCCGTCGATGAGCGGGTAGCGCATCGAGAAGTCCTGGGCGAGCCGGACGAGCGCGTCGTACAGGGCGACGTCGCCGTGCGGGTGGTACTTGCCCATCACCTCGCCGACGATCGCGGCGCACTTGCGGAACGAGCTGGTGGCCGACAGCCCCATCTCGCCCATCGTGTACAGGATCCGGCGGTGCACGGGCTTGAGGCCGTCCCGGACATCCGGCAGGGCACGCGCCACGATCACGCTCATCGCGTAGTCGAGGTAGCTGACCCGCATCTCGTCCTCGATGCTGACGGATCGGACCTCGCCCGTGTCGTCTGTCACCTGTCGTGTCTCCTGGGGCTAGAAGAGCGGAGGCTGGGGGTGGGCCGCCGGATCCGGGAGCACGCCGAAGGCGGCGGCTGTCCGGGCGGCGCTGGAGGTGGCGGGGGTGCCGGCGCGGCGGCGAAGGCCGGTCAGGCCGGCCCGCAGCTCTGCGGCGGCGGTCGGCGGGAGCTTGGCGAGGGTGTCGCGGATGACCCAGGCGCGGTGCCCGTCCTGCCACTGGGCGGCGATGGTCGCCTCGGTGCGCAGGGCCGCCTCCACGGCGAGGGCGTCAACGCGGAGCAGGCTGCGGTACGCCCACCCGATCGCCTTCTGGACGTCCGGCTCGGCGTCGCCCATCAGCTGGGCCAGGAGTGGGAGGGAGTGGCGCGCGATGGCGGCCTGTCGGCCGGCCTGCCCGACATGGGGGATGGTGGCGACGGCCGAGCCGATCAGGCGTCGCTCCCAGCGGGACGGCGAGAAGGCCAGCTGCTCCAGCTCGGCCCAGCGGAATGGCTCGTTCAGGATGCCGATGGCGACCGGGCGGGCGAGCGTGTCCACGGCGATCCAGTCGCCGGCCTCGCGCGCGGCGAGGCGGATCAGCTGCCAGGAGCGCTCCGGATCGCGGCCAATCGTGCGCTCCAGCAGGCCCATCGCCAGCCAGCGCGGCTCCTGCCGCTCGTCGCGGACCAGCCGTGCGGCGACCCGGAGCAGCAGGTCCGTCGAGGTGTCGTCCGTGGCATGGGCAAAGGCGTGGTCGATGGCGTCGAGGAGCGGCCGCCGGACGCCATGGAGCGGGCCGATGCCCGGCGCGACCAGGCGCTGCCCGGCGAGATAGGCCGGATCGGCCAGGGTCGCGAGGCCGCGGTCCAGGACCCGGGCGAGCGCATCAGGGTTGCCGGTGTCGCGGGCCAGCGACCTGCCGAGTGCCTCGGCGCGGCCCAGGTGGGTACGGACGAACGCGTTGGCGCGCGCGGTCTGGGGGGATGGCCGGCGCGCGGCGGACGACGTGGCCACGGCCGGCGTGCGGGCGGGCTGCATGCCGGCGGAACCCGCAGAGGGCACGGTCGCGCCTTGGCCGGTGGTGTTGCCCCACGGCTGGGCGATGCCGACGCTGATCACCCGGCCTCCTGGGCGTCGGGTACCAGCCGGAACTGGTAGCGGGCCCTGAGCTCTGCCCGGCGATCCGCCGGTGCCGCAACGTAGGTGGCCTCGGCGCTGGCGAGCACCTCGCCGGTTGCCGCATCCGTGATCGCGGCGGCGGTCCGGCTCACGCGCCGCCGGGTCTCGATGATCCGGCCCTCGGCCCGAATGGGGCGGCCGATGACGACTGGTCGGTGGAAGGTGACCGTCATGCGAGCCGTCATGCCCCACGCGTCCTGGGCCACGAGGGTCCAGGCCATGACCTCGTCGAGGATCGTCGAGAGGATGCCGCCGTGGGCGATGCCATCCCACCCCTGGAACCGATCGTCCAGGGTGATCTCGCTCCAGCACCGGTCGTCCTGGGCGTGGAGGGAGAGGCGGAGGCCATGCTCGTTGAGCACACCGCAGGCGAAGCACCCGTGCGGGGCGTACATGATCCTGCTCCCGCCCAGCGTCACCTCCGCCAGGTTGGTCACCGGCTCGTCCATGGCCACGCCGCCGCGCGTCTCAAACGTCAAGGTTCCTCACCTTGCGCGCCTCGGTCTTGATGAAGTCTCGCCGCGGGGCCACCTTCTCGCCCATCAGCATCGTGAAGATCGCGTCGGCCGCCGCAGCGTCCTCGATGTCGGCCCGGAGCAGGACGCGCGTCGCCGGGTTCATCGTGGTATCCCACAGCTGGTCCGCGTTCATCTCACCGAGGCCCTTGAAGCGCTGGACCGAGACGTTCTTGGTGTTGAACTCCTTGACGATCTTGTCCCGTTCGCGCTCGCTCTGGGCGTACTTGGTCACCTTGCCGGTGCTCACCCGGTAGAGCGGCGGCTGGGCGATGTACAGGTAGCCGTTCTCGATGATCTTGGGCATGTGCCGGTAGAACAGGGTCAGCAGCAGCGTCCGGATGTGGGCGCCGTCCACGTCGGCGTCGGTCATGATGATGACCCGGTGGTAGCGCAGCTTCGCGATGTCGAAGCTGTCCCCGATCCCCTCGATGCCCGCGCCCAGCGCGATGATCAGCGGCCGGACGTTCTCGCTGCCGACGATCTTGTCGAGGCGCGCCTTCTCGACGTTGAGGACCTTGCCCCGGAGGGGGAGGATCGCCTGGAAGCGCCGGTCGCGGCCCTGCTTCGCCGAGCCACCGGCCGAGTCGCCCTCGACGATGTAGATCTCGCTCTTGGCCGGGTCGCGCTCCTGGCAGTCGGCCAGCTTCCCGGGGAGCGCCAGGCCATCCAGGACGCCCTTGCGGATGACGAGGTCCCGGGCCTTGCGCGCCGCCTCGCGCGCCCGCGCCGCCGTCAGGCACTTCTCGATGATCCGACGTCCGTCGCCGGGATTCTCCTGGAGGTACTGGGTCAGGCGCTCGCCCAGGACCGTCTGGACCTGGCCCTTCACCTCGGCGTTGCCGAGCTTGGCCTTGGTCTGGCCCTCGAACTGCGGCTCGGTCAGCTTGACGCTGATCACGGCGCACAGGCCCTCGCGGACGTCGTCGCCGGAGAGGCTGCTGTCGGCATCCTTCAGGACGCCCGCCTTCCGGGCCCAGTCGTTGAGGGAACTCGTGAGCGCGGCGCGGAAGCCGGTCACGTGGCTGCCGCCGTCAACCGTGTTGATGTTGTTGGCGAACGCGAGGACATTCTCGGTGTAGGAGTCGTTGTACTGGAGCGCGACCTCGACGGAGGTCTGGCCCTCGCGCTTCTCCACGTAGATGGGGCGGTGGAGCCCTTCCTTGTTCCGGTTGAGGTGCCGTACGAAGGACTGGAGGCCGCCCTCAAAGTAGAAGGAGCGCTCGCGGTCCGTGCGCTCGTCGATCAGGGTGATCCAGATGCCCTTGGTCAGGTAGGCGGACTCGCGGACGCGCTGGCTGATGGTCTCGAAGCTGTACTCGGTGGTCTCGAAGACCTGCTTGTCGGCGAGGAACGTGGTGGTGGTGCCGCGTCGATCACCGGCCGGACCCACCTTGGTGACCGACATGGTGGGCTTGCCGCGCACGTACTCCTGGGCCCAGACGAAGCCGTCGCGGGCCGATTCGACACGGAGGTGCTCAGACAGGGCGTTGACCACGCTGACGCCGACGCCGTGGAGGCCGCCGGACACCTTGTAGCCGCCGCCGCCGAACTTGCCGCCAGCGTGGAGCACGGTGTGCACGACCTCGAGGGCGTCCTTGCCCGTCGAGTGGCGACCGACCGGGACGCCGCGGCCGTCATCCGACACGGTGATGGTGCCGTCGGTACCGATGATGACCCGAACCGTCGTGGCGTAGCCGGCCATCGCCTCGTCGATCGAGTTGTCCACGACCTCCCAGACGAGGTGGTGGAGGCCCCTGACATCGGTCGAACCGATGTACATGCCCGGGCGGCGACGCACGGCCTCCAGGCCCTCGAGGACCTGGATGCTGGCCGCCGTGTAGTCCGAGCTGGGCGCGGCCTTCGCCCGCCGCGCCTTGCCCCCGGTAGCCGCGTCACCGCGGTTCGGTTCGTCCGTCACGCACTCCCTCCGACCAGGCGCTCGTACAGGCGCCCTAGCTCGTCGTCGCTGTAGTACTCGATCACGATGCGGCCCCCGTGCCGCGACCTCGCCAGGCTCACCTTGGTTCCGAGTGCCCGGCGGAGCTCCTCCTCGACCCGCTCGCGGTCCTGATCATGCGCCGCTCGCGGCTCCTCTGCTGCGAGCGGCCGTGGCTCACGGACACGGCGGACGAGCTCCTCCGTCTGGCGCACCGAGAGCGCCTGGCCCAGGACGGCCGGAAGCAGCCGGCGCTGGTGCTCCGGGGGCACTCCGCCGAGTGCTCTCCCGTGCCCTTCGCTGATGGTGCCTTCGATCACGGCCAGCTGGACGCCCGCGTCCAGGAGGAGCAGGCGCAGCGTGTTGGCGATCGTCGAGCGGGCCCGGCCGGTCCGTTCGGCGACGCGCTCCTGCGTGAAGCCGAACTGGTCGATCAGTTGCTGGTAGGCGTGGGCCGCCTCGAGTGGGTTGAGGTCCGCGCGCTGGAGGTTCTCGACCAGGGCCACCTCGAGCTGCTGGGCGTCGGCAAGCTGGCGGATCACCGCGGGGATCCGCTCGAGGCCGGCCAGGCGAGCCGCGCGGACGCGACGTTCGCCGGCGATGAGTTGGTAGCCGTTCAGCGTCTCCATCACGAGGATGGGCTGGATCACCCCGTGCTCGCGGATGCTGGCGGAGAGGGCCTGCAGCTCCGCATCGTCGAATCGGAGCCGCGGCTGGCGCGGGTTGGCCTCGATGCGGGCGAGCGGGATCTCGGCAGCCCCGGGCGAAGCCGGCTGCCGCTGCGGGATCAGGGCGCCCAGGCCGCGACCCAGGCTCGCGGGACGCTCGGTGCGGGCCGCCATCAGCCGGCTCCTGCCATCGCGGCCGTCCGCGGACGCCTGCTCGCGATTCGGGCGGCGAATTCCGAGGCGAACTGCCCGTACGCCTCGGCGCCCTTGGAGTCGCGGCTGTACAGCGCGATGGGCAGGCCGTGGCTGGGCGCCTCCGAGAGTCGCACGCTGCGGGGGATCACCGTGTCGTAGACCGCGTCGCCGAGCGCTCGCCGGACCTCGTTGGCGACATCCGATGACAGGTTGGTCCGCGCGTCGGCCATGGTCAGGAGCGCACCCTCCAGCTCCAGCGCGGGGTTGAGGTGGTCGCGAACCAGGTGCACCGTGCCGATCAGCTGGGACAACCCCTCGAGGGCGTAGTACTCGCACTGGACGGGGATCAGGACGGAGTCCGCCGCCGTGAGGGCATTGACCGTCAGCAGGCCGAGGGACGGCGGACAGTCAATCAGGACCACGTCATACGGCGTCTCCAGGTCCTTGATCGCCCGGCTCAGCCGACGCTCGCGCATCTCCAGTGGGACCAGCTCCAACTCCCCGCCCGCCAGGGCGATTGATGACGGTGCAATGTCGAGCCCGGGGATCCGGGTGGGGACGATGACCTCGGAGAGGGCCACCCCATCCACCATCGCGTCGTACGTGGTCCGTTCGAGAGCGGCCCGGTCGATGCCAAACCCGCTGGTGGCGTTGCCCTGGGGGTCGAGGTCAACGACGAGGATCCGCTGGCCGCTGAGCGCGAGGGATGTCGCGAGATTGACCACCGTCGTGGTCTTGCCGACGCCGCCCTTCTGGTTTGCGCAGGCGACCGTCAATGCCACTCAGTCCCCCGTTCCCTACCCGTCCACAAAGAGGAATTCTAGCATCGGGGACCCCTTCCCACCCCCGACGAGAGTCGCGCCGGTGTCCTGCGCGACGGTGCTGTGGATCGTGCGGCAAGGATGCCGAGCGTGGCTTCACTGCGACGTATCGGCGGGTGCTGGGACGGTGTTTCACGTGCAACGGACGTCGTCGCGTCTGCCAGCCGGTGGGTCAGGAGCGACGATGTTTCACGTGCAACCGACGCTGGCCTCCTGGTACGGCCCGCCTCGACGCATTCGGCGACCAACCATCTGCCCTGGTCGACCCAGCCAACCGGACCGTCCCACGGGGTACCACCTGCCACAGGGCACCACCCGCCACGGGCGGCGACCGCCCGACGCACCGTCGGGTCGCTCACCGGGCACCGATTGCCGCTCCTCGAGGGACCGTGGGATACTTCCGCTCCACCGCCGTTCACGCAAGGTTCCAGCCCGCCGCGGGCCAGCCGAACGGATGGCCAATCCGCCAAGGACCTGATCCATGAGCCTGTTCTTCGCCGCGATCGGGGCGACCGCAGCCGCGCTCCTGGAGGTGCTGCCCTACTTCGGGATCGGCGAAGCCCACCCCCATCCGGTGCTCGTCTTCGGGATCATCTGGGTCGTGGCCGTCGGACTGGACCGAGCCCTGGTCTGGGCCCTCGTCGGCGGGATCGTCCTGGATGCGCTGGCCAACCGACCATTCGGCATGAGCACCTTCGCGCTGCTCCTCGCCTTCGGCGGGGCCCAGGTGCTGACGCGGACCCTGATCAGGGTGCGGCCGCTGGTCCCGATCATCGCCGTGGCGCTGCTCAGCGGCGCGTACTCGCTCCTCGAGCTCGTGCTGTACGGCGCCATCCGCGCCCCGATCATCGTCGCCAACCCGGTCGATGCGGTCATGCCCGGCGTCATCTACGACGTCGTGGTCGCCGTCCTGTTCGGCCCGCTGATCGTGGCCATCCGCGACCGATATCGCGAGCAGGACCGGCTCGACTGGTGAGCCGGTCATGAGCACCCTCTCACTCAACGGGCGGCCCGAGGCGGCGCGTCGTCCGCTGCGCTTCTTCGTGTTTGCCCTGGCGGTCCTGCTCGGCATTGGGTCCCTGTCCGCGCGCCTCTTCTACCTCCAGATCCTCAACGCCAGCCGGTACACCACCCAGGCCCAGGCCAATCGGACGCTCCTCAATGCACTTCCCGCGGCCCGCGGCCTGATCTACGATCGAGACAAGCAGGCGCTGGTCGCCAACGTCCCCACGTACTCGGTCAAGATCACGCCGGCTGATCTCCCGCTCCCGCGCCGACCAGACGTCGTCGCCACGCTCGCGGGCCTCCTCGGGCTGGATCCGGCCGACATCAACACCGCCATCGACAGCAGCTCCGGCTCGCGGTTCGATCCCGTCCGAATCGCCTCCGACGTCCCGAAGTCCACCGCCAACTTCATCGCCGAATCGCGCCTCGACCTGCCCGGCGTCCAGATCGACGTGGAGGCTCGTCGCCAGTACGTCGACGGCCCGCTGCTCTCCCAGGTCCTGGGCTACACGGGCCCGATCAGCGCCACCCAGCTCCAGGCACTCCGCGACAAGGGCTACCTGGGCGACGATCTCATCGGCAAGACGGGCCTGGAGTCCGTCTACGAGACGGCGTTGCGCGGCACGTACGGCCAGCAGGTGGTCGAACGCAACGCCGCCGGCCAGCAGACCAAGGTCCTCGAGACCATCACCGAACCGGGGGCGGGCAGCTCCCTCGTCCTCACCATCTCCCGGCGAGAGCAGCAGATGGCCGAGGAGGCCCTCAAGTGGGGCATGCAGACCGCCGGCCTGAAGCGCGGCGTCATCATCGTCATGAACCCCCAGACGGGCGAGATTCTCGCGATGGTCAGCCTCCCGACGTACGACAACAACGCCTTCGCGCGCGGCATCAGCAACAGCGCCTACCAGGCCCTCCTCGGCAACCCGGACAAGCCCCTCCTCAACCACGCCGTCAACGCCCACTACCCGCCGGGCTCCACCTACAAGCTGGTGACCGGCATCGGCGGGCTCGCCGACGGCAGGATCACGCCGACCTCGCAGCTGCTCACCCAGCCGTTCCTCTCGATCGGCGAGACGAAGTTCTACGAGTGGAACAAG
Source organism: uncultured Chloroflexota bacterium (assembly GCA_903822495.1). GTDB lineage: Bacteria > Chloroflexota > Limnocylindria > Limnocylindrales > CSP1-4 > CAIJPD01. The sequence goes on along the minus strand of CAIJPD010000038.1, from coordinate 39,673 downwards.
CAGGGCTGGGGCGCCTGCGACATCCTGTGCGGCTTCGCCCACTCCAGCGACACCTACTTCTTCCAGGTGGCCGGGATGCTCGGCATCGATCGGCTGGGCTACTGGGCGAGTCAGCTGGGCTTTGGCCAGCCCACCGGCATCGACCTGCCCGGCGAGGTGTCGGGCATCGTGCCGACCAACCAGTGGAAGCTCGACACGCTCGGCCAGGCGATCTTTCCCGGCGAGACCTACCAGGCCGGCATCGGCCAGGGCTACGACGTCGTGACGCCCATCCAGATGATCAACGCGTACAGCGCGCTGGCCAACGGCGGCACGCTCTACAAGCCGCAGTTGGTGCGCGACATCGTGGGCCCGGACGGGAGTGTGCTGCAGGCGTTCCAGCCGGAGGTCCTGCGCAAGCTGGAGGTCTCCGACAAGGTCCTGAAGACGATGCGAGAGGCGGCCCGAAATGTCGTCCTCGTCCGCCACACCTACAACCTGGTCGACCTGCCCATCGTCGTGGCCGGCAAGTCGGGTACCGCGGAGTTCGGCCTCAAGGATGCCGAGGGACGCCTCCCGTTCCACTCGTGGTTCGTCGCCTTCGTCCCCAAGGATCCCCAGAAGACGGCGTCGGACCCAACGGGCATGAAGGCCGTGGACCGGACCGATTCGGACCTGGCCGTGCTCGCCTTCGCGTATGACTCCCGGACCAAGGGCAACGTGGCCACCGAGATCGTCAAGTACTACCTGCAGATGCACTACGGGATCCAGGAAGACTTCCGGATCACCGACCTGCTGCAGCGCGGCAACTTCTACCAGAGCAACTAGGACTGATCGATCGACCAGCGGCGGCCGGGTGTCCGCCGCTGCATCACGGAGGCGGCGAACGGCACTGATGGGTATGGGATTCGGACGGACGGAAGCGGCACGAGTCCGGGACTGGGGCAATCGCCCCGTCGGTGCCTCCTGGCCGGCGTTCGATCTCCAGCTGGTCACATACGCCATCCTGCTCGCGACGATCGGGCTCGCGATGGCCTACAGCAACAGCGTCGGACCGGGCGCATCGGCGCTGGACGCCGGCTCCACGTTCACGCGCGGCCTCCTGTGGACCGGCCTGGCCGTGGTCGCCTTCGGGATCGTCGCCGTCTTCGATTACCAGTGGCTGCGGACGTTTGCCTGGCCGCTCTACCTCGCGCAGATCGGCCTGCTGGTCCTGACCCTGGCGGTGGGCACCGGGGTCGGCGGGGTGGCGCGCTGGATCCTCATCGGCGGGATGGCGTTCCAGTTCAGCGAGATCGCGAAGATCCTCATGATCGTGGTCCTGGCCAGCTTCCTGGGAACCCGCGGCGATCGCGCCGGCTCGCTCCGGACGATCGTTGGGGCGGCGGTGCTGGTCGGCCCACCGCTTGTGCTCGTCATGCTCCAGCCCGATCTCGGCACATCCCTGGTCTTCGGCGGCATCCTGGTCGGGATGCTGTTCATGTCGGGCGCCAGCCTTCGTTGGCTGGGTGCCATCGCCGGCGCCATCGTGGTCGCCTTCCCGTTCATCTGGGCCAATGTCCTGCGCGACTACCAGAAGGAGCGGCTGACGGCATTCCTCAATCCCAACCCCGACATCCAGGGGTCGGGGTATCAGCTCTACCAGTCCCAGATCGCGGTGGGCTCGGGCGGCTGGTTCGGGAAGGGGCTGACCAACGGCACGCAGAACCAGCTCGACTTCCTGCCCGTCCAGACCACGGACTTCGTGGGCGCGATCCTCGCCGAAGAGCTGGGCTTCCTGGGCTGCATCGTGGTCTTCCTGCTCTTTGCCGCGCTGATCTGGCGGATCCTGGTCGCCGGCTGGCGTTCGAAGGATCCGTTCGGCATGGCGTTTGCCTCCGGGTTGGCCTCGATGATTCTCTTCCAGCTGGTCGTCAACTTCGGGATGGTGATCGGGATCATGCCCATCACGGGCATCCCCCTCCCCTTCGTCAGCCACGGCGGTGCGTCACTGATCAGCCTCGCGGCAGGCCTCGGCATCGTCCAGAGCATCAACGTCCGCCAGCGACGGGCCGAATGGTAAGCCTCGCGAGGTGGCACACCGCCGCCTGAGGACGCCCGCGCCGCGCGCGCGGCGGGCGCTGGACGCGTTGGACGCGCCGGGTTGGCGGCCTGCGCGCACCTCGACAGGCCGGCGGCCGGCAGGGTCTCCTCCCCGGTCGGGCCCAAGGGGAAGCCCAGGCTGTCAGCGGCGGAAGAGGCCGCGCCGATCTCCGTCGTCGCCCGGCGCGCGTCGTCGCCCGGCGCGACGCAGGATGTCATCGAGCTCGTCGCGGTACTGGCGACCAATCGGCGAGCGCTCCAGCCACTCCAGGAACTCCAGGTCCACCCGCGCGATCTCCCCGAGGGACCACTTGGCGTACCGCCCGAAGGTGAGCACGCTGCCCGACGGGTTGCCCGGCGGCGTTCCCGCGGCGCCGAGGCCGTCCGGCGCGCGCATCGACGCGTCGTAGCCGCCACCGACCGAGGAGCGCCCCGAGGTCCAGTCCCCTGACGCCGGCTCGCTCGCCGGACGCGCGGTCGAACTGTCCGGGCCGGCCTGCCAGTCCGTGCCGGAGCGCCCGGGTCCGCGGGCGGGTCGGCCACCGTGACCGGCTGAGCGTGCTCCGCCACCCGGGCCGGGCTGGGTGGCGCCGGCGGACCGCTCCCGGTCGTAGGCCGCACGCTTCGCGGGGTCACGCATGATCTCCCAGGCGGCGTTCAGCGCGATCATCTTCTCCCGCGCCTCCACGTCGTCGCCCGCCCGGTCCGGGTGGAACTTCTGGGCGAGGCGGCGGTAGGCGGCCTTGATGACGTCGAGGTCCGCCTCCGAATCCACCTGGAGCACCTTGTAGTGGTCGCGGTCGTCAGCCACCGGTGGCCTCCGGGTGCCGTGGGCCGGCCGATGGGACGTGGGCACCCGCCGCCGGGCTCGCGAACACCGGCTCGGCGGCGGCCATGGGAGCGCCGCGGCGACCGGACGAACCCCCGTGGCCGGCAAGCGCCGCCTCGGCGGCCGACTCCGGCGACGCGAGCGGGTCGCCCAGGCGCCGGAACAGGTACGCAAACACGTCGCGCGCGGCCGCGGTGATGGGCAGCGCGAGGATGGCGCCCAGCAGCCCGGCGATCGCCCCGCCGACGACCAGCACGAACATCACCGCGCTGGGATGGAGCGCCACAGCATCACCCTGGATCTTGGGAACGAGCAGGTTGTTCTCCAACTGCTGGACCACGACGTACAGGATGAGGGCCGCGACGGCAGCCTGCGGGCTGGCCGTGCCCGCCAGGAGGATCGCCGGCACCGCGGCGATGATCGGGCCGATGATCGGCAGCAGCTCGAGGATGCCGGCGATCAGGGCCAGGAGGAGCGCAAAGCGTCCGAAGACCGGGTCAACCGTGACGTCCAGGATCATCAGGCCGGCAAACGTGCCGACCCCGACCGTCAGCCCGAGGACGAACTGCCCCCGGATCCACTGGCCAACCACGCGCTCCGATAGCTGGATGACCTCCCAGACGTCGGCCCGCCACTCGGGTGGGAGCATCCGATCGAAGCTCTCCACCAGTGGACGCCGGTCCTTGAGCAGATAGAAGACCCAGACGGGGATGACCAGGTATCCGAACAGCGAGCTGACGAAGCCGGCCGTCAGGTTGACGACCGGCATGAGCACGCCGGGGTCGAATCCAACCTGGCCGGCCGCGACCGAGGCGAGCCAGTCGTCGATGACCCCGCGGACCTGCGTGGGCAGCTCCAGCCCCCGGTAGACCTCGGAGAGGCGCTGGAGCTGGTGGTCGAGTTGGCCGATCAGGGCCGGCAGGTCCTGCGAGAAGCGGGTGAGCTGCTGGACCACCGGTCTGAGCGTGAGGTTGAGCGCCTCCACCACGAGGAACAGCGCCAGCCCGTAGACGCCAAGGATGGCCACGGGACGGGGAAGCCGGGCCCGCGTCAGGCGCTCAACGGGCGGGTCCAGCAGATAGACCAGCAGCAGGCCGACGATGAATGGGCCGAGCGCTTCCCGGCCGAGATACAGGACGGAGAGGACCACGGCCGCGCCGATCAGCACGAGCGTCACGCGCGGGGTCGGTGGACGGAGGCGGCGGCCACCCCCCGGCCGGTTCTCCACGAATGGCGCGATCGCCGAGGCGGTGTCCGAGTCGCTCGTTCCAGCGGAGGCGGAAAGCTGCGACCGGGCGAGTTGCTCCATCGTGCCGCAGACTAGCAGACGTGATGAAGGCAACCGACGGCTCCCATTCGGCAGCGCGCCCGGTTCGGCGCACGCTTCGGCCGTATGTCGAGCCGGCCCCCGCCGCGCCCGGCCCCCCTCCGCCGGCCGAACCGCGCCAGCGCTGGCGGATCGTCTACGCGAAGGACCCGGAAGGCGTGGCGACCAGCCAGCGCGACGACCTCGCCGCCTGGGAGGCGGGCCTCATCGCCAGCGGCCTCCCGATCGCTGGACTCGATGCTCCCCGGCGCCGCCCGCGCATCCTGTTTGCCGCGCCCCTGTCGCAGGGCGTCGCCGCCGAGCGTGACCTCGCGGATCTCTACCTGACCCGCCGGACCACGGTGGACGTGGTTCGCGCCGGGGTGATCGCAGCGCTCCCGGCCGGCTATGCGCTCGTTGACCTGCACGACGTCTGGCTGGGGACCGCACCGCTCCCCGCCGACGTGATCGCCGCGGACTACCGCATCCACCTCGCCCCGGGTGCGCCGCCGGCCTGGGACCTCGCGACGGCCGCCAGGCGCCTGCTCGCGCTGGACTCGATCGAGCGCGAGAGAGCCAAGGGCACGGGCCTCGTCCGCTACGACCTCCGGCCGCTCCTGGCCGACATCAGCGTCATCGAGCCGGGCCCACCGGCCGCGCTCCGCATCCGTGTTCGTTTCGACCCCCAGCTGGGCATCGGCCGGGCCGACGAGGTGCTCGCCGCGCTCGTAGGGCTGCTCGGTCGCGACTGCCCCGCCGCGTCCACGGTGCGCGAGCGTGTGGTGCTGGCCAGCGAGGGCTAGCTCGCGTCCGCCCCGGCCGCGCTACCGGCCGCGATGCCGGGGCCACGCCTCGGGTGTCGGGGGCCACGCCTCGGGTTGACGCCCCGGGCGGGCCGGACGTACACTGCCGCTTCGCGCCTCGACCGTTCGAGGTGCCTTTCCCTGTCACCCGGCTCGCGGCACATCGCGCGGCCGCGAGGAGCCCGAAGGATCCATGTACGCAGTCATCGAGACCGGCGGGAAGCAATATCACGTCGAAGTCGGCACCGAGCTCGAGGTTGAACTCCTCGAAGTTGAAACTGGCCAGTCCATCACGCTGGATCGCGTCCTCCTCGTGGCGGATGGCGAGACCGCCGCGGTAGGCCGGCCCATCGTCGAGAACGCCACCGTCACCGCCGACGTGCTCGGCGAGACCCGCGGCGAGAAGGTCGTCAGCTTCAAGTACCGGCCCAAGGCGCGCAGCCGCGTCACCAAGGGCCATCGCCAGGACCTCATCCGCCTGCGCATCAGCGACATCGTCCTGAACGGCAAGAGCGCCGCCGCAGACGTACGCGCCGCTCAGGAAGTTGCGCGGGCCCAGCGCGAGAAGGTCCAGGAGGCTGCCCGCCTCCAGGCCGCCGCCGACGCGGACCTCGCCGCCAAGCTCGCCGATCAGGCTCCCAAGGCCGTCGCCACGCCGGCCGCCGCGGGCCCCAAGGCTGCCGCTGTCGCCAAGGGCGCCCCCAAGGCCAAGGCCGCCGCCAAGGACGCCGCCGCCGAGGCGCCCAAGAAGACCCGTACCACCAAGAAGGACGGCTGATCGAGATGGCACACAAGAAGGCTGGTTCCAGCTCGAAGAACGGCCGCGATTCGGTTGGTCAGCGCCTGGGCGTGAAGGCCGGCGACGGCCAGCTCGTGCCCGCCGGCTCCATCATCGTCCGACAGCGCGGCATGACCTTCCTGTCCGGCAAGGGCACGGGGCTGGGGACGGACTACACCGTCTACGCCAAGATCACGGGCAGGGTCAAGTTCGAGCACGCCACCCGAACCAAGAAGCGGATCCGCGTCGAAGCCGTCGAAGCGACCGCTCCCTCGGTTGCCGATGTCGCAGCCGACGCCTCGGGCGTCGCAGCCTAGCCAACCCCACCAGCCGGTGACCACCGGCGGGGCCCTGACCCCGCCCGGACGGCCCGGAGGAGACACCGTGAAGCCGACCATTCATCCCAAGTACTACGAAGCCAAGGTGCACTGCGGTTCCTGCGGGACCGAGTGGACCGCGGGGAGCACCCGCGAGATCCTGCGCGTGGACGTGTGCAGCAACTGCCACCCGTTCTTCACGGGCAAGCAGACGATCATCGATACGGCCGGCCAGGTCGAGCGCTTCCAGAAGCGCCTCGAGCGCCAGGCTCGAAGCTAGTCCCAGCTGCCGGCCATTCGCCGGCAGGTTCGAACGCGCGGCGGGCTCCGGCCCGCCGTTTCGATTCCCGGGCCCGGATCGGGCGCGGACGGCCCTGGCCGCAGTCGCTGCCTCGGGTGACGCGCCTGCCCTCCCGCGACCCATGACGATTGGGCCCGAAGCGCGACGCCCGCGAGCCGGTAGACTTGGGCGCATGGCACGCTTCAGCTACGGTGGACAGGCCCTCATCGAGGGCGTGATGATGCGCGGTCGCGATTCACTCGCGGTGGCGTTCCGGCACCCGGATGGCCGGATCCTGTGGGCGACCGAGCGCCTGGACACCGGGTTCCATGGATCCCGGCTCGCCAAGGCGCCCCTCATCCGCGGCCTCGTGGTCCTGTACGAGACGCTCATCGTCGGCACGCAGTGGCTGGTCCGCAGCGCGTCCGTCCAGGCGGAGGAAGACGGGGTCGAGATCGGCAAGGGCACCATCGCCCTGATGCTCCTCATCACGCTGGTGATGGCCGTCGGGATCTTCTTCCTGCTCCCGCTCTTCGTGGCCAGCGTGACCACGTCGGGTATCGAGAACGGCCTCGCGCAACACCTGGCCGAAGGCGTGACCCGCATCCTCGTCTTCATGGCGTATCTGCTGGTCATCTCGCGCCAGCCCGACATCCGCCGCGTCTTCATGTATCACGGCGCCGAGCACATGACCATCCACGCCTGGGAGGCGGGCGACCCGCTGACCGTGGACGCCGTCCGCCCGTACCCCACCGCCCACCCGCGCTGCGGCACGGAGTTCCTCGTCATCGTGATCCTGCTCTCGATCGTGGCGTTCAGCCTGGTCGGCCGCCAGGATGCACTCGTGATGATCGCCAGCCGCATCGTCCTGATCCCCGTCATCGCCGCCGTGGGCTACGAGCTCCTGAAGTGGGCCGCCAAGCGGCGCGGCAATGCGATCGTCCGCGCCCTCACGTACCCGGGCATCCTGGTCCAGAAGATCACCACCAAGCGGCCTACCGACGAGATGATCCAGGTCGCCATCGTGTCGCTGGAGCAGGCCCTCCGGGCGGACCATGAGGCGCTGCCGGACGGCTCCGGGACGCTCGCCCGCGAGCCGCTCCAGATGGCCGGGCTTCCACCCTCGGCGATCCCTGATGAGTTGGAGGCCGGGCTGGCCGCCATTCGCGCCAGCGACGCGATCACCGCCCCGTCCGTCAGCACCGGGGCATGACCGACCTCGACGCCAAGCTCCACGACGTCGCTCGCCAATACGACGCGCTGCAGGCGGAGCTGAGTCGCCCCGAGGTCGGCAACGATCCCTCGGAGATCCGGCGGCTGGGCAAGGAGCTCTCCAGGCTCGAGCCGGTCGTCGAGGCATTCCGGCGCCTGGAGGAGACCCGTCACGAGCTGGCAGGCGCCCGCGAGATGCGGGACGACCGGGATTCCGACGATGAGATGCGGGCCATGGCCCGCGAGGAGACCGAGGGCCTGGAGGCGGACGAGACGCGCCTCATCGACGAGCTCAAGGTCCTCCTGCTGCCACGCGACCCGGCGGACGACGGCAACGTGATCATGGAGATCCGGGCCGGCGCCGGCGGCGACGAGGCCGCGCTGTTTGCCGCCGAGTTGCTGCGCATGTACACCCGCTACGCGGAGCGGCACCGCTACAAGGCCGACATCATGAGCCTCAACGACACCGGGATCGGTGGCGTCAAGGAGGCGATCCTGTCGATCTCCGGCGACGGTGCCTACTCGCGCCTGAAGTTCGAGGGCGGCACGCATCGCGTCCAGCGCGTCCCCGCCACGGAATCGGCCGGCCGCATCCACACCTCCACGGCGACCGTCGTCGTCATGCCCGAGGTCGAGGAGACCGAGATCGAGATCGACGAGGAGCGCGACCTCCGGATCGACGTCAAGCGCTCGTCCGGGCCCGGCGGGCAGTCGGTCAACACCACGGATTCCGCCGTCCGGATCACCCACCTCCCGTCGGGGCTGGTCGTGGAGATCCAGGACGAGAAGAGCCAGCACAAGAACAAGGCGAAGGCCATGGCGGTCCTCCGCTCGCGCCTGGTCGACCTCGAGCGGAACAGGCAGCGCGAGGCCGATTCGGCGGCACGCCGGTCGATGATCGGGTCGGGCGACCGCGCGGACAAGATCCGGACCTACAACTTCCCCCAGGACCGGCTGACGGACCACCGCGTGGGGCTGGACCTGTCCAACCTGCCACGGGTGATGGACGGCGAGCTGGACCGGCTGATCGACACGCTGATCACGACGGACCAGGCGGAGCAGCTCCAGATCCTGGTCGGCGAGGAGCCACACGGTGGTCGTGCCGGGAGCTGAGGCCCCCGCCTCGGGCCCCTCCGTCGCGGACCTGCTGCGCGAGGGAATCGACCGGCTGCGGGCCGCGGGCACGGAGCGGCCACGCCTCGACTCGGAGCTCCTGCTTGGCCAGGCCGCCGGCCTCGAGCGGACGGCGATCGTGGCGCACCCCGAGCGCACCGTGGACCGGGCCGCCGCCGCCGCCTACGAGGCGGCCATCGCGCGGCGCGAGCGCGGGGAGCCGGTGGCCTACATCCGCGGCGTCAAGGAGTTCTTTGGGCTGGAGCTCCACGTGGACGCGCGGGCGCTGATCCCGCGGCCCGAGACGGAGCTGCTGGTGGAGCTCGCGGCCCGGCAGGCCCTGGGCCGCCTGGCCGCGCGGGATGGCAGCGCCGCCGCCGAGCCGCTGCGGATCGTGGACGTGGGCACCGGCAGCGGCGCCATCCCCGTCGCGCTCTCGACGGCGCTTGGTGCCGGCGGACTGCTGGGCGCCGTGCGCATCATGGCCACGGATATCTCGGACGGCGCGCTCGCGCTGGCGGGATCGAACCTGGCGGCGCACGGCCTGGCCGACGTCGTGGCGCTCAGCGCGGCGGACCTCCTCCCCGCGGATCCGGGCATGTTTGACCTGGTCCTGGCCAACCTCCCGTACGTCGCCTCCGGCGACGTACCGCACCTCCCGGTCGACACCTCCTTCGAGCCCGCCCTGGCGCTGGATGGCGGTCCGGATGGCCTCCACGTGATCCGCCGGCTCCTTGCCCTCCTGCCCGCCAGGCTGGCGCCCGCCGGCGTCGCCCTCCTCGAGATCGGCGGCGACCAGGGAGCCGCGATCGTGGCCGCGGTGGTGGCCGTCCTGCCCGGCTGGGCGTGTCGCGTGGAACCGGATCTGGCCGGCCTGCCGCGGGTTGCCCTGGTGGCTCGTGATCAGGCCGGGATCGCGGCCGGCCCCGGGCGCATCGCAGGGCAGTCATGAAGCGCCACGGCGGCGCGTTCGTCGCCCGCTCGGTCCAGCCGGTCTTCCCCATCCGGATGCTGGCCCTGGACATCGACGGCACGCTGGTGCACGAGACCCGCGTCATCCCGGAGCACACGCGGAACACGGTGCGTGCCGCGCTGGACGCCGGCGTGCGTGTCTCCGTCATCACCGGCCGGATGCCCACCAGCGGCCTCCGCTTCGCGGCCCAGATGCGGTTGGTCGACCCGATCGTCGGCTACCAGGGCGCGGTGGTCCGCGAGATCCGCGGTGCCGGCGAGGAGCGACCCGGCCGGCTCCTGTTCCACGAGCCGATCAGCTCCGAGGGCGCGCTCGCGGCCGTGCGCTGGGCACATGCCAACGGCCTGGGCGCGCACGTGAACCACCTCGAGCGGTTCATCATCCAGGCCGACGACGCCCGGTGGGCCGAGTACCAGGCGTTCCTGGGCGCCCTGGCGTACCCGGTCGACGATCTCTTCACCGTGCTCCGTCACCCGGTGTCCAAGGTGACCGCCGTGGGCGAGCCGCCGATCCCCGAGTCGCTGGTCGGCGCCGCGTGGGCCGCCGTCGGCCATATCGCGCAGCCCACGATCAGCCACCCGCGCTTCCTGGAGTTCGTGGCGCCAGGGGTGAACAAGGGCCGCGCCCTCCGCTGGCTGGCGCGCCGGCAGGGGATCCCGCTGGAGCAGGTGATGGCGATCGGCGACCAGCTCAACGACCTGGAGATGGTCGCGGCCGCCGGCCACGGGGTGGCGATGACGAATGCCCCGCTCGAGCTCAAGCTCCAGGCCCGCTACATCGCCCCCTCAGTCTTCGAACAGGGAGCCGCCGAGATCATCGAGGCGCTGATCCTGGCCGGACCGGGTGACGTGCGGTTGAACGCCCTTCGCTTCGCCGCGGAGCGCCACCTGGCCGACCTCCCCGGCGAGGGTGACGCGGCCAACCGGGCGGAACAGGCGATGGCCGAGGCGGTCTCCGCCCAGCACGCAGGGGTCGCCGAGCCGCTCTCCGAGCCCGGCGCCCTCCCGGAGCCCCTGGCCGAGTCGCGGTGACGGTCCGCCTGGTCGCCGACGACGCGGCCGGCCGAGCGGCGGCGGTCGCCGTCCTCCGTGCCGGCGGCGTCGTTGCCCTCCCCACGGACACCGTCTACGGCATCGCGGTGGACCTGGCCGTCGAGGGCGGGATCGAGCGCCTCTTTGCCGCCAAGGAACGCCCGCCGGAGAAGGGGATCGTGCTCCTCCTCGCCGACGCGGCACAGGCGGCCGGGATCGGGATCATGGATGCGCCTGCCGCCGCCCTGGCCGGGGCGTTCTGGCCGGGTGGGCTCACGCTGATCCTTCGTCGTCGGCCCGAAGTGGCGCTGCCCCGCTCCCTGACCGGCGGGGCCCCCACGGTCGGCCTCCGGGTGCCCGACCACCCGGCTCCGCGCGCCATGGCGGCGGTGCTTGGGCCGCTGCCGACCACATCGGCGAACCGGTCCGGCCGGCCTGATGCGCGATCGGCGGCAGACGTCGTGGACTCGCTCGGCGACGCGGTTGACCTGGTGCTCGACGGCGGTCCGTCCGCCGGTGGGCAGCCGTCGACGGTCGTGGACCTGTCGGGCCCGGAGCCCAGGCTGCTGCGGGCCGGCGCCATCTCCGGCGAGCGAATCCAGGCCATCCTGGTCGCGGCCGGCACTTCGCTCGTGGGCCCCGGGGCGTCCTGATCGGCTCGCCCGCTCGGCCGGGTCGCCGGTCGTGGGAAGATACGGTCGTCCGCGGGAGGGTTCGGCCATGCGCCGGCTGCCGCGAAGGCAGCCGACGTGTACGAAGGTGGAGGTGGCGGCAGTGGACGCAACCGGACTTGGCCGGGGCAGCATCGCCGAGGTCGATCCTGATCTGTGGGCGGCGATGGAGGGCGAGCGTCGCCGTCAGCGCGACAAGATCGAGCTGATCGCCAGCGAGAACTACGTCTGGGAAGCCGTGATGGAGGCCCAGGGCAGCTGGCTGACCAACAAGTACGCGGAGGGCCTGCCCGGCAAGCGCTATTACGGCGGCTGCGAGTACGTGGACGTCGCCGAGCGCCTCGCCCAGGAGCGTGCCCTCGCCCTCTTCCCGGGCGCCGAGCACGTCAACGTGCAGCCCCACTCGGGTGCCCAGGCGAACATGGTCGCCTACTTCAGCGTGATCGAGCCGGGTGACCGGATCCTGGGCATGAAGCTGGACCAGGGCGGCCACCTGACCCACGGCATGAAGCTCAACTTCAGCGGCCGGTTGTACGAGGTCGCCTCGTATGGGGTCCGCGAGGACTCCGAGCAGGTCGATTACGACGCCCTCGAGCAGCAGGCCCGTGAGTTCCGACCCAAGGTGCTCGTCGCCGGCGCGTCTGCCTATCCGCGCACCTGGGACTTCCCGCGCCTCGCGGAGATTGCCCACGGGGTCGGCGCCCTGCTCTTCGTCGACATGGCCCACGTCGCGGGGCTGGTGGCGGCCGGGGTGCACCCGTCGCCGTTCCCGCACGCCGACATCGTGACCACCACCACGCACAAGACCCTGCGCGGCCCGCGGGGTGGCCTGATCTTCAGCCGCAAGGAGCTCCCGGCAGGGATCGACCCGGCCCGGTTCCCGACGGTCAAGGGGTCGCTCGCCGCCAGCATCGACAAGAACGTCTTCCCCGGCACGCAGGGCGGGCCGCTGATGCACGTGATCGCCGCCAAGGCTGTCGCCCTCCACCTGGCGGCCCAGGAGCCGTTCCGGACCGACCAGCGCCGCACGATCGAGAACGCGAAGGTGCTCGCCGAGGCCCTCGCGGCGCAGGGGGCCCGCCTGGTCTCCGGCGGCACGGACAACCACCTCATGCTCGTCGATGTCACGCCGCTGGGCGTGACGGGCAAGGAAGCGGAGCACCTGCTCGACGAGATCGGGATCACGGTCAACAAGAACCAGATTCCCTTCGACAAGAACGGCGCCAACACGTCGTCCGGAATCCGGGTCGGGACGCCGGCCACCACGTCGCGCGGCTTTGGGCCCGACGAGATGCGGACCATCGCCCGCCTCATCGTTACGTGCCTCCAGACCCGTGATGACCCGTCGAGCCAGGCGTCGCTGGCCGCCGAGGTGGCGGCCCTGGTCGCCCGCTTCCCCGTCCCCGGGATGGCGCCGGACTGATGTCGGGGTCCGCCCGATGACCGCTGGGCGCCCAGGACGCCTTCGGGGATGATGCTCGACGACGGGGTGATCGCCGCGCTGCCCTGGATCGTCGCGGCCTTCGCAGCGGCCGCGCTGGTGACGTTCCTGCTGACGCCGGTGGTGCGCCGGCTCGCGATCGCCGCGGACGCCGTGGACCATCCGAACCATCGCCGGGTGAACCTCCACCCGATGCCTCGCGGCGGTGGGCTGGCGGTGGCCACGGCATTCGTCGTGGTCGCCGGGCTCCTGGCGCTGCTTGGTCCGACCGCGGCAGGCATCCCGTTGCCGGCCTCCCTGACCAGCGCCCAGCTGGTCGTCGTGCTGGCCGGCGGCGCGGCCGCGGCCATCATCGGCACCCTGGACGATGTCTATGACCTGCGGGCGCGCTGGCAGTTCCTCGGGCAGTTTGGCGTGGCGGTCGTCGTGGTCAGCGCGGGCATCCAGGTGGGCTCGGTCGACAACCCGTTTGGGGCCGGCAAGATCCCGATCGAGGGGCTGTGGGCCGCCGGCTTCACGGTCCTCTGGATCATGGGCGTCATCAACAGCATCAACTTCATCGACGGCCTGGACGGGCTCTCGTCGGGGATCGGGGTGATTGCCGCGATCACGCTCGGGGTCCTCAGCCTCACGCAGTCGATCTCGCAGCCGTTTGTCGCCCTGCTGTGCTTCATCCTCGCCGGCGCCCTGCTCGGGTTCCTGCGCTGGAACTTCCATCCCGCAAGCATCTTCGCGGGAACCAGTGGCGTGATGTTCGTGGGCTTCACGCTGTCCACGCTGGCCGTGCTGGGGACCGCGAAGGTGGCGGTGGCCCTCCTGGTCCTGGGCGTGCCCATCATCGACACCTTCTGGATCATCGTTCGTCGAATCGCGGCGGGACGGTCTCCCTTCACCCCCGACCGCGGCCACATCCACCATCGACTGCTGGACCTGGGACTCTCCCAGCGACAGACCGTGCTCCTGATCTACGGAATCTGCGCGGGCCTTGGGGCGCTCAGCCTGATCCTGTCGGTCACCGGCCAGGTCTACGCCTTCCTGGGCGTCATGGTGGGGTTTGGGCTTGTCTTGTTCGTCCTGACGAGGGGCCGGTTTGCGGCGGCGGCGCTCGAGCCGCACTCGTACGAGGCGATGGAGCTCGACGACGAGATGGCCGAAGCCGACGACTGACGGCCCGCAGGTCGTGGGTGTTGGGAAGCCCCGCGCGTAGGTGATAGGCTGCCTACTTCATGGATCCCGCCCTCTTCTTCCTGTTCATCCTGTTCGTCACGGTCGTGGTCATGGTCTTCGTCACCGCGCCCACCGGGAGCACCCTGGGCGAGGCGGTCGACGAGGCACTTGGCTCACTTCGCGACACGCTGATCGACCTGGTCGCGTGGCTGACCCGGCGTGAGCCGAGGCCCGGCGCGGGCCAGAGCGTCCACGAGCAGGACACGGTCCACATCATGCGGCGGCTGGGCCTGGACCAGCCGGCACCGTCCGCCCCCGTGGCCCCCGTGGCCCCCGTGGCCCCCGTGGCCCCCGTGGCCGCGTCTGTCGCACGGCCCCAGGCCGCGCCCCTCACGCCCGCCGCGCCGCCGTCGGCAAGCACACCGACCGGGGCCACCGACCCTGTTCGCCGAGGCAAGCGACGACGGATCGCCCCTGCGCCCAGCCCGCGCCTGCGGCTCTGGCGCGATACCTCCATCGCCCTCTTCATCGTCGCGGCCCTGATCCTCGTCGGAACGCGCTTCCTGCCGTCCCAGGCGGTCTCGCAGCCGTCCCAGGCGGCCTCCCAGCCGTCCGTGCAGCCAAGCGGGAGCCTGATCGCGGCCCAGGCGACGCGGCCGCCCTCACCGACGCCGAACCGCAATACGCCGCCCCCGCCGACGCCCACCGCCGTTCCGACCCCGGTCGAGGCCACGGCCGCCCCGGACACGGACCCCGGACCGGCTCCCGAGATCACGGCGCCGCCCACGCCGCGGACCACGGCGCGACCGGCCGTGACGCCCACGCCCGCCCCCACGCCGGAGCCGGGCGCCACGCCCAGCCCGACGCCCACGCCGACGCCCAGCCCGACGCCTACGCCCAGCCCGACACCCACGCCTACGCCGGATCCCACGCCCACGCCCACGCCCAGCCCGACCCCGACGCCGGATCCCACGCCAACGCCAACGCCCACGCCAACACCCACGCCGGATCCCACGCCAACGCCGACGCCCACGCCAACACCCACGCCGGATCCCACGCCAACGCCGACCCCGCTGCCCACGCCTACGCCCACGCCCACGCCTGATCCCACGCCCACGCCAACTCCCACGCCGGATCCCACGCCAACACCCACGCCGCTGCCCGTCTACACCGTTTCCGGCAACGTCGTGGGCGGGATCGGCGGCACGATCACCCCGACATCCCAGCCGGCGACGCTCGGCACGACGGTGACGCTCACGGTGACGCCCGACTTGAACTGGGCTGTAGCCACGATCACGGGCTGCAGCGGGTTCGTCGTTGACGTCACGTACACCACCAGCACCATCGTCGCCGACTGCACCGTGGACGTGACGTTCATCCAGGTCCCCTAGCAGCCGCGGAACCCGGTCCGCCACCCGCGCGTCGGGGGCATCCATCGCCGAACACAGGAGCGCCGCATGCGCCCATCCCCGCCCCGGCGTCCGGTGACGCGGCCCACCCGGCTGGTCGTGCCCCTGATCGCGACCATGGCCCTGCTCGCCGCGTGCTCGTCGGCTGGGCCGTCCGCCTCGTCCACGTCTGCGCCCGGCGAGTCGCTCCGGCCCTCCATGCCGGCCGGGAGCGCCGGACCGGACGCGCTCCTGCTGCGGATTGCCGCCGATGGCGGCTTTGTGCCGCCGGGATTCCTCGTGACGCGGCTCCCCCAGGTCACGGTCTATGCCGATGGGCGCGTCATCGAGCCCGGTGCGGTCCCGGCGATCTACCCGGGACCGGCCGTCTCGCCACTGATGCTCCACCAGCTTGGCCGCGACGGGATCGACGGGATCACGGCCGCGGCCCGAGGCGCCGGCCTCGCCGGCCCCGACCGCTCATACACGTCCGCGCCGGTCGCTGATGTCGAGACCACCGTGATCACCTTCATCGACGCCGACGGGCCGCACCGGCTGAGCATCTACGCGCTGGGGTTCCAGCCGGACCAGGGCGCCTCGGCCGAGGAGAAGGCGGCCAGGACGGCCATCGCGAACCTGGTCAGGCAGGTGCAGGCATACGTCGGCGCGACCAGCACGACGACCTATGCCCCGACCGCGTACCGGATCTATGCGACCAGGGCAACCGACTCCGCCCAGGGCCAGCCCGCGCCCAACGTCGTGGACTGGCCCGCTGCCCTGCCCGTCCTCGCGTCGCTCGCACCCGCGAATCTCCCACCCGGTTCCGGCTGTGGCGTCATCCAGGGCCCCCTGGTCCCGGCGTTCACGGCCGTCATGGGGCAGGCGACGCAGATCACGCGCTACCGGCAGGCCGGCGTGGACTGGACGCTCGCCGTGCGGCCGCTCCTCCCGGACGAAGCGCGGGCCTGCGGCTGATGCGCTGCGGCCCCGGACGGCCGGCGGGCCAATCCGTCACTCCCACGCACGAAACACAAGGGAATCGGCCTGCCCAGCGCGCCACCGCAGCGGCCGTGGCGCCGCGCCGAGCCCTGCTCACCTGCTACAATCCGCCTGCCTTGTCAGGTCACAGATGATCGAGCCCGGCCGAACCGGGGGCTATCTGGCCCTCTTCTCGGAGATTGGGTTCATCCTCCTCGTGGCGACGCTGGCAGGCGTGGGTATCGGTTACTGGGTGGACAAACAGCTGGCCACCCTTCCCGTCTTCGTCCTGGTCGGCCTGTTCCTCGGGATGGGCATCGGGGCGCGCGGCACATGGAGCCTCATCAAGAGGTTCCTGGCCTCGTTCGATGACGGACCCGTCCCACCAGGAGGAAATC
Source organism: uncultured Chloroflexota bacterium (assembly GCA_903822495.1). Lineage (GTDB taxonomy): Bacteria > Chloroflexota > Limnocylindria > Limnocylindrales > CSP1-4 > CAIJPD01. Next base: position 22,927 of record CAIJPD010000038.1, on the reverse strand, counting down.
GACAAGGCTGAGCACGGCCGCGTGGCCGTGCTCGCGTATGTGGAGCGAGCGTGACCGCGGCACTTCAGCAGCAGGACGGACAGGCGACCCCGGCGAAGCGATCGCCGAAGAACGCCATCCTCATGGCGCTCGTCGCGGTCATCGTCGTGGACGTGCTCGCGGCCATCTTCCTGCCCCCGTTCCCCAAGGGCGGCCAGCCCGGTGATGCCTTCGCCTTCCCGGCTGACGGCATCGTCGCCAACCTGGAGCTGCCGGCGCCGCACGTCGTCCTCGACCTCGCGCCGGGTGAGCCCGCCGAGGGCATCGTCCAGTTCCACCCCAGCATCACCAGCACCATCCTGACCTCGTGGATCGTGATGGCCGTGGTGCTCATCGGCGTCTTCCTCCTCAGCCGGGGGCTCAAGCTGCTCCCCGGCCGCCGCCAGAACTTCATCGAGTTCGCGTACGAGTCCCTCGAGGGCTTCGGCACGTCGCTCGGTGGTCCGGAGGCCAAGCGCTACATCCCGCTCTTTGCCGCGTTCTTCCTGTTCATCCTGTTCTCCAACTGGAGCGGCCTCGTGCCGCCCATCGGGAAGCTGGAGGAGCTGCGCGCGCCCACCAGCGACGTGAACATCACCATCGGCCTGGCGCTCGTCGCCTTCGGCTTCTTCGAGTGGCAGGGCTTCAGCCGGCTGGGCGTCCGCGGCTACCTGTCCAAGTTCTTCCCCATCGGGGAGTTCAAGCACGGGGTCGGCGCGGGCGTCATCGGGATGTTCGTGGGCCTCATCGAGCTCCTCCTCGAGTTCGTCAAGCCCCTGACGCTCTCCATGCGACTCTTCGGCAACATCTTCGGCGGGGAGGTGGCCCTGGCGGTCATGACCTCGCTGACCATCGCGATCATCCCGGTCGCCCTGGTGGGCCTGGAGTTCCTCCTGAACTTTGTCCAGGCGCTGATCTTCAGCGTGCTCACGCTGATGTTCACGCTTGCCGCCGTGGAGAGCCACCACCCCGAAGGCCCCGGCCACGACCTGGAGCCCCACGCCCTGCCGGTCGCCGACCCGGACATCGAGCTCGATGGCCAGCCGGCAGCCGCCCATCACGCGAGCCACTGAACCCACCAACTCGGTCCAATAGCCCGGGCCCACCCGGGGAGAAGGAGGAAGTCCGCACATGGAGCATCTTGGAGCAGGCCTCGCCGCCCTCGGCGTCCTCGGCCCCGGCATCGGCATCGGCATCCTCGCCGGCATGTCCAGCAGCGCCATCGGGCGCAACCCCGACGCAGCCGGTCAGATCCGCGGCCTTGCGATCATCCTCGCGGCCTTCGCCGAAGGCCTCGGCGTCCTCGCGATCGTCGTCGGCATCCTGACGATCTTCATCAAGTAGCCAGCCAGGAAACGGAGAACCACCGGTGAACCTTCTGGCCGTTGCCGGGGCCGTGGCGCTCGGTTCGACGCCGCTCGCCGCCGAAACGGGCGGAGAGAGCGCCGGCCTGGTCATCAACGGCTTCTGGATCATCGTCTCCGCGGCAAACTTCCTGTTCTTCCTGTTCGTCATCAAGGCCGTGGCCTTCGGTCCCATCAGCAAGATGCTGGACGACCGTCGGGCCCGGATTGACCAGGGGCTCAAGGATGCCGAGGAGGCCCGCCGCAACCGCGAAGCCGCGCAGCAGGAGCGGCTTGCCGCCCTTGCCGAGGCGCGCCGAGAGGCGAACGACATCCTGGCCCGCGCCCAGAAGGTCGCCCAGGAGACTCGCGACACGGACATCGCCGCGACCCGCGACGAGCTCGATCGGATGCGCACCCGCGCCGCCGCCGAGATTGCCGCCGAGAAGCAGAAGGCCCTCAGCGACCTTCGGGCCGAGGTCGCCGACCTCGCCCTTGCGGCCGCCGGCAAGGTCGTCCGCGATTCGATGAACGGGGAGCGCCAGCGTCGACTCGTCGAGGAGTTCCTCGCCGAGCCCAGCGGGGCGTCGAGGAGCTGATGGCAAGGCCGTCGATCGCCGCCCGTCGATACGCGGAGGCGGCGTTCCAGATCGCATTGCGCGACGACGCCCTCGATGCGTGGGCCGATGGCCTGCGGCAGGCCGCCGAGCTCCTCACGGGAGAGCTCGTCGCGCCGCTCGTGGACAACCCCTCGATCCCGCTCGTCCAGCGGACGGCGCTCGCGCAGGGGCTCCTCGACGGACGCGTCCCCCAGAACGTGCTCAACATGGCTCGACTCCTCGTGCAGCGGGGCCGGGCCGAGATCCTTCCCGCCGTGGCGGCGGAATATCAGCGTCTCCTCAATCGCCGCCGGGGCGTGGTCGAGGCCGTGGTGACGAGCGCAGCGCCGCTCTCCGCGGACGAGACCAGCGCCCTTCGCGCCAAGCTTGCCGAGATGACCGGCGGCGACGTGGACCTCACGGTCCGCGTCGACGACGCCCTCATCGGCGGGCTGACCGTGCGGGTCGGCGACCAGCTGCTCGACGCCAGCGTCCGAGGTCGCCTGGAGCGGCTCAGGACCCAGCTCGTGACCGGCTCTCGCTCGGCTCACTGAACGGAGAACCGATGGCCATTCGCTCGGACGAGATCATCAGCATCATCAGGTCGGCGATCGACAGCTTCGATACCACCGCCGACACCCGCAACGTCGGGACGGTCGTGGAGGTCGGCGACGGCATCGCCCAGATCTACGGGCTGGAGGGCGCACTCGCGTCCGAGCTGCTCGAGTTCCCGGGCGGCGTCATGGGCATGGCGCTCAACCTCGAGGAGGAGACGGTCGGCGCGGTCATCCTCGGCGACCCCAAGTCCATCAAGGAAGGCGACATCGTCAAGACGACGGGTCGTGTCGTCGAGGTTCCGGTCGGCGAGGCCCTGATCGGGCGCGTGGTCGACCCGCTCGGCCGCCCGCTCGACGACAAGGGCCCCATCCTCGCGACCCGGACCCGCCCGGTCGAGCGGATCGCCCCGGGCGTGATCGTCCGCAAGGGCGTCGATACCCCGGTCCAGACCGGCATCAAGGCCATCGATGCCCTCATCCCCATCGGCCGCGGCCAGCGCGAGCTGATCATCGGCGACCGCCAGACCGGCAAGACGGCCATCGCGATCGACACGATCATCAACCAGAAGGGCAAGGGCCTGGTCTGCATCTACGTGGCGATCGGCCAGAAGCTGTCCACCGTCGCCAACACGGTGGCCACGCTCGAGAAGTACGGCGCGATGGAGCACACCATCGTGGTCGTCGCCGGCGCCGAAGACCCCGCCCCGCTCCAGTACCTCGCCCCCTACTCCGGCGTGGCCATGGGCGAGGAGGTCATGGAGGTTGGCGTCAACGTCGCCGGCCAGGGCCTGGTCAAGGATGCCCTGTGCGTCTACGACGACCTGAGCAAGCACGCGTGGGCGTATCGCGAGATGGCGCTCCTCCTGCGGCGCCCGCCCGGTCGCGAGGCCTACCCCGGCGACGTCTTCTACCTGCACAGCCGGCTCCTGGAGCGCGCGGCGCGGCTCAACGACGAGCATGGCGGCGGCTCGCTGACGGCTCTGCCGATCATCGAGACCCAGGCGGGTGACGTCTCGGCCTACATCCCCACCAACGTCATCTCCATCACCGACGGCCAGATCTTCCTGGAGACGGACCTCTTCAACGCCGGGCAGCGGCCCGCGCTGAACATCGGCATCTCCGTCTCCCGGGTGGGCTCGGCGGCCCAGACCAAGGCGATGAAGAAGGTGGCCGGTCCGCTCAAGCTGGACCTGGCCCAGTACCGCTCCCTCGCGGCGTTTGCCCAGTTCGCGAGCGACCTGGACAAGGCCACCCGCGACCAGCTGACCCGCGGAGAGAAGCTGTCCGAGGTCATCAAGCAGCCGCAGTACGCACCGCTCGCGGTGGAGAAGCAGGTCGCCATCCTGCTGGCCGCCACGAAGGGCGCCCTCGACGATATCCCCACGCCCCGCGTGAAGGACTTCGAGATCCAGTACTACCGATTCCTCGAGACCGAGCGGCCGCAGATCCTGACGGAGCTGGCCGCAACCAGGACCCTCTCGGATGACCTGGCCAAGGCCTTCGACGAGGCGATCTCGTCGTTCCGTCAGTCCTTCCTCGCGTAGTCACGATGCCGAACCACTGCTCGCAGCGGCGGGGTGCGCTAGATGCCTAGCCAGCGCGAGATCCGGATTCGCATCGGCTCGGTCAAGAACATCAAGCAGATCACCCGCGCCATGCAGTTCGTGGCCGCCTCCAAGCTCAAGCGCGCCCAGGAGTCCACGATCGCCTCGCGGCCCTACGCCGACAAGCTGGAGGAGGTCCTCGCGGACATCGCCACGGTCCTCGGCGGCGACGAGCATCCCCTGCTCGCCACCCCCGAAGGTGGCAAGCGCCTGATCGTGCTGGTGACCTCGGACCGCGGCCTCGCGGGCCCGTTCAACACCAACACCGTCCGGTATGCGGCCCGCGAGATCGTGGAGCATGCCGGGGACCTGACCACCATCACGGTGGGCCGCAAGGGCCGGGACGCGATGCGTCGGGCCGGCGTGCCGATCGACGCCCACTTCGCCGGCTTCGGCGACCGCCCCAAGTTTGCCGACGTCCTGCCGCTGGCCCGCCTGGTCGCCGAGGACTTCCTGGCCGCCAAGTACGGTCGGGTGGACATCATCTTCAGCCGGTTCGTCTCCACGCTGGTGCAGCGTCCCACGCTCAACCAGCTGCTCCCCATCCGCGCCTCCGAGGACAGCGCCGGCATCCCGGGCAACCAGTTCATCTTCGAGCCCAGCCCGACTGCCGTCCTCGAACAGCTCCTGCCGCGCTATGTGGCGACCCGCCTCTACCAGGCGGTGCTCGAGTCCAAGGCGAGCGAGGAATCCAGCCGAATGGTCGCCATGAAGAGCGCGACCGAGAACGCCGAAGAGCTCATCGAAGACCTGACGCTCGCCTACAACAAGGTCCGTCAGGCCAACATCACCCGCGAGATGATCGAGATCGCGACCGGGGCTCGAGCCCTCTAGGCCGCAGGACAAGGAGGCCCCCCGCACCATGGCGAACGCTGCACCCGCCGCGACCGGCAGCGCCCTTGGGCGCGTCATCCAGATCACCGGACCGGTGGTCGACATCGAGTTTCCCGCCGGCCAGCTGCCCGGCATCTTCAACGCCGTCGAGATCCAGCGCGAGGGCCAGGAGCCGCTGACCTGCGAGGTCCAGCAGCACCTCGGCAACAACTGGGTCCGCTCCGTGGCCATGACCACCACGGACGGCCTGGCCCGCGGGGCCATGGTCGCCGACACCGGCGCGCCGATCAGCGTCCCGGTGGGCGAGGTCACCCTCGGCCGCGTCTTCGACGTCCTGGGTCACGCGATCGACGGCAAGGAGCCGGTCTCGCGCGCCAAGGTCCTCCCGATCCACCGAACCCCCCCGGCCTTCGACCAGCAGTCGACCGAGGTGGAGGTCTTCGAGACCGGCCTGAAGGTCATCGACCTGATCTGCCCCTTCAAGAAGGGCGGCAAGATCGGCATCTTCGGTGGCGCCGGCGTCGGCAAGACCGTCATCATCCAGGAGCTGATCCGGAACGTCGCCCAGGAGCACTCGGGCGTCTCCGTCTTCGCCGGGGTGGGGGAGCGATCCCGCGAGGGCAACGACCTCATCGCCGAGATGACCGAGTCGGGCGTCATCGCCAAGACGGCCTTCGTCTTCGGCCAGATGAACGAGCCGCCCGGTGCCCGCCAGCGCGTCGGCCTGACCGGCCTGACCATGGCGGAGTACTTCCGCGACGTCGAGAACCGCGACGTGCTCCTCTTCATCGACAACATCTTCCGGTTTACCCAGGCCGGCTCCGAGGTGTCCGCCCTCCTGGGCCGGATGCCGTCCGCCGTGGGCTACCAGCCCAACCTGGCCACCGAGATGGCCGCGCTCCAGGAGCGGATCACGTCCACCCGGAACGGATCCATCACCTCCCTGCAGGCCGTCTACGTCCCCGCCGACGACTACACCGACCCGGCGCCGGCCACCACCTTCGGACACCTCGACTCCACCATCCGCCTGGAGCGGAGCATCGCCGAGCTGGGCATCTACCCGGCCGTCGATCCGCTGACCTCCACGTCTCGCGTGCTGGATCCCCTGATCGTGGGCCAGGAGCACTACGACGTGGCGCAGGAGACCAAGCGGGTCCTGCAGCGCTACCGCGACCTCCAGGACATCATCGCCATCCTGGGCGTCGACGAGCTCTCCGAGGAGGACAAGGCCACGGTCGCGCGGGCCCGCCGCCTGCAGCGGTTCATGAGCCAGCCGTTCTTCGTCGCCGAGGTCTTCACCGGCCGCACCGGCAAGTACGTGCCCATCAAGGACACCATCGCGTCGTTCAAGGAGATCCTCGAGGGCAAGACGGACACGCTGCCCGAGCAGGCGTTCTTCCTGGCCGGCACCGTGGATGACGTCCGCGAGACCGCCGCGAAGATGGCCAGCTGACCATGCCGCTTCGGCTCGAGATCGTCACGCCAGAGCGCCAGGCATACGCCGACGAGGTGGATGCGGTGGTGCTGCCCGGCAGCGAAGGCGAGCTTGGCGTCCTGCCCCATCACGCGCCGCTCGTCTCCACCCTGGGTGCGGGCGAGCTGCGGATCCGCAAGGGGGGCACCGAGGAATCGTTCGCGATCTTCGGTGGCTTCCTGCAGGTCCGGCCCGACAAGGTCGTGGTGATGGCAGAGCTGGCGGACCTCGCCTCCGAGATCGACCTGGAGGCCGCCCGCGAGGCGCAGCGCGCCGCCCAGAAGGCGCTCGAGACGGGCTTCAGCGAGGGCGTCGACCTGTCGACCGCCCGGGCCGCGCTCCAGCAGGCGCTGATCCGGATCCGCGTCGCCGAGCGTCGCCACCGCGAGGGTCCGCGGCACCGCGGCTAGCCACGTGGCGGAGGCGCGACCGTTCAACTGGGAGTACCGCCCGCCCGAGATCCCGCACGAGGTCTTCCGGGTCGCCGGCGGACGGCCGCTCCACGGGAGCGTGCCCATCAGCGGGGCCAAGAACGCCGCCCTGAAGCTGCTGGCGGCCGCCTGCCTCACCGGTGAGCGCTGCCGGTTCACCAACGTGCCCGAGATCGAAGACGTCCGCGTCATGGCCGAGACGCTCCGCGACCTTGGCGTGGTGGTCGACCACCCGGAACCCAACGTCTACGAAGTCGCGGCCGGCGACGTGGACTGGCTCTTCGTCCCGCTCGAGGCGGCCGCCAAGATGCGGGCGTCATTCATGCTCCTGGGCCCGCTCCTCGCGCGCTTCGGCGAGGTCATCATCAGCAACCCCGGTGGCGACCGGATCGGTCGGCGACCGGTGGACCTGCACGTCGAGGCGATGCGGGCGATGGGGGCCGAGATCCAGTACCGGTACGGCTACTACTACGCCAAGTCGCCCGGTCGTCTCCGCGGCGCCGAGATCAACTTCCCGTTCGTGACGGTCATGGGTACCGAGAACGCCATGCTCGCGGCCACCCTGGCGGACGGCCGGACGGTCATCCGTCCCGCCGCCCAGGAGCCCGAGACGGACGACCTGATCGAGTTCCTGGTCAAGATGGGCGCCGACGTCCGCCGCACCGCCCCCGACACGATCGAGATCGTGGGCAAGCGCCGCCTCCGGGGCGCACAGCACCACGTGGTCCCCGACCGGATCGAGGCGGGCACGTTCATGGTGGCCGGCGCCATCACCGGAGGGAAGATCCGCCTGCAGGGCGCCCGCTGCGAGCACCTGCGTGCCTTCCTCGCGGTCTTCGACCGGATGGGCGTCCGCCACGACTGTGGTCCGGACTGGATTGAGGTGGACGCCTCCGACACCGGACCGGGCGAGTTCCGTGCCTGCGACATCGCCACGGCGGCCTACCCCGGGCTGGCCACGGACCTGCAGCCGCCGACCAGCGTCCTCCTGACCCAGGCCCAGGGCCGCTCGATGATCCACGAGACCATCTTCGAAGACCGCCTGGAGTGGCTGACGGAGCTGCGCCGAATGGGCGCCAACGTGGAGCTGGTGGACCCGCACCACGCGATCGTGGAGGGCCTCACTCGCCTGACCGGCGCCCACGTGGAGATCGGCGACCTGCGGGCCGGCGCCTCGCTCATCCTGGCCGCGCTGGCGGCCCAGGGCGAGACCGTGATTCACGGCGCTCACCACGTTCACCGAGGGTATGAGAACATCGAGCGCAAGTTCGTCGACCTCGGCGCACACCTGCAGCGCCTTGCAGAAGGGATTACCCCCCTCTCGTCATGAAGATCGGCATCGACCTCGGCACGGCCAACGTCCTCGTCTACATCCAGGGCCGCGGGATCGTGATCCAGGAGCCGTCGGTGGTCGCCGTCAGCGACGACAACCGGATTGTTGCCGTGGGCGAGGAAGCGCGCGAGATGATCGGGCGGACGCCGGGCAACATCACCGCCATCCGTCCGATGAAGGACGGCGTGATCGCCGATTACGTCATCACCGAGGCCATGCTCCGGTTCTTCATCAACAAGGCGCGCAAGGGCTGGCTCAAGTTCGGACGCCCCGAGGTGATGATCAGCGTCCCCGCCGGTGTCACCTCCGTGGAGAAGCGCGCGGTCCGTGACGCCGCCCTCAAGGCCGGCGCGAAGGAGGCGTACCTGATCGAGGAGCCCCTCGCGGCTGCGATCGGCGCCAACGTCCCGATCAGCGGACCGTCCGGCAATATGATCATCGACATCGGCGGCGGCACCAGCGAGATTGCGGTGATCGCGCTGGGCGGCATCGTGGTGTCGCACAGCCTGCGGGTCGGCGGCAACAAGTTCGACGAGGCCATCACCACCTACATCCGCAAGAAGTACAACCTCATGATCGGCGAGCGCACGGCAGAGGAGGTCAAGATCTCCATCGGCACCGCCCTGCCGCTCGACCGCGAGCTGTCCATGGAGGTCCGCGGCCGCGACCTCATCGCCGGCCTGCCGCGCACCATCCCCATCACCTCATCCGAGGTGATGGAGGCCATCGAGGCCCCGCTCCAGGCCCTGGTCGGCGCCGTCCGCCTGGTCCTCGAGCAGACGCCGCCAGAGCTGTCATCCGACATCATCGACAAGGGCATGGTCATGTCCGGGGGCGGCTCGCTGCTCCGCAACATCGACAAGCTGCTCACCCAGGTGACCGGGGTCCCGTGCCACGTCGCCGAGAACCCGCTCAACTGCGTCGCGACCGGAACCGGCCTGGCGTTGGAGCACTTCGACTTCTTCAAGAAGTCACTGGTCCAGGCCACTTGAGCCTGGCCACCGACCCGGCCGCGTTGCCCCAGCGGGCCTTCGTGGACCTCCACTGCCACACCCGGGCAAGCTTCGATTCGCTGGCACCGATCGCCTCCGTGGTCCGGGCCGCAGCGGCGCGTGGGCTGACCCATCTCGCCATCACCGACCACGACCGGATCGACGGCGCGCTCGAGGCGCGCGACCTGGCGCCCGGAGGCCTGACGGTGATCGTCGGCGAGGAGTGCCGGACGGCGGACGGAGACCTGATCTGCATCTTCCTCCAGGAGGCGGTCCCGCCCGGCCGGCCCGCCGCCTACACCATCGCCGCCGTCCGGGAACAGGGCGGGTTGGTGGGCATCCCGCATCCCTTCGACCGCCTGCGCGGCTCCCTGTTGCGCGACAAGCGGATGGAGGCGCTGGCGGCGCAGGTGGACTGGGTGGAGGCCTGGAATGCCCGCCTGCTGGGCGGCGGCGGGAACGACCGGGCGGCGGCCTTTGCCCGCGAGCACGGGCTGCCCGGGGTGGCCTCGTCCGACTCGCACTCCGTGCTGGAGGTCGCCGTGGCGTACACCGCCATGCACGGCGATCCGTCGACGGCCGCGGGCCTCCTGGCCGCGCTGCAGGGACCGCTGGAGCTGGTGCCGGGGCGGGCGTGGTACGGCGTCCGAGCCATCACGCCGTTCGCCAAGGTGATCAACCGGGCGCGGGGCAACGGACGGATCCGGCCGACGGACCGGGAGCAGCTGGCCGGACCGATGGCGGCCGGTCCGGGAACAGGGGGACGCGGGTGAGCGGGACGACGGACGGACCGGGCGTGGACCACGAGACGCCGGCGGCATCCGCCACGACAGGCGGGGACCAAGAGGAACGGCGGGCCCGCGACGAGCTGTCGCTGGGCCGGAGGCTCCGGCAGCCGCGCACCATCGTCTCGATCGTGGTGCCCATCGCCCTGCTGGTGCTCTTCGCCCGGTCGCTGCCCGGGTTCAAGCTGGAGGAGTTGCCGGGCAAGATCCTCGCGACCAACCCGCTCTACCTGCTGGCGGCGTTCGCGGTCTACTACCTTGGCTTTCCGCTCCGCGGCTTGCGCTGGAGCATGCTCATGCGGCGGACCGGTGCGTCGCTCGGCGTGAGGGACGCCACCGAGATCATCTTCATCAGCTGGCTGGTCAACTGCCTGGTCCCCGCCAAGCTGGGTGACCTGTATCGAGCCTACCTGCTCAAGATCAACACCCCCGTCTCGCTGTCGCGGACCTTCGGCACGGTCTTCATCGAGCGCGTCCTGGACCTGTTCGCCATCGCCGTGCTGGGCCTCGCGGCAGGCTACGTCAGCTTTCGGACCGGCCTCCCGCCCGAGGTCCAGGCCGTCTTTGCGGTGGGCATCGCCTTTGTCGCGGTCCTGGCCCTGGGCCTGCTGACCCTCCGAAACTTCGGTCGGCGACTGCTGACGCGCCTCCCGTTTCCGCACCGCGTCGTCGAGCTGTACGACCGGTTCGAGGAAGGCGTGTTCGGGGCCGTTCCGCTCCGATCGCTGCCGCGCCTGGGCGTGCTCACGGGCCTCATCTGGGCGACGGAGGCGGTGCGGCTCTACCTGGTCGTGGCGGCCTTTGGCTTCGTCGATGTCCGCCTGGGCATCAGCGGCGCCTTCTTCGTCGCGCTCTCCGGCTCGCTCCTCACGGCGGTGCCCCTCACCCCGGCCGGCATCGGCATCGTGGAGACCGGCGTGGTGGGGCTCCTGACGCTGGTCTATGGTGTCGGCCAGACCGAGGCGCTGGCGATCACCCTCGTCGACCGCGCGATCAGCGTGCTGTCGATCATCGTGCTGGGCTCGATCGTGTACGCGATCTCGCCGAAGCGCCGCGGGGCCGGCGTCGCCCGGGTCCGGGGTACCGAGTAGGGCAGGAGTCCCGTCCGGATCCCGCCCGATCCCGTACCAACGGGGGATATGGCCGGCGGTTCCCTGCCTCGATAGTGACGCCAGTGTCGCGCGACGTAGGCGACGCGCCGGGAGTCCCATCGAGGCATGATCGAACAGAATGGCCGGGCCTTCAACGAGTGGCTCCGTGCCCAGCTCAAGGTCAAGAAGATGTCGCAGCGCCAGCTGGCGCAGCAGTCCGGCGTCGACCACTCGACCATCAGCCGGCTGATCCGCGGCGATCGGATGCCGTCCCTCGGGACGGCGACCAAGCTGGCCAAGGGGCTCCGCGAGATCCACGATGACGCCGACCCGCCGCAGTACCTGGGGCTGGTCACGGCCGGCACCACGAACCCCGCCGCGCGCGTGGAGTACGCCCTCCGCTCCGACGAGCTGCTCTCAGAGCCGGACGTCCGGCAGGTGATGGAGTTCTATCTCTCGATCCGTCTCCGCCGTTTCGGCCGGGCCCGCGCCGCCGGGGAGCTCCCCGAGGCCATCGAGGCACCGATGCCGATCCGCCCGCACGTCTGGTCGGCGGTACCGGCGTCGGGGCCGCGCGTGGGTATCGCCCGTTCCGCGCCGCTCCCCCCGCGCGCCGCCCGAACGAGCGGCCGCGGAACCCCCGGCCGCTACTAGCACCGCCTACCAGCGCCCGCGGAACCCCCGACCGCCACGAGCCCGGGCCCCTGGCCGGACTCGTCCCTACGACCTCCCGACTGCCCCGCCCCTAGGGCCCCGTCGTACCCGTGGGCCCGTAGACGGAGATCGTGGTTCGCTGTGAGAGGTCGAACCGGTCGAGGAGCACCGGGAAGTCAGGGTGTGTGATGCGGCCCTCGGCCTCCCCGCGGCAGGGAAGCCCAAAGACCGGCTCGAAGAGCCTGTCGCACACAACCACCAGCGCTCCCGGCGGGACCGACGCCGGCTTCAATGGCACCGCCTGTGTCCCCTCACTCGCCTCCTGGCCGTTGACCACCTCGCGACCCAGTTGGAGGAGCGGGAAGAGCACCGTGCCTGTCGGCTTGAAGTCAGGCAGCCCCACGACCGTCAGCGTGTGCGCCGGCGTCGCGCGGGTGATCCGCTCGGCCCCGGCCAACGCGGCGGGCCACCCGCCGTTGGGATCGGCCGGCGGCGGCAGGCGAATGATCTCGAAGACCAGCATCACGATGACCCCGGCACCCAACAGGATCCGCTCAGCGCGGAAGGTCAGGCGCTGGCGCTGCGACCCCGACGAACGCGGCCCCACGATGGCTGCGACCCCCAGGCCCAGCACGACCGCGATGAGTGGGTCTGTGAACGCGTGGTAGTGGTCGTTGGGCAGGCCGCGGATCACCATCCCGAGATCGGGCACCAGGAGCGTCAGGCCGACGGCCGACACGCCGAGCACGGCCACGATGAGCCGAACCGCGATCCGCTCATGGCCGCGGGCCGCTCGCCAGCGCCAGGCGCAGAAGGCGATGACGAGAAGGCTGAGCAGGCTGGCGGCCGTTGGAGCATCGATGATCAGCCCCACGATTGGGTAGGAGGTGATCCTGAGAACCACGATGAGCAGGCGGCTGGCGGGATCCAGGCTGGCCGGCCCGCGGTCCGATGCCAGGAACGTCAGCGCCCCTCGTACCTCGGAGAAGCCGGTCGACAGCTCGTTGATCAACAGCGGGACGAACAGGAGGGCCGAGAGGGCCAGCCCGGCGAACATCCAGCGCAGGAGCGACCGACGCGCGTCTCCCGCCACGGATCGGCGCAGGTCCGCTGCCAGGAGGCCGGCCAGGGGCGGGACCAGGAGCACGGAGACGACGTGGAGCTGGATCGTGACGGCCGCCGCGACCAGGCTCAGCGCCCACCAGCGCCCGTCGCGGGTGATCCACGCCTTCCAGGCGGCTGCCAGGGCCAGCGATGCGGTGAGCCCGATGAAGTTGGGGTTCCAGTTGGTGATGGACGCGGCGATCGCGGTCGGCGACAGCGCGTAGAGCATCCCCGCCACGAGGCCGGCCGTGGGCCCGGCGATGCTCTTGGCGAGCCACCAGACCAGGTAGAACGCCCCAACGCCCGCCGTCGCGAAGAGCATCGCGACGATGGTCGGGTCGAGGTGGCTGAGCCAGGCGAGCGGGGCCAGCAGGTAGTAGTAGACGACACCGTGGTGGACACCGCCGACCGAGGCGGGCGGTCCCAGGAGCGGAACGACGCCGTCCACGAGCATCGACCGCAGGACGAGGAAGTCCCGGCCCTGGTCCGAGTCGAAGATGCCGCGATCCGGCAGCGACAGGAAGCGAAGGAACGTCGCCATGGCCAGCAGGGTCGGCAGCACGATCCAGCGCAGCCGACCCGGGTCGAGGCTGACGTCCAGATTGGGCCCACGAGGCACTCGGGCGGCCGGCGGGGACGACCCAGTCGAACCGATGGGGTCGGTCACTCGGGCTCGACGGGCTCGACGGGCTGCGCGCCGCGGGCGCGGCTCCCCTTGATCGTGAGCGCCGATTCTGGCAACGGCGCCAGCGGTCGGCCGGCGGCGAGGTCGCGGGCGCGCTGCAGGTTGATGGCGTCGTAGCCCAGGTCCATCCCCGGCGTCTCCAGGTAGAACGGGACGTTGGCCAGGCGCGCCGAGCGCAGGAGATGCCCCAGGCCCTCGGGGCCGATCTGGCCGGCGCCGATGTGCTCATGCCGATCCGCGCGCGAGCCCAGCACCGCCTTCGAATCGTTGAGATGGATCATCGACAGCCGGTCCAGCCCGATCGACCGCTCGAACTCGTCCAGCAGCGCGTCCACGATCTCCGGACGGCTGATCTCGTGACCAGCGCCCCACAGGTGGGCGGTGTCCAAACAGAAGCCCACCCGTTCCCGGGGGATCCCACGGGCGGCGATCGCCTCGGCCAGGAGCGCGAGCTCCTCTACGTTGATGCCCACCGCCCAGCCGCTGCCCGCCGCGTTCTCCAGGACCAGCTGTGGGGCGTCCGGGCCGTCCTCGACCTCCGCAAGGACCCGCTCGATGCCGAGCGCGACCCGCTCGATACCCGCCTCCACGCTGGTCTCCCGGTGGGAGCCGATGTGGACGTTCACGAACCGGCCCGCGAATGCCGATGCCGCGCGCATGTCCGCGACGAGCACGCCGATCGAGCGCTCGTAGAGGTCCGCGTCCGGCCCCGCGAGGTTGACGAGGTATGCGGCATGGATGGCGACCGGCCCAATCCCGTGATGGGCGAGACGGTCGCGGAAGGCCGGCGATTCCCCGGGCGGCTCGGTTCGACGCCGCCAGGCGGTGGGGTTGTCACCGAACACCTGGATCGCGGTCGCCCCGATCTCGCCCGCCCGGTCCGCGGCCTTGACCATGCCGCCACCGAGGGCCGTATGCGGGCCGATCAGGCGAGGCGCTGGTACGTCCTGTTGCACGCGGGCATCGTAGCGGAGGGGTGCGGCTCGAGGCTTGATCCCTGGTCAAGCCGAAGACGGCACTGATTTGACAGATATCAAATCGCATGGCAGGCTGCCCGCATCATGAACGCCGAACTGCTGGCCACCCTGAAGGCCCTCTCAGACGCGTCGCGCCTGCGCATCGTCGGCCTCCTCGCCGCGCGCTCGTATGCGGTCGAAGAGTTGGCCGCCGCCCTCGGCCTCACGCCCGGCACCGTCGTCCACCACCTCAAGCGCCTGGAGGCGGCTGGGCTCGTGTCGGCGCAACCCAACCGGCCGTACGTGGTCTACTCGCTCCGGCTCGATGCCTTGCAGTCGCTCGGCCGGCAGCTGGACCAGCTGGAGCGGGGGAGCACGGCGGAGGACGGAATCAGGCTGCCCGGACCCGACGGGCAGCCCATCGCCGCGTACGACGCGAAGGTCCTGCGCGCGTTCATCGTCGGAGACCGGCTCGCGTCGATCCCCGCCCAGGAGAAGAAGCGCGAGGTGGTTCTCCGCTACCTGCTGGCGAGCTGCTTCCCGGAGCCAGACGGCGCGTGGCCGGAGAAGGAGGTCAACCTGCGGCTCGCCCTCCACCACCCAGACGTGGCATCGTTGCGGCGGTACATGATCAGCGGGAAGCTGCTGACCCGGGAGTCCGGCATCTACCGACGCACCGGCTGACCCACCGTCGCCTAGCGACCGAAACCGCGGCGGTGGCTGGTGGGGAGTGCCCGGATCACCGGATCAATCAGTCCGTAGTCGCCGTCCGAGCGGCGGTACAGGACGTTCACGCGTTCCCCCTCGGCATTCACGAAGACGAAGAACGCGTGGCCCAGCGCCTCCATCTGCCCGATCGCGTCCTCCTCGAACATGGGCTCGAGGTCGAAGGCCTTGACCTTGACCACCTGGCGCGTCCGCGCGGCATCAGTGGATCCGGTGGGGAGTTGCTCCTCGGTCGCGCTCAGGCCCGCGGCAGGCCGGATCCTGGAGCGCGGCTTGGACTTGAAGTCGATGGCCCGCCGCTCCAGCTTGTCCACCACCTCGTCGATTCCGACCTTGTGGGTCAGCGCGGCCGCGCGGCTGCGCACCGGACGCCCGTCGATCACGAGGGCGACATCGACGATGTGCGAATCCGAGTCGCTGCGGTGCTGCTCCAGCGACAGCTCCACCAGGGCGTCGGTGGAGTCCTCGACGATGCGTGACAGGCGCTGGAGCTTGCGCTCAGCGTACGAGCGAATGTAGTCCGAGACCTCGAAGTTCTTGCCCTTGACGATCGTCCGCACATCGGCCTCCATGCTGCCAGGAAGGGTGCCGCAGGGACCCGCGTCGAGCGGCGTTCCGTGGGGATGACACCCCTCCCGGCTCGTCCTCGAGTATACGGCGGGTCCCGGCCGGGTCCCGCTGCGGATCACCCCCGAAGCGGCCGTCAGCGCTCCCGCGCCACCGTCACCGCGGAGACGCCCAGGGCGCCGGCGCCCGCAAGGACCTCCGCGCACGAGGCCAGGGTTGCGCCGGTGGTGACCACGTCATCGACCAGGACGACCCACCGGCCGGCGACCGTCGAGGCAATGGCGCCCGGCACCAATCCGAACGCGCCGGCGACGTTGGACGCGCGGTGCCCGCGATCCAGGTGGTACTGCGCGACGGTTGCCCTGCGGCGCTCCAGCAGCGCGGCCCATGGCAGGCCGAGGCCATCGGCGGCCGCGCGTGCCAGCAGGACTGCCTGGTCGTAGCCCCGTGTCCGCGCCCGCTCCCGGTGGACCGGCACGGGTACCAGCAGGTCACCACCGGCCGCGGCGCGTGCCCAGCGTCGCGCGATGGCGGCACCCAGCGGGCGGGCCAGGCGCTGCTCCCCACCGTACTTGAGCTGGTGGAGGGCTCGCCGCGTGGCGCCCGTGAAGGGGGCGCACCACTCCAGCTGGAGCAGCGGCGCAGGCAGGTCTGCCGGCAGGCCCAGCGTGACGCCCGGCGGCAGCGACAGCCGCGCATCCAGCGTCGGCTGGCACGCGTCGCACAACGGCATGCCCTCCCGTCCGCAGCCGGCGCAGGTGGCGGGAAGGGCAAGGTCCAGCAGCCGAGCGCCGGCGCTGCCCAGGGAACCGACGAGGCGTCGCACCCCGACATCGTGGCCGGTGGCCCTCACCCGATGCTTACTCCAGGACGACCCAGTCCCCGACCTGTGTTCGTGACGCGTCGATCGAACCGACCGCCAGCTCAAGGCAGCCATGGGCGCCCCGGATCAGCGGGACCAGCCCGGTCCATGTGGGCAGGGCTCGATGGACGCTGATCACCCGCCGGGCACCTTCGCGGACACCGGCCTCGTCCAGCGCCCGGGCCCCGGATCGGCCGGAGGTCGCGGCGACGCGGGCCGGCTTGCCGAGGAAGATCGCGTCGATCGGGAAGCGCATGAACATCATGTGGATCCCGTTGCTGTCGGGCAGCCAGAGCGAGGCGCCGGGGGCGAGCGCCGACCGGCCCATCAGGCCCATGAACTTGGCCCACAGGCTGGACCCGACTTCGACCCGCTCGGCCACCAGCGTGGCCCGCGTCAGGTTGTGCGCGGCCACCGGCCCGGCCTGGCTCAGCCCAGGCCCTTGACGATCAGGATGATCGCGGGGCCCAGGATGACGATGAACAGGGCAGGGAAGATGCACCCGACCAGCGGGAAGAGCATCTTGATGGGGGCCTTGGCCGCCATCTCCTCGGCGCGTTGGCGCCGCTCGATGCGGAGCTGTTCCGACTGGACCTGGAGCACCTTGCTGATCGAGACGCCCAGCTGCTCGGCCTGGATGATCGCGCCGATGAAGTTGCTGAGCGGGGCGACCTCGGTGCGCGGGATGATGTCGCGCAGCGCCTCGCGCCGCGCCTTGCCCACGCGAACCTCGGCCAGCGCCCGCTGGAACTCGTCGGTCAACGGCCCCTTCATCTTCTCGACGACCTTGCCCAGCGCGGCGTCGAAGCCGAGGCCGGCGCGGACGGAGATGGTCAGCAGGTCCAGGGCGTCCGGGATCTGCAGGATGACATCGTGCTGGCGGGCCTTGATGCGGCCGCCCAGCCAGAACTCGGGGATGGTGTAGCCCATCAACAGGCCCACGAGGGAGAGCAGGAGGCCGACCCCGACGTTGGCCAGGCCGAAGGCCAGGAAGAGGACCACGGCGCCGATCAGGGCGCCGACCGCCTTGATGCCCAGCCAGTCCGCGGTGCGGAGGTTGCCCGGGTTGCCGGCGAGCGCGAGACGCTTCGCCGTCTGCTCCGAGAACGAGGTGCTGGAGACCCGGGCGACCGTGCCCGACAGGCGCCCGACCAGCGGGCGGAGCGTGCGCTCGAGGAAGGGCTGCTGGAGCTCGAGCTCCTCGAGGTTCTTGGCCTGGACGGTGCCCAGCTGGGTGAGGCGCGCCTGGACCGGATCGACCGAGCGGCTCCCTGCGAAGCCGAGGAAGATCAGGAGGACGCTCAGCGCCGCGACGCCGGCGACGAAGATCGGCAGGAAGTCCATGGACGTCAGACCTCGATGTCGACGATCTTGCGGATGGCCATGAAGCCCGAGAGCATCATGAACACGCCCATCCCAAGGATGATCACGCCCGCCGGCAGCCCGAGGATGCCGGGCGGGTTCACGAACATTGGATCGAAGAAGCTCGGTGCCCCCAGGTAGATGAAGAACGCCAGGCCGAACGGCAGGCCGCCGACGACGTAGCCGGACATCCGCTGCTGGGCCGTCAGGGTGTTGATCTCACCCTTGATCCGGACGCGCTCGCGGATGGTGAACGCGATGGAGTCGAGGATCTCGGCGAGGTTGCCGCCGACCGTGTACTGGATGGAGATGGCCGTGGCCATCAGCTCCAGGTCGTCGGACTTCACGCGCCGCACGATGTTCTCGAGGGCCGTCTCGAACGGGAGGCCCAGGTTCACCTCGCGAATGACGCGCGAGAACTCGATGGAGACCGGAGGCCGGGACTCGCGTACCACCAGCTCGATGGCCTGGAGGAAGGAGGAGCCGGCCCGGAGGGCGTTGGCGATCAGCGTGATCGTATCCGGCAGCTGCTTGTTGAACGCCGTCAGGCGGCTGCTCTTGCGGCGTCCCAGCCAGAAGCGCGGCAGCATGAAGCCCAGGAAGAAGCCGAGCAGCAGGGCGATGGGCGAGCGGAGCGCCGGCAGCCCGATGGACAGCATGAGAAAGACAACGGGCGTCCCGAGGGTCACGCCGGCCCAGATGCCGAGGTACTCCGAGACCTTGAGCTTCAGGTCCGCGGCGGCGATCTCACGGGAGAGGTTGGCGCCGAAGTCGCGGCCCTCCACCACCTTGTTGAGGCGGGTCAGGACGGCGCTCTGGCTCACCTTGGAACCGATCGACTCGCTGGCTGCGCCGGCGGGCTTCTCCTTCTCCTTCCCCGCGGCGTAGCGCTCGAGGCGGTTGGTGATGCCCGAGCCCTGGCCACTGGTCGCGATCCCGACGGCGATCAGCAGGATCGCCAGGGCGGCGACAACGGCGACGAGGACTGACATCGGCATGGACGCGACTCCTTCGCAGGTCTGGTGCGATCAGTAGGTAAAGAAGAGGCCGGGCGCGAGATGAATTCCCTGCATCTCGAACTTCTCGACGAACTTCGGGCGGATGCCCGTGGGCTTGAGGCGACCCTGGATCTTGCCTTCGACGATCCCGGTCTGCTCGAAGACGAAGACGTCCTGCATGACGATGACGTCGCCCTCCATCCCCTGGACCTCGGTGATGTTGGTGATCCGGCGGGTGCCGTCCTTCAGGCGGGCCTGGTGGACGATGAGGTCGACCGCCGAGGCGATCTGCTCTCGGATGGCACGGATCGGCAGGTCCACGCCGGCCATCAGGACCATGGTCTCCAGGCGGGACAGCATGTCGCGCGGGCTGTTGGCGTGGCCGGTCGACATGGAGCCATCGTGGCCCGTGTTCATGGCCTGAAGCATGTCCAGGGCCTCGCCACCGCGGCACTCCCCGACGATGATGCGGTCGGGGCGCATGCGCAGCGAGTTCCGGACGAGCTCCCGGATCGGGATGGCGCCGCGGCCTTCGATGTTGGGCGGGCGGGACTCGAGCGTGACGACGTGCTCCTGCCTGAGCTGGAGCTCGGCCGCGTCCTCGATGGTCACGATCCGCTCGTCGCTCGGGATGAACGACGACAGGATGTTCAGGGTGGTGGTCTTGCCGGAGCCGGTGCCGCCCGACACGAAGACGTTGAGGCGGGCCTGGACGCAGGCGCGCAGGAACTCGAACATGTCCGGCGTCGCGGTCCCGAACCGGATCAGGTCGTCGACCGTGAACGGCGACGCGGCGAACTTCCGGATGGTGATGACCGGGCCGACCAGCGACAGGGGCGGGATGATCGCATTGACGCGGGACCCGTCCGTGAGGCGGGCATCGACCATCGGCGAGGACTCGTCGATGCGTCGGCCGATCGGGGCGATGATCCGGTCGATGATCCGCATGACGTGGTCGTCGTTCTGGAAGACGACGTTGGTCAGCTCCAGCTTGCCGCCACGCTCGATGTAGACCTGGCGCGGGCCGTTGACCATGACTTCGGAGACGGACTCGTCGCGCAGGAGCGGCTCCAGGGGGCCCAGGCCGATGATCTCATCGGTGATCTGCTCCAGCATCCTGACGCGCTCGGCGCGGGTCAGGGCGAGGCCCTCCTCGTCGATGACCTTGCCGAAGATCTCCTCGATCTGGCGGCGCACCTCGACCTGGTTGGAGAGGTCGAGCTTGGGGTCCAGGTCCTGGATGACGCGGCTCTGGATCCGGAACTTCACGTCCCGGAACGATTCGCGGTTGGGACCCTGGCTCATCAGCCGGGGCGCCTGGTTCCCGCTACTGGTCACAGCGCCGCCGCTGCCGAACCCTCCGCCGGACGCGGGCTGGCCCGCCGAGCCGTCAGGCCCGGGTCGAGCACTCTCGATTCGCTTCAGCAGGGACATGAGACCACCTCGTCAGCTGCCCGCCGCGCACGGGTTCCGGATGTCATCGACGTGCGAAGAGGGACTTCTTCGCGCCAGCCTTGGGAGCCGTCTCGGTTGACGACGGATCCCCGGAGATGGCCTGCGCGATCTTCAGGATGTCCTGGGAGACCGGCGCCTCCCGGTTGGAGAGATAGAACGGCACGCCCCGGTTGAGGGCGTAGACCACGCTCCGACCGTCGCTGACGATCGTGTGATCGACCTTCCGGCCGATGGACTGCTCCACGTCCGGGACGCGGATGCCGAGTGCCGCGTCGGCGCGGTTGAGGACCAGCCGGATCTTGCCGGCCGGGTAGCCAAGGTGGTCGGCGACCTCCAGGAAGAGGCGCATGTTCTTGATGCTGGTGATCTCGAGGCTGAGGATCGTCAGGATGGTGTCCGCCTCGTCGAGGATCATCAGCGTGGTGTCGCTGAAGGAGGACATGCAGTCGACGATCACCAGGTCGGCCTGCATGCGGAGCAGCTCGAGTGCGCGCCGGACGGCGTTGACGGTCACGAGCTCCGCCATCTCCGGGGTTGGCGGAGCCAGGAGGACCCGGATGCCCGACGAGTGGTTGATGATGTAGGGATCGAGCGACTCGGGGTCGCCTCCCTCCAGCTCCGGGACCAGGTCGGCGATCGTCTTGTTCTTGGGATTGAGGTTGAGCAGGACGCCGATGTCGCCGAACTGGAACGAGCCGTCGACGAGGATGACCTTCTTGCCGACATCCGCCGCGGCAGCGATGGCCACGTTGGCGGCGATGGTGGTGCGGCCGACGCCGCCCTTGGGGCTGAACACCGCGATCAGCTGGCCCGGCTCCGAGCGGGTGGACAGCGACGAGTGCGAGGAGCCCGCGGCCGGGGCGGCGGCGAGCGGCCCGATGCGGCTCATCTTGTCGCGCTCGCGCTGGCAGACCTGCCGGATGGACGCCGTGAGCTCGTCGCTGCTGAATGGCTTGACCAGGAACTCGCGTGCGCCCGCCAGCATCGAGCGGCGCAGGTAGTCCGCCTCGCCCTGCACCGACATCATGATCACGGCCACCCGCGGTGCCCGGAGCGCCAGCTGCTCCGTCGCCGAGATGCCGTCGATGTCAGGCATGTTGATGTCCATCAGGACCACGTCCGGGGTGAGCCGGACGCCCATGTCGAGGGCTTCGCCGCCGGAGGCCGCGGAACCCACGACCTCGATGTCCCCCTCGAAGCTGAGCAGCTTGGCGAGGTGACTCCGGGTCTCTGCGATGTCGTCGACGATCAGGACACGAATCTTGTCAGCCATCTTGTAGTCGATGCTCTGCTAGGGGGCGGGCGATGGACGGGGCTGGCTGGGCTGGCTGGGCTGGACGGAGCGGCGGGGTGGATGGGGCGCAGGGGCCCCCATCGGCTACAGCTTGGGGAGGATGCCCTGCACGACCTGCGGGGTGAGGACCCCGTACCGGTCGATGAGGCTCTTGAGGACGATGCCGGTCGTCGGCGTCAGGATTGGCGCCAGAGCCTTGCCGTTCGCGTCGACGAAGTCGAGCGGCGAGCGGAGGATGAGCGTGATGGTCGCGTCCATCTGGGCGAACTTGATGATCTCGGCCTGCTGCGGGGTGACCGCGATGATCACCAGCTCGGACTGGCCGTTGAAGGCGGTGCCGGACTCGGCGGGCGCCTGCGCGCCGGCCGCGGCGGGCGGGAGCAGCGTGCCCAGGACCTGGACGCCCTCGATCAGGACCTTGACGGTGGTGTTGTTCAGGAAGTCACCTTCGTCGGTCACCGAGCCGCTGCGGTTCTGGTCGTTCGTGTAGACCGGCATCTTGTCGCCGGTGATGCCCACGACAACGTCCACGTAGTCACCGGCCTTGATGATCGTGCCCACGCCACTGACCTGGTCCACCTGGACCGCCATCGCGCGCAGGCCGGCCGGAACATCGAGGCTGTCGCTGATCTGGCCGGTCGAAACGAAGTCCGCGGTCGTGAGCTGGGTGTCCTTGACCACCGCTCGCCGGATGACCTTCCCGATCACGAGGCTCGTGCTCTGGTAGGCGTTAGCGGCTCGCTCGGCATTGTTCGTCTCGGACTGGCGGAGCATCTCCTTGGTGATGCGCGTGCCCAGCGGGATATCCACCGCAGCGAAGACCGTGGGGCTCGTGATTGACACGGCCGGCGTCGTCGCGGGCTCGGATGCGGGTCGCTGGATCACCAGGATTCCGACGAATGCCACGGCCGCGAGGACGACGCCGAGAAGGAGTGTGATACGACTGGAGCGCCTCAAGTGATCTCTCCGTGTGTTGCTGTCGATGTGTGACAGCAGGCACCACAATGAGCGACAGGGCGAGGCCGCGCGACTATACCAATGGACTAGGACTCATGAGCCAGGCGGATTGGGAAGTACCGGGAAGAATCGTCGCGTGCCGCAAAGTCGTCTGCAAGGTGCCCGCCCGGCAAGTCTACGACAGCACCCAAGTACTGCCATCTGGCCTTCACCCTATCGGACCCGATCGCGGGCGGTGAAGAGCTG
>CAIJPD010000037.1 GCA_903822495.1 uncultured Chloroflexota bacterium | reverse complement strand
GGTCGTGGTTGTCGTTGAGGATGCCCGGTGTCGTGATGGTCAGCGTGGTGTTGCGCGGGGTGCTCCAGCTGTCGTCCACGGCCACCGGTGCGTCCGCTACGGGGGTGACCGTGATGGTGACCGTCGCCAGGTTGGAGGTGGACACGGCATCCCTGGCCTGGTACGTGAACGTGTCCGTCCCGTTCCAGTTGGCCACGGGGACGTACGCGAAGCTGCCATCGGCGTTGAACGTGAAGCTGGCGGCGTGGGCTGGGTTGGTCAGCCTGGTGGCGGTGAGCGTGTCGCCGTCCCGGTCGGTGTCGTTGTGGAGCACCCCGGCGCCGGCGCCGATGGTCAGGCTGGTGTCCTCGTTGGTCGTGTAGTCGCCTGCATGGCCGGCGTCCGGGTCGTTGACGGCGACCGGCGGGTAGTTGATCGGCATGACGCCCAGGTTGACCGTCGCCGTGGCGGAATAGCGGCCGGTGGGGTCCTTGGCCTTGTAGGTGAATGAGTCCAGGCACAGGGTGTCCACGGTGCACCCGCCGCCCAGGGCGCTGTTCCAGTCCGTGACCGGGGTGTAGCTGAACGAGCCATCACTGTTCAGGGTGAAGCCGGCGACTGCGGCGTGGGTGGGGCCGCTGACCAGCTCTGCCGTCAGGCCGACGTTCAGGGGCGGGGCCAGGTTGTCGGCGTCGGTGTCGTCCGAGAGGACGCCGGCAGCCGCGGCGACCGTGAGCGTGTCGTTCTCGTTGAGGTTGTACGAGTCGACGTTGGCGACCGGAATGTCCGCCACCGCGTTGATGGTGATTGTCACCGTGGCCGTCGCGGAATACGAGATGCCGTCATAGGCGTTGTACGTGAAGGAGTCGCTGCCGTTCCAGTTCGGCGTGGGCACGTAGCTGAATCCGCCCAGCCACTGGCCGCCGACCAGCGTGGGGGTCAGGGTCCCGTGCGTCGGGCCCGTCACCAGGCTGGCCGTGACACCGCTGGGCGTGTCGTTGGCCAGGATGCCGTTGGGCGAGCCGCCCACGGTGGCCGTCAGGGTGGCGTCCTCGTTGACGCTGTACGAGTCGGCATTGGCGACCGGGGCGATGTCGGAGCGCAAGGCCACCAGGTGGGCGATCCATGGGCCGGTGGTGGTGGACGTCTTGTTGCCGGTGGCGCCGCCGGCCGGGAACGAGAGGTCCGCGACGGTGATGTCCGGACCGTTGCCGCCGCCGTAGTCCGCCTTGGCCCGGGAGGTCATGCCGGTGGGGACCGTGGGGCTGCCGTTCCCCTGCGAGCCGAAGAAGGCCACGATGACCGAGTTGAGGGGCGCCGTCACGCCGGTGGCGGTTGCCGTGCCCGACCCCGAGTTCACGCTGGAGGCGGCGATGGGACTGCTGGTGCTGACGCCGGTGTAGCGGAGGATCGCGCCCATCGCCCGGGCGTTGCCGCCTGATCCGTAGTTGATGGTGAACGTATAGCTCGCGGGCTCGCTGGCGCCCGCCACGCGGTAGAAGATGCCCTGGCCCATGTTGTTGGTGCCCAGCTGGTTGATCTGGGTCCAGGGGTAGGCCGGGTCGGAGATGATCGAGTTGCCGGTGCCACCGCGGTCGGTCACCAGGGCCAGGAGCACGTTGTTCTGCGCCGTGCTGGCCGGCTTGGTGATCGTCAGCGTCGTCGTGGTCGTCGACGCGGTCGTGGACGTCCCGAACGCGATCGCGCCGAAGGCGCTGCCCGATGAGCCCACCGTGAGCATGAGGGCCGTGGCCAGGACCAGGATCCGCGGCCCGGCAAGCCGCGGTGGTCGGCGCTGGGCCGCGGCCGCTCGCGCCTCGGCCCGGGACGGGGAGACGCCGGCCAGGGGGCGCCTGGGCAGCCCGTCGATCAGCAGCGGCTCCACGCCGCGCCGGCCGGGCCGGCGTTCGCGGACGCGCTCACGATTCCTGCGCATGGCAGGCCGCTACCAGGCCCTGGGCCGCCGGTCGTCGCCGGAGGCGTTGCCTGGGGCGCCGGGGAACCCGGTGCCATACGGGGTGTCGGACAGGCCAGGGGTCGCGGGGGCTGCCGCAGGTCCTGGGTCGCTGATGGCCCGGGCCGCGCCCTCCGCCCAGGCGCGCTTCTCCTCGGCCAGCAGGCGTCGCTTGGAGCGCCAGCGCTTGAACCAGGCCCGGAAGAGGCTCCACAGCAGGACCACCAGGAGGAGGGCCAGCAGCTCCTTCCACGGGAAGACCAGGATCACGATGGACTGTCTGATGGGCTCGGCCTGGAGCGCACCCAGGGTGCCGGTGGTGGTGGCGGTGATCCGCACGAACCCCAGGAACGGCAGCATGTCGGTAGGCGTCGCGTCCTTCGCCCTCAGCATGCTATCCGCGTCGCTGGACGTCACCTGCCCGGGCAGCGCATAGCCCGGGAGCGGCGTGATGGAATACAGGTTGGGGCCCGTCTCGGTGTTGCCGGGGAGCAAGGCGAGCGGACTGACGGACGAAAACTTGAACGTGGTCGTGCTGTCGAGGATCACGTTCCCGGTGTTGGTGAAGCGCGCGATCGCCGTCACTGGGCCATGATCCACCAGCGCGGGGAGCAGGTCCGGGACCACCTGGTCCAACGGGGTCCACGGGGCGCCGCGTCGAACCTCGAGCGCTGACGCCTGAAGGACGGCCGTTGCGTCTGCGATGGCCGCCTCGCCTCCCTCGGGTGGTCGGGACAGGACCGTCGAGGTCATCGAGAGGCCCTGCGTCACGATGCCGGTGACGCCGTCACTCTTGCCCCGGGGAAACAGCGCGACCGTCAGTGCGCCGATGTGGGGTGGGTCGGAGGCAGCCGCCTTGACGGCAATGGTCACCTTGAATGTCTGGCGATCGGCACCGGGGTCCACGAGGATCAGAGCGGGTTCGACCACGACGGACGTGCCCAGGGAGTAGGGGGTTGATCCGAGCGCTGCGTTGACGAGGCCGCCGTCCGGTCCGGCGACCACGTCGGACATGCCGATCCTGACCTCGGCCGGCACGGTCACCTGAACGATGATCGTCAGGGCTTGAGTGATCGGGGCGCCATCGGGCCTCGATTCGATGACAACCCGGTACGGGGTCACGCTGAGCTCAAGCCTCGCGTTGACGCCCGCGGCGAAGGTGGGGGCAGCCACCAGGGCTGCCCCCACCATGGAGGCGACGAGCACGGCGACGCGCCGGTGCATCATCGACTCGGTCCCAATTGCGGCTAGCGGATCAGGGTGTAGGTGAGGGTGAAGTTGCTGGTGCCGATGTCCGCGTTGACGCCGGCATCCACCTTGAAGCTCAGGAGGGATGTCGCCTGGACCTGCGCCTCGGTGCCGTTGATGCCATCGATGAGGCTGGTTGCGTCAGTCGTTGTCAGGGCCTTCTGGCCCTTGCTGCTGCCCGTGTTCTCGCCAGCTCGAGCCGCGGACGGGTCGCCAGCCGTGACCTTGAGCGTGATGCTGTCCGCGTTGAGCTCCGTTGCCGCAGAGGCACCGCCCGCGGTGACCTGGACCTCGTCGGAGGAGTAGTCCGTCACGTAGGAGAGCGTCTGGGTGAAGGCGTCGGCGTTGTCAAGCGCAACGTCGGAATCGCCGCGGGTCAGGGTCGCGTCGAGGTCGAACGCCGTGGCACAGGTCTGTTCGCCAGCGACGACGCAGCTGGACTGAAGGGTGATCGTCCCCGTGTCCGCGGTGACCGTGATCGCGACGTTGTTCGCGGCGGGACTGGCGAACGAGTAGCCGGCGCCCAGCACCAAGAGCAGTCCGGCGCCCAGGCCGGCCTTGAGAAGCTTCGTGGAGTTCATGTTCGTACCTCTGCACAACTTGAGATACCGACGGTGGAATTGACGCATGGCGCCCGATGGACGGGCCAGGGCCGGGCGGCCCAACCAACGGCATCGAATAGCCCGGAACCCAGGGCGCGTTCGATGGACCTGCTCCTTTCCCCAGGTGAGCCGCGGCCTTGGCTGGTCGAGGCTCGGCACAACCGGTCGGTCCAGCGGACACGGCCGGCCATATTGCGCGCGATGGCAGGGGACGCGGGACGCAGGTGGCGTGAAGAGGCGTCGGCTGGCGGCATGGCTGGCAGCGGGGTCAGGCCCGCGCAGCGGTCTGCGTGCTGATCGGTGGCGGCGGCAATGGCGCGCGAAGCCGGCAGGCGAGGGGCCGTCCGGCGCGACGCGTCAATGTCGTTCGCCATGGAAGCACTCAATCCCAGCGATCCGGTTACCTGGCCGTGGCCCCCCCCCACCGGGGGGGACAAAGGGGGTGGGTGGACGCAACACGCAACGTAGCCGTTCTGGCTGGTTTTCCCACAGTACGGAGGTACTACCCCGGGTGCGGGTGTCATGCGCCGATCGCGCTGGATCTCGCCGCGTGTGCCGGGCCGCACGGCTGGCGCACCCCGGCTCCGCCGCAGGCGCGTCGCGCGCGTCACGGGTCTGATTGCCGGCGCTCCGCCCGCCACGCCGGCGCACCAGGAGTCCCCCCCGAGTGGTGGGAATTGGGCAAGGCTCCTGACGCCGGCTGAGCCGGACAGTCAGGGGCCACCGGTGTGATTCTCAGCGTGTTCCGACCAAGGATCACGACGAGGAGATCAACCCGATGGCCCTGTCACCGTCTGCCCTGTCCGAGCTGCTCGACGCCATCCGCGCCGGCAACGGCAGCGACGTCCTGCGCGACGCGATGGCGCTCGTCCTCCAGGAGCTGATCGAGCTGGAGGCGGCATAGGCGATCGGGGCCGGCCGGTACGAGCGGACCGACGAGCGGACCACCCACCGCAACGGGTCGCGGACCCGCCTGCTGTCGACCAAGGCGGGCGACGTCGAGCTGCATATCCCCAAGTTCCGCGAAGGCTCGTTCCTGCCCAGCCTGCTCGAGCCCCGCCGGCGGATCGACCGGGCCCTGTGGGCGGTCGTCATGGAGGCGTATGTCCATGGGGTGAGCACGCGCAAGGTCGACGACCTCGTCCGGGCGCTGGGTATCGAGGCCGGGATCAGCAGGAGCGAGGGTCGGCGATTGCGAGGACGCCGCATTCTGGGCGGCCTTCCTGCGCAGCCTGCGGGCGCGCGGCCTGGCCGGGGTCCGGCTCGTCACCGGCCATCGAAGCCCGTGGTGACCGCAGGCGGGGTGACCGTCTAATGGTCGGCCATGGACCAGTCCACGTGGGCGGCACAGCCCCGGCCGCCGAGGACTGCCAGGAGCAGGCAGGCGGCGACGAGGACCAGGTAGGGGACGCGCCGGATGCCTGGGATCGGGAGGCTGTCAGGCGGGAGCATCGCTGGGCGACCCGTCCGGTCACCTCGGCTGGGCGGGCGCCAGGGGGTCGGGCTCGAAGAGGTCGTCGTAGAACCAGCGCAGCGCGAAGAGCGCGACCAGCAGGGCAAAGAAGGCGATCCGCCCCTGCGTCGTCTGGAGGAACGTGACGACGTAGCCGCCGAGTGGCACCCACAGCCGGGCCACGCCGATGACCTCGTCCACGGGGACGGGGGCGGCGTCGGCGCTATCGTTGTTGTCGCCCTTCGTGACGAGGAGCCGGACGCCGCTGGTGTCCTCGATCCGCGCGACGCGGTGGGTGTAGACGGTCCCCTGGGGCAGGCGGATCGTGACGATGTCGCCGACGGCGATGGCCGCGGGATCCGCAGGCCGCTCGGCGAGGACCAGCCCGCCGAGGGGGATCGTGGGCTCCATGGAGCCGCCCGTGATGACGATGAGGTGCCGGCCCGTCAGGGGCAGCACCAGCAGGAGTGCGACCACCACGACCATGACGACGAGGACGACGTCGACCATGAGGCCGAGGATCCGCCGAGGGAGGTGGCCGATCGCGATCATCGAGGTGGGGACTCCAGGAGGGAGGGGATGGTCGAGAGGCGGGGCCGGTGGTATGCCCGTGGCGATCGAGTCCGGCCCGAGCGAGAAGGTGGAAGGGCGACCGTGGGTCACGGCCGCCCTTGCTGCTAGACGGGGTTGGGGTGGCGAAGGACTACGGGTTGAACAGTGTCTGCTCCGCGTCGATCGTCAGGCTGAGGGTCGTGGGTCCGAGGTTCTGATATGTGTTGCCGGTGCCGAAGGGCAGCGCAGCCCGCAGGCAGAGCTTCTCGCTGCCGCTGGCAGCAAGGGAGCGATCACCCGCCTGGGGACCCGCCGTCGGGTCGCCGACGATCTTGACGGCCGCGGCTGCATTCGTGAAGGTGTCGGTGGCGTACAGCACGGTCCCATGGCTCCCGTCGCACGAGGTGCCGGAACCATCGGTCGAGAGGGTAATCGCGGAGCCGTCATCGGCGGCCGCGGTGATCTGGAACGAGTCGACGCTCAGACCCGTCGGCTTGACGAAGTAGGTGGTGCCGGCGGTGATGCCGGTGGTGCCGGTGACGCTGGCGAACACGACGGCGGTGTTGCCGGTGAGGCCGTGCCCGGTGAGGTTGACGAGGTCGCCTGCGTCGGTGAAGGTCACCGCGACGGGCACCCTGACGCCGAGCGTCAGCGCATTCTTGAGCACCGTTGCGTCCGTGACCGCGGCGCTGATCGCGTAGCGGAGTGCGCCCGTGCCGACGTTCGCGAAGGACAGCACCTTGGTGGCGCTGGCGCCCGGCAGCATGTCCGAGTAGGTGACGAGCGCGTTGACCACGTCGCCGGTGTCGCCATTCAGGTCCAGATCGATCGTGCCGCTGTTGAACGTGTTGCCATCGCTGGGGATCTGGTCCGTGAACAGCGCGAGCGATCCGACCGACAGGCCGGCCACGGCGAGGGATCCGATGACCACGAGGGCGGCCAGGCGCTGGCGGCGCTTTCGCTGGGGAGTGAAGCTCGTCATGTCGCTGGTTCTCCTGGATATGCATTCCTGCTGGATGGCCTGGATGACGAAAGTGGCGACTCAGGGGGCCGGAGACGGCGGCGAGCGAGCCTGCCGACCGGCGGTCGTGAGGTCATGTCATACGCCGCTCACATGCCATAGCCGTAGCCGAAGGACGCGCGGAGGCCACCCGACGGGATGGCCGCTCCGGCGGTCACGATCCGCAGCGACATCGTGTCGCTGGCGACGAAGGTGACGGTGTGGGTCAGGTCGGAGCAGGACGTGGCGGCGTCGCTGACCGTGCAGGTCAGGCCCGTCGCGACGCCGTTCTTCATGAGCGTCACGGCCCAGCTGTTGCCTGAGCCCGGGCTGGAGTTGGCGCCCACGTGCAGCTTGGCCGCGACCGCGGCGAACGGGATGTTGAGGGCGACGTTGGACTCGGTGGTGCTCACGGCGCCCCACTCGAAGCCCATGTACGTGGTGACGGGGAAGCTGACCGCCGCGCTGGCGGTGCTGGCCGCCAGGACCGTGGGCCCCTGGACCCCGGTGGGGACGAGCGCGAACAGGTTGGACTCGGTGATCGTGAACATCGATGCGCCCGTGCTGTCCGGCGTCTGGACGAACAGGTCCAGCGTGTCGTTCGTGTTGAGGGTGGTCATCACGTGGATGGCGGTGGACGTGATGTCACCGCTGGCACCCAGCTTGGTCTGGACCTCGCCTGCCGTCAGGATCGTGCCGCCGGTGTGCTCGCCGTTCCCGTTGACGGTGGCGTTGACGACCAGGACGGCCTTGAGCTTGGTGTTCGACCCGGAGCTCTTGACTGAGAGCGTGCAGCCGATGTGGGCGTAGCCGCCGATGGCGCCGGTGAACTTCAGGCCGTGACTCCCGGATCCCAGGGCGAACTGGCTCCCGCCCGTGCCCAGGGTCCACGTTGGCTGACTCACCTGGGTCCAGGTGTTGAGGGTGGTGATCCCGGTCGCATTGGCGTTGGTCACGGTCGAGACCTCGCCCATGGGCGCCGGGCCGGCCACGCCTGCGGCCCCAGTCGCCCCGGTGGCACCCGCGGCACCCGCGGTCCCGGCCGCACCGGTGTCGCCCTTGTCCCCGGCGATCCCGATGTTCCAGGACGCAAACGTCCCGCTGCCGACCGTGCGGTCCGCGGTGACGACGAGCTCCCAGTTGCCGCCGTTGAGGGCGTAGCTGGCCACGACGCCCTCGACGTAGGCTGTCGGGGAGTTGGCGACCCGGACGCGCCCGGCGTACAAGTAGGCCAGGCCTGCCTGCGTGACGAAGGTGTGCGTTCCCGTCGCGATCGTGATGGAGGTGGTGGACGTGGCGAGGTAGCCGGGTCCGCTCGTGCCCGTAGGACCCGTGGGGCCGGTCGCACCCGTTGCACCCGTCGCACCCATCGGGCCCATGGTGCCCGTGGGACCCGTGGCGCCCGCCGCGCCCGCCGTGCCCGCGTCGCCCTTGGCGGCGAGCAGGGCCCAGTAGGTGTCGTTGGGAGGCTGGTGGTTGGTGGAAGCCTGGGTCGCGATGTAGGAGCTGCCGGCGTGCTGGACCACGGCGTTCGGCGGGTAGGCGGTCCCAGAGTCCCAGGGCCCCATCCAGAAGAGCCACGTGCCCGTGCTGAAGGTGTTCCCGCCGACTGTGACGGCGTCGCTGAAGATCGCGGCGGAGCGGAGGATCGGTTCCCACCCGAACGCCATGAACGCCATGACGGCGGTCAGCACCACCGGGGCGACGACCTGGCGCCGCGCCAGCGATGGGCGACGGGACGCCAGCGGCGCGAGCGATACCGAGAAGACGCCCTCCGCGTCCAGCGATCCCCTGGGCCGCGATCCCCCGAGCCGCGATCTCCGCAGGTGCCGTCGCAGGAGCAGGGTGCCGGCCAGGAGCGCGCCGAGGATCAGCAGCCCGCCGGGCTGTCGGATCGCCCAGAAGGCGTACCCGACCGCCGGGACGGAGGCAACGAACACGCCCACGAGGGTGTCGGCTGCTACGGGCAGCGGATCGGCGGCGTTGTTGGCGTCGCCCTTCAGGATGAGGGCGTGGCCATCCTCGGTATGGACGCTGCCCACGTACCGGTGGGTGAGAAGGGTGTCCGCTTCCTTCCGGACCGTCACGATCTGGCCCGGGACCAGGTCGGATGCCACGGCGTGTTCGACGAGGATGAGCGATCCGATCGGCAGCGCAGGCTCCATGGAGCCCGAGACGACCACCATGGGGTAGAAGCCCAGCCGCGGGCCCACGAAGTCGAGGCCGCCCACCGCCAGGCCGCCGGCCAGCAGGACGAGGATCACGCCGTTCACCGCCCAGCCAAGGGCACGGCGGAGTGGCGTCACCCTCCGGAAAGGCGACATCGTCACGCGTGCACCGGGCGTGGGTCGCCGGCGCCGCCCCGGGAGTCGGAGGCCGTGCGCCCGGGTGGGTGCGAACCCGGAGACACGGCCTCGAGGTGTCCGGCGCAAACGGCCCGTGCGCAGACGCGCGGACGGCCGGAGGGAAGACCCTGTGGAGCTGACGTCCGGTCCGGGGACGGACGGTCTGCATGCTGGCCCGTGGCGATGGCAAGGGCGCGCGAAGCCGGTGGGCGAGGAGCCATCGGGCGTGGAGCCGTCGGACGCGGCGCGTCAAGGTCGTTCGCCATGGAATCACTCATTCCCAGCGATCGGGTTGCCTGGCCGTTGACCCCCCCGCGGAGGGGGGCAAAGGGGGTGTCTGGACGCAAACGCAACGTAGCCGTTCTGGCTGGCTTGCCCACGGTACGGAGGTACTACCCGGGTACGGGTGCCATGCCGCCCATGGCGCTGGATCTCGCTCCTGCCGCGCGCCGGGGGGGGCGCGCCGGCGTTGGTGCTACGGGCGCAGGCGGCGGCGGCTGGCCGACTGCCGGCCCTTGGGCTGGCGCATGGCGGAGACGCGGGCGGCCCAGGCTTCGGCCGGGGCCGGTCGGCCGTACAGGTAGCCCTGTCCGTACTCGACGCCCAGGCCCAGCAGGGTGGCCGCCTCCTCCTTGGTCTCGATGCCCTCGCCGATCAGCCGACAGCCGGTGGTCCGCGAGAAGTGGCGCATCCCCTGGACGAGCGCCTGGCGGGCGAAGTTGGCGTTGATCCCGCGCACGATCGCGATGTCCAGCTTCACGAAGTCGGCACGCAGCTCCACGATGTGATTGAAGTTGGCCACCCCGGCGCCCGCGTCGTCCACCGCCACCCGCACCTCGTGGCTGACACTCGCGACATTGTTCCGGACCGCGCCATAGTCGCTGATCGCCTCGTGCTCGGTGACCTCCAGCACCAGGGGCCGATCCGCCCCCTCGATTGCTGCTGCGAGGCGGTCACGCTCCATGATGAGCCGTGGCGAGACGTTCAGGTCCAGCCAGCGACCGGAGGGCAGGCCGCGGGCCGCCAGGACCGCCGCCTGGATCGTGGCTACCTCCAGGTCCAGGCCAAGCCCAACGTCCCAGGCGCGCCCAAAGAGCAGGTCGGCGCGTTGCCCGGAGTCGAAGCGAGTGAGTGCCTCGTAGCCGACCACCTCGCCGGTCGCCAGGTCAACGATGGGCTGGAAGACGGCCGCGTAGGTCGAGTCGGAGATCACGGTCCCCACGTGGCCCTGCGTCGTGGCAGCCTCGCGCATCAGGTGCAGACTGCCGGCCAGCATGGCGCTGGGCGTGTTGGAGAAGTCGCCCACCTCTGGGGCGCGCCCGACCAGCGTTGCAGCGGTCTCGCTGGCGAAGGCCCCGATGATCAGCATGCCATCGACGTGGTCGCCATGGACGATGGGCCCGAAGGCGAGGGCGCGGAGGCCCGCTTCCGCGAGACCCAGGCACATTGGCCCATCGGCGTCGTCCGGTGTCCAGTAGACGGCCGACGGCGCGGTGCTGGCTCGCTCCCGGATCATCCCGGTGAGCCGCGCGTGGGCTTCAAGGTGGCTGTACTCGCGGGGTCCGTCCCAGGCCACCATCCGGACCCCGTCCTCCGTGAGCACGAAGATGGCGGCGAGCTTGATCCCCTCGATCGTCACCAGCTCAGCACACAGATGCTCGCTGATGACCTCGGCAGGAGCACCCTGCGGCACCCGCTGGAGCGTCAGCGCGAGGCTCCGCCGGATATCGGCCTCCAGCAACAGGTCGTGCTCGGCCGTGCGCAACTGCGTGACGTCCCGGCTGACCCAGACGTTGCCCGTGATCCGACCATGGGCGTCCTTGATCGGCGTCAGGCCGACCTGGAAGTGACGCCCGCTCCCATCGCCCGCTCCTTCGTAGTGCTCGCTCAACACGGGCTCACCCTGACGTTCGGCCTCGGCGAGGGCCGCGTCGGTCGCGCTCCCAAGGACTGACCGGAAGTGTGGCCTGGCCGGCCGTTCAACCAGCGCCTCGGCGGACTGGCCGGCCGCCAGCGCGAACGCTGCGTTGGCGAAGGTGATCAGGCCCTGCGGATCCGTGACCACGACAAGATCGGTGGTCTGCTCGATGGCCGCCGCCAGGCGGTCGCGTTCGACGCGGTCGTGTTCCGTTGCCGTGACGTCGCGCCAGGCGGCGAGGAACCCGTCGCCAAAGCGGGCCGCCTGGACGCTGAGGAGGCCGGCACGTTCCGCACCGGAGGGCGCCACTGACGTGAACGGCACGGCATCGAACCGGAATGGAACGCCCGTCTCCACCACCTGGCGTCCGATCTCCACGATCGAACGACCCTCCAGGCGGAGCATGGACTCCGGGACCGTGCGGCCCACGAGTTCCATCGCGTCGGTGTGCGTCATGGCCGCGAAGGCCTCGTTGACGAAGTTGATCCGGAAGGCGTCGATGGCGCCGTCCGGGCCTCGGGTCGCCGAGACGATGACGAACGGGTCGAGCATGGCGTCCAGGGAGCCGCGGAGCCGCTCCTCCGAGCTCCGGATTGCCTCGTTGGCCCGACGGAAGTCGGTCATGTCCACGCCAAGGGCGGCGATCTCCTGGATCACCCCGCCACCGTCGCGCAGCACGGTCTGGCTCCACGCGATGGGCCTCCGCTCGCCCGCGGTGGTGACGATCTCGTACTCGGCGCGCTCTCGGGGCGCCGCGCTCCCCATCCCGAGCACGTTGGCCACATCAGCATGCAGGTCAGCCGGGACGAACACCTCCAGCCAGGGTCGTCCGACGACGTCTTCGACCGGCCGCCCGGCCAGGGCCAGAAGGTGGCTGTTGCAGAAGGTAATGTGGCCGGTCGAGTCGAGCGTCACGGCGGCCACGCCGACGGTCTCCAGGATGCTGCGCAGCCGATGTTCGCTCGCGACAAGTGCCTTCTCAGCGGCCCTCCGCTCGGTGAGGTCGAGCGCGAACGACACGAGCTGCTGTTGCCCGCCCGGTATGGTTGCGTGAACGATCAGGATGGGGACCCGCGTGCCGTCGGGCCGGAGGTACTCCTTCTCGCGCGGCTGGGAGGTGCCGTGCACCAGCGTGTCACGGACGGACCGGGCGTCCGTGTCCCGGTACTCCTGGGGCGTGGCGGTCTTCCAGTCGATCTGGCCGGCATCCAGCTCCGCCCGGGTGCGGCCCATGAGCCCCAGGTAGTAGTCGTTGGCCTCGACGACCAGGCCGTCGGCCTCGGAGATGATGACGCCCACGACGTTGGCATCGATCAGGCGGCGGAGCCGTGCCAGGGTCTGGTCCAGGTCGCGCGCGGTGGCCCGTTGCTCGGTCACATCGGTGAACGACACCACGACGCCGGCCTCTGGCTGCCCGTCGGGCCGCGCGAGGGGCACCGAGTTGAGCGAGATCCAGACCAGCGAGCCGTCGGGCCGGTGGACGCCCCGCACCAGGCCGTGGAACGGCTTGCCATCGGTGAGTGACCGGACGATCTCGCTGTGGACCGGTCGCTCCTCCGTGTCCACGAGCCCCCACAGGGGATCGGTCGGCGCGCGGCCCAGGAGGTCGGCCTGCGACATGCCCAGGATCCGCGCGGCACTCTCGTTGCAGGCCTGGATCCGCCCGTCGCCGCCGGCGATCATGACGCCCTCGGACATCGACTCGATCACCACGCGATAGCGCTCCTCGCTTGCGGCAAGGGTCGCCTCGGCGGCCTTGTGCGCGCTGATGTCGGTGATGATCGCCACGAACCCGTCGGGCTTGCCGTCATGGGTGTAGGTGCGCCGCCTGCGGTGGCGAACCCAGAGGTAGGTGCCGTCGGCCTTGCGCACCCGGTAGTCGACCTCCGTCCGCTCGCTCCGCGCCTCCAGCCTGGCCGCCGCTTCGGCGTAGTCGTCGGGGTGGATCAGCGCCCGCCACACCGCCCTCCCGGCGATGTCCTCGGGCCGATAGCCAAGCATCTCCTGGGCCTGGTCGCTGATCACAACCGGCGATCCGGCGTGTGGCCGGTAGCGGACGATCGCGTCCAGGCTGGAGAACGTCCGGTTGACCCGCTCGGCCGCGTCGAGGCGGGCGGCCTCCGCGGCCCGGATCTCGCTGACGTCGAGCTGCGACGAGACGATGGCGCGCGGGCGGCCGGCCGCGTCCCTGACAACGGTGCCGCTGGACAGCATCGGGAACGTGGTGCCATCCAGCCGCCTGACGATCAGCTCGGCCTGGCCTTGTCCGTCCAGCAGGAGCTGTTCGATGTAGTTGTCATAGGCGGCCGGGTCCACGGCGAACCCACTGTGCGGACGGCCCACCGTCGGTTCGGCGAGGCTGGCTCCCAGCATCCGACGGATCGCGGCGTTGGCGTACAGGTTGGTGCGGTCCGGGGCGGCGATCGTGATGCCGAACGCCGCGTTGTCGATGGCCGTCTTGAGCAGGCGGGCCTCGTCTTCGGCCTCGCGTCGGGCGGTGATATTGGTCAGGGTTCCGTGGAGCTGGACGACCCTGCCATCAGGCGCGGTCACCGGCCGGCTCCGCATGAGCACCCAGCGAGCGTCCCCGCCCGGTTGGGCCAGCTCGACCTCGATCTCGGCCCACTCGCCGGTGACGCTGGCCTGCGCCATGTGCCCCCGGACCAGCTCGACCGACGTCGGCGCCACGATGGACTCCAGGGCCGACCAGGGCAGCGACCCGGTCGCGGGATCCAGGCCGCAGAGCCTGAGCGCCTCCTGTGACCAGGTGGCCGTTCGCTCGCCCAGCGTCCACGACCAGCTGCCCGTCTGCCCGACGCGTTGCGCTTCGAGGAGCGCCTCCTCGCTGGCCTTGATGGTCGCTTGCGTCAGTGCCCGCGCGGTCACGTCACGCCACGTGGCAACGAGGCTGTCGCCCAGCTTGTTGGCGCGGACGTCGAAGACGAACTCCACCGCCTCACCGTCCAGGTGCGCCGCATGGCGGAAGTTATCCAGGACCAGGGGCTCGCCGGTCTCGACCACGCGCGCGTAGGCCGCGATCAGCCCGGCCGCCTCGCCGCGGGGAAGCGAGCCGTGGATGCGCCGCCCAATCTGCTCCTCCCGCGTGATCCCGGTGGCGGACAGCGCGGAATCATTGGCGTACTCGTGCGCGAAGTCCACGATCGCCCCGCTCTCATCGCGCACGGCCCGCAGGATGACGAGCGGGTCCGAGAGCGTCTCGAGCGTGGTCCGGAAACGCTCCTGTGCGTCGTGGAGCGCCTCCTCCTTCGCCTTCCGAAGGGTGATGTCGCGGATGAAGCTCACGAGCCCGCGGCCCATCTCGGACACGACGGTTCGTGAGCTGACCTCCACCGGGAACGTGCTTCCATCGCGGCGGCGATGGGTCGTCTTGAAGATGATGCCGCGGCCCACGCCCGCCGCCGCCAACTGCCCGCCGAGGACATCGAGGGTCTCCGGGGCACGCAGCTCCCGGATGTGCTTGCCGATCAGCTCTTCGCACGACCAGCCGTAGGCTTCCGCGGCGGCCGCGTTCGATTCGAGGATGTGCCCCGTGTCGTCGAAGAGCAGGACGATGTCCCACGTGGCCTCCATCACGAGGTTGAGACGCTGTTCGGCGAGGTGCCGGTGGAGGGCTTCGCTCTCGGCGTGGCGCACCGAGGCCAGGTCGGATTGGCTGGCAACCACCGCGATGGGGTTCCCGCCGGCGTCGCGGACCAGCGACCCGGTGGACAGGACGTCCACCGTCGAGCCGTCACTCCGGGCGAGCCGGAGCTCCGCCTGGGAGTAGCCCATCGCCAGGATTTCCGCCAGGTGGTGTTGCGCCTGGCCCTCATCCGCGAAGAACGAGGCGTCCGGCCGGCCCTCCGTCTGGACCCCGTCGATTCCCATCATCTGCTTCAGGGCCCGGTTCATATAGATCGGGTGGCCATCGAGGTTGGCCATCACGAACCCCGTCGCCGCGTCCGCGACGGCCTGATCCAGGAGTCGTACCTGGCGTTGCGCTGACCGCAGCTCGGTGATGTCCGTCAGCGTGCCATGCATGCCCACCCTGGTGCCATCGGGGGCCAGGTCGAGCGCGCAGCGCTGAAGCGCGAGGCGCCGGGTGCCATCCGGGCGCACTACCTCGATCTCGAACTCGCGGGAACGGCCGGTCGCGATCGCCGCGCCCATCTCGGAGCGTGCCCGCGCCGCCGATCCGTCCGTCATCAGGTGCTCGGCCGCGGCGAGGTTGACGGGACCGGCCTGGGGATCGAGCCCGTAGATCCGGAACATCTCGGGTGACCAGGTCGAGATGTCGTTGACGGCGTCCCACGTCCAGGAGCCCGTATGTCCGACCGACTGGGCCTCGAGGAGGGTTCGCTGGCTCTCGCGGATGGCCTCCTCGGCCCGGACGCCCTCGCTGACGTCGCGCCAGGTGGCGGCCAACCGGTCGCCCGGGAGCGCCTGGACCCGGAGGTCGAACCAGCACGGGACCAGCTGGCCGTCGCGGAGGTCCAGGTACTGGACCCGCTCGTCCTCAACCGCCTTGTCCGATTGCAGCGCCCTGGCGTAGCGTTGGATCAGGTCCTGGCCGCGGTAGTGGGGCAGCACCTCCAGGATGGTCTGACCGGCCATCGTCCCTTCGTCGCGCCCGTTTGAGCGCTCGGCTGATGCGCTGGCGAAGTCGTACGTGAAGTCCACGATGTCGCCGCTGGGGTCGTGGACAGGGCGGAGGATGACCAGCGGGTCCAGCAGGGTGTCGGATACGAGGCTAAAGAGGGCGTCGCTCTCGTGGACGGCCTGCTCGGCGCGCACCCTGTCCGAGACGTCGAGGATGGTGGCAAGGATGACGCCGTGGTCGCTGATGTCGACCACCGCGGCCGTCCCAAGGAGGTCCAGGGTCCGGCCGTCCTTGTGGATCGCGCGGAACTCGAACTGGCTCGACCTGGGGAGTCGCTGGGACCCGCGCTGGAGGGCCGCGCTGACGACGGCCTGGTCGCCGGCCGGCACCATGTCGAGCGGGTTGGCTCCCAGGAGCTCCCGGGGCTCGTAGCCGAGCATGGTCGCGGCCGCGGCGTTGGCGTACGACAGCCGCCCATCGTCGATGATGATGATCCCGGCGAGCGACTGCTCAGTGATGGCTCGGAAACGCGCCTCGCTGTCGCACAGCGCCGCCGCGGCGTGCTCCCACTCCGTGATATCACGGGAGATCCCGTGGAGACCCACGACGGTGCCGGCATCGTCCCGGAGTGGCCCCTTCACGGATCGGAACGTCTGCGGCACGCCGTCAGTACTGGTCACGTGCTCGACCAGCCTGACCCGGTCGCCGAGGTCCAGCGCGCGTCGGTCGGCCGCGATCAGCTCGCTGGCCTGATCGGCCGGAAAGAACGCGGTGTCGTCACGCCCGATGATCTCCTCGGGTGACTTGCCAAGCCGGGCGGCTCCGGCCGCGTTGATGAACAGGTAGCGGCCCTGCAGGTCCTTGGCGTAGATGGCATCCGAGGTGCTCTCGGCGATGCCGCGAAGGAGATCCTGGGTCCTGGCCAGCGCTTCCTGCGCCCGGTGGCGGTCCGTGGTGTCCGTGCTCAGGACGAGGATCCCATCGGGCACCGGCTCGGCGCTGATCTCGAACCAGTGAGTGGCGCCATCCGGGAAGACGTACGAGGTCTCGAACCGCTGCACAGTGCGCTGGTCCATGCAGGCCTGGTAGCGGGCCAGGATGCCAGAGTCCTCGACGGCGGGGAATGCCTCCAGCAGCGTCCGGCCCAGCAGTGCCTCGGGCGTGGTCCGGCCAGTGGCGGCCGCGACGGCGTTGACGTACTGGTAGCGCCACTCGCGGTCGA
The DNA here is from genome assembly GCA_903822495.1 of uncultured Chloroflexota bacterium. Taxonomy (GTDB): domain Bacteria; phylum Chloroflexota; class Limnocylindria; order Limnocylindrales; family CSP1-4; genus CAIJPD01. Next base: position 11,455 of record CAIJPD010000037.1, on the reverse strand, counting down.
GGATGAACGCGCCTTCGAGCATCGCATCGAGGGTGGAGCGGAAGCGCTCCTCATGGCGGCGGACCTCGATCTGGGCCAGCATCCGGTCCGTGATGTCCCGGGCGACGCCGGAGACACCCACGATGACCCCGGAGGCATCGCGGATGGCCGCCTTGGTGGTCAGCATCCAGTGGTCCGAGCCGTCGGTGAAGCGGAGGTGCTCCTCGGCGGTGATCGGCACACCGGTCTCGATGACCTGGCGGTCCTGGGCCATGAGCACGGCGGCCTCATCGGCCGAGAAGAGCGCCGTGTCGTCGCGCCCCAGGACGTCAGCGGATGACTTGCCGAGGCTCTCGGCGGCGGCTGCGTTGAACAGGAGGTAGCGGCCCTGGAGGTCCTTGGCAAAGATGGCGTCCGAGGTCTGGCTCAGCAGCGCTGTCAGCATCCCCTGCTGGTCGAGCGAGCCCGTGCCCCCGATGGCCATTGGCGCTGGCGACGAGGCGGCGCTCGCGAGCAGCGCCTCGAATCCTCCGTCGACCGCGACCGGGACGGGGACCCGCGGCACCCTCTGGCGTGTTGATGTCACTGCTGAGTCACCACTGCGCACTCCAGGGTGATTCCAGGCATGCGTGCGCTGGTTCGCCCCGCGGCGAAGCCACAACTGTAGCCCGAAGAGGTCACCCCACCCCAGTCCAAAGGTCATGAATTGAACCTGTATCACCCGTATCAATCGCGCTGACCGGCCCGGTGCGTTTGTGCGGAGGCCGACGCGCTGGGCGAGGATGCCCGGGGTGACCGGCAGTGCAGCCGGCCCTTCTACAATGGCAACGTGAGCCCATCCAACCCGCGTCCTGGCCGTCATCGTCGGTCCGCCGAAGCCCCGTCACAGCCGTTGGGCACGTGGCTGGACGTCGAGCCAGAGCCATTCGTCGAGGCGCCGGCGGAGGAGCCCGAGGCCGCGCCGCAGGAGCCCGACTGGCTGCGCGAGGCCGGCGCCGCGGAGGAGGCCCAGTGGGCGCCCGGCGCCCCGGTGCTGGATCCGGCCGCCGTCGCCGCTGCCCGCCAGGCACGGGTGGACGACCTCCTGCGCAGCCTCAACCCCGAGCAGGCCAGGGCCGTCAGCACGACCGATGGTCCGGTCCTGATTCTCGCGGGGGCGGGCTCGGGCAAGACGCGCGTCCTGGCCCACCGGATTGCGTACCTGGTCACCGCCAAGGGCGTCCCGCCGTGGCGAATTCTGGCCGTGACCTTCACCAACCGCGCGGCGGGGGAGCTGCGCGAGCGGATCATCTCGCTGATCGGCGAGCCGGGCCGGGAGGTCAACGCGGGCACGTTCCACTCGTTGTGCGCACGGGTCCTGCGTGCCGACGGGGCCGCCGCCGGCATCGACCGGCGCTTCGTCGTCTACGACAGCGACGACCAGCAGCAGCTGATGAAGCAGATTCTCCGCGAGGAGGGGCTGGACGCCAAGGGGGAGACGCGACCCGCCTCCGTCCTGGGCTCCATCAGCCGCGCCAAGAACGAGATGCTGGATCCCTCCGACCTGCCCCCGATGCGCCTGGCCACCGGCCGGCTGCTGGAGGTCGCGCGCCTGGCCAAGCGCTACCAGGAGGCGCTCCGGAAGGCGAACGCGCTGGACTTCGACGACCTCCTGCTGGATGCGGTCCGCCTCTTCCAGTCCTCGCCGGAGACGCTGGAGCGCTACCAGGAGAAGTGGCGCTACCTCCACGTGGACGAGTACCAGGACACCAACCGGCCGCAGTACCTGTGGGTCAAGGCCCTGGCGGCGGGGCATCGCAACCTGTGCGTGGTGGGTGACGACGACCAGTCGATCTACGGCTGGCGCGGCGCGGACCTGCGCAACATCCTCGACTTCCAGGAGGACTGGCCGGACGCCGCGGTCATCAAGCTGGAGCAGAACTACCGCTCCACCCAGCTGATCCTGGACGCGGCCCACGCCGTGGTCTCCCGGAATGTCGCCCGCACGGACAAGAAGCTCTGGACCCAGAACCCGCGGGGCCAGCTGATCGGGCGCTTCGAGGCATACAACGAGGAGGAGGAGGCGGGCTGGATCGTGCGCCAGGTGGAGGAGCTGACCGGCGGGCCCGGCTCCGTGCTCACCCGGCGCGCCGACGACAGCCGCACCTACAAGCTCCGGGACATCGCCGTCCTGTACCGGACCAACGCGCAGTCGCGCGCTATCGAGGAGCAATGCCTGCGCTCCGGGGTCCGCTACCAGCTGGTGGGCGGCACCCGGTTCTACTCCCGCAAGGAGGTCAAGGACGCGCTGGCCTACCTGCGCATCCTGCGCGCGGACGGCGACGCGGTCAGCTTCGAGCGGATCATCAACATCCCGGCACGGGCCATTGGCGACCGCACCATCGAGCTCCTCCGGGGCGCCGCGTCCGGCGAGGGGATGACCACCTGGTCGGCAATCGAACGGGCGGCCGCCGGACAGGTCGAGGGGATTGGATCCCGGGCGCAATCCGCGCTGACCGGCTTCGCGGGCCTGGTCCGGCGGCTGCGGACCCGCATCGGCGTCCTGGCGCTCCCGGAGCTGCTGGACGAGGTCCTGGAGGTGTCCGGCTACCGCGCCATGCTGGCCGACGGCACCGAGGAGGGCGAGGAGCGCTGGGGCAACCTCCTGGAGCTCCGCGAGGTGACCAAGCGCTACGACGACCTGGAGCCAGAGGACGCGCTGGACCGCCTCCTGGAGGAGACGGCGCTCGTCGCGGACCAGGACAGCTACGAGAGCGACGCCGACGCGCTGTCGCTGATCACGCTCCACGCGGCCAAGGGCCTGGAGTTCCCGGTCGTCTTCATCGGCGGGATGGAGGACGGGCTCTTCCCCACCAACCGGGCCCTGGATGCCGCATCGGGATTCAGCCCCGACCCCAAGCCCCTGGAGGAGGAGCGCCGGCTGGCCTACGTGGGCATGACCCGCGCCAAGGAGCGGCTCTACCTGACGCACGCCTGGCGGCGGGCCACGCGCGCGGGGAGCGGGTTCTCCGCGGAGCCGTCGCGCTTCCTGCATGAGATCCCGGCCGGGTTGATGGCCGGCCCGGCGCTGGGCGGTCCCGCGGAGGGCGAGGACGAGATGGACCTGGACGCGGTGTTCGCGCCCAGGCGCGGCAGTCGGTTTGGGACTGGCGCCCGGGGGGCGGGCGGTGGTGCCTGGCGGCAGGGGAGCGGCCAGCCCGGCGCGCCGGGCCCGGGCACGCCCTTCAAGTCGACGCGTGACCTGGCCGCCAAGCGCGAGGCCTTCGCGGCCGGCGCGCGTTCCGGGCAGCTTGGGCGGCCGGACGTCCCCGCCTGGGACGATGACCTGGACCTGGACCCGGTCGAGTGGGCCGCCAGGCGGATGGCCGAGGTGCGCCGGAAGGCCGGCGTCGTGGACGGGGACGCACCCGGTGTGGCGGGCAGGCCGGGTGGGGCAGCAGGGGCCGCGCTGCCCGGGGCTGCGCACGGGACAGCGCCCGCCGTTCGCGCCCAGCGCCCCATCATCCCCGGCGAGCGCCAGTTCCGCGACGGCGACCGGATCCGCCACGCCAAGTGGGGGGACGGCATCGTGGTGACCTCGCGCCTCACCCGCTCCGACGAGGAGATCACCGTGGCGTTCCGCGACGCGCAGGTGGGCCGCAAGACGCTGCTCGCCTCGCTGGCCAACCTGGAGATCGTGGGCTAGGAAGGAGACGGTCGTGGGCGAGGCGAACAGTGCGGCGCCGGCGGGCCCGGTGGACCCGGCCAGCCCGGTGGGCCTGGCAGACCCGGCGAGCCCGGTGGGGGCCGTGAGCCCGGTGGGCCTGGCTGGCCTGGTGACACTCGCGGAGATCGAAGCCATCGCCCGCACCCGCCTGCTGCCTGGCGTGCTCGACTACGTGGCCGGCGGCTCCTGGGACGAGACCACCCTGGCCGACAACGGCGCCGCCTTCCGGCGTCGCCAGTTCCGGGCCTCCGTGCTGTCGGGCGTCATGGCCGCGGACCTCGACCTGTCCACGACGGTCCTGGGGCGCCCGGTCCCGACCCCGTTCGGCGTCGCGCCGATGGCCCAGTTCGGCTTCTGCCATCCCGACGCCGAGCTGCCCGCGGCGGCTGCGGCGGCGACCGCGGGCTGGACCTTTGCCCTCTCGACGCTCTCGACGCGATCCATCGAGGAGGTCGCGCGGGCCTGCGCGCCGGGAAGCCCCGGCGGCCGCTGGTTCCAGCTCTACATCCAGGACGACCTGGGCGTGAGCCGCTCGCTCGTGGAGCGGGCGGAGGCCGCGGGCTACAGCGCCCTGGTCATCACGGTCGACCTGCCGGTCATCGGCTACCGGGACCGCGACCTGCGCGGCACCGGCCTTGCCCTCCGCTACGGCAACCTGCCACCCGTCGGCGACGCCACCACCACGACCATTGGCCGACGCCACCCACCGCTGACCTGGGACCTGATCGACCAGGTCCGGACCTGGTCGTCCCTCCCCGTGCTGATCAAGGGGATCCTGGTCCCGGAGGACGCGCGGCTCGCGGTGGAGCACGGCGCGGCCGGGGTGGTGGTCTCCAACCATGGTGGGCGGCAGCTGGATCGGGTGCCGGCGGCGCTGGACGCGCTCCCCGGCGTGGTGGCGGCGGTGGGGGATCGGGCCGACGTGTACATGGACGGGGGCGTTCGGCGCGGGCTGGACGTGGTGATGGCGCTGGCTCTGGGCGCGCGGGCGGTGTTCGTGGGCCGGCCCGTGCTGTACGGGCTGACCATCGGCGGGGAGGCCGGCGTGGCCCGGGTGATGGAGATCCTCCGGCGCGAGACGGAGCGGGCCATGGTCCTGCTGGGCGTCGCGCGGGTCGCGGACCTGCGGCCGGACCTGGTGCTGGAGGCTCGCTGGTGAGCGAGGAGGTACCCGGCGGCTCCGGTGGCCCGCGCGGCCCGCTGCCCGTGGACCCGGCGCTGGTCGCCGCCGCGGCGGCGCTGCCGGCGGAGGACGCCGCCCGCCGTCACGCCGACCTGGTCGAGGCCGTCGACCGGGCCAACCGCCTCTACTACGAGCAGGACGCCCCGGAGCTGACCGACGCCGAGTACGACCGGCTCTTCCGCGAGCTGGTCGCGCTGGAGACCGCCCACCCGGACCTGGTCACGCCGGAATCGCCGACGCAGCGCGTGGGCGGCGCCCCCACCGGCGCCGTCGAGGAGGTCCGCCATCGGCGGCCCATGCTCTCCTTGGGTAACGCCTTCACGGCGGACGAGCTGCGGGCGTTCGATGCGCGTGTCCGCAAGGGCCTGGGCCTGGCGCCCGCCCCGGAGTCCGTGCCCGGCCTCCGCTACGTGGCGGAGCTGAAGATCGATGGCCTGGCGATTGCCATCCGCTACGAGCGCGGCCGGTTCGTCCAGGGCGCCACCCGCGGCGACGGCACCACCGGCGAGGACGTCAGCGCCAACCTGCGGACCATCCGCGTGATCCCGGCCGGGCTCAGGGAGCCGGCCACGTTGGAGGCCCGCGGCGAGGTCTTCATGCCCAAGGCCGAGTTCGCTCGGATCAACGCCGAGCGCGAGGAGGCGGGCCTCCCGCTGTACGCCAACCCGCGCAACAGCGGGGCGGGCTCGCTCCGCCAGATCGACCCGAAGGTGACCGCCAGCCGGCGCCTGTCGGCCTGGTTCTACACGCTCCTGGAGGACGCGGGGGCGGACGCCGCCGGCCCATCGACCCGGCCCGGCCTCTTCGACGCGCCCGGCGACGTCGCGGAACCCGCGGGCGCGGCCGGCGCCAGCCAGAGCGCCGCCCTCGCCAGGCTGGAGGCACTGGGGTTCCCGGTCAACGCGGACCGGGAGGCGGACCTCGACATCGAGGGTGTCATCGCCTTCACCGAGCGCTGGCGGGAGGCTCGTCACGCGCTGCCGTACGAGACCGATGGCGTGGTGGTCAAGGTGGACGCCGTGGACCAGCAGGAACGGCTGGGGATGGTCTCGCGCGCGCCGCGCTGGGCCATCGCCTACAAGTTCCCGCCGGAGCAGGTGGAGACGCTCCTGGAGGACATCGTCCCGTACGTCGGCCGGACCGGGTCGCTGACGCCGGTGGCGCACCTGCGGCCGGCCAAGGTCGCCGGTTCCACGGTGGCGCGGGCCACCCTCCACAACCTGGACGAGGTGCGCCGCAAGGACCTCCGGATCGGGGACTGGGTGGTCCTCCAGAAGGCCGGCGACGTGATCCCGGAGGTGGTCCGGCCGCTGCCGGAGCGCCGGACGGGCGATGAGCGCGAGTTCATCATGCCGGACGCCTGCCCGGTGTGCGGGACCGCCGTGGTCCGCGACGAGGGAGCGGTCCGCCACTACTGCCCCAACCCGGCATGCCCGGCACGCGTCGCGCAGGAATACGCGCACTTCGCGGGGCGCGGCGGGATGGACATCGAGGGTGCCGGCTGGGCCGTGCTGGAGCAGCTCCTCCAGCGGGGACTGGTGAAGACGCGCGGTGACTTCTTCAGGCTCCGGGTGGAGGACCTGGAGTTGCTCGACCGGTTCGCGCGCAAGAGCGCGGAGAATCTGGTGGCATCCATCGAGAAGGCGCGCCGACGGCCGCTGGCTGGGATCCTCAACTCGCTGGGCATCCCCCAGGTAGGGGAGGCCACGGCGATCGACCTGGCGTCGTGGCTGAGCCGCCGGATCCGTCCGGACGGGTACGGCGCGCCCGGGATGGACCCCGAGACGGACCTCCCCCGCGATCCGTGGCTCGCCGCGGTGACGGAGGCGTTCGCCCTCGCGGCGGTTGAGGAGCCGTCGCCGCTCATCGAGGTGCCCGGCATCGGGCCCACGGTGGCAGCCGCCGTCCGCGGCTGGATCGAGGCGCACGGGCGGGCCGTCCTGGATGACCTGGTCAGGGCCGGCCTCACCCCCGCGCGACCCGTCGTCGTCGCCCGGGACGAGGCCGGGCCGCTCTCCGGGAAGACCGTGGTGGTGAGCGGGTCGCTGGAGGGGTTCAGCCGCGAGCAGGCCGAAGGGGCCGTCCGCGCCGCGGGTGGCAAGCCCGCCGGATCGGTCTCAAAGAAGACGGACTACCTGGTGGCCGGGCCCGGGGCGGGCTCCAAGCTGGCGAAGGCCGCGGAGCTTGGGATCCCGGTCCTCGACGAGGCGGGCTTCCGGGCGCTGCTGGCCGGGGAGATCGCGCCGCCGGCTGAGGCTGACGCGCCGTCGGGCACGCTGCCGGCGGCGGATGGCCCGTGACCACGCGCCGGAAGCGGCCGATCACGCCGGCGATCGGCGGGATCCTTGCCGGCTTCGACCAGGCGATCATGCGGACGACGCCCCCGCCCCACGAGCTGGTGCATCACGCCCGCCCGGATGCACCCGTCCCTACCGCCGACGGTGGGGCGCTCGTGATCGGCTTCCCGGACGACGGGCCGGAACGCGACTCGGCCGAGCGGTCGCCCGCGGACTCGCCCGCCGGGACCGGTACCTGACGACGTCGCACGCGGGCCGCCCAGGATCCAGCGGAATGTCCATGGGATGAGCGCCATCTCCGGCCCGAGCCGGTGTTGAGCCGGTCCTGAGCGTGCCCACAGGGCCAATGGCAGCGCAATGTCCACCGGGTGCGCGGTCTGGCCAATCAACCGGGATAGCGCTCATGGGGTGGACGTTGCGCAGGCACAACGCGGGGTGGCGGGCCGAACAACCGCCGGGCCGCCGGACTGGTCGCGGCCGCCGGGCCGCCGGAGGCGGGCCCAAATGAAGGCTTGCGGAGTCCCCGCCGCGCGATCTACTCTCCACCCGCGTCCCCACGCCAAGCCGTGACTCGAGGGTCGTTCACGGCCGACATGTCGCGTACCCAGGCAGATACGGTGAGCGGGAGAGAGATCTGATGGATCTGGAGCTCAGGCCGCGCGGCTCAGGGGTGGTAGCTCTTGGCATGGCCGTTCTTCTCGTGGCGGGCGCGTGCTCGGCGAGCGCCACTCCCACGCCGACCCAGGCGCCCACGGCGGCGCCGACCGCCGCCGCCGCCACGGTCGCCGCCACCGCCGCGCCGACCATCGACGTGCTGGCACCCTACGTGTCCAAGACCGGGACACTTCCCCTCATCAAGTTCGCCACGTCCGTCCCGCAGATGTCCTTCGCCTCCTTCGAGATCGCGAAGGCGATGAACTTCTTCGAATACCAGGGCGTCAAGACCGAGTTCGTCCAGCTGCAGAGCGGCGCGACCGCGCTCCAGGCCATCCAGGGCGGCAGCATCGACCTGCTGGACTCAGCCTCCACCGAGGTGGCCGGCGGCGTTGCCCAGGGGCTGGACTTCCAGGCCATCCAGAACACGGTCATGATGACCCTCCAGTTCTGCACGACCAAGGACTGGGCCGCCAAGGCGAACCTCACGGCCAGCTCCACCCTCCAGCAGAAGTTCGCGGCCATGAAGGGCTCCACCATCGCCATCACCGGGCCCGGTGCCGTCTCGGACAAGGGCGCCCGGTTCCTCCTCAAGAAGTACGGCGGCCTGAACCCCGACACGGACACCACGATCGTCCAGGTCGGCGGGGCGGCGGCCATCCCCGGCGCGCTGGATGCCAACCAGATCCAGGGCTTCCTGCTCTCGCCGCCGGCCTGCGGTCAGACCAAGAACGGGATGATCCTCGTCGAGCCCGGCCAGGTGCCCGAGTTCGCCAACTACGTCCACGAGGTCCTGTACGGCAAGAAGTCATGGCTGACTGCCCACAAGACCGAGGCGACGGCGGTTGCCACCGCGATCTCGATGGGCAACAACTACATCCTGAAGTACCCGGCGGCGGCGCTGACGCTGCTGAAGAAGATCTTCTCCGCCGTTGATCCGGCGGTCGTCGAGGTCTCGTTCAACAACACCATCAAGCCGCAGATCAAGCAGGACGGCAAGATGGACGAGGCCATGTGGAAGTCCACCAACTCGGTGCTCATCGAAGCCGGGATCATCACCAAGCCGATCGACACGGCGGCGGGGACGATCTGGACCAACGAGTACATCGGAGACGCCTCCCTCAAGTAGGGCCGCTGCCCGGGACCACGTTCATGACTGGCCCGAGGCCCCGCCACGCGGGGCCTCGGGCCTCTCTTCGCCAATCCCTCCCGAGGTGCCACGATGCCCTGGTCGGACCTCCGCACGTTCCTGACGGCCCTGGAGGCGCGCGGTGACCTGGTGCGCATCCCCGAGCAGGTCGACTGGGAGTACGAGGCGGTCGCCCTGACGCGCCGCACCTCGGACCTGGATGGCCCGGCGCTCCTCTTCGAACGCGTGCGCGACTCCGACACCCCGTGCCTGAGCGGGCTGTTTGCCGCCAAGCGCCGGGTTGCCTGGGCCCTGGAAGTCGCCGAGAGCGACCTCGACGACGTGTATCGCGAGCGCGAGGGGCGCGCGATCGAGCCGGTCATTGCGGCCGGGCCCGCACCGTGCCAGGAGATCGTCCTGACGGGCGACCAGATCGACCTGACCACGCTCCCCATCCTCCGCCACTACGAGCGCGACGGGGGTCGCTACATCACGGCCGGGCTCCAGATTGCCAACGACCCGCAGACCGGCCGGCGCAACGTGTCGATCCACCGGATGCTGCTCCTGGACCGCAACCACCTGTCGGTCTTCGCGCCGCTGGGGCGGCATCTGCGGACCATCATCGAGCGCTGCAACGATGCCGGCCGGCCGGCCGAGATCGCCACGGTCATCGGGACCGAGCCGGCGATCCAGATTGCCTCGCAGGCCAGGGCCGCCTACGGCGAGGACGAGCTGGGCGTCGCCGGCGGCCTGCGTGGGTCGCCGGTGGAGCTGGTCCGGGCGCGCACCATCGACGTGCACGTGCCGGCCACCAGCGAGATCGTCATCGAGGGCCGCATCGTGCCCGGCCGGAGCGTGGTGGACGGCCCGTTCGGCGAGTACCCCGGGACGTACAGCGACGCCAAGCCGGCGCCCGTGCTGGAGGTGACCGCCATCACCATGCGCTCCGGCGCGATCTACCAGAACACGCTGACCGGCATGCCCATGACCGAGAACCACTGGATGATGCAGGCCGCCGCGACGGCGCTCGCGTACCGTGAGGCGTTCAAGATCACGCCCGAGGTCAAGGCGGTGAACGTGACGCCCGGCGGCTCATCCCGGCACCACATCGTGGTCTCCATCCACAAGCGCCACCCGTCCGAGGCCCGCAACCTCATGCTGGCCCTGCTTGCGGCACCCATCGGGGCCAAGCTCGTGACCGTGGTGGACGAGGACATCGACGTCTTCGACCCGCTCCAGGTGGAGTGGGCGATGAACACCCGGATGCAGGCCGACCGCGACGTCATCATCCTGCCGAACCTGTACAGCCCGACGCTGGACCCGTCGGCCCCGGCGCCCCGCACCTCGGCCAAGATGGGAATCGATGCCACGGCTCCCATGGGGTCGGGCGTTGACTACCAGCCGCCCCGGATTCCGGGCTTCGAGCGGTTCCCCCTCGCCGCCCACCTGGAGCGCGCCGGGTGGCGTCGCCCCGACGGCCGGGCGCTGCGAGCGGACGAACCCGGCTGATAGGCTAGCGACAGGCGCCACCCAGTGAAAGCGGAGGCCACCACCATCACGGATCAGCCCGAGACCGTGATCGAGTACGACGCGGTCACCAAGCGGTTCTTCAGCCGCGGCTCGCTGGTGACCGCGCTCGACGACGTCTCGCTCTCCGTTCGGCGCCACCAGTTCACCTCGGTGGTGGGGCCCTCGGGCTGCGGCAAGACCACCCTGCTCCGCCTGGCCGCCGGGCTGGAGCCGACGAGCCTCGGTGAGACCCGCTATCTCGGCAAGCCGGTCCGCGGCATCAACACCGCCGTGGGCTACGTCACCCAGGACAGCAACCTGTATCCCTGGATGACCCTCCGCCAGAACGTGGAGTTCCCCCTCGAGATCCGTGGGGTACCCGCGAAGGAGCGCCGCGAGCGGGCCGACGAGTACATCGCGATGGTCGGCCTGACGGGCTTCGAGGGCCACTACCCCTACCAGCTCTCGGGCGGCATGCAGAAGCGCGGCTCGATCATCCGGACGATGATCTACGACCCGTCGGTGATCCTGATGGACGAGCCCTTCGGGCCGCTCGATGCCCAGACCCGGATGGTCCTCCAGGCCGAGCTGCTCCGGATCAGCCGCCTCAAGCAGCAGACGATCCTGTTCATCACCCACGACCTGACCGAGGCGATCGCCCTGTCCGACGTCGTGGTGGTGATGAGCGCCCGGCCGGGCAGGATCAAGCAGGTCTTCGACATCCCGCTCAGCCACCCGCGCGACGTCTTCCAGATCCACGCCCACCCCGGCTTCTCCGAGACCTACGCCGAGATCTGGGACTGCTTCCGCTCGGAGGTCCTCAGCCAGCAGTCCATCCGCGCCGGGGACGTCGCGGCCGAGGTGGCCCCATGAGCGCAACCGGCAAGCCTCCCGCCAACGCCGCGCTGCCCGCCTCGGCTCCCGCCCAGGCCGCCGCCGTGACCGTCAAGCCCGGCTTCTGGGCCGGCCGGACCGCCACCATCCTGCTCCAGGTCCTG
>CAIJPD010000036.1 GCA_903822495.1 uncultured Chloroflexota bacterium | reverse complement strand
CGTCCCCGGCGCCGCCGTCCCCGGCGCCGCCGTCCCCGGCGCGCGGACCGGCTCGCGGCCGGGCGGCACCAGCCGGTAGCCCAGGCCCCGCACGGTGTCGATCACCGGCCCGTCGGCGCCCAGCTTCCGGCGCACCTCCGCCACGTGCACGTCCACCGTCCGCGTCTCGCCCGGGAAGTCCGTGCCCCATACGTGCTCCAGCAGCGAATCGCGGGTGAGCACCGCGCCGGCGTCGCGGGCCAGCGCCATGAGCAGGTCGAACTCGCGCGAGCGCAACTCCAGGATCCGGTCGCCCACGGCGGCTTCGCGCCGGCGCGGGTCGATCCGCAGCGTGCCCACCTCGACCGGACGTCCACCCTTCGCGGTGACCTCGGTGCGGCGGAGGATCGCCTTGACGCGGGCGACGAGCGCGCGCGGGTTGAACGGCTTGGCGACGTAGTCGTCCGCGCCCAGCTCCAGGCCCACGATCACGTCCACGTCGTCGTCGCGCGCTGTGAGCATGAGGATGGGCGTGTCGCCGCGTCGCCGGAGCTCGCGGCAGACCTCGAAGCCGTCCACCTTGGGCAGCATCAGGTCGAGGATGACGAGGTCCGGATCGTGGCGGCGGTGGAGCTCCAGGCCCTGCTCGCCGTCGCCGGCGGCCACCACGGCCCAGCCCTCCTTCTCGAGGTAGAGCCGGAGCAGGTCCACGATGTTCCGCTCGTCGTCGATGACCAGGATCGTCTTCACGCGACCGAGGATACCGCCCACCGTGCGCGACGCCCCCGGCCTGCACACCGCCCGTGTAAGCGCCGTGTAAGGCCGATCCGCACCGCGGATGGCCGCCGCATTACGCGCCCCTTACACGGCGTGCTGGACCACCTGACTCGGCCGGCCGAAGGTAGCGGTGGTGCACGACACGCCGCCCGGAACCCGCGGCTCGCCAGTGAGCCGAACGGGGCCGGTCGAACGGAGCATCGAATGGAGAAAGGACGACACATGCAGCACGGAGCCAGCCTTCGCCAACTGGGGCTGATGGTTGGGCTGGCCGCCACGATCGCGGCCTGCAGCGGGGCCGGCGCCGGCGGACGGGTCGCGGATCGAACCACCGGTCCGGCAGCCGCCACGGCCCGGCCGGCCCCGACGCCGACCCCGGCCACCGCCGCGACGGGTGCCCCGGGCGGCGGCCAGGCGGCACCGGGAGCCTCCGCCAAGCCGGCCGGTGGGGCAGGCAGCGCAGCACGGACTCCCGCCCCGACCGCCGCGCCGCAGGTCTCGACGACCGAGGCCACCAACCTCCTCAAGCAACTTGATGAACTGCTCGGACAGGCCGACAGCTCGATCAACGCCGATGCCACCGCCGCTTTCACGATGGGAGAATGACCGCAATGTCCAAGAAGATGCCAATCACGACCATCACCGCGCCGGCCACCACCGCCCCCACCCGAACCCGCCGGATCCTGCTCTCGCTCGCCGGAGTGGGCCTGGTGCTGGCGGCCACGGTCGGCACCGCCGCCGCAGCCTCGCCGGCCCCCAACGCCGGCGCCCCGGACCACAAGTTCTGCGTGACCGAATGGGCCGCCGCCGTCGCCAGCCGGACGGTCGACACGCTGCGGGCCGTCGGCGATTGCGAGATCGATCGCCGCATCGCCACGCTGACCGACCTCAACACCCGGACCACCGACAGCAAGGCGCTCACCGACACCCACAAGGCCCAGTTGCAGCACAGCGGCCCCAACCCCGTCAACTACGACGCCGAGAAGGCCGGGCTCCTCGCCCTCAAGGCCAAGATCGACGGTGAGACCGACGCCCAGGCCCTGCGCGCCGACATCGAGCAGATCGCCACGGAGTTCCGCGTCTACCTGCTGGTCGTGCCCAAGACGCACCTGACCAGCGCAGGCGACGCGGGCGCCCTGGCCGTCACCAAGCTCAACGAGATGGCGGTCAAGCTCCAGGGTCTCATCGACAAGGCGGCGGGTGCCGGCAAGGACGTCACCCAGGCCACGGCGCTCCTCGCCGACCTCAAGAGCAAGACCAGCCAGGCCGGCGCCCTGGTGGCGCCGATCGCCGGCTCCGTCATGCCAATCAGCGCGTCCGACGTCAACGCCGGGCCCGGCAAGACCGCCATCGAGAATGCCCGGACGGCGGCCAGGCAGGCACAGGACCTCCTCAAGGCGGCCCGCGCCGACGCCAGGCAGATCATCGACCTCCTCAAGGCCTGATCGCCGAGCACCCCGGCGGGCCAGCGGAACCGGCGCGGGACGACCCGCCGGCCGGCTGAGCCCACCGCTCACCGAGCACTTCCTGGGGACCGAACCCCGGCCGGGCTCCCTCCGGCCGGGGTTCGCGTGTGCCCCGAGGATGATTCGTCCCGCGCAGCCCCGCCAGACCCGCCCGATTCCCGTGGCTCTGGTAGCGTGGCCGCCATCCCAGCCCACCAGCCGGCGCGTCCCAGCCCGGCCCTACCGAGGACCACCATGGCGGACTGCACGCATCTCGACCAGATTCGGGACGTGACCCCCTCCGGCGACGGCTGCGTGGAGTGCCTCGCCACCGGCGGCGTCTGGCGTCACCTGCGGCTGTGCCTGACCTGTGGCCACGTGGGCTGCTGCGACGAGAGCGTCAACCAGCACGCTCGCAAGCACGCCGCCGCCACGGATCACCAGATGATGCGGACCTTCGAGGACGGCGAGGACTGGGTCTGGTGCTTCGCGGATGAGCTCTTCTGGGAGTCCATCGGGGACATCGTCCGATGACGTACGGCGAGCGCAAGCCGGATCCGCCGCGGTCTGGCCTGCCGGATCCCGCGACCCGGCCCGCTGGCGTGCCCTGGGTCCGCGACTTCGCGCCCGGCAAGCACTACGAGATCATCCTGGACGGGCGCCTGGCGGGCGTGGCCGTCTACGAGCGCCGCCCCGGCCGGATCACCTTCACGCACACCGAGGTCCTGGCTGACTTCAAGGGACAGGGGATGGCGGACCGCCTGGCCTCGGCGGCCCTCGACGACGTCCGCGCCCGGGGCGATGAGCGGGTGATCCCGCGCTGCCCGTTCCTGGCTGGGTTCATCGGGCGCCACCCCGAATACCAGGACCTGCTGGCGGGCCCCATCGCGGTGTACCTCAGGCAGGCCGCGCTGCTGCCGGCCAGGGACGACCCGCAGTAGGCCTGGGCCCTCAGCCCACCATCTGGCGCACCGCGAAGACCACGTTTGCGGGCCGCTCGCCCAGGCGGCGCATGTACCACGCGTACCACGCCTCGCCGTAGCTGATCAGTTGGCGGACGCGGTAGCCCTCCCGGGCCAGGCGGCGCTGCTGGTCCACCCGGATGCCGTACAGCATCTGGACCTCGAAGTCGGTCCGGGCGAGGCCCAGCGCCCGGGCGTGACCCTCGATCTGCTCGATGAGCCGGACGTCGTGGGTGCCCAGCGCGATTCGCGGCTTCTGGCCGGCCTTGGCCGCCTCCAGCATCTCCACGGCCAGGGCCGCGAAGTTGGAATCCACCTCGCGGTGGCCCTGGAACGCGATCTCCCGGGGCTCGGCGTAGGCACCCTTGACCAGGCGGATGGCGGGGTCCAGGGGGAGGAGGCGCTGCAGGTCGGCGGCGGTTCGGTGGAGCGCGGCCTGGAGGCAGAGGCCCACGTTGGGGTGGGCAGCGCGGAGGCGCTCGTAGAGCTGGAGCGTGGGCTCCGTCCACTGGCTGCTCTCCATGTCGATCCACAGGAAGCTGCCCACCTCGCCGGCGCGCGTCGCCAGTCGGTCCGCGTGTTGCCAGGTCTGCGTGGCGTCGAAGTCCAGGCCCAGCTGGCTGGGCTTGATCGAGATCTCGCCGGGCAGGCCGCGGTCGTGGATGGCATCGAGCACGCCCAGGTAATGGTCCGCGACGGCGGCGGCCTCCTCGATCTTCGCCAGGTGCTCGCCCAGCCGCGTGTACAGGCCGGTGATGCCCTCCTTTGCAAACTCGCCGCCGGCGGTCAGCGCCGAGGCGGCATCCTCGCCGGGGAGGAACTTGCGCACGGCCCGCCTCGCGAACCAGAGCTGCGGCAGCCGCTCGCGGAGCCACGCGTTGTCGGCCATCCAGAGGAAGATGCGGCGCATCGTCGTTCCCTTCGTGGACGTGATCCGGGGGTCGGGGCGGCCTCCGGCCCTTGCGGGGCCTCACGTCGAACGACGGGCGGCCCCGATGCTGTTGCGGGCATGATGCGCCCCCGCCGGGAGCAGGGGAACAGGGCGGGATGGCCCATGCCGGGGTGCGCTTGGGCTTGCACCGGCGCGGGCCAGTTGACCGTTCCGGGTCATGGCCGCTACCATCCGCCGACAACTGAAGAGTACTTATCAAGAGATGGCGGAGGGACCGGCCCTGTGATGCCACGACAACCTACCCACGTCGAGTGGGCAAGGTGCCAAGTCCGGGCAGGTCCGCCTGCGAGATAAGGGACTCCTTCAAGACCCTTCCTCGTGGAAGGGTCTTCCCGTTTCTGGCGGTCGAACCATCACCTCCCGGCGGGCTCCCGCGCCCCAGGAGACCACGATGACCGCGACATTCCTCGACCGAACCTCCGGCCCCTCGCCCACGGCGCCCGTGCCTGGCGTGCATGTGGCCGATTCGCCGGCGCCCGGCGCGCATGTCGCCGGCCTGGCCTGCAAGAACTGTCGCCGGCCCCAGGAGTTGGGCGCGCACTTCGTCTGCCCGGCCTGCTTCGGCCCCCTCGAGGTGGTGTACGACTACGGCGTCATCCGGGGGCTGCTGAGCCGCGACGTGATCGCCGCCCGACCCTCCGGCATCTGGCGCTACGCCGAGCTGCTGCCGGTGACGGCCCCGCCGGCACGCGGGCTGGCGGTTGGCTCCTCGCCGCTGGTTGCGGCGCCGCGGCTCGGCGACG
Organism: uncultured Chloroflexota bacterium; assembly: GCA_903822495.1. GTDB lineage: Bacteria > Chloroflexota > Limnocylindria > Limnocylindrales > CSP1-4 > CAIJPD01. The sequence goes on along the minus strand of CAIJPD010000036.1, from coordinate 47,745 downwards.
CCATCGGGATCGACAACCTCCGGCTCAAGGACGACACGCGCAACCCCACGCTCTCGTTCAAGGACCGCGTCGTGGCCGTCGCGGCGGCGCGCGCGGTGGAATTCGGGTTCGACACGCTGGCCTGCGCGTCCACGGGCAACCTGGCCGGGGCGACCGCGGCGGCCGCGGCGGCGCTGGGGCTTCGGTCGTTCGTCTTCGTCCCGTGGGACCTGGAGCCCGCCAAGATCGATCACGCGCTGGCCTATGGCGCGACGGTGGTGCCGGTCAAGGGCACCTACGACGACATCAACCGGCTCTGCCTGGAGATCGCGGACGAAGAGGGCTGGGCGTTCGTCAACGTCAACATGCGGCCCTTCTACGCCGAGGGCAGCAAGACGCTGGGCTTCGAGATCGCCGAACAGCTGGGCTGGCGGCTGCCGGACGTGATCGTCTCGCCCATCGCGTCGGGGTCGCTCTTCACCAAGGTGGCGCGCGCCTTCCGCGAGCTGGTCGAGGTGGGCCTGGTGGAGCCCAAGGAGGTCCGCTTCGTGGGTGGCCAGGCGGCCGGCTGCTCGCCGGTGGCGACGGCGTTTGGCGCGGGGGCGGCGGAGATCACGCCGGTCCGGGTCCCGGACACCATCGTGCGGTCGCTGTCGATCGGGTCGCCGGCGGACGGTCGGTACGCGCTGGAGCTGGCACGCGGGACCGGCGGCTCCGTGGAGGGCGTCACCGACCAGCAGACGGCGGAGGCGATTCGACGCATGGGACGCCTGGAGGGGCTCTTCGCGGAGACGGCCGGCGGGGTGACCATCGCGGCGGCCGAACAGGCGCGGCGCGCGGGCGTGATCCGCGACGGCGACGAGGTGGTGGCGCTGATCACCGGCAACGGGGTCAAGACGCCGGACGCACGCCGGTTTGGGCTGACCGAGAGCGTGGAGGCGGGGGATCCCGGGCTGGCCCGGGCCATCGCGCCGACGTACCGCGACTTCGAGGCGCTGAAGGGGGAGCGGGGGGTCTAGGGGAGGGGAGCGGCGCGAGGCGCCGCGCCCGCGCCCGCGCCACTGGACTACCTGACCTCCACCTCGCGCCCCGCGCCCAGGCGGATGTCCGGCATCGTTCGGACCACTGCGACCAGCATGGCCGCCGCGATCGCGAACATCGCCCAGTAGATCCAGGTGAGCCCCGCGGCCAGCGCGTCGCGTGACGTGGCCAGCTCCGCCGCGGACATCGCCGCGCGGCGGGCCGGGTCCAGGATCGCGGACGACGCGCTGCCCGTGAACGCGGCGAGCACGCCGCCCATCACGCCCACGCCCACCGTGCCGGCGATGGTCCGCGCGAACTGCGTCAGCCCCGTCACCACGCCGCGCTCGCTCCAGCCCACCGCGCTCTGCACCGTGACCATCACCGTGACCGACATCGCACCGATCCCCAGGCCCGTCACCACCGGACCCACCGCGGCGACCCACGGGCTGTCCATGACCTGGAGCTGGGTCAGGATCCCGGTGCCCACCGCCGCGAAGGCCGCGCCCACCAGGACCACCGCCCGCGCGCCCCAACGGATCAGCGCCCGCCCGCCCACGAACGAGCCCAGCGGCCAGCCCAGCGTGAGCGTCCCCACGACCAGGCCGGCTTCGAACGCCGACCGCCCGTGGACCCCCTGGATCATCGGGGGCACGAAGGAGGTCAGGCCGAACAGGACGAAGCCGCCCAGCGCCTGCACGATGAGGCCCGGCCGGATCACCCGGTGGCGGAGGTGGGAGAGCGCGACGATCGGTTCGGGCACGCGGCGCTCCACGCGCACGAACGCCCAGAGCAGCACGACGGCCGCGATGGCCAGCCCGAACGTGGGCGCGGAGATCCACCCGAACGAGGCCGGCGCCTGCGAGACGGAGAGCAGCAGGCAGATCACCGCGACGGTGAGCAGGATCCCGCCCAGCCAGTCGAGGCTCCGGACGCTGCGTCGCTCGTGGCGCTCGCCGGTGTCGGAGCCCTCGCGGAAGGCGCTGATGACCAGGCCGCCGGCCAGGAGACCAACGGGCAGGTTGATCTCGAAGACCCACGGCCAGCCGACCGTGGTGGTGATGAGCCCGCCGAGTGCCGGGCCCAGGACGGAGCTGACCGCCCAGACCGCCCCGAACAGGGCCTGGACCCGGGCCCGCTGGCGGGGCTCAAACGCGTCGCCGATGATCGTGAACGCCGCCGTGGTCAGCGCGCCGCCGCCGATCCCCTGGAGGGCGCGGAACACGATCAGGATCGGCATGCTGGTGGCGAAGCCCGCGGCCACGGACGCCGCGATGAAGATCCCCAGCGACGCGAGGTAGACGGGTCGGCGGCCGACGGTATCGGCCAGCTTCGCCGCGAACGGCACCGCGATGGTGCTGGTCAGCAGGTAGGCGCTGAACACCCAGCCCAGGAGCTGGAGGCCGCCCAACTGCCCGACGATCGTGGGCAGCGCGGTGCCGACGACGGTGGCGTCCATGGCGGCCAGCGCCAGGGTGGTCATCATGCCCACCACGATCCGCCGCTGGGTGCGGGTCAGGGGTCGGTCGACGGGGGCGGGGGACGTCACGTGGCGGATGGTACCCGCCCGCCATCACGGGCCTTGCGCACGCACGCGCCGATGCGCAACAATCCGCCAATGCGTCGCAGTCTCCACCCCAACCTGATGAAGGAGAAGCCGGGGCGGTCCTGGCTGGAGGCCTGGACCCCGGGGCGCTGACGGCGTTGGAGCAACGACCGGGGCCTCGAGGGTAAGGAGGCTCCGGGGGCCGCGGACACCACGGGGGTGGGCCGCGGCTTTTTTGTTCGGCGGGCCGGCGCCCGCCACGCTTCGAACCGCGACCCCGCCAACGCGAGGGACAGCACCAGATGGACACGATCATCCTTGGCACCGGCGGACTGGGCCGGGCAGCGGCCGCCGCCTTCACGGCGCGCGGCGACGCCGTCCGCCTGATCGGCCGCCCGGCGAGCGGCGACCACGATCCGGCCGCGCTGGCGGGCGCCCAGGTGATCGTGGAGGCCACGCGCGGCCACGCGGTGCGAGGCAACGTGGAGGCGGGCCTGGCGGCGGGTTGCCGCCGCTTCGTGATCGGGACCACGGACTGGGCCGCGGACCGTGACGCGGTGGAGCAGGCGCTGGTCGCCGCCGGCGCCACGGCCGTGGTTGCCAGCAACTTCAGCACCGGCGTGGTCCTCTTTGGCCGCCTGGTGGAGGCCGCCACCCGCCTGTACGGCCCCGTGCCGGAGTTCGACCCGTACCTCGTCGAGTGGCACCGCCGTACCAAGACCGATCGCCCGTCCGGCACCGCCCGCGACCTGGCCAACCGCATCCTGGCCAACCACCCACGCAAGACCCGCATCTCCGACGGGACCGGCGGCCAGCCCGACCCCGACGAACTGGAGGTCCTGGCCGTCCGCGCCGGCGCCAACCCGGGCGCCCACCTGGTGGGCTTCGATGCCCCGGGTGAGACCCTGGAGATCAAGCTGAGCAGCCGCGACCGGTCCGCCTATGCGGCCGGCATTCTGGCCTCCGCCGACTGGCTGCTCCGGGAGCCGCGGGCACCCGGCATCCACGCCTTCGATCCCGCCGTGGTCGATGAGCTCCTCGCTGCCGCCACGAAACCCGGCGAGCCCGGCCGCTGACCGATCCCGGCCAGGCTCCGCCCCACCGACCGAACACCACCGACCGAACGCCCTCCGACCGCCCGAACCGACCGCCGACCCGCCGAAAGGACCCGACCACGATGACCGCCCCAGGACCCATGCTCAGCGGCGCCATCACCGCCCTGGTGACGCCCATGACGCCCGACCGCGAGCTGGACGAGCTCGCGTTCCGCCGCCTGGTGGAGTTCCAGTGCGCGTCCGGGATCGACGGCCTCGTCCCGTGCGGGACCACGGGCGAGTCGCCCACGCTCACCAACAACGAGCGCGACCGACTGCTGGCCATCTCCGTCGAGGTGGCCGAGCGGCGCCTGGGCGGCAAGCGCCCCGCGGTCATCGCCGGGACCGGCACCAACGACACGGTGGCCTCGATCCGGCTGACGAAGCGTGCCGCCCAGCTGGGCGCAGACGCGGCCCTGATCGTGGCGCCGTACTACAACAAGCCGGACGGCCGGATGATGGACGCCCACTTCCGGGCCATCGCCGACGAGGGCGGCCTGCCGGTCGTCGTCTACAACGTGCCCGGGCGGACCGCGGCGAACATCGACGCGGACGTCTTCCTCCGCCTCGCGGAGCACCCCGGCATCGTCGCGATCAAGGAGGCCTCGGCCAACCTGGACCAGATCGCGCGGATCTGCCGCGACGTCCCGGACGGTGTCTCCGTGCTGTCGGGTGACGACGCGTGGACGCTTGCGCTGATGGCCATGGGCGGCCACGGCGTGATCAGCGTGTGCAGCAACGAGATCCCGGCCGAGATGGTCGCGCTGACCGCCGCCGCGGCCGCGGGCGACTTCCGCGAGGCGCTCCGGATCCACGAGCGGTTCCTGCCGCTCTTCCAGGGCAACTTCAAGGGCGGCCCCAACCCGGTCCCCGTGAAGGGCGCCATGGCGCTGATGGGCCTGCTGGCAACGGACACGCTCCGCCTGCCGATGCTCCCGCTGGACGACAAGGGGCGCGCGGCGATGGCCGCCACGCTCCGCGAGGTGGGGGTGCTGGACGCGGCCGGGAACGTGGTGGGCCTGGCGGGCAAGTACGCGGCCGCGGCCGGGGTGGCGGCATGACCGCCGAGTCGGGAGCGGCCGGGGGTGCGGCCGGTGCCGGCGCCGCGGGTGCCGCCGCGGACGCCCCGCCCGTGAACCCCGAGACCATCCTCGCCGACCTGGAGGCCGGCCTGGTCCGCTCGGCCAGCCCGGATCCCACCGTGCCCGGCGGTTGGCGCGTCAACGCCGACGTCAAGGCCGCCATCCTGGGCCGCTTCGCCGACAAGACCATGCTCGAGTGGTCCGTGGGGCCGTTCACCTTCCGCGACCGCGCCGGCGTCCCGCCGCGCGACCTGGCGGGCGGGCCCTGGCGCGTGGTCCCGGGCGGCACCACCGTCCGCTCCGGCACGTACCTGGCGCCGGGCGTGGTGATCATGCCGCCGTCATACATCAACGTCGGGGCCTGGGTGGGCGCCAACACGATGGTCGATTCGGCCGTGCTGGTGGGCTCCTGCGCGCAGATCGGCGACAACGTCCACCTCTCGGCGGGCGTGGTCATCGGCGGCGTCCTGGAGCCGGCCAACGCGATGCCGGTGATCGTGGAGGACGGCGCGTTCGTGGGCGCGGGCTGCTCGCTGCTGGACGGGGTCCGGGTGAGCCGCGGCGCGGTGATCGCGGCGGGCGTCACGCTGACGGGCACGTCGCGGCTATACGACACGGTCCGCGGGACGGTCCTCCAGGGCACGGCGGACGCGCCGCTGGTGGTCCCCGCCAACGCGGTGGTGGTCCCGGGGACGCGGCGGATCGCCGGCGCGTTTGCCGACGAGCACGGGCTGGCCACCAATACCGCGATCATCGTCAAGGACCGCGACGAGGGCACGTCCGCGCGCGTGGCCCTCGAGAGCGCACTGCGCTGATCGGAGACCGAATGGCCGTCGACCGCGATTCCGCCCCCATGCCGGGCCAGGCCCAGGCACCCGCGCCGACCACGGCGCCGGGCTCCGCTTCGGCCGCCCCGCGCGGTCCGGGCGGTCTCGCGCTGGACGGCCGCGGCCGGCCCATCGCCCGCAACGAGATCCTGCGCAACGGCCGGCTGGGCGGCATCGCCCCGTCCGTGCTGGCGGAGCGCTACGGGACGCCGCTGTACGTCTACGACCTGGACGTGATCGACCGCCAGGTGTCGTCGCTCCGGGCGGTCCTGCCGGCGGCGTTCGACCTGGCATACGCCGTGAAGTCGAACCCGGCGCTGGCGATCGTCAGCCACATGGCGGAGCTGGGCCTGGGCGCCGACGTGGCGAGCGCCGGGGAGCTCAAGACCGTTGAGCGGGCCGGCTTCGCGCCCGGGCGCGTGGTCATGACCGGGCCGGGCAAGCGTGACGCGGAGCTCCAGCTGGCCGTGGACATGGGGATCCACGTGATCACCGTCGAATCGCCCGGGGAGCTGGGCAGGCTCGAAGCCATCGCGGCGGCCTCCGGGCGCGTGGTGCCCATCCTGCTGCGGGCGGCCGTGACCGGCGACGCGTCGCTGGAGAAGGTCCGGCTCATCGGCGACGAGGGCGCGGGCAAGTTCGGGATGGACGGGCGCGACCTGCTGGCCTGCGCGCGCCGGGCGGTCGAATCGCCGCACCTGGACCTCCAGGGGCTGCACGCGTTCGGGGCGTCGAACCTGCTGGACGCGGGCGCGCTGGCGAACCACATCGAGAGCACGGTCCTGACGGCGCGGCGGCTCGCGGTCTCGACCGGGTTCACGCTCCGCCTGGTGGACGGCGGCGGCGGGCTGGGAATCCCGTACGACCAGGACGAGCCCGCCCTGGACCTGCCGCTGCTGGGCCGTCGCCTCGCGGCGATGGCGGAGCGCTGGGCCGCCGACCCCTTGCTGCGTGGCATCCGGGTGCTGATGGAGCCGGGACGCTTCCTGGTCGGGCAGTCCGGCGCCTACCTGGCGCGGGTGGTGGACCGCAAGTCGGTGAACGGATCGATGGTCGCCATCCTGGACGGCGGGGTCCACCACGTGTTGCGGCCCGCACTGGTGGGACAGGAGCACCGGGTGCGGCTGGTCGGCAAGTCCAACTCGCTCGCCAAGCCCCGGCCGGTCACGGTGGCGGGGCCGCTGTGCACGGGGCTGGACGTGATCGCCGCCGGCGCGCTGCTGGTGCCGCCCGACCCCGGGGACCTGATCGCGGTGCTGGATGTCGGCGCGTACGGCTATACCGAATCGATGCCCTGGTTCCTGTCGCACCCGGTCCCGGCGGAGGTCGTGATCCGCGGCGGCAAGTCGGCGCTGATCCGCCCCCGCGTGGACCCGGAGTCCTGGCTCAACATCCAGCGGCTGCCCGAGTTCGAGTAACGGCGCCGCGTGCGCCGACGGCGGCGATCCGGCCCTGATCCTGCCAAGAGCCGGCTCTGGACGCACTAAGCAGGCACGAGCGTTCGCCGCGGCGGTGTGCGGAGGGCGGCAGCCCGTCTGCTGAGCACGGCCGAGCGTGGACAGGCCAATCGGAGGGCGCCCGCGGTCAGGCAGCGACGTCGATTCCGTGTCCAAGGCGGCCAGGGGCGGCATTTGGGATGAATGTGGCGCGATCCGAGACGGGTCGGCCGCGGCGGGCCGGGCGGACCGACTCGACGAGGCCATAACGAGGCCATTCGGCCCCGGACGGCGCGTCGCGTTGCGGGATACTACGGGCACACACCCAACCCCGATCCCGAGGGATACCCGTGAGCGACGCCACTCCTGCCAGCCCGGCCACCCGTTCCGAGACCGACTCCATGGGCGCCATCGACGTCCCCGCCGACCACTACTGGGCGGCCCAGACCCAGCGCTCCCTGAAGTTCTTCGCGATCGGCAAGGACACCATGCCGGCCGAGGTCATCCGCTCCTTCGGCTTCCTCAAGCGCGCCGCCGCGGAGGTCAACCAGGAGCTGGGCCTCCTCCCGGTCGAGCGGCGTGAGCTGATCGTCACTGCCGCCAACGAGGTGATCGAGGGCAAGCTGGCCGGCGAGTTCCCGCTCCGGATCTGGCAGACCGGGTCGGGGACCCAGTCGAACATGAACGTCAACGAGGTGATCGCGGGCCGGGCCAACGAGATCGCGACCGGCACGCGCGGCGGCAAGAAGCCCATCCACCCCAACGACGACGTCAACCGCAGCCAGTCCTCCAACGACACGTTCCCCACCGCGCTCCACGTGGCGGTGGCCACGGGCCTGACCCGCGACCTGCTGCCAAGCGTCCAGGCCCTGCGCGACGCGCTGGACGCCAAGCGCGCGGAGTTCGACCACATCGTCAAGATCGGCCGCACGCACCTCCAGGACGCGGTGCCGCTCACCCTGGGCCAGGAGTTCAGCGGCTACGTCGCGCAGCTGGACGGCGACATCGCCCGCATCGAGGCCACCCTCCCGGGGCTTTACCAGCTGGCCATCGGCGGCACGGCGGTGGGCACCGGGCTCAACTCCCACCCGGAGTTCGCCGAGCGGGCCGCCGCGCGGATCGCCCAGCTGACCGGCCTCCCGTTCGTCTCCGCGCCCAACAAGTTCGCGGCGCTGGCCGGCCAGGAGGCCACGGTCTTCGCCTCGGGCGCCCTCAAGACGCTCGCCACCAGCCTGATGAAGATCGCCAACGACGTCCGCTGGCTGGGCAGCGGCCCGCGCGCCGGCCTGGGCGAGCTGCGGCTGCCGGAGAACGAGCCGGGCTCCAGCATCATGCCGGGCAAGGTGAACCCCACCCAGTCCGAGGCCATGACCATGGTCGCGGTCCAGGTGATGGCCTACGACGTGGCGGTGACCTTCGCCGGCTCGCAGGGCAACTTCGAGCTGAACGTCTTCAAGCCGATCATCGCCCACGACCTCATGCACGCCATCGAGCTGCTGACCGACGCCTGCCGCTCGTTCCGCGAGCACTGCGTCGCGGGCCTGGAGGCGGACACGGAGCGCATCGGCCAGCACGTGGCCAACTCGCTGATGCTGGTCACGGCGCTGGCGCCGCGGATCGGCTACGACAAGGCCGCGCAGATCGCCAAGAAGGCGCACCACGAGGGGACCAACCTCAAGCAGTCCACGCTGGCGCTGGGCTACCTGACGGAGGAGGAGTTCGATCGCCTGCTCCGCCCGGAGCTGATGACCGGCCCGTCGGTCGACTGACGGTGGCGGAGGGGGCCGAAGCCGAAGGCCTGGCGGCCGAAGCCGAAGCCGGAGGCGAGCTCGAGCGCGTTCGGCGCATCCTCCTTCGGACCCCGATTCGCGTGTTCCTCGTCTGCCCGGCGATCGTGATCACCGCCCGGGCGATCACGCCGCCGGCCCGGCTTCGACCGGTCCGCTGGGCGTTCGCCCCGCTGCTGGCCTGGGGCTACCTCCAGCATCGGCTGGTGGGCGCGTACCGGACCACGGGGCCGGGCGGGGCGGGGAAGGGGAACCGGCGGGTGCCGGACCGGCTCGTCACCGACGGTCCGTACGCCATCGTGCGGAACCCGATGTACCTGGGCCACTTGCTCTTCCTGGCCGGCCTGGCGCTGGTCTTCCGGTCGCGGCTGGGCGCGGTGATCTTCGCCGGCACGGCCGCCTGGTACCAGCAACGGGCGCAGGAGGACGAGTCGAAGCTGGCCGCCCGCTTCGGCGACGAATACGAGGCGTATCGGCGGCGCGTGCCGCGCTGGATCCCGCGGCTGCCGGAGGATGGGCCCCGGTAGGACGGAGCGCCGACCCGCGCCGGATTCCGCCGTGAGGCGGGCCGGCCTCACGGCGACACGCGCCGGCGCCTACTCGTCCGAATCGGCCTCCGGGTTCTCCCAGTCCTGGCCCGTGCCGGGTTCGTAGCGCATGGAGCGCCACGCCGCCAGCGCCCAGTCCGGGTCGGGAGCGGTGGACAGGAACGCGGCCTGGACGAAGGACGCATCGCGGATCGTGTACGTGTACAGCGTCCAGTAGCCACGCGTGCTCTCGCCCTCGCGGTGCTCCTCGAACCAGTACGCGATCCGATGCTCGTCGGCGTCCGTGCCCGGCTCGTCGTACTCCACCGCGCCCGATGGCTTGGCCGCCATCCGGATGTCCTTGGTCATCAGCGCGGCGATGCCGGGCTTGCCGCCCTCGGCCGCCTTGCGGATGTCGACCCAGATTCGGCGCGGCGGCCGGTTGACCGATACCAGGTGGAGCGCGCCGTTCGAGAGGAAGCCGGTGTAGGCGCCGGGCAGGTCGATCCACCAGTCGCGGTCGAGCGCCTGGCGCTGGAGTGCCTGGGGCCGTTCGCCATCCGCCGATTCGTCGCCGTCTGTTCCGCCCGCGCCCATGCCCAAGCTGCCGCCTGCCGCCCCGTCGAGCGTATCGTGGCCTCCGGGTCCCACCGCCGCTCCTGCCTCCGCCGCCGCGGCCGCCTGGACCTCTGCGACCGGTCGCAGCGCGGCCGTCAGCGGCCAGCGGACAAACGCCGACCCTTCGGGCTCGTCCAGGAACATGGTGATCTCGACGTCGATGTTGGCGATCAGGTTGACGTCGACCACGTCCCAGTTGTCGGGGTCGTCGCCGTAGCCCTCTGCTTCGGTGCCGGCCGTGAAGCGCCACCCGCTGTCGTCCGGGAACGCGACCGCCTCGCGCGACATGTGGCCGACGGCCTGGCCATCCACGGTGACCAGGCTGGTCGCGATGCACTTGCCGCGACCCTCGGCGAGCGGCTGGAGGTCGTCGGCGTTCAGCCGGAAGGTCTTGCTCATCTCTCTCCTGGGGTCGGTGCCTGGGATCGGCGTCTGGGGTCGGTGCCGCGGTACGACGTCCTGCGGCGCGACGTCCTGTTGGAGAGAGGCTACCGAAGGTGAGCCGAACGCGCGCGGTCCTGGAGCGCGCCCGGTCGACCGGGGTCGGTCGAGGGGCGTCGGTCGATGGCCCTAGCGAACCTTGCTCGCCTCGGCGAGGACAACCCCGATGAACTCGTTGGCTGCCGTGCGCGTGTTGAGCGACCACGACGAGATGGTCCGGTCGTTGATCGTCAGCAGCGCCCGCGCATCGTGGGCGCCGCGCAAGGCATCCACCCGTGCCCGTGCGCTGACCTTGACGTCCTTCCAGAGCCGGAGGTCCAGGACCAGCCCAGGGAAGCCGTCGACCGGCGGGCCGCTGATCGTCCCCTCGATCACCCCGATGTCGGTGGCGATCATCAGCCGTTCCAGCGCCCCGTCGTGCGCCTCGACGGGGAACGACGCGAGCTCGACGGCGTGGAGCTCGGCCAGGCCCTCGCGGACCGCGTCGACCAGCCAGCCGTGTTCGGACAGATCGGCGTTGTCGAGCTTCATCGGGGGCTGCCTCTGGCTGCGGGGGGTCCAGCCGAGCCGCACCGCGGCCGGCCATCGTCTGGGCTGACCATAGCCGCGGTGCGCCCGAAGGGGAAGGGGGATTGGCTTCGAACCGGTCGGGCCTCGCCGTCGACGCCTCGTCGTCGGTGCCTCGCCCACCGGCGCGACTGCCGGCGCGCACGACGCCGCGTTCACCGGCACGCAATTCTCCAGAACGTCCACCCCCTGAGCACTATCTCGAACCTCGACCGCTCGAACCGCAGCCCCAAGCGTGACGGTGCCGCCCGGATCAGCTCAATGTCCACCCAGTGAGCGATACGGCCCAATCCTCGGGATAGTGCTCACTGCCTGGACAATCCGGTATTGGGATGCCGATCCGGCCGCCGCTCCCGCCGCTGGGCCGCCGCCACCGCCGCTCAACCCCGATCGCGACTCGGCGCCCGGAACCCGCCGGCGCCCGAACCCCGACCGGCGCCCGGACCCGGACCCGGCGCCCGAACCCCGACCGGGCGCGGAGGTGGCGCTGGCGGCCACGATGAACCCCGGACCCGCCACACTGCGCGGATGGAGTGGCTGGCGCTCGTCGCCGCGATCGGCGCGTACTACCTGGCGTGGCCGCGGGTGCGCACCCGCCTCCGACAGGGCTTCGAGGTCCCCGCCTGGGTCCGGCAGCTGCCCACGGCGCTGGGCCTCCTGCTGATGGTGGTCTCCGGCGTCCGGATCATCACGGGCCAGCCGGTCTCGGGCGCCGTGCTGGCCATCACCGGGCTGGTGCTGCTGGTCGCCTTCCGGCGCTGAAGTCGCACACCCGCGGGACCGAACCTGGGGCTGTGGGATCCTCCGGCAGCGGGATCCCGGAGCGGCGGAAGTCTGGGCCGGCTCCACAGGACCAGCGGGAGCCTAGAGCGGCCGGGCCGGCTCCATCTGCGCGCCTGCCGGGGCCATGAACTGACGAGCAGCAGCAGCCTTGGCGGCCTGCTGGTCCTGCTCCACCTGGAGCGGCACCAGCCCGCGGATGTACCGCGCGAAGCGGCGATTGTGGAGCGCCTCCGACCCGCGGCCGGCGCGGATCAGGGCAAGGATCTCCGTCCCGGTGAGCGCCGGGTGCAGCTCTCGGAGCGAGAGCGCAATCACCAGGCCCGATCGGTCGTAGCCGTGGCCGCAGTGGACGTAGACCTGCTGGCCGCTTCGGATCCGCTCCGCCACCTCGCGGCCGGCCCGATAGAGCGGCTCCATGTTGAGCGGCAGGTCCAGGTCCACGAAGGGGACCCACCGGGTGGTCACGCCCGCCGGGAGATGCGGCCGCTCGAAGGTGGTGGTCACCACGTGCTGGATGCCCATCTCGCTGATCGCCCGCAGGACCACACCGTCCGGGCGCGGGAAGCCGCCCATCCAGAGGCCGGGGCCGATGCGGTCGAGCGTCGTGCGCCCTCGCCACCAAGCCAGCCAGCCCTTGGCGGTCGGTCGCGCGTCGATCATCGCTCGCAGGGGAAGCACATGCGGATCGTACGCGATGTGGCGAGTGAAAGAGGTGGCCCTACCGTCATGGCCCGTTCGGGGGGGGGCGGGGATGGCTGCGAACCCCGCGGTCAGCGCCGGGGTGACCGCCACGCGGTCGTCGCGCTCAGGCGTCGGCCAGGTTGGTCGAGAGCCAGCGCGCCGCCGTGTCGATCCCCATCCCCTTTCGATGGGCATAGTCCTCGAGCTGGTCGGCGCCGATCCGCCCGAGACCGAAGTAGCTGGCCGCCGGGTGCCAGAAGTAGTAGCCGCTCACCGCCGCGGCAGGGAGCATCGAGAACGACTCGGTGAGGTGCACGCCCGCACCCGCCTCCGCGCCGAGAAGGTCGAACAACGTGCGCTTCTCGGTGTGATCGGGGCAGGCGGGGTAGCCGGGCGCCGGCCGAATCCCCTGGTACTGCTCGCGCAGGAGCGCCTCGTTGGTCAGCGCCTCGTCCGCCGCATAGCCCCACAGCTCGCGGCGGACACGCTCGTGCAGCCGCTCGGCAAACGCCTCGGCGAGACGGTCCGCGAGGGCCTTGGCGAGGATCGCCGAGTAGTCGTCGTGGGCGGCCTCGAACTGGGCCACCAGCCGGTCCAGCCCGTGGCCCGTGGTCACCACGAAGCCGCCGACGTAGTCGGGGACGCCGGACGCGCGCGGGGCCGTGAAGTCGGCCAGCGCCAGGTTGGGCCGGCCCGGCGGCTTCACCATCTGCTGGCGCAGGGTGTGGATCACAGTCCTGACATGGTCGCGCCGGTCGTCGTCGTAGACCTCGATGTCGTCGCCGACCGAGTTGGCCGGCCAGAGGCCGACGACGGCCTTCGCCGTCAGCAGGCGCTCCCGCACGATCCTGTCCAGGAGGACCTGCGCGTCGGCGAACAGCGAGCGGGCCGTCTCGCCGCGCTCGGGGTCCTGGAGGATGGCGGGATAGGCGCCGCGCATCTCCCAGGCGGTGAAGAACGGCGTCCAGTCGATCCGCCCCACCAGCTCCGCCAGCGGGTAGTCGTCGAAGACGCGGGTCCCCAGGAACGACGGGCGGGGAGGCGTCACGGTGGACCAGTCGATGGGCAGCCGGTGGCGACGGGCCTCGGCGATGGGGTGGCGCAGCTCCTGCTCCCGGCGGTCGCCTCGCTCCCGGCGGAGGGTCTCGTACTCCTCGCGCATCCGAGCGGCAAAGCCATCCCGGCGGGCCGGGTCCAGCAGCTCCGCGGCGACGGCGACCGCCCGCGAGGCATCCGCGACATGGACGACCGGTGCGCCGTACGCGGGCTCGATCTTCACCGCGGTATGGGCCCGCGACGTGGTGGCGCCGCCGATCAGGAGCGGGGTCCGGAAGCCCTCGCGCTCCAGCTCCGCGGCCACAAACGCCATCTCGTCGAGGGACGGGGTGATCAGCCCGGAGAGCCCGATGAGGTCGGCGTTGACGTCGCGCGCGGTCTGCAGGATCCGGGCCGCGGACACCATCACCCCCAGGTCCACCACCTCGTAGTTGTTGCAGCCCAGGACCACGCCAACGATGCTCTTGCCGATGTCATGCACGTCGCCCTTGACGGTGGCCATGACGATCCGGCCCGCGGACCGCGACGCGCCCGGCGACGTGCCGGCCTCCAGGTACGGGACCAGGTGGGCCACGGCCTTCTTCATGACGCGGGCGCTCTTGACCACCTGGGGGAGGAACATCTTGCCGGCGCCAAACAGGTCGCCGACCTTGTTCATCCCGGTCATCAGGGGACCCTCGATGACGTCGATCGGCTTGTCGGCGATCAGGCGCGCCTCCTCGGTGTCCTCGACGATCCAGGCGTCGATCCCCTCGACCAGCGCGTGGGTGAGCCGCTCGCCCACGGGGAGGGTTCGCCAGGCCGGGCCTCCACCACCGGTAGCGCTCGCTGCGGCACCGTCCACGCCATCCGCGTGGCCCGCGAGGGTGCTGGCGGTCCGCTCGGCCTGGTACGTGTCCGCGTAGGCCAGGAGGCGCTCCGTGGCGTCGGGCCGGCGATTCAGGACCACGTCCTCGGCCAGGTCGCGCAGCGCGGGGTCCAGGTCGTCGTAGATCCCCAGCTGGCCGGCATTCACGATGCCCATGTCCATGCCGGCGCGGATCGCGTGGTAGAGGAAGACCGTGTGGATCGCCTCGCGGACCCGGTCGTTGCCGCGGAACGCAAAGCTGACGTTGGAGACGCCCCCGCTCACCAGCGCGTGCGGCAGCTCCGCCTTGATCCTCCGCGTGGCCTCCATGTAGGCCACCGCGTAGTCGTTGTGCTCCTCCATCCCCGTCGCGATGGCGAAGATGTTGGGGTCCAGGATGATGTCCTGGGGGTCGAACCCGGCCTGGTCGATCAGCAGGCGATAGGCGCGCGAGGAGATGGCCACCTTGCGCTCCGCGGTGTCCGCCTGGCCCGCCTCGTCGAAGGCCATCACGACCACGGCGGCGCCGTACCGGCGGACGAGCCGCGCCTGGTGGAGGAAGGCGGCCTCGCCCTCCTTGAGCGAGATGGAGTTGACCACGGGGCGGCCCTGCGTGGTCTTGAGGCCGGCCTCGATGACCGACCATTTCGATGAATCGATCATGACCGGGACCCGGGCGATATCCGGCTCGCCGGCGATCATGTTGAGGAATCGCGCCATGGCGGCGGCCGAATCCAGCAGGGCCTCGTCCATGTTGATGTCGATCAGCTGGGCGCCGGCCTCCACCTGCTCGCGGGCGATGGCCACGGCCCGGTCGTCGTCGCCGTTGACGATGACGCGCGCAAACGCCCGCGAGCCCGTGACGTTGGTCCGCTCGCCGACGTTGACGAACAGGTTGCCGGGCTGCGGGATCTCCAGCGGCTCCAGGCCGGCGAGGCGGGTCCGGGCCGCGATCGGGGGCGGGACGCGCGGCGGGACGCCGGCCACCGCGGCCGCCACGGCCCGGATGTGGGCGGGCGTGGTGCCGCAGCAGCCGCCGGCGATGTTGACCAGGCCGTCCCGGGCGAAGCCGCCGATGAGGTCCGCCGTGGTCTCGGCCTGCTCGTCGTAGCCGCCAAACTCGTTGGGCAGCCCCGCATTGGGATAGGCCGAGATGGGGACGTCCGCGACGCGCGCCAGGTCGGCGAGGAAGGGGCGGAGCTGGCGCGCACCCAGGGCGCAGTTGAGGCCGACGGCGATGGGGTTGGCGTGGCGCACCGACTGCCAGAACGCCTCGACCGTCTGGCCCGACAGGGTGCGGCCGGACAGGTCCGTGATGGTGCCCGAGATGATCACCGGCAGGCGGAAGCCCAGCCGCTCGAAGACGCCTTCGACCGCGAAGATGGCGGCCTTGGCGTTCAGGGTGTCGAAGATGGTCTCGACGATGAGGATGTCGGCGCCGCCCTCGATCAGGCCCTCGGCCGCCTCGTCGTAGGCACGCACCAGCTCGTCATAGGTGACGTCGCGGGCGCCCGGGTCCTCCACCTTGGGCGAGATGGATGCGGTCTTGTTGGTAGGACCTAGGGCGCCGGCCACGAAGCGGGGCCGGCTGGGATCCGTGCGCTCCGCATCGTCGGCGGCGAGGCGGGCGATGGCCGCGGCCCGGCGGCTCAGCTCGCGGCCCAGCTCCTGGAGCCCGTAGTCGGCCTGGCTGATGCGGTTGGCGTTGAAGGTGTTGGTCTCGACGATGTCGGCACCGGCGTCCAGGTAGGCCTGGTGGATGGCACGGATGACGTCGGGCTGGGTCAGGACCAGGAGGTCGTTGTTGCCCTTGAGGTCGCGGGGGTGGTCGGCGAACCGCGCGAGGGCCGCGGCGTCCCCGCCCTTGCCCCGGTAGCCGTCCTCGTCCAGGCGGTAGGTCTGGATCATGGTGCCCATGGCGCCGTCCAGCACCAGGATCCGCTCCTCCAGGAGGGATGGCAGGCGGGCGATGCGGGCGGCGCGCGTGGCGCCCAGCTGGGAACTCATGTGCCGGGATTATGGCCGACGGGGCGGCGAGGGGCCGCGGGTCCAGCGGGAGGGGCAGCGGGAGGCCCGGCGGAGGGGCAGAACGCCCGGCGGAGGGGCAGTTCGGGCACGGAGCGGCCGGTCGGGCGCGCCCCGCCATGCCGCCCGGAGGCCCGTCCGGGACCACGACGGCGCGCCGGCTGGTATGGTGGGGACTGGTGCGACTCCCCAGAACCGTCGCGCGCGCCGCCTTGATGGTTGCGCTCGCCCTGGTTGCCGCACCCGGAACGGTTGTCTCTCGAGGTCCCAGCCTCGGGTCACCGATGGGCAAGGTCCTCGCTCGCGGGGCCCAGGTTCCGCCGTCCGGGAGTCCCGCAACGACGCAGTCCGAACCGGCTATGGCGAACGAGTCCGAGGGCCATCTCGAAGGGCCCGGGCGCTTCGCCCAGCTGCGGCATGCCCAGGTCGCCGGCGACACGGCCCCGCCCCAGGCCCTGCTCCCCGAGCCGCCCATGATCGCGCTGGCCGAGCCCGCCTGGCGGTCCTCCGGCGCGAGCTTCTATGGCCCCGGCTTCTACGGTCAGGGCCTGGCCTGCCCGGGCGTCCTGACCGAGGCCCTGCTGGGCGTGGCGCATCGCACGCTTCCATGCGGGACGCTCGTGACGTTCCGAAACCCGTCCAACGGGGTGGTGATCACGGTCCCGGTCGTGGATCGCGGGCCGTTCATCGCCGGCCGGGACTGGGATCTGACGGGCGGCGCGTGCCTGGTCCTCGACTTCTGCCACACGGGCAGCATCCAGTGGCACCTGGGATCGACCTAGCGCCTTGCCGCCGGGCTAAGCCTCCGCGTGCAGAAATCCGCGGTCATGGCCAGAATGCGCCCAACGTCCCCATCTGCTCCCGAGTCTGCGAGTGCCGGCCGGGGTGGCATTCGACCGCGCCGCACTCCACTGGAGGATCCACCACGCCATGACCAACAGCAGTCGCGCGCCCGGGCTTCCCGGCGGTGAGACGTCGATGGACTCCGCGGGCAAGGGCCGCTGGCTGGGTCTCGCGATGCTCAGCGTCGGCGTGGCCATGATCATCGTGGACGCGACCATCGTGAACGTCGCCGTGCCCGCGATCATCGCCGAGCTCAAGCTGGACGGCACCACGGCGGAGTGGATCAACACCACGTACGCGCTGGTCTTCGCCGCGCTCCTCATCACGCTGGGCCGGATCGGCGACATGGCCGGCCGACGCATGCTCTACCTGGTGGGCCTGGGGATCTTCGTGGCCGCCTCGATGCTGGCCGGCATCGCCGGCAACGGGGCGATGCTGATCCTCGCGCGGCTCCTGCAGGGCGTGGGCGGCGCGATGATCCTGCCCGCGACCCAGTCCATCCTCAACACCAACTTCCGCGGCCGCGACCGCGCAATCGCCTTCGGCATCTGGGGCTCGGTCATCGGCGGCATGGCGGCCATCGGGCCGCTGCTCGGCGGCTGGCTGACCACGGAGCTGTCGTGGCGCTGGGCGTTCTTCATCAACCTGCCGATCGGCATCCTGGCCATCCTCGGGACGCTCAAGTACATCCGCGAGTCGCGCGATGAGTCGGCCAAGCGCGGCCTGGACCTCCCGGGGTTCGTGCTGGTGACGCTGGGCCTGGGCGGGATCGTCTTCGCCCTCATCGAGGGCCGGACGTACGGCTGGTGGGCGCCGGAGAAGGCGCTCAGCATCCTGGGCATCACGTGGCCCATGGACGCGGCGATCTCCATCATCCCCGTGACGATCGCCGTGGCGCTCGGGGCGCTGGTGGTCTTCTACGTGATCGAGACGCGGCGCAAGGCGTCGGGTGCGGCGTACCTCTTCGACTTCGACCTCTGGCGCGTCCCCACCTTCCGCTACGGCAACCTGGCCGGCACCATCGTGTCCCTGGGTGAGTTCGGCCTGATCTTCGTGCTCCCGCTCTTCCTCCAGGCGGTGCTGGGCCTCACGGCGTTCCAGACGGGCCTCGTCTTCCTCTCGCTGGCCGTCGGCGCGTTCTTCGCGGCGCCGGCCGCGGCGGGGATCGCGCGCCGCTCCGGGCCGCGCCGGGTGGTGACGCTGGGCATGGCCCTGGAGGCCGTGGGCATCCTGTGGACCACGCTCCTCATCTCGGCCGACCTCAACCCGGTCGCGCTCGCTCCGGCGCTGTTCGTGTACGGCCTGGGCGTGGGCTTCGCCACCGCGCAGCTGACCAGCGTGGTGCTGGGCGATGTCCCGCCGCAGGAATCGGGGCTGGCGTCGGGCGCCAACTCCACGCTGCGCCAGGTTGGCTCGGCGCTGGGGATCGCGATCCTGGGCACCATCCTGTTCACGACGCTGCTGTCCGAGACCAAGACGAACCTGGCCGCGGTCCCGGGGCTGCCGGCCGTGGCGCAGGCAGGGATCGCGCAGGCGATCGATGCTTCCGCGGGCCAGGCGCTCACCGGGTTCAAGGCGGATCCGGCGAACGCGGCGATCATCCGGCCCATCGAGGACGCGTTCGTCGACGCGGCCCGGGCCGCCGGCTTCGGCGCCCTCGCGTTCGTGCTGCTGGGCCTGGGGCTCTCGTTCCTGCTGCCGGCATCGGCCGGGCGTGGGCATGGGATGGGCGAGGGTGCGGCCGCGGCGGCGCCACCCGCCCACTGACCGCGGCGTCGGCCGCGGCTGCCTCCGGGCCGCCGCGGCGCCACTCGCGCACCGGTCGCGGTCCCGCGATGCTGCCGGGCAACAGCGGCTCGGGTGATGGGCCGGCCGCGCCGGTCCGCCTGATCTAGGAGGCCGGCGCCACCAGCGACCGGGTCATCAGCGGCCCCAGCGTGTCGCCGATCAGGTCCACCTGGATCGTGTACCCCTTGCCCGGCGTGAGGCAGCCCAGCGTCACCTCGTCCGCGTCGGACTTGCCCACCGCCTCGATGGTGGTGTCCTCGGCGGACGTGCCATCGAGGCGCTTGGCACCGTCGTCCGGCACGGCGCGGATGGCGACCTTGGCGGCGCCCATCCCAACGATCTGGTAGCCAACCTTGACCCCGATGCACGCGGCCGGGGGCGACGCCGTGACGTCCGGGATGCAGTACGACTGCCCGCCCAGGAAGACGCGCTCCAGGAGGGTCCCGTTGTCGCACGGCCGGATGAGCGGTGCATAGGAGCCGGCGTTGATCCGCGAGTAGAGGGTGAAGACGCTGGTGTCCAGCCGGTACGACGGGCTGCTGATGGAGGTCAGCCCCACGTCGAGAGCCTTCACGCCGGCCCCGGTGGTGAACGTGCCTTGCGCACTCTTGACGCCGATGGCCCCGCCGGCAACCACCTGGAACCGGTACTCGGTCCCGGCGAAGGCCGGCAGGTGCGCGACGAGCGTCGGGGCGCCGCCGCCGAGGGAGACCGAGCTCATCTTGGGCGCCTTGAGGACGCCACCGCTGCCATCGGCCTTCCAGTACGAGACGTCGGCGGGGCCGGGCGGGTCCACCGTGAAGCCCACGAGCACGTCGTTCGGCTTGGCGCCGTCAACGAACTTGATGGTGATTCTGGGCTGGAGCGCTCCAAGGACCGGCGGCGCCGAACTCCCGTATCGGCCGATGAGGCCGCCCGGGCAGTAGATCGGCTTGGGCAGGGCGACGCAGATATCGAGGCGCGGGATCAGGACCACCCCGCCGATCATGACGCCACCTGACCCGGCGCCGCCGCCCGAGCCCGGCTTGGGGGTCGCGACCGGCTTGGGGGGTGAGGCGAGGGTGACCGTGAGGTTGCCCGGCTCCACCGTCAGGGTGAGCGGCGGATCGGCGGGGTCCGGCTTCGGGTCGGCGGGCCCCAGCGGGGCGCCCTGACCGGACGTGGGCAGGTCGCCGATCCCGGGGACGTCCGGTGCCGCGCCGCCCACGGGGTAGGCCCAGGCCGCCATGATCCGACCGTTCCTGGTGAAGTCCAGGGCGAACTTCTCGACCAGGTCCGCGGGCATCCACTCGCCCTCGTAGCCGCCGCCCGCCTGGTAGATGGGATCCACCACGAAGTAGGCGGCCGGGGCCTTCCTGGAGCCGGGGAAGTAGGCGTCGATGAAGATGGCGTGGGGTCCCGTGAACGAGGGCTGCTTGTTGAACGGCACCGGCAGCACGCCGTAGGTGCCGTGGACCACCGCGCCGTAGCCCGCCCCGATCAGCTTGCGCAGCTGGTCGGGGAGGATGCCGCCCCAGCGCGGCGAGACCCCGTAGCCGCGCCAGAGGGCCGTCGCGAGATCGCCTAGGTCCGTCCCGCCCTCCTGGTCATCCTGGAGCGCCCGAAGGGTGCCGCCCGTGGTGACGATGCCCCAGCCCAGGCGGGCGAGCATGGCGCCGGCCGCCATGTTGCAGTTGGCGCCGGCGAAGGGGGTGCCGTCGAACTGGCTCACGGCCGGGACTCGCGGCAGCCCGTTGGGGTTGGGCTCCGGCTCCGGCTGCTGCGCCGCGATTGCCTGCAGGATGGGCGCGTCCACCGCTTCGAGGGGCTCTGGCGAAGCCGGGATGAGGTCGAAGGCCGCGAAGACGGTCTCGCCGGACGAGCCGGGCCCCGGGGTCGAGACCACCTGGGGGACGGTGCGCGCGGCCGAGTCCAGCTTGGTCGGCGTCAGGATCGCCGTGATGGTGGAGGTGACGAATGCGCCGACGACGGCCGTGGCCACGAACAGGCCCAGGCGGCTGAGGAGGGAGTTGATGTTCATCAGCAGGGCCCCCCCAGCAGGATCGTCACCGCCGGGTAGCCGGTCGGGCCGGCAGGCGGATACTGCGTCGCGTTCTGCCTGGTGTCCACGCCAACCGTGTAGTAGTAGATCGGACCGGCAGTCCAGCCGCTTACGGCGGTGAGCGTGGTCTGCCACGTCCCGTTCACGCTGGTCCCCAAACTGAGGCTCATCGACTTGGCCGACCAGCCCGCGGCCCCGGGCGGGTCGTACCAGAGGGTGACCGACTGGACGCCAGACACGTCCGCCGCCGTCACCTTGATCGTCGTCGACTTGGCGTAGCACGGTCCCGATGTGTAGTCGTAGATGGTCGTCGGGTTCGCGCCGATGGCGCTCATGACGGGGCCCACCGTGTCCGGCGTGGGGCTGGGCGTGGGCGTCGGCGTTGGGGCGGGCGGCGGCGTCACCCCGGGCTTCGGCGTGGGGCCGGGCGTCGGGGTAGGCGAGGGCGTCGGGGACGGCGCCTCGCTGGCGACTGCGCTCGGCTGGGCGGTGGGCCGTCGCGTGGGTGCCGGGGACGGCGAGTTGCGAACCGCCGTGGTGAGCGATGCCGCCGGTCCCTGGACGCGCTCCGCCAGCTGCTCGCACGCGGCGACCGGGAGGGCGGTGAACGTCCCCTCGATCGAGAATGCCGCCGCCTGCGCCCATGCGCGATCCAGGCCGCCGCCGGCCGGGAAGTGGACCTGGAGCCAGGTGGCATCCTCGGTCCGGGCGGTCAGCAGGACCTGCTCGCCCGGCTGGACGTCGCCCACCTGGGTCTTGCCGTCCGGGCAGGCAAACAGCGGGAGCGGGCTGCTGGGCACCGCGGAAGAGCCACCCCGGGGACCGGCGATGACCATCGTGGCCGAGCCCACGATGACGCCGGCCACGCCGACGGCCACCAGGGGAGCAGTCTGCAGCCTGGTGGCCACCCTGGTCACCAGGTCATTCAGGCCGGCCATCAAGCGGATACCTCCAGGCGGGGCCAGTTCGCCGGCACCGAGGCGGCGGGCAGCACCTGGCCGGGATTGGGCGTGCTGGGCAGGGCCTCGTTCGGCGCTCCGCCGGCCATCAGGCGAGGCAGCAGCGTCCAGAGGATCCCGGCGGCGAGGCCCAGGATGATGATCAGGACCAGCCATCCCTTCCCGCCCTGCCGGCGGGCCGTGCCGGGAGCGATTGCCGCGCGGCCCGATGAGGCCGGGGTTGGCAGGGCGGACCTGGGCGCGACGGACATGGCCGCGATGGGCGCTGCCAGGGACGGGATCGTCGCGCCGGAGTCTGGCACGCGCACCGCCGCCGCCACCCTGGGGAGCCCGGACCCGCAGGCCCTGCAGAAGGTCCGGCCGGCCGGGTTGGCGTGGCCGCAGGCGGGGCAGGGGACCGTGACCGGCACCCCTTGGGGATCGTCGCGAAGGCCGGCCGGCGCGGCAGGCTCATGGTCGGCGACGGAGGCGACTCCAGGGCCCGCCCGCAGCGCCGTGTCCGCCTCCGCCGTCGCCGGCCGGAACGGGAGGGGCGCGCCGCAGGAGCCGCAGAACCGGTCGCCCGCGACGTTGGTCCCACCGCACGACGGGCACGGGTTGGCGCTCATCGGCGGGTGATGATGGCGTCCGAGAGCGGGCCCGGCAGGTTGAAGCCGGGCGGGACGGCGGGCGATTCGATGACCAGGTAGTCCGCTTCCGCGGCCACGAACTGGGTGGAGCCCGCGGGGGGTTCGGCGATCAGCTTGCGTGGGCCGAGTGGGTCGTGGTGGAAGACGAGGACCTGGATCTTGAAGCCGCCCTTGGCGTCGGCGACGATCTTGGGCAGCGTGGGCGTGATGCCCACCGACCAGCGCAGCCGCACCACCGCGCCCGCCGGGAACCCGGTGCCCGTGGCCGTCACCACGCGCCCCCGCGCGCCGATGTCCTCGGACAGGTCCAGCTTGGCGTCGCTGGCCCGGCCCGCCAGCCTGATGGCGGTCGGCGTCCGGGACGCGGCGCCGACGATGTTCAACACCCCGCTGCGCGTGCCGGCGGCCTTGGGGCTGAAGACGAGGGCCGCGCTGCACTTGGCGCCCCGGCTCAGGGGGCTGCCGGAGCACGGGTCGGCGAGGACCGTGAAGTCCCCCGGGTTGGCACCCGCCAGGCTGAGCCCGGCGACCCGGACGTCCGCCCAGCCGTCGTTGCCCAGCGTGACGGCGGCCGGGAGGCTGGTGGTGCCCACGGCGCGGACGCCGAAATCGAGCGGGTTGGGGAGCGCCACCAGCAGCCCCGGGATGTCGCGCAGGAAGACGTCCAGCTGCTGGTTGGTGTCGTTGGCGACGAGGTTGGTCCCCGTGGAGTCCCAGGCGATGTGCCCGCCGTCATCCGAGACGACTGGCCGGAGCGACTGACCGGAGGCGGCCGCGTTCGTGCTGACCGAGGCGCGGATGGTCTCCGGGGTGACCATCTCGCGGATGTAGATCTCGGAGGTGGCGACGGGCGTCGGCCCGGCGAAGGTCCCGGTGATGGGGCCGGTCGCGCCCCGGATCGGCGTGTCGATGACGTCGGTCGCCTGGGACGTGAAGGCCACGTAGCGACCCGTCGGCGTGATTGCCGGTTGGCCGCTGTACCCCGCGGCGGCCTTCCCCGTGGCGTCCACCGAGACCAGGTCGTAGGCCCCGGTCTGGCGTTCGAAGCGGTAGACGTCTCCCACCTTGTTGGTGTCCAGGGCGACGTACGAAGCCTGGCTGCCGAAGGCGACGAACCGGCCGTCGGCCGAGACCCGCGCGCCCTCGTTCTGGTACTCCGGGGCGCCGGTGGGACTTGGGGGCTGCGGAACCGGCGTGACCAGCTTCGTCTGCGCGGCGGCCATGTCGCGGACGTAGACGTCGGCGGCCGGGTTGTTGTCGGCAACGCCCGCCATGGAGGCAGCGTTCGACAGGAAGGCGACCACGGCGCCGCCGTTCGAGACCGACGGGCCGTAGCTGGACCCGACCCCGGCGACGCCCTGGCTGTTGACCGAGACCAGGGTCACCCCGCCCGTGATCCGGTTCCAGAGGTGGACCTGCCGGAAGGCCTGGGTGGTGGTGCTGGTGGGGAGGGCGTCGTAGGCGACGAACAGGCCGTCCGGCGAGATGCTCGGGTTGAGCCTGCCCGTGGCCGGCAGCTGCTGCGGGCTGATCTCGACCGTCACGTTCCGGCTGCGCTGCCAGAGGAAGATCCGCGTCGCGAGGGGCACGTCGACGATCACGGCCCCCGGGGGGAGGTATTCGAACACGAGCCACTCCCCGTCCGCGGACAGGCTGGGGTACGCGGCCGTGCTACCCGTGATGGGGGAGAAGTTGGCGGGGTACGGGACCCGGACCAGCGCCCCCGTCTCCAGGTCCTTGACGAACAGGTCGATCGAGTTGTTGGTGTCGTTGGCGACCAGGTTGGTTGCAGCGGACGAGAAGGCGACCCAGCGCCCGTCACCGGAGATGCCGGGGGTGGAGCTGAGGTTGTTGGCCTGGACCCCGCTCGCCGGCACGGAGACGCGGCTGGTGGTGCCGGGCGGTGGCGGGAGGGTGATCGCCGGTGCGACCGGTCCGGCATCGGGCACGCCGGGCGCAAGCAGCATCGCCGGTGCAATCGGCGTCGCCGGCACAGGCGGCGGCGCCGGCGCGGCCATCACCGCGATCGCGGGGACCAGCGCGGCAATCAGCGCGGCGAGGATCGTGGCCCGGCCCGCGGGCATGCCGACGCGGCCATGCCGTCGAACGCCCGTGGTCATCGGCCCGCCCGTGGTCATCGGCCCGCCCGGCTCAGCTCCCGACCCGGATGAAGCCCGAGTAGAACAGCGATGGGTCGCAGTCCTCCACCTTGGTGACGCCCTCGCAGGAGAGGTCCAGGACCAGGCTCTGTCCGTCGCCCAGCACGATCGGGGTGACGAAGTGGAAGTCCAGGTCGCGGAAGTTCTCGAGGCGCAGGGTCATCAACTGCGTGCTGTTGCGGCGCAGGGTCACGCTCCCGGTGCGGCCGTTGGGATTGCCGAACACCAGGTCCGTGAGGTACGTGTTGCCCTTGGCCTTGAAGACCTGGGCTGTTCGGTCGAGCCGACCGTCGAGCGGTGTGCCGAGACCGGGGATGAACGGCGCACCGGGGCTGGCCGATGGCGCGCCCGTGGCGCCGGGCGCCGGGGTCGCCGCGCCCGGGGTGGGCGAAGCACTGCCAGCCGGGGGCATCGTGGGCAGGCCTCCGGCCGAGAGGGCGTTGTTGACCCCACTCGTGATGGCGGCGAGCGGCTTCTCCACGGCCTGGTTGGCCGCGTTCTCGATGGATGGCCGCAGGACGAAGAACCAGAACAGGAGCAACGCGATCAACCCGGCCAGGAGGAGGCCGACCGCCTTGAGGAACCAGGGCGGCAGCACGGATTCCTGGAGGAGCGTGCCGTCAAGGTTGATGGGCACGCCGCCGGCGGGGGTGACCGACAGGCTGAAGTTGCGGCTCTTGTTGGGTCCGCGCAGGAACGTCCTGACCGGCTTCACCCGGATCCTGGCGAAGCCGGCGGTCCCCGGCTCCACCACGATGGCCGGCGGCTGGATGTCGAACGCGAGCTGCTGGTCTGGGTCGGCGGCGGCCAGCTCGGCGTTGAGGCGGGCGTTGCCCCGGTTGTCGATCGCGATCTCGTGGGTGCCGCTCCGGCTGCCGCGCGAGGTGCGCGGGACCAGCTCGGCGAACGGCTCAACGAACGGTGCGATGTCGAGGCTGGCCTCCTCCACGGTGGAGCCGGCCGGATCCTCCTTGGAGCGGACGCGCACGCCGAAGGGCATCGGGCCCGGCGGGGTCGTGGATGCGCGCGGGGGCTTGAAGGTGACCTTGGCGGTCTGCTCGGCACCGGGGAAGAGCGACAGGCTGTCCGGCTCGACAGTCGCCCAGCCCGCGGCGTCGCCGACGACGTCAATGGTGAACTGGTCGACGACCGCACCATCGTTACGGACCCGAATCTCGGTCTGCCCCTGACCTCCGGGTTGAACGGCCAGGACCGAATCGCGCAGCGTCGCAGTGGCTCCCATGGGCGGGAGTGTATCTGCGGGGCGTGCCCCAGGGGAAGGCGAATTTGGGCGCGATTGGGTGGGGTTGCCCGGGCACGTGGGGCACTTCGAATTGCCCGTTATGTCCACGTTGCATCCCGGGAAAGTGCCCGGGCGTACGGTACGACCGCATTCAGCCGAGCTTGGAGGGGTTCATCTCGATGGTTGCCGAGCAGGTACGGTCAGGTGTGCGCGAGGGGCTCTCCGCCCTGCGTCCAGTCGGGGTGCCGGGGGTTGGGGTGTCGGCAGGGGCTGCCGCCCTGGCCGCGCCGCCGTCGCCCATGCAGCCGGTCACGGTCGTGGTCCACGGCGGCGACCCACTCTCGCGGGCCGGGATCGTCAGCCAGCTCCGCGCCGGCGGGGAGTTCCTGTTGGCGGACGAGACCGCGGCACCCGAAGGCGCGGTCTCGATCGTCATCGCCGACCAGATGGACGCGGAGACGGCCGTGGTGGTTCGCTCGCTGCGCCTTCGCGGGACGACGCGGATCGTGCTGCTGGTGACGCGAATCGACGACAAGTCGCTGCTCGCCGCGGTCGAGGCGGGGGTGTCCGGCGTGGTGCGCCGCCACCAGGCGACGCAGCAGGCGCTGGGGGCGGCAATCCGCTCATCCGCGCTGGACGAGGGCACGCTGCCGCCCGACCTGCTGGGGCGGCTGCTCTCGCAGGTGGGACAACTGCAACGCCAGGTGCTCAATCCGCGCGGACTGACGTTCGCGGGCATCACGGAGCGCGAGATCGGCGTCCTCCGGCTGTTGGCCGAAGGCTTCGACACGGCCGAGGTGGGTCGCCACCTGTTCTACTCGGAGCGCACCGTCAAGAACATCATCCACGACGTCATGTCGCGGCTGGAGTTGCGCAACCGCACGCACGCCGTGGCGTATGCCATCCGCGAGGGCCTGATCTAGGACGCGTCCCCGGGGCGGGGCATCCCCGCCGCCTCAGGCCCCGCCGGGAACCTTCTCGTCGTCCTCGACCTCCTCCTCCTCGGCCGCCCGCTGGACGAACTCGCCCTGCACGGCCTCGTCCTCGACCTCCTCCTCCTCGGCCGCCCGCTGGACGAACTCGCCCTGCACGGCCTCGTCCTCGACCTCCTCCTCCTCGGCCGCCCGCTGGACGAACTCGCCCTGCACGGCCTCGTCCTCGCGTTCCAGCTGGGCCCCCGTCCCGGCCGCACCGGCGCGCGACTGCGCCGATGACCCAGCCGCCACCACCGCGGACGCCGTCTGCTCGGCCGCCTGCTCGAAGTCGTCGGCCGGGTCGGACAGGCGGATCCCGGACCCGGTGTCGCGACCGGCGACCGGCCCGTTGCGCTGCTGGACCACGTGCGTCAGCTCGTGGGCGATGGTCCTGCGGCCCTCGGCCGTGCCTGGTGAGAAGCGGTCGGCGCGGATCACCACGTCGTTGTTGACGGTGTAGGCGTTGGCGTTGACGGCCCGCGCCGACTCGCTGGCGGTCGCGTCCGTGTGAAGCCGCACGTTGGAGAAGTCGGCGCCCAGACTGGCCTCCATCTCGCGCCGGAGCGTGACGTCCAGGGCGCTGCCCCCGCCCTTGCCCACGACGTCGAGGACGGGCGATCGTCCTGCGCCGCCCTCTTCCTCGCCCGCGGCATCACGCTGGGCAAAGAGCCCGCTCACCGCCGAGTTCCCGGCCAGCCGCTGGAGCGCAAAGGCCGCCGCGTGTGAGCTTGCCGGCACTGGCGCGGCCGACTCCGTGCTCCGGGAGACCTCCGGTGCGGCCTTCGGAGTCCTGGCGGACACCGGCACGGCGTGAGGGGAGGGGAGATCGGCCTCTTCGTGGATCGTCATCTCGGTACCTCGGGGGCCCGACCACATACACCGGCACACGGATCGGCTGGCGGTGGCCCACCCGAGGACGAAGCCTGCCGCACTCATCGCGCCGCCGCAAGGGTCGCCTGGGCAACGGCGGGCCTGGCGGTCTGCCCGATCGGGCAACCCGGGACGCACGCTCGCCCGCCCGCGTGGCTCTCGCGCGTCCGTCCTGCCGCTGGGACGCTTGACGGAGCATGCCCCCTTCTCGTCGTGCCCCTGCACGCCCCTCCGCCTCATCCGGCCGCGCCAGCGGCGCCGGCGGCAAGGCCGCGCCGGGCCGCGCGGTGACGGGCTCGGGCTCCGCACCCGCTGCACCGGCGCCTGCAGCGGGCGACGGGCTGCACGTCATGGATAGCGGTCTGCTGGGTGCCGTCGCGGCCGGCGCGGGTCCGGACGACTACAGCCCGGCGCCCCCGGCGCTGATGGACCTCCAGCGCGTGGCGGGGAATCGCGCCACCGCGCACTTCGTCCAGCGCATCGGCATGGACCCGATGCCGTTCCAGGACCCCAACCTCAAGAAGGACGTCTCGCTCTCGGGCCTGGGGGACGACTTCGACAAGAAGTCCGACGCCGAGAAGGTCGTGGTCATTCGCGATGTCGCGGGCAAGGGCATGAAGGCGGCGGTGGCGTACGCGTGGGGGCACCTGGGCGACGAGCTGGGCGTGGCCCGCGCCAACCCCGACCTGTTCAGCCAGTCCGTCAAGCTCAACGACGACATCCTCGACCACGGCGCCTTTGAGCAGCTCCGCGAGAAGTTCAAGAAGGATGTGGAGGGGACGGCCCTCGCCAACCTCAACGCCAACCGCGAACTCGTGCTGGCCGAGATGGAACGAACCGGCGTGGCGGCGGAGGCGCAGGGCAAGGAGGTCACCACCGACCAGGACGCCAGCGTCCAGGACGTCCAGAAGCTCGTCCCGGAGATGGAGCGGATCAACGAGGTCAAGGGCAAGATGCTCGGCACGACGGTCGGCATCAACTACGGCGCCCTCAACCGCCAGACCGGCGAGCCCGAGGAGAAGCGGGCCAGGTTCGACCCCGCCAACAAGCCGGGCGACACCCTCGAGGGCGCTCCCACCTGGGACGAGGTCAATGCCCAGTGGTTGCGCGTGCTGATGACCGAGGCTGCCCTGATCCGAAAGAACCCGTCGGCGGCGTACTTCATGGGCGTCAGCGGCCAGGGCGACATGGGCGCCCTGAAGGACAAGACGGACATCAAGGCGGCCCGCGCCGCGATTGCGACGGCCCTCACGGACCTCTCCGGCAAGATCGACAAGGCCGTCCCGCTCATCGGCAACGGCATCAAGTTCACGGACATGCCGCCGATCCAGCAGCAACTGCTGATCGGGTCGCCGGCCCCGTCCGGCACCAACTGGTCGAAGCCCGTCGAGAAGGCCGTGGCCGGCGAGGAGATCGCCGACGCCACCGTCGTGAACCTCCTCAAGACGCTGGGCATCGGAACGATCAGCGCGGCGTTCTTCATCTTCGCCAGCATCGCGACCGCCGGCGGCGCGGCGGCCCTTGGGGCGGTGCTCTTCGCCGGCGGCGCGGTCGCCTCGGCAGGCCAGGCCGCCATGAGCTGGGACAAGTACCGCGACCTGTCCACCGCCCAGCAGGCGACCGTGGATCCCGAGCTGGCGCTGGTCACCGGCGAGCAGGTGGACGAGGCCCTGGTGAGCGCGATCCTCGACTCGGTGTTTGCGCTGGTCGACGTCTGGCAGGGCGTGAAGGGCGCGGCCCAGGGCGCACAGGCGTGGGTCAAGGGCCGAGGGCTGCTCAACGCCGGCAAGGCGGGCGCGGCCGGCGGCGCGCGGGCCGCGCTGCAGACGCTGGGCAAGGCCGGCATCAACGAGGGCGAGGTCATCGGCAAGGCGCTGGCCGAGCTGGGCCCGGAGGAAGTCCGCAAGCTGACGGGCCTGCCCTACGACGAGCTCGCGAAGAAGGTGGGCGGCGAAGGGAGCGAGGTCGGCAAGCGGCTCCTGGAGCTGGGTTCCAAGGGCCTCAGCGCGGAGACCAAGGCGCTCCTGGAGAAGCTCCCCAAGCTGGTCGAGCTGGAGGCCGTCGAGGGCGAGAAGGTGCTCAGGGCCGCCCTGGATACACACGGCGTCGCGGGCACGCTCGACCGCGTGGGCGGCTGGGCGGCGATCAAGAAGAGCCCGGCGATGAAGGCCGGCACCGGCAGCGCCGCCGTGCTGGAGGGCTGGCGCAAGCAGCTGGTGACGGAGCTGGAGGCGTTCATCGCCACGGAATCGGAGGGCATGTCCAAGGCGGTCCGGACCGGGACGGAGAAGGCCTCCTCCGACCTGGATGTCCAGATCGTCCAGGGAACCGCCGCGGAGCTCCAGCAGAAGGCCGAATCCTGGTTGTCCGGGCGGGTGGGCAAGGACATCGAGGGGGCCAAGAAGCTGCTGGACGCCGAGATCTTCGTGGACCCGTTCCGCTCCCACTTCTACGACGTGGTCAAGGGTCTCGATGACGTCGCGCGCAAGCAGATCGCCGAGAAGATGGGCGACTACGAGCGGAAGATGGTGGCCGGCGCGGAGATCCGGAAGGCCGGCGGGGCGGGCACCGAAGCCGGCGACAAGGCGATCAAGGACTGGGCCGACAAGGGCGTCGGCGAGCCGTTCCTCGACTTCGAGCCGCTGGCCCCCACGGAGCAGAAGAAGGTCGCCGGGATGGTCGACGGCTGGATGGAGGAGCTGAAGAACGCCAAGACCGCCGAGGAGAAGGGGCCGCTGGTCGAGAAGATCTCCAAGGCGCAGGCCCAGATCAACGCCTCGCACGCCGACGCCTACGTGGGTGGTGGCGTCCATGCCTGGGTGACGGGCCGCGAGGACGCCCTCGAAGACGTGAAGAAGCTGGCCGAGGCGGTGAACATGAGCCCCGAGGAGCTGCTCAAGGTGAGCAATGCCCAGCGGATCATGGCCTCGCTCAACGAGGCGAAGTGGCTGGAGACAGCCGCCGGCCGGCTGCGCAAGCCAACCCTCGGCGCGGCCGACGACGTCGGCAAGGTCGCCAAGGACGTCACCGATATCGGCAAGCACGGCGGACGCGCGGCGAGCCAGCTGAGCAGGGCGGGCGCCCCCAATGCCGCGGCCCTGGATGCCCTCTTCGAGCAGCTGACGAAGTTCAAGAACATGCCCAGCGACGAGGTGGCCCTGGCGCTCAAGGAGGGCCGCATGGCGGCGATCGAGGGGGACATCACCGGCCTGCTCGAGTCGCTCAAGAAGTCGACGAAGACGGCGGTGGAGGGGTTGGGCGCGGAGCTGAAGACGTTCGCCAGCACGGGCGCCGACATGGCCGAGTTCCAGCGGCTGCTGCTCTGGCAGACGCGCTATGCGGCCATGGTGGACGACGCCGTCCAGACCACCACGCAGTTCATCAAGCTCTACAAGGACTGGCTGGAGGCAGAGTTCCTGATGTCGCTGCCCGAGGGCTCGCCCACCAGCTCCCAGGCGCCGGCCGGCGGCCAGGCGGGCGCTCCGCCGCCGGCCGGCGCTGGGGCCAACGACTAGCCCGGGACCTGCAGGCTCCCGTAGAACATGCCCCACAGGCTCTCGCGGTTCCGGTGGATCCAGTACTTGGCCCACTTGGGGTCGGCCTTCTTCCAGAACCAGAACCCGCTGGTCTCCATCTCCTCCGCCTTGGCGCCCTGGGCCAGGTCCTCGGAGTTGTCCCCGAGGTAGGACGCGACCTGGGGCGGGATCGGGTCGGGGATGCCACTCGCGCCGTCGGCCTTCATGACGGCCCGCATGAAGTCGAACATGGCGCGGCCGCCGGGCTCCAGGTCCCAGTTGACCTTGTCGTACAGGCCCTGCTCCATCAGGTCGCGGTTGATCTTGCGGGCGACGTCCTTGAGCGCCTCGAGTGCCTTGAGGCAGGCGTCCACCGCCGGGCCGATGTACAGGTTGGCGTAGAGCGTCATGCCCGTGGACGCGCCGAGCAGCGTCCCGCCCGCGCTGATGATCGTGGACATCGCCTTGACGCCGGCGGTTCCCTTGTCCGACCCGGTCTTCCCGCCGGCAGCCATGTCGAGGCCGGCCCGGACCAACTGGATGCCCGCCCAGGCCTTGTTGGCGACCTCGAGGGTCTCGCCGATCCGGCCCACCCAGGCGTTGGTGTTGAGGGGCGGCGCGTGGCCCTGCTGCATGAGCGCCACGTTGACGATGCTGACCAGGTCCTTCTGGGTCTTGGCGGCCTGGGTGATGCCGTCCTTGAGGACCAGCCCGGTATCGACCACCGTCGCGATCGCGTCGGCCGTCGCCAGCAGCCCGTCCTCGTTGCCCTTCATGTAGTCCGCGTGCTGCTTGTCGCGAAGCTCGGGGAGGACCTGGGAGCGGAGACGGATCTCTGCCAGTCGGAGCGCCGCGTTCAGCGAGCCCAGGCGGTTCGCGACGGTCGAGCCGCGTGCGGCTTCGGCCTCGTTGTCGGCCTTGCGGTAGTCGTTGTCGAACCAGATCTGGGCGCCGATCGCCCGGACCCCGTCCAGCGCGCCGGTGGGGTCGTCGCGGCACGCGGCAGCGGCGGACTGGCCCGACGAGATCGTGCTGGCGATCGCCGCCGGGCTGGCGATGCCCCCGCCCAACAGGTCCTCTCGCTGGGCCTGGAGCCGCTTGACGCGGTCCATGTACCACTTGTCGAGATCGGCGTAGGTGGCGACCGAGGTGCCGTCGATGGTGGCGGGGGCACGCTGGACGGCCACCTCGCGCTGGATGCGGACGCCGTCGGCGTCCTGTCGGACCTCCGGGCCCGCCGGCGCGCCCCGCCGGCTCGACGCCACGAGGGTGACCGCTGCCGCGTTGCCCGCCTTGCGCTGCACGGAACGGAGTACGAGCCGATCGCGGCCGGCATGGCCGGAGAGTCCGGCGATACCCGTGATGCCCGGCGCCGCACCCAACGGTGTCGTCCCGCCGTCTGCCGTCGCCGCTGCCCCGGTGGACGCCGCGGCGCGCCGCTGGGTCTCGGGGTCGGCGGGCTTCGCGACCGGCTCGGCGTGGTCGCCCATCAGCCCAGCTGCCCCAGGTAGTCGCCGAATTCCTCGACGTGGGTCAGGCGACCCAGCTTCTGGTACTCGCGCTCGGTCCCGCGGACCAGGTCGAGCATGGTGATCTC
Organism: uncultured Chloroflexota bacterium; assembly: GCA_903822495.1. GTDB lineage: Bacteria > Chloroflexota > Limnocylindria > Limnocylindrales > CSP1-4 > CAIJPD01. The sequence continues at coordinate 14,811 of CAIJPD010000036.1, read as the reverse complement.
CCGCTCACCTGCCGCGGCGTAGTACGCGGCGGCCAGGCAGACATTCCGGATGTTGCCGCCGGAGAGCTTGAACGCGGCGGCGAGGAACTCCAGGTCCACGTCCCCGGCGCGCGGCACCGCGGGCGGGAGGTGGCGTTCCCAGAGCCGGAGCCGGTCGCCCTCCTCGGGCATCGGGAAGTCCACGATCACGTCGAGGCGACGGAGGAACGCCTCGTCGAGATTGGCCCGGAGGTTGGTCGTCAGGATCGCGATCCCGTCGAAGCGCTCCATCCGCTGGAGCAGGTAGGCGGTCTCGACATTGGCGTAGCGGTCGCGCGCGTCCTTCACCTCCGACCGTTTCCCGAAGATGGCGTCCGCCTCGTCGAACAGGAGCACCCCGTTCACGCGGTCCGCCTCGGAGAAGATGCGGTCGAGATTCTTCTCGGTCTCGCCGATGTACTTGTCTACCACCGTGGCGAGGTCGATGACGTACAGGTCCAGGCCCAGGTCCGCGGCCACTACCTCGGCGGAGAGGGTCTTGCCGGTGCCGGAGTCGCCGGCGAACAGCGCGGTCAGGCCGCCCCCGCGCGAGGCCGAGCCGCCCATCCCCCAGTCGCCCAGGACGCGCTCGCGGTGACGGGCGCGGCTGGTGAGCTCGCCGAGCATGACGGCCACCTCCGGCGGGAGCACCAGGTCATCCCAGCGGGCGCGGGCCGGAATCCGGCGTGCCAGTTGCTCCAGTCCTCCGGCGTTCTGCGCCCGCGCGCCGGCGGTGAGGTCATCGGGCGTGAGAGGGCGGTCCTCGGCGCGGGCCATCCGGCGCGCGGCCAGGGCGGCACGCCGGACCTGCTCGGGATCCAGGCGGAAGCCGGCGAGTGCCTCGGCGGGATCGATGCCCGAGGGGAGGTCGGGGGGTGCGGCTGCGGCGGCCGCGGCGGCCGCCTCCAGCTCCAGCCGGGCATCAGGGTCAGCGGCCAGCGCATCGGCCCACGCGGCGGCTCGTTCCCGGCCCGGGAAGGGCGGCGCCTGGAGCAACACCGGCACGTCCCGCGACCAGGCGGGATCCCAGCTCCGGCCACCCAGCAGGATCACCCGGCACGCCGCCTCGGCAAAGGCGCGGACGGCGGCCGGACCACGCTCCACGAGGACCTCGATGGGGCCCACGACCACCGTCGCATCGCGCAGTCGGGCCTCGCGGACGATGGTGCCGCCGAGGTCCACCGGGTCGTCACCGGCGGTGAGGCGGGCGAGGTCGATCCCGAGGGCTGGCCCGCCGGCCGTGAGCGCACCGGCCATCGCCCAGGCCCGGCCGGCCGATCCCGGCTTCTCGCGCACGTAGACGAGGCGCGCGCCGCCGGCCAGGGATCGGCTGATCTGCTCGCTGCCGGCCGAGGCGGCGGGTGCGGCATCCAGCACCAGGAGGTCCACGCGCGGCTCGGGCAGGTCGTCGCCCAGCAGGTGCGCCGCCACCCGGTCGGGCACGCGGAGGGCGCGCGTGAGGAAGGGGCGGTCCTCGTCCTCCACCAGGAGCAGACCGCCGGTGACCAGCGGCGACGACGGGCCCAGGCGATGGCGGTCCAGGCGGAGTCCGTCCTGGCCGGCGGCCAGCTCGATCGCCAGCGCGACCGAGGCGCGGCGGCGCGACACATCGTCGTGGAGGTAGGCGTACAGGCGCTCGAAGCGTGGGTCCAGGTCCGGCGCCAGCGCGACGAGGAGCATCTCCACGTCCACCTCGTCCAGCCCAAAGGCCTCGGCCAGCCGGCGCAGCCGGAGGTCCACGCCGGGGCCTGCCGCCGCGTCGGCGCGCGCCTCCACCCGGGCGACGGCGGCCGCGAGCTCGGGGAGCGGGCCGGGATCGATTCGGGGCGGCTGGTCGAACAGGGCGTTGACCTGGACATCCGTGATGTACAGGCCCCGGAACCGATCGTTGGGATCCGGGTCGGTGGCGCGGCGACGATCGACCGCGGCGCGGACCCGGGCCTCGACCACCGCGAGCCGACCGAAGAGGTGGACCAGGGATGGGTCCCGGGCGGAGGTGGCGAGGGTGTCGGTCACGGGCGGGCTCGGGCGCTCGCCTCAGGGCCGGTTGATGCCGCGGACGCGGACGATCCGGCCCGTCCCCAGGCTGGCGAGGTCGGGCTCCCCGGTGGTGGGTGCGTCGATGGGCCGCTTGGCCTTTGCGCCGGCCCGGGCCCCTGCGGCGGCGCCGGCCCCGGCCGCCCGCTCCTGCGCCTCGGCGAGCGCCGACCGGATCCCCGTCTCGCCCTGCCGGATCAGCTCCGCCTGGATCGCCTCGTCGGCGGGCCGGAGGTCGCGGCCCTGGCGCCCCGCTCGGCGCCCGTGTCGTGCCGGCCGCTCGGTCTCGATGCCCGGCCCGCCCACGCCCAGCACCGGCTCGTCGAGAACGGGCCGGGCGGCCGGCTCGCGCCATCCCGGGTCGAGCGGCGCGATCGCCGTCAGGTCCAGCGAGGGCTTCAGCTCGCCGCCCAGGGCGGACCAGACGTCCGCGATGGAACGCTCCGCGGGGAGCGGCATGGCCACGCTCAGGATCACCGGGAAGGGGGAGGCCGCCAGCGAGCCGGCCACGAGGTCCAGGGGGATGAACTCGTTTCGGACCAGCGTCGCCAGGCAGGCGGACAGCAGGCGGTGCTCGTCCTCGGGGCGCTGCGTCCAGGCGGTGACCAGGTAGGAGAGCCTGAAGCGGCGGGCCGGGAGGCGGTGTTCCGTCACGACCTGCGAGCCCGGTTCGCGGAACTGCGTGCGCGAGACCTCCCGCCGGCTCAGGTCCTCGCGGATGTCGTACAGGTAGATGTTGATCGCGGGGCTGTTGCGGCGTGCCACCCAGTCCTTGGTGGGCGCGTCAAAGACCACCTCCACGCGGGCTCCGTTGAGCACGTCGCGGCGGACAAGGGCTTCCAGCGCGGCATCGACCTCCTGGATCATCGCCGCCAAGTGTCCGGGACGTGGGCGCGTGGGTGCCCCCGGCCAGCGGGCATCCGATCGGGCGTCCGCCGTTGCCCGATCGGGCCACGCCGGCCGCCCCCTCGCCCGTCCGGCCGCCCCTTGTGGCGCCACGTGCCGGATGGGACGCTCGGCCGGTCCGCTCAATGCACGGAAAGGGCTTCACATGCCGACCTACCTGTCACCCGGTGTGTACGTCGAGGAGGTGCAGTCGGGCTCCCGACCGATCGAGGGTGTCGGGACCGCCGTCGCTGCATTCGTGGGCCTCGCGGCCAAGGGGCCGTTCAACGAGCCCAGGCTGATCACCAACTGGGCTCAGTACACCGCGACCTTCGGCGAGTTCATCGCCGGGTCCTACCTCGCGCACGCCACCTACGCGTACTTCCTCAACGGCGGCGGCTCCTGCTACGTGGTCCGCATCGGCTCGGAGGGTGCGGAGCCCACCGCCAAGGCCGAGGTACCGAGCGCCGCGGACGCCGACAAGGCCGCGTTCCGCGTGGCGGCACTCGCCGCCGGCTCGGCCGGCAACGACCTCTCCGTCGAGGTGGCCCCCGCCTCCGACGGTGGCGACGGCGCCTTCAGGCTCGTCGTCAAGCAGGGCGGTCGCGAGGCCGAGACCTTCGACAACGTGACCACCGGCAAGGGCAAGACCAACGTCGCCACGGTGGTCAAGGCCCAGTCCAAGCTGGTCACCATCGAGGAGGTCGGCGCCCTGTCCGCTCCGGCGGCCGGATCGCTCGCCCTCGCCGGGGGCACCAAGGGCGTCGCGACCCGCGTCACCCCCGACGACTACGTCGGCAGCGCGGCCGATCGCACCGGCTTCTCCGGCCTGGAGGCCGTGGACGAGGTCACGATGCTGGCCGTCCCGGACCTGATGGCCGTCTACGAGCAGGGGATCATCGATCTCGAGGGCGTCCAGGCGGTGCAGCTGGCGATGATCGCCCACTGCGAGCTGATGGGCGACCGCGTCGCCATTCTCGACGCCCCGCCAGGCCTCAACGCGCAGCAGGTCAAGGAGTGGCGCGTCGACAAGGCCGGCTACGACAGCAAGTACGCGGCGCTCTACTGGCCCGGGGTCAAGGTCTTCGACCCGCTCTCCGGCGCGGCCAGGTTCGTCCCGCCGTCAGGCCACATGGCCGGGATCTGGGCCCGCAGCGACGACCAGCGCGGCGTCCACAAGGCGCCGGCCAACGAGGTGGTCCGGGGCGCGATCTCGCTGGAGCTCCAGATCACCAAGTCGGAGCACGACACGCTCAACCCCAACGGGATCAACGTGATCCGATCGTTCCCCGGCCGCGGCATCCGCGTCTGGGGCGCGCGGACCCTCTCGTCCGACCCGGCCTGGCGCTACCTCAACGTCCGGCGGCTCTTCAACTACGTGGAGGAGTCGATCCTCGAAGGGACCCAGTGGGTGGTCTTCGAGCCCAACGACGTGGCCCTCTGGGAGCGTGTCAAGCGGACGGCCAACTCCTTCCTCCTCGGCGTCTGGCGCCAGGGCGCGCTGTTCGGGGCCACGCCGCAGGAAGCGTTCTACGTCAAGTGCGACGCCGAGACCAACCCGCCCGATGTGATCGACCGTGGCCAGCTGGTCGTCGAGATCGGCATCGCCCCGGTCAAGCCGGCCGAGTTTGTGATCTTCCGGATCGCCCAGTACTCGGGCGGCACGGCCCTGAGCGAATAAAGGAGCCCTGACCGATGCCTCTCGGACTTCCCAGCCTGCCTCAGGACGCCATCGCGTCCTACCACTTCGCCATCGAGATCGACAACACCGAGATCGCGCAGTTCTCGGAGCTGTCCGGGATCACCTCCGAGATCGATGTCATCGAGCTCAAGGAGAACACCCGCGACGGCAAGCCGCTCATCAAGAAGCTGCCGGGTGCCCGCAAGCCCCCGACGATCACGCTCAAGCGGGCCAAGAACGCCTCGATGGACCTCTGGAACTGGCACTACGCCATGTACCAGGGCAACGTCAGCGACGCGCGCCGGAACGGCTCGATCATCCTGTACGACTACTCGTACGGCGAGATCGCGCGCTACAACTTCTTCAACGGCTGGGTCTCGAAGCTCACGATGGGTGCAGCCAAGGCGGGGGCCAACGAGGTCCTCTCCGAGGAGTGCACGATCGTCTGCGAAGAGCTCACCCGGGTGAAGTGAGATGACGGCCGGCGTCGCCGCGCCGGCCGGCCCGGCCGGGCGGCCGGGCGGGGAGCTGCGGACGGAGTATCCGTTCGTGCTCCCCCGGGGCTATGTCGATGATGCCGGGGTGCTGCACCGGGAGGGCGTCATGCGGCTGGCGACGGCCCGCGACGAGATCCTCCCGCAGCGCGACCCCCGGGTCCGCGAGAACGAGGCCTACCTGACGATCCTCCTCCTTGCCCGGGTGGTGACCCGGCTGGGCACCGTGCCCGGCATCACCACGGGGATCATCGAGGGACTCTTCGCCTCGGATCTCGCGTTCCTCCAGGACCTCTATCGGCGGATCAACGCCGAGGGCCACAGCCAGGCGGCCGTGACCTGCCCGGCGTGCCACCACGAGTTCACGGTCGACCTGGCGGGTCAGCAGCCGGGGGGATCGTGACGTACGCGACCGACCGCCTCTTCGAGGAGGTCGCGTACGTCGCCTATCACTTCCACTGGTCGTTCGAGGAGCTGCTCGACCTGGAGCATGGCGTTCGCCGCCAGTTCGTCGAGCAGATCGACCAGTTGAACCGTCGGGTCGAGGAGAGGTAAGCCGCGCATGGCGCTGGGAAGATTCCTGCGGGGGCTGCTGCCCGGGACGGGCTCGCCGTCCGGGTCCGGGCCGTCGGCTGGGTCGCCACCTGCCACGCCTGCTCAGGGACCCATGGCGCCGTTCCGACCGGCGGACACATGGCGGTCGGTGCCAGCCATCCAGCGGACGATGGGCCCTGCGCCGCTCGTGGCACCCACGGCTGCCTTCAAGGCCAACCTGGCCGCGGCGCGCCGGGCGCCGATCGCCCTGGCGCCGCTTGGCCATCAGCGTGGACTCCAGGCGCCGGCGGGCCTCGTCCTGGGCATCGCCGCCCCGGTCCAGCGCGCCGCGGAGCCGGTGCCCGCGTCGGTGCGCCCGCCCACGAGGGCCAATCATCGTGGGGCAGGGGGTGCCGGGCCCGAGGCCCAGGCCTGGGAGGCCCCACGTCTCTCCGACACGGACGTCATCGGCTCGGTCGCCTGGCCGGCATTCGGACCTGGTGACCAGGCTGTGTCTCCCGGTGTCCCCGTTCGACAGGCACCGGTCGTGAGCCCGGCCGCCCCGCCGGCATCCCTGGTGCGCGCCCCCAGCCCGACACCGGCGCCGAGCGGGCGCGTGGGCAGCCATGCCGTCGTTGCCCGTGAGGCCGCCACCGCGCCTTCTGGACCGGCCGCGCCCGCTCCGATCCCGGGCACGCCAGGGCCCGGGACACCGGCCGCGCCCGGGCTCACGGCCGCCGGGCTCAGGCCCATGACCCTGGCCGCCTCGGGCATCACGGCGCCGCCGCCCGACACGGGCATGGACTCGCCGCGGCCCAACCTGGGCCAGTCCCGCCGCCTGCGTGTGGGCCCCCCCATCACCCCGGTCACCGGTCCCCCGGTGGCCCGCGAGGTCGCCTCCGGTCCCACGGCTCCCTCGCCCACCCCGCAACCCGGCCCGGCTCCCCTGCCGGCCCCCGCCCGCCCGGCCACAGGCCACCATCCCCTGGTCGACGAGTCGGCAGACGCCCGTCGTGGCGGCTGGGCGGCGGATGTCGAGAGGACCGCGGAGGGCCCCGAGCCGGAAGCGCCCATGCCGGCCGTGTCGATGCGCCTGCTCTCCGTGGCGCGTTCGGTGGATGCGCCGCTCGTGGGCACGCTCCGGCCGCAGAGCAGCGCCACCTCACCGGCCGTGGCGATCCACATGCAGGCCGAGCGCGACGAGGGGGCCGGCCCGATGGAGGGGAGCCCCGAGGCCGCGCTCGCCGCCTTGGGCCGCTTCGACCAGTCCGCGGGGATCGGGATCGCCGGCTCCATGGGGCCGCGCGAGTCGTACGGTGCGGGCCGTCCCTCGCTCTTCCCGGGCGCCTCGGCCGCCGGCGTCGGCGGCATCGGTGGCCTTGGCGGCTTCGGCGGTCGCCCGCCGGTCGGCCCCGGCCCGACGGTGAGTCGGTCGCTCGCGGCCCCATCGTCGCCGTCCATCCCCGCGCGATCGCCCGCCTCCGCCCTGCCGGTGGGGGGCCAGGCCCGGACCATCATCCGCGGCGCGGGGCCGTCCGACCCCGGCCTCCCCATGGGCGCCGGCATGCGTTGGGATCCGGTCAACGGGCTCTCGCCGACGCCATTCGTGCAGGGCGAGGCGGCCGGCGGCTCGCCCTCGGTGTCGTCCGGTGGCACCGGCCTCTCCGTCGCGGCGCCCAGCGCGCCGGCGCGGCCGTTCCTCGCCCCACTCGTCGCCCGCGACATGGACGACCCCGGCTCGGGCCCCGGTGCCCCCCTCCAGCGCGAGGGCGCCGGCGGCGGGACCAGCGCGGCATCGGGCGAGGCAGGCGCCGGCGCACCGGCCGGTGGCGCCATCCCCGAAGCCCAGCTCGACGACCTGGCCCGCCGCCTGCACGACCGCATCTCCTCTCGGATCAGTCGCGACCTGCTCGTGGAGCGCGAGCGCGCCGGCTCACTCATCGACCGGGGGTGGTGACCGTGACCGCCGCCGGGCGCCGTTCCCCTCGCCAGACACCGGAGCCTCGCCGATGACCGAGACCGCCCTGAGCCTGCACTTCTCCGTCGAGATCGACGACGGCCGCTCGCTGGGCGACTGGACCAAGTGCGAGGGCCTGTCCGTCGAGTGGGACCTCCTCGAGTACAAGGAAGGCGGGGTGAACAACTACATCCACCGCCTCCCCGGCCGGACCAAGTACCAGAACCTCAAGCTGACCCGGCCGGTGACCAGCGCGACGGCGGACGTCATCGCATGGCTCAAGGAGGTGGGCCCCACCCAGGACTGGCCCAACGCCAAGGTCGCCGTGCGCGACGCGGCCGGCGAAGAGGTAGTCGCCTGGACGTTCGGCCACGTCCGTCCGGTGAAGTGGCAGGGCCCAACGCTCGATGTCGGCCAGAACCAGGTCGCGACCGAGACGCTGGAGCTGGCCCACGACGGCTTCCTGGCGCTGTCGTAGGGGCGGGCGATGGACAGCGGCGAGTACGAGGTCGCGACGCTCCGCGTCGTCGAAGGCAAGGTCAGCGGTCCCGACGAGGTCTTCCTCGACTTCAACCCGGGCGAGTATGCGATCTCCAAGAGCTCCAGCTGGAGCCGGCCCCAGATGAAGGGCGGCAAGCAGACCGGCAAGCCGGAGTTCCAGGGCGCCAACGCCCAGACGCTCCAGTTCGAGGCCCTCTTCGACCAGCGGCTGCACCAGAACGGACCGACGGTCGCGGACGCCGTGGCGACCCTCCTGGAGTGGGTGAAGCCGACCGACGACTCGGTCTCCAAGAAGAAGCCCCAGCCGCCCATCCTCGTGTTCGAGTGGGGCAAGAACCCGGCCCTCACCGGCTTCCGCGGCTACCTCAAGCAGGTCCAGGCGAAGTTCCTGCTCTTCGACGGAACCGGGAAGCCGCTGCGCGCCACGGCCAACCTGACGCTGGAGGAGGTGCCGGTTCCGGCCAAGAAGCAGAACCCCACCTCGGGTTCCATCCACGGCCGCCGCAGCTGCCTCGTCAACGAGGGCGACAGCCTGGCATCGCTCGCCTGGCGCGAGTACGAGGATCCCACCCTCTGGCGCGGGATCGCGGCCTTCAACGGCATCGACGACCCGCTCCGGGTGAAGCCGGGCGCCACCATCCTCCTGCCGACGGCTGACGAAGCCCGGCGGCTCTCCTAGCCGGACGACCAGCGAGATGGCGGGCTTCACGCTCCAGACCACGGTCGAGATCGACGATCTCGCGCTGGACGACGGACTGGTCACGCTGCTCGAGCAGATCGTCTTCGAGGACTACCTCCACCAGCCGGACATGGTCGTGATCACCTTCCGGGACGTGGAGCGCAAGGTGCTCGCGGACGCCCGGGTCAGGATCGGCTCCAGGCTGCGGCTCTCCGCCACGCCCGTCGGGGGTGGCTCACCCGAGGTGCTGGTGGCCGCCGAGGTCACCGCCATCGAGGCCGAGTACACGTCGAGTGGCTCGCGCGCCACGATCCGCGCCTACGACCCATCCCACCGGATGCACCGGGGCCGGCGGACCGAGTCGTACGTGGGCATGAAGGACTCGGACATCGCCCGGCAGGTCGCCCGTCGCCTGGGCCTGAGCCAGACGAGGATCGACGACTCGGGGCCCGTCCTCGACCACGTCTCGCAGGCCAACGAGACCGACTGGTCGTTCCTGCAGGGCCGGGCGCGCGAGATCGGCTTCGAGATCGGCGTCGACAAGGGCGTCTTCTTCTTCCGCAGGCCCGCGGAGTCCAGGGGCCAGGCCGAGGAGGCCGACTACAACAGCTCCGATCCACTCACGCTGGTCTTCGGCCAGGACCTCCTGGAGTTTCACCCGCGCGTCAGCTCCGCCGAGCAGGTCAAGGAGGTCACCGTCCGCGGCTGGGACTCCAGGGCCAAGCAGGCGGTCGTGGGCCGCGCGCCTGCCCACAGCTCCGCCGCCACCCTGAGGAGCAATCCCGCCCAGCTGGCCGCGCTGTTCGGTGATCCAACCTACACGTGCGTGGACCGCCCGCTCTCCAGCCAGGCTGGCGTGGATGCGACCGCGAAGGCGCTCAGCGAGCGGATCGGCAGCGCGTTCGCCGAGGCGGTGGGGACCGCCCGCGGCAACCCCAGGCTGAAGGCGGGGACGCCGGTCACGGTCGGCGTGGTCGCCGATGACTTCGCGGGCAGGTACGTCATCACCTCGTCGCGCCACACCTTCGACAAGGATGGCTACCGGACCAGGTTCGTGGTCTCCGGCCGCCTGGACCGTTCGCTCCTGGCCCTCGCCGGCGGCGCAATCGGCGGCGGTGCGGTCTCGCCGCCCATCCAGGGCGTCGTGGTCGCGCTCGTCACCAACAACGACGATCCCGTGCGCGAAGGCCGGGTGAAGCTCAAGTTCCCGTGGCTGTCCGATGACTACGAGAGCGACTGGGCGCGCCTGGTCCAGCTGGGTGCCGGCCCCCGCTCCGGGGCCGTGTTCATCCCCGAGGTCAACGACGAGGTGCTGGTCGCCTTCGAGTTTGGGGACATCCGGCGCCCGTACGTGGTGGGCGGCCTCTGGAACGGGGTCGACCAGCCGCGCGAGATCGACACCCCGGGCCACACGGGCGCGCTCATCGACAACGGCCAGGTGCGGCGGCGGGGGATTGTCTCGCGCCGCGGCCACCGGGCGGCGTTCCTGGACGCCGACGGCGAGTCCGGGATCGACCTCATCACCTCCGACGACCGGCTCCGGATCACGCTCGACGAGACGGGGATGGAGATCCAGGTGAAGTCGGATGGCACCATCGTCATCAACTCGACGGGCGACATCTCGATCAAGTCGGGCGGCAATCTCTCGATCGAGGCCTCGGGCAACCTGTCGCTCAAGGGCGGCCCCGTGAAGATCGAGGGCGCCACGGTCGACATCGACGGCAGCCTCATCACGCTGAACTAGGGAGGGACGTCGTGGGCTCGCCGGCCATCGTCATGAACGACCAGATCACGGGGATGTGTCCCATCCACATGATCCCCAACCCCGCGTCCGGGGTGCCGCAGCCGGGTCCGCCGATGCCCTTCTCCGCGCCCATCGTCACGGGCGTGGTGGCCACGGTCCAGATCGGCGGCAAGCCGGCGGCGGTGATGGGCTGCCAGGGGATGAACACGCCGCCCCACGTCGGGCTCCACCCGTCGGATCCCTTCTTCGCACCCCCGGCCCAGATGGGGACCATCGCCAGCGGCAGCCCAACCGTCCAGATCGGCGGGCAGCCGGCGGCCAGCGCGTCGGCGCAATGCACCTGCTGTGCTACGCCCGGGACCCTGGTCCCGAGCGTCATGACCGTGCTGATCGGGTAGGCGGGAGGAGGGGCGGCATGAGCACGAGCGAGTTCATTGGGTCGGGCTGGGGGTTCCCCGTCCGCGTCGACGCCACGGGCGGCATCCGGCTGGTCTCCAGCGGGACGGAGATCGAGGAAAGCATCCGCCTGATCCTGTCGACCGCGCCCGGCGAGCGTCCCATGCGACCCGAGTTCGGGTGTGCCATCCACGACCACGTCTTTGATCCTGCGGACGCCCGCACGGCGGGCCGGATGGAGCTGGCGGTGCGCGACGCGCTGCGTCGCTGGGAGCCGCGCGTGGATGTCCTGGACGTGCGGGTGGGCCCGCACCCGGTGGAGCCCGACTGCCTGCTCCTCGACATCCGCTACAGCACGGGGGACACCAACGATCCCCGGAACCTCGTCTACCCCTTCTACATCATCCCCGGCGAAGGCTGAGCCTTCCCCGCCACGACGGAGCACATGACGATGGCCCTGCCGGCACCCAACCTGGACGACCGCCGCTTCCAGGACCTGGTCGACGACGCCAAGCGGCTGATCGCCCAGCGCAGCCCCGAATGGACGGACCACAACGTCTCCGACCCCGGCGTGACGCTGATCGAGCTGTTCGCGCACATGACCGACCAGCTGATCTACCGGCTCAACCGAGTGCCCGACCGCCAGTACGTGAAGTACCTGGAGCTGTTGGGCGTCCGGCTCTTCCCGCCCACGGCCGCGGCGACCGGGCTCACATTCTGGCTCTCCGCGCCGCAGCCGGACACGGTCAGGATCCCGGCGGGGACCCAGGCCGCCACCGTCCGGACCGAGACCGACGAGGCGATCGTCTTCACGACGACGGCCGACCTGCCGATCGTCAAGACGACGCTGGCAAAGCTGGGCTCCATGATCGATGGCAAGACGCTCCGCGAGCACGACCAGGCCCTGGCCAAGCGGACGTCGTTCTACTGTTTCAGCGAGGTGCCCCAGCCTGGCGATGCGCTGTACGTGGGCCTGACGGACCCGGCGCCGTCGTGCGCGGTGACGATGCGCTTCACGTGCCGGATCGAGGGCGTGGGCGTGGATCCGGATCGGCCGCCACTGGCGTGGGAGGCCTGGGACGGCGAGGCCTGGGTGGCCTGCGAGCTGGAGCGCGACGAGACGGGCGGGCTCAACCGGGATGGCGACGTGATCGTCCACGTGCCCGGGTCACACGCCGCGTCGATCATCGCCGGACAGCGGGCTGGCTGGCTGCGCGCACGCGTCGTCGAGCCGGTCGAAGGGCTGCCACGCTACAGCGCGTCGCCGTCGATCACCGGGATCACCGCGTTCACGATCGGCGGCACGGTCAACGTCGTCAACGCCGAGATCGTCGAGATGGACTTCCTGGGCGTCAGCGAGGGCGTCCCTGGCCAGCACTTCCCGCTCCGGCGATCGCCCGTGGTGGCCGGCGACGCGCCGCCCGTCCTGGAGGTCGCCGGCGACGGCGACGAGTGGGTCGAGTGGACGCGGGTGGAGGACTTCGCCTCGTCCGGGCCCGACGATTGTCACTTTGTGATCGACGCGGCCTCGGGCGACCTCTGGCTGGGACCCGCCGTCCGGCTCGCCGACGGTGGGTTCGCGCGCTACGGGGCGGTGCCGGCCAAGGGCACGCAGCTCCGGCTGCGTGACTACCGGACGGGCGGCGGGGAGCGCGGCAACGTGGCCTCCGGCGCCGTGTCGGTGCTCCGCTCCTCCATTCCGTACGTGGCGCGGGTCCGCAACCGGCGGGCCGCCGTGGGTGGGGTGGACGGCGAGCGGCTGGAGAACGCGAAGGTGCGCGGGCCGATGCTGCTCCGGACGCGTGGGCGCGCCGTGACGGTGGAGGACTTCGAGCACCTGGCCCGAAGCGCGGCCCCGGAGGCGGCGCGGGTGAAGGCCGTGCCGGCAACGGGTGAGGACGTCGGCGGAGTGCGCGTGCTCGTGGTCCCCTCGGTGTCATCGCCGGACGGACGGATCGGGTTCGGCCAGCTCGTGCCGCCCGAGGCGACGCTCCAGCGGATCACGGATCGCCTGGAGGAGACGCGGCTGATCGGCACCCGGATCGTGATCGAGCCGCCGGTCTTCCGCGGCGTGACCGTGGTCGCCCGCCTGCGCGCGCGTCCGCGGGCCAATCCCACGCGTCTCCAGGCCGACGCACTCGACGCGCTGTACGCGTACCTGAACCCCATCTCCGGCGGCCCCGACGGCACGGGCTGGCCCTTCGGCCGGCCCGTCACGACGGGCGAGCTGAACGCGGCGCTCCAGCGGTTGCGCGGTTGCGAGCTGGTGGACGACCTGCGGATCTTCGGTGCGGACCCGGTCACCGGCCAGCGCGGCCAGGCGACGCAGCGCCTGGAGCTGGAGCCCAGCGCCCTGGTGTTCTCGTACGAGCACCAGGTCCTGGTGGAGGGCGCATAGGTGCGCGGCCTCGTTGCCGGCCTGCCCAGCCCGCATCCGCTGGGCCAGGGACTGCCGGCCGTCTACCAGGACGAGGACGCCTTCACGATGCGGATGACCCAGGCGTTTGACGACCTGCTGGCGCCCATCCTCGCGACGCTCGACAACCTGCCCGCCTACTTCGACCCGGCCCTGGCGCCGGACGACTTCGTTGACTGGCTGGCCGAGTGGGTGGCGATGGACATCGACGAGACCTGGGGCCCGGCACTCCGCCGCTCGGCCGTGGCGGGCGCCACGGATCTGCACGGCCGGCGGGGCACCGCGGCCGGCCTGGCCGACCACGTTCGGCTGGTCACGGGCGGCGAGGTGGATCTGGTGGAGACTGGGGGCACGGTGTGGTCCGTGGATCCCGGGTCCCCGCTGCCGGGCTCCGCGCGGGCGGCGCTCCTGGTCCGGGTCCGGGTCGCCGACCCCGGCTCGGTCGATTCCGCCCGGCTCGACCGGCTGGTCAGCGCGGTGAAGCCAGCCCATGTGCCGCACACGATCGAGATCACGCAGCTCGACGACGACGGCCGCACGGGTGGCACGCCCGGCACGCCGGGATCCGCGCGCAAGCGTCCGCCCAAGCCGCCCGCCTGAGCCTTCCGAGGCCATGATCGTGCTGAATGTCTAGTCCGTGGTCGCCATCCTGGCGACTGCCGTTCGCGCGTATCGCCCTGGCGGAAGGCGCGCATGCGGTCGCTGTCGCCGTCGAGCGCCGCGGTTGCGACCAGGATGTGCAAGCTGAGGCTCGACGTCGGCCGTTCCATCGGTATGCTCTGCGGGTGTTGACCCGGCAGGAGCATCGCGCGTGATCGTCTGTACCAACTGCGGATTCCAGAACAGCTCGTCGGACGCATTCTGCGGGAGCTGCGGGAAGTTCCTGGAGTGGTTCGGCCAGCCCGCGCAGGCGGCCGAGCCGGAGCCCTCGCCAGCACAGCAGCCGGAGCAGCCGGCCAAGCCGGAGCCCGCGGGGCTCGTCGACCGGGTTCGACGCGTGGTTGCCGGCCCAACCGACGGAGAAGCCGCCGAGGCTCGTGCCGCCGCAGACGCCCGTCTGGCCGCCGAAGCTCGTGCCGCCGCCGCAGCGAAGGCCTCGGCCGCGCAGGCTGCCCGAGCCGCCGACGAAGCGCAGGCCGCCGAAGACGCCCGTCGGGCCGCCGAAGCTCGTGCCGCCGCCGCAGCTCAGGCCAAGGCTGCCGAGGACGCCCGCCTCGCCGCTGAAGCCGAGGCCGCGCAGGCTGCCCGAGCCGCCGCCGAAGCGCAGGCCGCCGAAGACGCCCGTCGGGCTGCCGAGGACGCCCGCCTCGCCGCTGAAGCCGAGGCCGCGCAGGCTGCCCGAGCCGCCGCCGAAGCGCAGGCCGCCGAAGACGCCCGTCGGGCCGCCGAAGCTCGTGCCGCCGCCGCAGCTCAGGCCAAGGCTGCCGAGGACGCCCGCCTCGCCGCTGAAGCCGAGGCCGCGCAGGCTG
>CAIJPD010000035.1 GCA_903822495.1 uncultured Chloroflexota bacterium | reverse complement strand
CGCCCGGGCACCACGCCAAGGCCGGCGAACAGCGCCAGCGCGGCCACGAATCCAGGCAAGAGTCGCGCCCGCACGGGTTCCCCCTCCGTCCAACGCCACGGTGGAGCAAGCGCCCCGTCCAGACGATGCGGCATGGCGCACGGGATCGCATCGGACCAAAGTCCGTACCGCCGTCCGCCCTGGGGCCATGTGGCGCGCGCCGCCCACCCGCGATGCTCCCGCCAGCACCACCGACGTCCCATCGGCTCACAGGAGAATCCCTTGCGTCCCCGACCGCTCCACGCCGCCGCGATGGTGGCCCTGCTGGCCCTGGTGGCCTCGTCAACCCTCGTCCAGGCGAGCGGCGGCTCGGCGACCGGCGGCGGCGCAACGGGCGGCGGCTCCGCGGCGGGCGGCTCGACCGCAACAGGCGCCGACCTCCAGCTGAACGGCTCCGCCAGCACCAGCGCCCCCGATCCGGGCGGCGTCCTCCGCTACGCCTTTGGCCTGAAGAACTCCGGTCCGGAGGTGGCCTCCGCCGTGGTCTTCAGCGACACGCTGCCCGCCGGCTTCAGCTTCACCGGCGCCACCCTCAACGGCGTCGCCACGGCCTGCGCCTACGACGGCGCGACCGTCACGTGCAGCCTCAGCAGCCTGGTCAGCGGCGGCTCGGTCGCCATCGTGGTCAACACGCTGGCCCCCACCACGATCGCCACGTTCTCGAACACGGGCACCGTTTCGGCCGCCACGCCGGATCCCAAGCTCACCAACAACTCGGTCACCACGAGCGTCTCCACCAAGGTCTCGGGCAAGATCATCTGCGTGCCGCTCAGCTCGTACGCGGCCACCTCCGGCTACGTCCCCGGCGCCATGGTGATGACGGCCACGTACAGCATGGACCCGTGCACCTCGCGGGGCACCGTCACCGTCCAGTTCGTCAACACCGCCACGGGCCAGATTGAGTTCAGCGCCATCGACCCGGGCCAGGACCTGGTCACCGGCCTGAACACCGTGAGCTACAGCCTGGCCGCCTTCGGCACGGCCTACCGCGTCAACTTCATCGTCAGCGACAAGAAGAACGGCGGGCTCTACCAGGAGGCCGCGGCCACCAACACCACGCCGGCGGCCGTCGCCAACTGCGCGACCATCACCAAGAACAACCTGTCCGCCGGCTACTGGCTGACCTACGCGGCCATCTGGGAGAGCTACACGGCCACGGACTGCGGCTATGGGCGCGAGCGCGTCGAGATCCGCATCACCAACACCGCGACGGGCCTGGTCGTGTACGACAGCGCCTACTGGTGGATGGACGGCCTCCTCGACTACGAGGGCGGGCAGGTCCTGTACGGCACCGAGTACCAGTTTGACGTGGAAGTCCACGGCTACTTCGGGGAGCTGCTGGACTCGCAGTCGCAGCGGATCACCACCCCAGCACGGCCGTAACACCCGTCGCGCGGCACGCGCGACCAGCAGCCGGGACGAGGCGGGAGCGATCCCGCCTCGCTTGGCGTCCGCGGCCGGGAGCCAGGAGGGGATCGCGGGAAGCGGCAATCGCGGGGAAAAAGAAGAACCCCGGGAGGGGTGGGATCCCGGGGTTCGAAGAGAAAGGCTTGGTTGCGGGGGACGGATTCGAACCGCCGACCTTCGGGTTATGAGCCCGACGAGCTGCCGCTGCTCCACCCCGCTTGCGGAGTGTAGGGGCACGGACCGATTCCTGCAAACGGGCCCATCCGCCCGGCAGGCGCCCTCCGCGCGCCAGCCCCCGGGTCCGCGGCATCGCCGGGCTGATTGTCTGTATCGTGCGCGTGTGGAGACTCCGAAGGCCGGCCGGGGACGGCCCGACACCCGGCCAGACAGCAGGCCCGACACCCGGCCCGACACGGGCGGCGGACCCGCCGGCTCGGCCGACGAGCAGCTGGAGCAGCTGCGCTTCCTGCACCGTGTCGCCCGCCTGGCCACCACGGCCCGGACCTGGGACGCGCTCCTCAAGATCGTGGTGGACGAGACCCGTGACGCGCTCCGCGCCGACGTCTCCTCCCTCTACCTGGTGGATCGGGACGGCGCCAACCTGACGCTGGCGGCCACCAACGGGCTGGACCGCCACCAGATTGGCCGGGCCCGCGTCCCCGTGGGCGAGGGCGTCACCGGCCGCGTCGCCCAGACCCGCCAGGCCCTGGTGATCCCGGACGTGAAGCTGGATCCGCGCTTCCTGTGGGTCCGCGGCATCGACCAGCGCCGGTTTGTCACCTCCATGCTCTCCGCCCCGCTGGTCTGGAATGACGTGACCGTGGGCGTCCTCAACGTGCAGACGGAGCGCCTCCGCTTCTTCACCGAGCCGGACGTGGACCAGACGGGGGCCATCGCGGACCTGCTGGCCGGCATCGTGGAGAAGGGCCGCCAGCAGCAGGAGGCGGAGACGCGCGCCGCGGAGCTGAAGGCGCTGGACGAGGCGCGCGCGGAGCTGATTGCCCTGGTCACCCACGAGCTGCGGACGCCGGTCGCCGTGGTCCGCGCCTATGCCGATCTCCTGGCCGAGGAGCCCGACCTGCACGGCCGCCGGTCACGCGACCCGGAGCGCCGCGCCCTCCGCAAGCAGTGGCACGCCGGGACCCTGGAGCAGGTGGAGCGCCTGGACCGGCTGGTGGACTCCATCCTGGCCTCGGTCCGCGTGGTGCCCGACCAGGCGGCGGACCTGGAGCCGGTGGACGTCCCCTCGGTGGTGGCGGACGTGGTCCGGTCCATTGGCCCCATCCTGGGCCGCCACCGCCTGGAGATCCGGTCCGACGCGGCGGTCCAGGCCATGGCCGACCCGTCGCGGCTCCGCCAGATCGTGGAACACCTGGTGGAGAACGCGGTGAAGTACGCGCCGCCCGACACCGCGATCACGGTGGACTGGGCCGTGGTGGACGGCACCGCGCGGCTGGGCGTCAGCGACCAGGGGCCGGGCATCCCCGACGAATGGCGCGAGCGGATCTTTGAGCCGTACGCCCGGCGCGACACGCAGACGGCGCGCGGGTCCGGGATCGGGCTGTACGCGGCCAAGCGGCTGGCCGAATCCATGGGCGGCCGGGTCTGGTGCGAGCCGGCCGGCGCGGCCGGGGGCGCGCGCTTCGTGGTCTCGCTGCCCGCGGCGGGCGTCGGTCCGGCGGCAACCCCATGACCGGGCGCAGCCTGCGCATCCTGGTGGTGGACGACGACCCCGCCATGGTGGGCGCCATCAGCGCGCTGGTGGGCACCGAAGGCCACCAGGTCATCACCGCCTACGACGGCCTGACCGCCGTCCGACGCTTCCGCGAGGACCACCCCGACCTGGTCCTGCTGGACCTGGCCATGCCCGGCCCCGACGGCTTCACCGTGGCCGGCCAGATGCGGGCCGCCGGCAACGCGCCGATCATGGTGGTCTCCGGCGAGAGCAGCGAGGACGCCAAGGTGCGGGCCCTGCGCATTGGGGCCGACGACTACCTGGTGAAGCCCTTTGGCCGCCGCGAGCTGCTGGCCAGGATCGACGCGCTGATGCGCCGGGTGGCCCGGGCGGGTGGCCCCGGCGACGGGCCGCTGGAGGCGGGCCCGCTGCGGCTGGATCCCGGCCGGCACGAGGCCGCCGTGGGGAGCACCCCCGTGAGCCTCACCCCCACCGAGTACCGCCTCCTGGAGGCGCTGGTCCGCGCCGGGGGCGACGTGGTCCCGCACCTGCAGCTGGCGCGCGCCGGCTGGCCGGCGGAGCCGGACCCGGACCTCCTCTGGCTGAAGCCGCACGTGGCGCGGTTGCGCGCCAAGGTGGCGGCCGCGGGCGGCCCCCGGGTCAGCGCCATCCGCGGGGTTGGCTACCGGATCACGGCCTGACGCCTGCCCACGGCGCCGGTTGCACCCCCGGCCAGTCCCTACTATGGGGGACATGCACTTGGCGCACGACACGGACCCTTGCCGCGCCGCGGCGGCGCGGTCCCGGGGCTCCCGGCGATGATCGCGACCGGCCTCTCCATGGTCGGCGCCTGCCCGTACCTTGGGCTTGACGGGGATCCCCGGAGCCGGTTCGCGTTCAGCAGCACGGGCCATCGCTGTTACGCCGGCGCCAGGCCCATCGCGGTCAGCCAGCAGCAGCAGGCCGCCACATGCCTGGCCACCGCGTGCCCGCCGTGCGACAGCTTTGCCCGGGCAACCCCGGCCGGGGCCGGTGCTCCGCGCCAGGGCCCGGCCTCCCCGGACGGGGGCGCCCACGGCACCAAGGGCACCGGGAGCACCAAGGCGCGCCCACCGTGGCGGACCCGCATCACGGTGCCAACCCTCATCGCGTCACCGGCCATCGTTGGGGCGGCCGCCGTCCTGATCGGGGCGGCCGCCATCCTGGCGTCCGTCGCGGCGTTCGGCGTGGTCGGCGACGGCCAGCCGGGCCTGGATCCCAACGGCGGCGCGGTGGTCCCCCTGACCCAGCCGTCCATGGCGGCCAGCGAAGCCCCCTCCATGGCACCCAGCACGCCGCCCACGCCCGCCCCCACGGCGGCCCCCACGCTGGCCCGGACCGGCAGCCCGCTCCCCGGCGGCTCCGCCTCCCCCACCATCGCCCCGGCCGCCACGCCAATCGTCCACACGGTCACCGGCGGCGAGAACCTGGGCACCATCGCGGCGCGCTACAAGGTCACCGTGACCGCGATCATCGAGGCCAACCACCTCACGCACCCTGACCTGATCATGGCCGGCGACCGGCTGGTGATCCCCCGGGCGCCCTGAGCCAATCCGCCCGTCCACCGGCCCCGGCCGGATCCGTAGCCCGCGCGCCTATACTCGGCCTGCCGCCCGTGCCCCCACCTGAGGGATTCCAAGCCCCATGGAACTCCGCCGCCAGCTCGCCGTCATCCGCTCCTGGTTCTGGTTCCTGATCGCGAGCATCCTGCTGGCCGGTGCGTCCGCGTACCTGGTCTCCTCGGCGCTGCCCAAGGTCTACGAGGCCAAGGTCACCCTGATCGTGGGCCAGTCCCTGAGCACGGCCAACCCCAACTACAACGACATCCTGGTCAGCCAGCGAATCTCCCAGACGTACGCGGACCTGGCGCTCACCACGCCCGTCCTGGCCCACGTCATCGACGAGACCAAGCTGGGGATCACGCCGGCGGACCTGCGCAAGCGCATCGTGGCCAGCGCGCCGCTCAACTCCACCCTGGTCACCATCACGGCGCAGGACGGCGACCCCGGCCGGGCCGCGGACATCGCCAACTCCCTGGCGGACCAGCTGGGGGCGGCGTCGGACGCGGTCTCCGGCCAGAGCGGGGCGGCGGCCGCCTTCGTGCGTGACCAGATCAAGGCCACCCAGGTCCAGATCAGCGAGACCCAGGCGGGGATTGACCGCCTCACGGCCCTCACCTTCCGGTCCGCCGCGGACGAGCAGACGCTCCAGGTCCTGCAGGGCCGGGTGACCAGCCTGCGCCAGTCGTACGCCCTGCTCCTGGGCCTCTCCCAGTCCTCCTCCACCCTGATCACCGTGGTGGACCCGGCCACGCCGGCCCCGGAGGCCGCCTCGCCGCGGGTCCTCCTCAACACCGTCCTGGCCGCGTTTGTTGGCCTCCTCCTGGCCCTGGGCCTGGCCTTCGTGGTGGAGTACCTGGACGACAGCCTGAAGAACGGGGACGACGTGGAGGCCGTCGCCGGCCTGCCCACCCTGGGGCTGGTCCCCAAGATGCGCGCCGCCAAGGGCAAGAGCGAGATCTACCGGCTGGCCACCATCCTCTACCCGCGCTCCCGGGACGCGGAGTCGTACCGGACCCTGCGCACCAACGTGGAGTTTGCGGCCGTGGACGCGCCTGTCCGGACGCTCCTGGTGACCAGCGCGGTCCCCAGCGAGGGCAAGACCACCACCGCCGCCAACCTGGCGGTGGTCTTTGCCCAGGCCGGCCGACGGACGCTCCTGCTGGATGCGGACTTCCGGCGGCCCGGCGCCCACCGCATCTTCAACCTGGCCAACGGCCGCGGGCTCTCCGACCTGATCCGCTCGGACGACGCCAGCATTGCCGACGTGGCCCAGGCCACGGAGCAGGAGAACCTGCTGGTGATCACCACCGGCCCGCTGCCGCCCAACCCCGCCGAGCTGCTGGGATCCAAGCGGATGCTGGTGGTCCTGGAGCGGCTCATCGCCGCATCGGACCTGGTCATCGTGGACAGCCCGCCCCTCCAGGCGGTCACGGATGCGGCCATCCTGTCGTCCATCACGGACGGGACGCTCTTCGTGATCTATGCCGGGCGGACGCGGCGCGGCGCCGTCCAGGGCGCCCGCGAGGCGCTGGCCAAGGCCGGCGCGCGCACGCTGGGCGTGGCCCTCAACCGGCTCTCCGAGGGCCGGGGCGGCGGGTCGTACTACTACGACTACTACGGGAGCTACGGCAAGGGCGCGGACGGGAAGGGCGACGGGAAGGGCGACTTGCCGAGCAATGACGAACCCGCTTGACCCCCAGGCTGGCCCGTCATTGACCACCGACACCGGGCGGGCCAGCTAGGTGCAAGTACAGTTCGAGAAGGACGGACTTCTCAGCTTCCCAACTGTATCGCTCCATGACTGCGGCGCGTCCACGCTCGCCCATGGCTTCCGCTTCGCCAGGATCATCTAGGAGTCGCTCGATCGCGTCCGCGATCGCCCTGGGATCGCGCGGATCGACGAGCAGACCGCAGTCTGCGCTCTCTACGATCTCCCGCCAGACCGGAAAGTCCGATGCGACGACCGGTAGACCAGCGGCCATGTACTCAAAGAGCTTCGTGGGATAGCTGGTAAGGTAGCTGGCGGTGGGGAGCAGGGTTACAAGTCCAATCCGCGCGGAGCCAAGCAGCTCGGCAACGTCGGAGCGCCCGAGCCATCCAGCGACGTCCACGCGGTCCCATCCTGCGATCTGGGACAGGTCATCTCGCAGCCCTTCCGGCTGGAACCGGCCGGCCAGGACGATCCGCGCCCTGACGTGCCGGCGGACGAAGTGCATAGCCTCGACGAGTTGGCGTGCGCCACGGGTTGATGCAATACCCCCGACGTAGACCGCGAGCGGTGCCCGAGCGGCGTAGGCTCGCTGTCCGCCTGTCGAAGCAAGCTCGGCGATGATCGGCAGGTTCCTGATCAGCACCGTAGATGCGCGTGGAAACCGCGAAGCGATCGTCGGTGTCACCACGACCGTGGCATCGAACAAGCGCGCAGCCATCGATTCGATGACGGCAGCGACGCGGCCTATCGGCGCCCGGAGAAGCGGGTGGATCCAATTCTTGTCACGGATCTGGCGCGGGAGATCCTCGTGGACATCGTAGATGACCTTGCGCCCGGCTACCTTCAGCAGGATACCTACCCAGATCAACTCCGGATCGTGCAAGTGGCAAACGGTCGCGTGAGTCTGAAGAGTGGCCCGGAAGACGGACCACGCCGAACGAGTCGCGCGCTGCAGTCGGCCCCGGCGTCGCGGCACCCGGACGAGATGCACGCCGTCGATGACCTCACTTGGTGCCAGCGCGTCGCTTGAGGCGATCAGAAAGACCATGTACCCGGCATTGGCGAGGGTTGCGCACTCCTTTCCCCGTATCCGAATGTCGTCGGCAGGATGTACCGACGTGAGGTGGGCGACTCGAATCATGAGGATGCTGGGGCAATCAGGGCGGAAGCTGGGGCAACCTTCGCCCGAGCGAACGTTGTCCATCCGCGCGGTGCAACAAGCCTAGAGCGTGCTTTGGCGTCGACGGTCAACTGCGGTCCGTTAGGCCGAAACGCCAGCAGCAGCGTGAGACCCCATAGCATTCGATCGCTGTAGATGTCTCCACTGATCATGGCGTTCATCAACCAGAACACGAAGATGTACCTGATGGCGTGCCACATCGGGTCAGCTGGCAATCGACGATTCAGGGCGACGAGGAATAGCCCTACCGCGAGAATGAGGCCGATCACACCAAACTCGGCGGCGAATTGCAGCAGGACGTTGTGCGGGTAGGTGTTGCCTCGGAGCGCCTCGTCAAGCGGGCTCAACCACGCGAAGCCCGCAGTGCCCCACCCGAACAGGGGCTTCGACGCGAACATCTGCCATGCGGCGTCAAACAACGTCAGCCGCGCAGCCGTCGAGGTGTCGCCTTCCCCTCGCGTGCCGAGGACAAATGTGAGGAGGTCCTCGAACCTCAGAAGTGATGCGACGGGGAGTTCCGGAAGGAGCGCTACGACACCAACGGCCGCCAACGCGCCAAGGACGGAGACACCGACTGTCCGTCGGTGTCCTATTCCACCATTCCGAATCCCGACCGAGATGGCCCCAGCAGCCACGACGACGATCGCAAAGAGCACCGGTCCGCGGGAGCCGGAGGCTATAGCGACGACTATTGCCGGTGGCCCCAAGGCGATTAGGGGCCATCGAATGCTCCGGGGCCCGGAAGCCGTGAGATAGGCGGCGCCTATGACGGGCAGCAGGCACGCTGCCCGGGCGACGCCAATCGTGTTGGCGCCAAGTAGCAGGAGCCGGTCACCGGATCCTGACCCAAGCAGCGCAAGTGCGCCCAGGCCGACGAACGCCACGCTAAACATCGCTAGCGTGACAACGAAGCTCCGCGCTCCACCAGGATCTGCTGAGACCCTGATCGCGGCGACCATGGGCACTGCGACGAGCCCGAGCCAGCCGGCTGCGGTACCTAGGGCGAGGTTGCCTTCCATGGCCCACGCCACGCCTCCAACCACGAGTACCGCGGTTGCGACCCAGAGCACGGCAGCGGACCGGCGCAGGGCTGTCTGCCTCATGATCAGGGGGAGCAGGCTTGCCCCGTTAAGTGCGGCGAGTACGACCGTCACATCCACGGGGCTGAACGGCTGGAGTGCGCCCTTATAGAAGGGGATCGCAACGTACGCGGCAAGAAGCACGCCGGGCGCCGCATAGGCTAGGAACCCGAGGCCAGTTGCCACAAGGGCTGCAACAACCCACATCGAGCCGCCAAAGCCAGCGAGAGCCCCTGCGAGCAGGACGAGTCCTAGGATGACCGATTGGCGGGCCGGGTCGCCCGGCCATCGGGGCACCAGATCACGCATCGTGCCGAGCACCTGGATCTAGGTATTCGCGGGCCCAGCACTCCAACGAGAGCCAGCGCCAGATGTCAGGCTCAAGGTTGGATGCACCGCTCAGGTAGCGTCGCCAGGCCTCATTGGCTGCGCGTGCATCAATCCATCGCCGCCCGGAGAATTCCGGCGACTCGAGAATGGTGGTTGCCCAGCTGCGCAAGTGGCCTCGAAGCCACGATGATTGCGGGACTGCGAAGCCGACCTTGTCTCGGCGATGTGCAACAAGCGGCGGAAGTAGGGCGTCCATCGCTTCGCGCAGCACCACCTTGGTGGTTGCTCGGTGGATCTTGAGCTCGTTGGGAAGCGTAAAGGCAAACTCAACTAGGCGGTGATCAAGAAACGGGAGGCGCACCTCGCGGGAGAAGGCCATCGAGTTGCGGTCGGCGTACCTCAGCAGACTGGGTAGCATCGTGTGGGTCAACGTCTCATGAAGCTGGTTTGAGAGCGGATCGCGGAATGTGCGGTCGTAGGTTTCGGGAGGTCCTCCGTGCGCCTGGGCGAACCCCATGTCGATGCACGATGTTCTCGAGAGGTACTTGACTTGCTGGGCGATTCCGCGTGGCAGCTGGCTGTAGGCAATCAGCGGCGCGTTGGCAAGGCCGTAGTGACGGAGATAACTGGACACCTCATGGCCCAAAGCCCGCACGGACCCAGAGCGAAAGAGTCCGAGGAGGAGCGCACCGAAGTACATGCGATAGCCACCGAGGATCTCGTCAGCACCCTGCCCATCAATCAATACCGTCACATCGTGGTCCCTGGCCAGGCGCATGACTGACCATTGGGCATAGACGCTGAGTGACAAGACCGGCGCCTCTTGGTGCCATGCCAGGTCCGAGATCTCTTCCACGAAGCGACCCGGCTCAGGGGTGATCCCGTGGCCACTCACGCCTGTCGCTGCGACGACGGCATCGATGTAACGGCCCTCATCAACCGAGGAGCCGGCAAAACGCGCAGAGAAAGCGTGTTGACGCCCCGATTCCCCGCTTCTCGCAATAAGCCCCACGAGGACGCTCGAATCGAGACCGCCAGAGAGGCTCGAACCGACTGGAACATCGGCCCGAAGACGAAGCGCGGTGCTATCCCAGAGGAGCGCGCGAAACTCGTCTATCAGGTCATTGGGCGACTGGTCCAGCGGCGAGCGGTCCTCCAATTCCCAGTAGCGGTAAGTCCGGTACTCCGTCGCTCCCGGCGTCATTTCAAGAGCGTGCGCAGCCGGAAGCGAGTGGATTCCCTCGAAGAAGGTCCGGGGGTCGCGATCCAGTTCCCTATACCGGAGGAACCGGAAAACGGAATCCATGTCCGGGCTGCACGGAACCCCCGGCAGTGCGAGCAAGGACTTTATCTCGGAGGCGAAGGCGAAAGTGCCGTCGCGAAGTTGCGTGAAGTGAAACGGCTTCTCACCAAGCCGATCTCGGGCTGCAAACAGCACGTCACGCCGCGGATCGTAGATCGCGAAGGCGAACATGCCGTTGAGCCGCGAGAGACAGCCAGAGCCCCACGTATCGTAGGCAGCCAGCAAGACCTCGGTATCACTGTGGCCCTGAAATACAACGCCGCGCGACTGCAGCTCCAACCGGAGCTCAACGTGGTTGTAGATCTCGCCATTGAAGACGAGGACAGATCCGGACTGCGAATGCATCGGCTGTTGACCGGAGTCGGAGAGGTCAATGACCGCGAGCCGCCGGCTCGCAAGCCCGAGGCGCTGATCCGGGCGGATCCAAAGTCCTTCGCCGTCAGGACCCCGATGGACCATCCGATCGGACATGCCCTTCAGCATCGCCACCGAAACGTGCGTCCCGATGACCCCGGCGATCCCACACATGCGCCCACCCTCGAGCTTGGATGCCCTGCTGGGCCAACTTCACTCCGCCGATCAGGGCCGGAGAACTGCGACTCGGATAGTACGGCGTCGGAGTTCAGGTGAGATGGCCAACCCACTGCCCCCAGGGAACCCATTGAGATGCCAACCGACCGCGCTTGACGCAACCACGAGGCCTCGGAGTCTGCGGAGCCAGATCCGTCGGGCTCGCCTGGGGCCTAATCGGCCCGCAAATGGGCGAAGCCCTACGATATCCTTGGGGCCGTCCGTCGTGGCCGGACTATCGGTCGCGGGCAAGATCGTTCGCGCCCCCGAACTGCGCGCTGAGAGCAGGTAGACCCGGATCCGTGTTGTACTTGCGGCGCGCGTGGCGCCATGGCTCGTCTTCTCGCGGGGCGATGACCATCGTCGCCGGCACAGCCGTCGCACAGCTCATCGTTGTTGCGTCCTCACCAGTCCTTTCGCGGCTCTACACGCCGTCCGAGTTCGGCGCCTTCGGTGTCGTCGCCGCAGCGCTTGGCATCCTTACGGTGGTCAGCTGCCTCACCTACGAATACGCGATTCCCCTCCCGCCATCGGACGACGAGGCGGCCAGTATCCTGGCGCTGTGCCTGCTAGTGGCGCTCGCCTTCGGCACAGCAAGCGCAGTGGTCCTCTGGGTGGCGGGCCCGTGGCTCTTTGAGTCGGCAGGAGTTTCGGCGCTGAGCGCCTACGCGATGCTGCTCGTCCTAGGTCAGGTCGGGGGCGGATTCGTCGTCGCTCTCACGTCATGGGCAGTGCGCTCGCGGTCCTACGCAGACATTGCCGCCAATCGGCTGAGCCAGACCGCCGCCCTGGTCCTCGGCCAGTTAGGCTCGGGCGCACTTGGCCTGGGTGCCCCGGGGCTCCTCATGGGGTCGGTCCTCGGAAGCGTCTCCGGGTCAACCCGTCTAGCCCGGGCAGCTTGGCGTATCAGCGCGCCATCCTTTCGGCGCGTCTCACGGTCCGGGGTGGCCGCGGCCGCTCGCCGATATCGGCGCTTTGCGTTCATGTCTGCACCGTCTGCATTCCTGAACACCCTGGGCCTGCAGGCCCCGCTCCTGCTGGTCGTGATCCTATATGGCACGCAAACTGGTGGCGAGTACACCCTGGCCCAGCGGGTCATTGCGCTACCCACGACCTTGGTGGCTGGCGCAGTGGGGCAGGTATTCACCGCGGAAGCTGCCCAACTTGCCCGTTCCGATCCCGACGGCCTGCGGGCCCTGTTCTGGAAGACCACCCGTCAGTTGGCTGCCATCGCGATCGTGCCAATGGTCGGCATTGCGGCGGTATCCCAGGCAGCGTTCGGGTTCGTCTTCGGCGAAGACTGGGTGGTGGCAGGAGTCTTCGTAGCGATCCTCGCCCCCATGTACTACCTGCAGTTTGTCACTAGCCCGACCGGGTCCGCGTTGGATATCCTCGAGCGGCAGGATCTCCACCTCCTTCGTGAACTCTGCAGAATTGCCCTGCTCGGGGGATCAGTCGTCGTCGCTTGGTCGCTTAACCTTCCAGCAATCGGCGCCGTCGTCGCGCTCAGCGTCGCTGGGTGTCTCATCTCGTTGCTGTACGGGCTGCTGTCTTGGCGCGCCATCGTCGGACACCCGTCCGGAGGGAGCCCGCCCGCCGTGGCTACTCCAGATCCCGTCGCTGGGAGCCCGGATTGACCCGGACCACGGGTCGCAATCCCGGAACGGGGCCCACCGGTTCCGCGCCGGTGCCGTGTGAGGGCGCGCCCAGCTCCATGCTTAATGCCTGACGTTTCCCGTCTGGAGGACGGCCCGACGCTACTTATCAGCGCACCCGAGAACTACCCCGCCGAGCGCCGCTACGTCTTTGATGTCGTCGTGTCCGAATGGCTCGGTCTCGCCTACGAACTGCGCCTGGATCGGACTAAGGACGTCGAGATCCAGCTGGCTGGCGACGGAGAGGCGAAGTCTCTGATGATCTCCGATGGGCTCTTCGCGACCGCGCCCAGTGACTGGCTCTCGGAGCGGTCCATGCCAGCCCTCCCGCTTCGCCGCGTGGATCCCTCACTTGGACCTACCGCCGGGTCGGGCAATCACGGACCCGGAACCTTGGTGGGCCAGGATCGGGCGATGCTGCCCGTCCTCTACCCTGGAGCCGAGGAATCGGGGGTTGCCGGTCGTTGTACGCCATCCGGCATTGCCCTCAACATCGATGTCCTTGGCGGCATCTTCTTTCTCATCTCAGGGTATGAGGAGTTGGTGCGAGGGTCGCGCGATGAACACGACCGGTTCCGAGCGGAAGACTCCCTCGCAGTCCTTGGCGGCTTCCTGGAGCGCCCGATCGCAGACGAGTACCTTGACCTGCTCTGGGAGGCGATCCGATCACTCTGGCCGACGCTTCAACGTCGTCCACCCAACTTCCAGATCCGACTCACCCATGACGTAGATCGACCGTGGGCCGCGACGGGGCAAACGGGTCGGACTGTGGCCCATGGCCTGGCGGGCGATCTCCTTCGACGAGGAGATCCAGCGCTTGCCTGCCGTCGCGCTCTCGCGTTCGTCGATGCCCGCCACGGCCGTGTTGATCGAGATCCGTTCAACACGTTCGATCTGCTTATGGATACGAGCGAGAAGCACGGGTTGCGGAGCGCCTTCTACTTCATGGCCAACGGTGGGAGAAACCCGCTCGATGGGCAGTATCGCCTGACCGACCCAGAGATCATGAACCTCCTGAGGAGGATCAGTGACCGCGGCCACGAGATCGGTCTCCATTCAAGTTACGACAGCTACCTCTCGCCCGAACACATGCAGACGGAGATGGACTCCCTTCGCTCTGCCTGTCTGGCATGTGGCTTTGATCAGCCTGCCTGGGGCGTGCGCCAGCACTACCTGCGGTTCAGAAACCCGGAGACTTGGAGAGCACAGGCCGCGGCTGGGTTGGACTACGACTCAACCCTCGGTCACGCCGAGCAAGTCGGCTTCCGGATGGGGACGTGCCGCGAGTACCCCGTCTTCGACCTCCGTTCCCGCAAGAAGCTCGCCCTCCGTGAGCGCCCGCTCGTGGTGATGGACGCCACCTACTGGTACATGCACCTCAAGCCGGATGAAGCGGCGCGTCGAACGCTGAGTCTCGTGAAGGCCTGTCGCCGGCATGGTGGGAACGCCGTCCTCCTCGCGCACAACAGTTCGCTGATTGGAGCCCGCCGACAGGCCGAGTACGAGGAGTTGATAGCTGCCGTAGTAGATGATGCTTTGGTGCCGAACGCCTAGATTGGGCTGGCCTTGGGGCATCGCGAAGAAGCGCGTACCGCCGCCGGTCTCACCTGCGTGGCGCAGTAGGATTACAGGCCTCTTACTGATGCCGGCCCAAGCCCGCGCCCACAGTACGGATCAACTAGGACTGCTGCCAGCTCCGCAGGATGCGCAGTGGCCAGGAATTCACCTGTTCTGCATGGAAGATCGGCACGAGACGGCCCCCCCAACTCCGATAGAACTGCTCAACACCGGGGAGGGACGAGCCCTCGAAGTCGAAGCTCCGACCCTGCGCCAGCGCATCCCCAATGGCCCGCCAAAGGATGAGAGATCCGCCTCCGAGGCTCCTGGTGGCCGGGTCGCCGCCGCTCATCAGTAGGTAGCTGCAGCGGCGGTCGTGCACAACCACGGCGCCCGCGTGCGCATTGGGGAACTTGCCGCTGAGGTAGATCGTGCCCTTCGCTCTGGCGGCCCGTGACCATAACTGCCGGTAGCGGTCATCTGTGAGCCGTGGGGCGAGCCCTTGACGCTCAAATGTCATGCGATTCAAGGGCAGAAACTGGTCGATGTCATCCGTCGTCCAGACGCTCAGCCCATGCTCCTCTGCCTTGCGCACGATGTTCCGCTGCTTCGCGTCGATCGCACCGCGCACCTCGTGGATCTGTGCGCCAGCGTCGATGACATAGGTGGAGGAGACCGTGACCTTGTAGTTGCGCCACTGGTAGGGCTGGGTGTCACGATTGCTGTGGTGAAGTGGAAACCGCACCATGGCGGCTTCTGGAATGCCGTCGAGCAGCGCCAGCGCCTTCTCCTTCTGCTCGGCGTGTTGGGTGACCAGTTTCGCCGACAAAGGCGGACCCAGGACGATGCCAGCATATGGGCACAACGGTGGGAGTCGGTAGGCGAGATACCAACCAATTGGCCGCCGCACGAGCGGCAAGCCACCGGCAATCGCCCCATCTCGATCCCTGATCACGAGGATCGAGACTTCTGCCGCCCATGCCGTCAGCCAGGAGGTGCTGTGAAAGACCGTGCCCTGATCGGCTCGGTCAATGAACTCGTCCCACTCAGGCGAGGATCGTGGGTCCAGGAGCTGCGTCGAGAACCTGTCAGCCAAGTGAGGAACCGGTCAAGATCTGGATGCTTCCTTCCGTAGATCCCCGACGCTCGCGCGGAACCCACGTGAATACTCGGCAGCGTGTGCCTCCGAAGTCACCGATAAGACATGCCGTGCGATCATGCCTGCATGCTGCGAAATGCTGATACCTCCTCGCGGCGCCATGTCTGGATTGTGAACCACTATGCCGGGCCGCCTCGGCGCGGCGGCGGGACGCGCCACCATGACCTCGCGCGGCAACTCTACCTCAGGGGTCACGCCGTCACGATCTTCGCGTCGTCCGTGAGCCACTTCGGGGGTCCGGCTGAAGCCATCCCGCGCATGCGCCTGTACCGGACCGAGATGGTCGAAGACGTCAGGTATGTCTGGATCCGGGGTCCCGCCTACGGTGGGAACTCGGGCCGGCGCTTCTTGAACATGGTCTCCTTCGCCATCCTCGCGCTGGTCGTTCAGGCCCGGTTCCAGCGGCCCAACGCTGTGATCGGCTCGACGGTGCACCCGTTGGCGGCCGCGGCCGGCTATCTCATGGCCAGACTTCGACGGGCCAAGTTCTTCTTCGAGGTTCGCGACCTCTGGCCACAGACGCTCATCGATATGGGCGCCCTGGCCGAAGCGTCCCTCTACGCACGGGCACTGCGTTGGATCGAGGCGTTCCTCATGACGCACGGGGATGGGGTCATCTCGCTCCTGCCCGGCATGGACGCCTATCTGCGGGAACGGGGCTTGCATCCCGGTCCATTGCTCTATCTGCCCAACGGCGTCGACCTCTCACGCCCTGACGTGTCGCTGGGGCCTCAGCCCCAGTTACCCGAATGCCTTGCAGCCTGGCGCGCAGCAAGCGCCTGGATCTGCGTCTACCTGGGTGCGCACGGCCGCGCGAACAACCTCTCGACCGCGCTAGAAGCAGCGCGAATCCTGCAGAAAGGTCCGGATAGCCGGGTTCGTCTGCTCCTGGTCGGCGACGGCCCCGAGAAGGCGGCGCTGGTGGAGCGGGCGGCGGAACTCGGCCTCAAGAACGTCTCCTTCGCCGACCCTGTCGCCAAGCGCCACGTCCCCAGCCTGCTCGCCGCCGTTGATGCCGGCCTCGTCCAGGTTCTGCGAACGCCCATCTACCGCTACGGGATGAGCTTCAACAAGCTCTTCGACTACATGGCGAACCGCAAGCCCGTGGTCTTTGCCTGCGAAACCGCATCTGACCCGGTCGCGGAGCACGGCGCTGGGTTCACGGTTCCACCCGAGAATCCCGAGGCCCTGGCGGCGGCCCTGCGCCGGATGAGCAAGCTGCCACAGGACGAGCTGGACGCCATGGGCCAGCGCGGCCTCGACTACGTCCGGGAGCACCACGACACGGCCGTGCTGGGCAGCCGGCTGGCTGACTACCTTGAAGCCGGACGGGGGTGACATCCTCGGCTGAACGCCCGCGGGGGCCCTTCCGCGGCAAGCGCGCCGTTGACCTGGCGCTGCTCGCGCTCGGCGCAGTTCCGGCCGCGGTGGTTGGTGCGGCCTGCGCCCTCGCGATCCGCGCCGACGACGGGGGTCCAATCTTCTTCCGACAGGAGCGAATTGGCCGGGATGGCCGGCCCTTCATCGCCTACAAGTTCCGCTCCATGCTGGACGGCCCAAACCCGCTCTACCCGGATGCCTCCCGGATCACGGCGGTGGGCCGCGTGCTCCGCCGAACCTCGCTCGATGAGCTCCCCCAGCTCATCAACGTCCTGCGGGGCGAGATGAGCATCGTGGGCCCGCGGCCCACGCTCGCCTACCAGGTCGCCCGCTACGACGAGGTCCAGCGGGGTCGCCTGGCCGTCCGCCCCGGGATCACGGGCCTGGCCCAGATCAACGGCCGGAACGAGCTGTCGTGGGGCGAGCGGATTGCCTGGGATCTCCGCTACGTGGAGCGCCAATCCATGCGACTGGACCTCGAGATCATCGTGAGGACCGTCGGGGTGGTGGCCTTTGGACGAGGGGTCGGCGGCCACCCCACGGACGATCCACTTGCGACTGTGCCGGAGTCGGGCGCCACGCCGCCCTCGGTGACCGACGATCAGCCCGGCCTGGACGCCACGGACTCCGCGAACTCGGCGATCGACCGGCAGACGTAGTCCACGTCGTCGTCCGTGAGCCCGGTCCAGATCGGCAGGCTCGTGATGCGCTCCGAGATCCAGTCCGTGATCGGCAGCACGGCGTCATATCGGGCACCCACCTCGCGATAGGCCTGGTGGCGATGAACCGGAGGCACGTAGTAGTTGCGCGTCTCGATCCCGCGCGAGGTCAGGAAGGCCACCAGCTGGTCACGCGTGGCGCCGAACTCTTCCGGGATGACCACCACGGAGAAGTCCTTGTAGGACGACCGATCTCCCGCGGCAATCCGCTGGAATCGGAGGCCGGGAACCGCGGACAGGCGCTCCACGTACCGGGCCGCAATCGCGTTGCGCCCCACGGCATTGGCCTCCAGCGTCGCCAGCCCCTCGTGCCCCATGATCGCCGCGATCTCCGGCATGCGCGCGTTGGTGCCGGCGGAACGGCTGTCGTAGTCACCCGGGTTGCCGTACTCGCGCAGGACGCGGATCTCTGCCGCAAGCGCAGGATCGTTGGTGGCCACGACGCCGCCCTCACCCGTGACGAGCAGCTTGGTTGGGCTGGTGGAGAAGACCTCCGCTGCGCCACCGCCACCCAGGCGATGTCCACGGTGGAGCGATCCAAACCCGTGAGCAGCGTCGAAGATCAGCTGGATGCCGTGCCTGGTCGCCAGCGCCTCCAGCTCCTCAACGGGCGCCGGCGCGCCATACAAGTGGACCGCCACGATGGCCGACGTCCGCGGCGTGATCGCCGCCTCGATGCGCGCCAGGTCGATCAACCATGTCTCGGGATCGATGTCCACGAAGACAGGCTCGCAGCCGGCCCAGACCAGCGAGCTGACCGTCGCCATGAACGTGAAGCTGGGGACGATGACCTGCCCGGTGAGGCTCAGGGCACGGTGGACGAGCGTCAAGCCCAGCGTGCAGCTGCTGACCGCGATGACGTCTTCGACGTCGAGATACTCCGCCGCCGCCGTCTCGAACCGCTCAAGCTCGCGGCCCTTGGTCAGCATGCCGGATGCATATGCCTCGCGGAACCGGGCCTCGACGGCCGCGTACGGCGGCATGAACGGGCGCAGGAACGGGATGTGCCTGTCTCGCACACGGGCTCCCGCTGTCGAGTCGCTCATCGAGCGAGCGGCCGGGCCGGAATCCCGATCACGACGAGTCCTGGTCCGACATCTTTCGTCACGACTGCCCCTGCTCCCACGAATGACCTCCGCCCCACCTTGAGTCCCTGGATGACCGATGCGCCAGTGCCGATGGTGACGCCGTCCTCGAGCGTGACGTTCCCGCTGATGTGTGCGCCGGGGTTGATCGTCACGTAGGGTCCGAGCACCACGTCATGACCAACGGTCGAGCCCAGATTGAGGTGGACGTGCCGCCCGATCTGGACGTTGGTCGTGACGCATGATCCGGCCGTTGCGACGAGACCGGGGCTGATCGAGTTTACGCTCCCGACCGTTGCGCCAGGGTGGACGAGCGTCGCAGCCTCCCGACCCGCGCCAGTCGCCAACGCATCGATCCGCTCCCGGGCAGCCGGATCTGCAATCGCGATCACGTACTCGCAATCGAGCTCGGTCAGCAACTGGGAGGGCCCAAGAATGGCCGCGCCGCGCGAGGTGACGAGCGCATCCTCTGACTTGTGATCGTCGAGGAACCCCAGGAACCTCCACCGCTCCTCCACGGCATTGATGGCCTCGACCACGTCGAGCACTTCACGGGCAAAGCCGCCCGAACCGACGATGACCAGTGGCTTCATCGGAGTCCCCCATTTGGCGCAAAGCAGGCGTGGTTCTGCGGGGACCGGCCTGTTGCCCGATCCGACCCCGGTCCCGTCATTGCCCGGTCCCCAGCTCTCGTGCCAATTCGAGCACCTCATCCCCCGTGACCTGCCGCAGCCGAGCCTGCCCCACGAAGTCCCGCAGGCGACTGAGCGTGTGCGGTGGTGGATCCTGGAGCTTGGCTCGCAGAATGCGGTCGTCCGTCGTGGGCTCCACGGCCTCGGCCTCGTAGAAGAGCGTCTCGTGGAGGCGTTCCCCCGGCCGCAGGCCCGTGTACTTGATCTCCACATCGCGCTCGCTGAGCCCGGCCAGGCGGATGACGTCCCTGGCCAGGTCCACGATCCGGACGGGCTCCCCCATCTTCAGGATGTAGGTCCTGCCCGAGCCGCCCATGGACGCGGCCGCCAGGACCAGGCTGGACGCCTCCGGGATGGTCATGAAGAAGCGGGTGGCGTCCGGGTGGGTGATGGTCAGCGGGGCGCCGCGGGCAATCTGCCGCTGGAAGATGGGGACCACGCTCCCGGCGGATCCCAGGACGTTGCCAAAACGGACCGCCACGGCCCCCCAGCCGGTCCGCCGGCCGGCGGCCACCACGGCCATCTCGGCAAGCCGCTTGGTGGCGCCCATGACGCTGGTTGGATCCACGGCCTTGTCGGTGGAGATCAGGACAAACCGCGAGACCCCGGCCGTCCGGGCGCGCTGCAGCAGCTCCAGCGTGCCGCCCAGATTCGTGACCACCGCCTCGGACGGGTGGCTCTCCAGCATGGGCACGTGCTTGTAGGCGGCGGCGTGGATGACGACGTCCACCGGGTGGCGCGCAAAGAGGTCGTCCAGCCGAGCGCCGTCGGAGACGGAGCCCAGCTCGATGGCCACGGCGGGCGCGGTGCCACCGGCCTCGGTGATCCGGTCCAGGATCTCGCGCTCCATCTCGTAGAGGGGGCTCTCGGCCTGGTCAAAGGCGACGATCAACGAGGGTCCGGCGTCCAGCACCTGGCACAGGATCTCGCTGCCGATGGAGCCGGCCGCCCCGGTGACCAGCACGCGCTTCCCGCCCACGAGGTCCCGGACCCGCTGGCGATCCAGGTCGCTGACCGGCCGGCGCAGCAGGTCCTCCAGGTTCAGGGTGCGGGAGCGGGCGGGGTTCAGGCTGCCGCGGATCAGCTCGCCGATGGAGGGCAGCGTCTTGATGGAGAGCCCGGCGGCCGCCGCCGCGTCCACCACGCGTCGCACCGCGTTCCCGTCGGCTCTGGGCATGGTGATGATCACGTTGGTGGCCTGCAGGCGCAGCGCCGTCTGCTGCAGGTTGGCGTAGTTGCCGTAGACGCGCAGGCCGGCGACGTGCTGTCCCCGGAGGCGCAGGTCGTCGTCCAGGAACCCCACCGGATACATGCCGGGCGCCGCGTTGGCGCTGGACTCGGCAAGGACCGCGATGCCGGCTTCACCGGCGCCGTAGAGCAGGGTCCGGGTGCCGTGCCGCCGCTCCAGGAACTGGGCACGGAATCGTCGCTCCAGCGCGCCGCGCAGGGTCCGGCCGGCCAGGGCGAGGGCCACAAAGTCAACCGCCTGGACCGGCCAGTAGGACCGCGGGAACCCCGCCGCTCCCGCAAGGCCGGCGGGAGTGACCACGGCGTAGAAGAGCAGGACCTCGATGACCATGGTGATGGTCACCGATGCCGCCAGGTGGAGGACATTCCTGGTCGCCAGCCTGCGCCACGAGAGCTGGTAGACACCCGAGAGCAGGTTTCCCGCCGGGATCATGATCACCGGCAGCAGGACCCACGGCAGGAGGGCCCGGTACGTTTCCACGTCCAGCGTCTCGAACCGGTTGGCCACCGCGACCAGGCTGGCGACCAGGCTGGCCAGGACGTCCACCAGGACCCATGCGGCAAGCCGGCGTGCGCTGAACCACCAGAGCCCCTGTTGGGCGCTGTCGGCAGCCGGGGTGCGCGGCGCGGCCGGCTCCGTCGGTTGGTGCAAGGCGAGAACCCCCCCCCGCGCGTCGGCCAGCCTCCTGGAGAAACTGAACCGCAGCGTGATTGGATGATAGCCGGTCCATTCCGCGTCCCGAGGGCGGACGACGGGACGACGGGCGAGCCTATCCTGTGGCATGGACAAGGGCTCTTCCGGCGGCGCGTTGATGGCCGAGCCGCGGCGGGTCGGCGCGCGGGGGCTCCTCGTCGCCTGGCTGCCCGTGATCGCGTGGGCGGCGCTGATCTTCGTGCTCTCCGCCCAGCCCGATCTGCGCTTCGTGCCGGACGCGGGGACGGACTTCGTGGTCCGCAAGCTGGGCCACATGGGGGTCTTTGGCATCCTGGCGCTCAGCATCCGCCGCGCCATGGCCAGGTCCACGCCCGTGCGCCGGCCGGGGGTGGCGGCCATGCTCCTGGCGGTGCTCTACGCGGCCACCGACGAGATCCACCAGGGCCAGGTGGTGGGCCGACACGCGGCGCTGACGGACGTGGGCATCGATGCCACCGGGGCACTCATCGCGCTGGTCCTGGCCGGCGTCCTGCTGTCGCGCCGCCGCTGAGCCCGGCGGGGCGGGTTGCCCCCGCGGCGTCAGGTCTGCGGGACCACGTACACCATGCCGACCACCACGATCACGACGAGCAGGCCCATCAGCGCAAACGCCAAGAGGCGCGCCCGGCCGGAACCCGGCCGCCGCGCGGATGACCCCGGCATGGGCATGGGGACATAGCGCCCACACGTCGCGTACGAGGCACCAAGGCACATGGCCGCCTGGTGCGCCACGTCGATCTCGCGCGACTTGGATGCGCTGAAGCACCGATGGTCAACGGTGGTGAAGCTGAAATGCGTCCGCGCATCGTCCAGCACGCCCAGGTACGGGCAATCGGCCGGCCCGGCCGGCTGGGTGGCCGGGTCCGGCTGGGTGTCGGTTGCCGGCTGGGTCTCGGGTGCCGGCGCGCCGCCGGGCTGGGAGGTCATCGCCGGGCCAGCCGGGCCAGCAGGGTCCGGGCATAGCCCGCGCCCGGATCCGGTGCGTGGCCGGCCACTGGGGTGCGCAGCGCGGCGAGCAGGCCGGCAGGGGTGGAGGGATCGCCCAGGAGGGTGGTGCTGACCAGCCCAACCTCCATGACCGAGTGCGCGTCGCTCACGGAGACGCCTGGCAGGTTGTGCGTGCGGGCAAACGCCGCCGCCCGGCGGTTGTCGCCCTCGCGCAGGATCCGGGCGTTGCAGGCCTCCACCCAGTCAACGCCCGCCGCCAGCGCCTGGACGTCGGCGGCGGCCAGGTCGCCGGTCGCCAGCAGGGAGGCCCGGGCCCGGTCATAGGGATGCGGCATGCCCACCAGGGCGCCCTGGTCGCGGGCGGCCTGGATGGCCTCCAGGACCGGCAGCCCGGCCGGGATGGGCGTCTCCAGGAAGACGCAGATGAGGTCGCCCTGCCGCGTGCGGACTTCCTGTCCAACCAGGACCCTGAGGCCGGCGGGTGCCGCGTCACGGGCCCGGAGCGCGCCGTCAATGGTGTCGTGATCGGTGATCGCCAGGTGCGTCAGGCCGCGGGCGACCGCCGCCTGGAGCACGTGCTCCGCCGCGGCCAGC
This sequence comes from uncultured Chloroflexota bacterium, assembly GCA_903822495.1. GTDB lineage: Bacteria > Chloroflexota > Limnocylindria > Limnocylindrales > CSP1-4 > CAIJPD01. The sequence continues at coordinate 13,976 of CAIJPD010000035.1, read as the reverse complement.
GAATCGAAGCTGGCGCTGGTGTGGCAGTGCAGGTCCACGACCGCGACGGCCGGGCCCATCAGCAGGAGCGACCAATCCGCATGCGCCGACGCCTCCGCCAAGTCGTGCCGAGGACCCGTGTCAGCGGGCCGTGGTCCCGACGCCGACTGAAGGTCGGGGACTACAGCCCGATGCTCTCATATCCGACCATGCATCGACGGACCGGCACCCCAGTTGGGGCCATGTGGCCTATTCGTCCCGGGCCATGGGTCCCGTACGCTGCTTCAATCGCCTTAGTGTCATCGGAATCCGAATCGCCCACGGGGAGAGCCGGACGGGGGGATCACGTTCATGGACAATCGAGTGCGCAGGTTGACCCGTGGATTGGCAGGCCTTGCCGCCTCGGGCCTCGTGCTCGGTGCGTCCACCACGGCCCTTGGCTACTCGGGCAACGTCGCCACCATCACCGAGACCGGCCCGGGCACCGTGGTGGTCTGCTGCGACCCCGTGATGATCGAGGCAACCGTCCTGGGTGCGGGCGGGCAGCCCCTCGCCGGGCAGCCCGTCTCCTGGACGCTGGAGAACGTTGCCGACACCGGGGATGCCAGCACCGGCAAGCCCATCGCGGCCGGGTCCATCACGTACGCCGTGACGTCCGCCGGGGCGAACGGCGGCACCGGCCTGGTCTACGCGGTGGATCGGGGAGCAACGCCCCGGATGCAGGCCGTGGTCTACGCGGAAGTCGCGGTCGACCAGTTCACGGCGATGGACGCCGAGACCGACGCCCAGGGCCATGCCCACGCCTTCGTGCAGCTCAGCCGGGAACCCGGCCTCCACCACGTCCACGTGACCGCCGATGGCATCACCAGCGCGGCCCTCCTCCTTAGGGTCCCCGAGGCCGGGCTGCCCAGGACGTCGGCCATCGAGGACGAACCGTCGCTCCCCAGCACCGAGACGCTGGTGGCGGTCGTCCTGTTTGGCCTGGGGAGCCTGTTGATGCTCCGCCAGGTTGCGCTGGGCCGGCGCCGCTGACCCAGCGCCCGCGGCAGGAACTGAACACAAGACCACGCTGATGCGCCCACGGGCCCGGAATGGCCTGCCGCGCGCCGTCCTGGTGCCCCTCGCCGTCCTGATCCTGGGGGCGGGCGGCCTGCTGCTGGCCAATGGAGACGGCTCGCTGGGCCATGCGGGCCAGGCAACCCCGGGGCCAACAGAGGCCACAGCGCCAACACCCGGGTTCAGCAACCTGGACCTCATCCCGGTGCCCACGGGTGCCGGGCCCACCAAGCCGGGCGCCACGGCGGGCCCGGGCGCCACGCCGCCCACCACCCTCTCCCCCACGGTCACCCCCGCCGAGGCCGGCATCCGTGCCACCCGGATCACCATCGCCTGGCTGGGCATCGACCTGGCCATCGTGGAGGGTGACGGGGTCGACGCGCCCATCGGGAAGGCGGCCCACTACCCGTCGTCGGCCTGGCCGGGCGGCGGCTCCAACATCTACATCTACGCCCACGCGCAGACGGGGATGTTCCTGACCCTCTGGAATGCCAAGGTGGGTGACGCCATCACGCTGGACCTGGTGGATGGCACGTCACGCACCTACGTCGTCACCCATGTCCTGCCCAAGGTGGCCTGGGACGCGCTGGAGTACCTGTCGCCCACGCCCGCGGAGCAGCTGACGCTCCAGACGTCCACCTCCTACTTTGCGACGGCGCCGCGGTTCGTGGTGATTGCCGTCCCGGCTCGGTGACCGACATGCCGGCCCGGCGCGGGCGCCGGCGCTGGCCTGGTCCCCGCGGCCTCGCCGCCATTGGCCTCGGCGTCCTGATCCTGTTGGCCCTCCTCGCGGGTGCCGGGGCCACGCTGGCCGTGGTCCGCTACGCCCCGGCCCTCGACGATGCCAGGGCGCTGCGCACCGACCTGGCATCCGTGGCCAGGCGGGCCCAGGACGCCGGCCCATCCATCGATCGGGTCACGGTCGACGCGCTGGCCGCCGATCTGGTCGCCGCCCGCGCGCGCTACCAGCCGCTGGCGCACCTGCTGGCCTCGGATCCCCTGGTGGCCGTGGCCCGCGCCTTCCCCCTGACCGCCGCCGACGTGCGCGGCGTGGACGGCATCGCTTCGGCCGCGGCGGACCTGTTTGACGCCGCCGATGCCGCGGTGGAGATCGCCCGGCGCTTCGTGGAGACCACCGGGCCCCAGCCCGCGGCCGGCGCTGCCGGCGCTGCCGGCGGCCAGCCGACCGCGCTGGCCCGGCTCACCGGGCTCATGGCCGCCACCCACGAGCAGGCCCAGGCCGCAGCCCAGGCGGTGAGCCACGCCCGGGCCGTGCTGGCCGGCCTGCCGGACGGGTTGCTGGGCGAGGTCCAGCGCGCGCGCGACGCCATGCTGGAGCCGCTGGCCAGGTACGGGCCGTGGCTGGACACCTACGCCGCGGCCAGCGGTCGGCTGCCGGCCATCCTGGGCTGGGACGGGCCCCGGCGCTACCTGGTGCTGACGCAGAACCCGGACGAGCTGCGGCCAACTGGCGGCTTCATCGGCTCCTTTGGCCTGGTCACGTTCGACAGGGGCCGGATCACGGAGCGGGTCTTCAGCGACATCGACACGGTTGACCTGCCGTGGGACTACCCGGTCATCCAGCCGCCGGATCAGCTCGTGGACTACCTGGTGGGCGTGGGGCGGCCCTGGGAGCTGGCCGATGCCAACTGGTCACCGGACTTCCCCATCAGCGCCCGGGACGCGATCCGCCTCTACGCGAACCAGACGGGCGACACCCGGATCGACGGCGTGCTGGCGATCACCACGGACACCATCGACGCGCTGCTCAAGGTGACCGGCCCCGTGGCCATCCCCGAGTACGCCACCACCATTGCGGCGGGCGAGGCACGGCTCAAGGTGCTCCAGCTGACGCGGGCGGCACGCGTGCCGGGCGAGAACCGCAAGGCGTTCCTCTCGGTGCTGGCCGACCACCTGCTGGGCGCGCTGCTCGCCCTGCCCTCGGCGCAGTGGAGCCGGGCACTGGAGCAGGCGGACACCATTGGCGCCGAGCATCTCCTGCTGGCCTGGTGCAAGGACGCCGCGGACCAGGCGTTCGTGGCGGACGCCGGCTTTGGCGGCGTGGTCCGCGCCGACCCGGGCGACTACCTGTACGCGGTGGATGCCAACGTCACGCCCGTCTCCAAGCTCAACGCCGTGACCACGCGCTCGCTGGCGCTGGACGTGGAGATCGACGCGGTGGGCAACGCCCGGAACACCCTGGACGTCACCTGGGAGAACCTGATTGATAGTGCGGCCGGCAAGCCCTATCGCGACATCGCGTCACTCAAGGACCTGCGCGTGCTGGGCCTGTACTTCCGCCTGCTGGTGCCGGAGCGCAGCCGGATCGAGTCGCTGGCCGGTGGCAGCACGCCCAAGCTGACGGCGCCGTCCTTCGCGGGCTGGGAGGCCGGGCGGGCCGTCTTTGGCGTCTACCTGCGGGTGCCGCCGGGCAGCACCAGCCTGCGTTACGCGTGGACCAGCCCCTACGCCGCGGACGTGAGCGCCACCGGCGGCGCCGGCCAATATCGCCTGACCATCCAGAAGCAGCCCGGGCTGCTGGCGGCGCCGCTCAGCGTGACCATCCGCGTCCCGGCCGGCTTCCGGATCAGCGCGGCCAGCGCGGGCCTGGCGGTGGACGGCCAGACGGCGACGTTCCGCACCACCTTCGCGCGGGACGTGGTGCTGGGCCTCGCCTACGAGGCCACCGCGACGCGCTAGGAGCGCCGCGCCTCAGCGGACGCGGATGCGGGCCAGCGAGTTCATCGAGCCGGACGTGACCCAGATGTTGGTGCCGTCAAAGGCGACGCCCGTGGGGGTGTTGGGCACGGGGTAGGTGGCGACCAGGGCGCCGGTCGCAACGTCAAGCTTCGACAGCGCGGACATGCCGGTGTTGAGGGCCCACATGAAGGTCCTGGGATCGGTGGCCGGGCTGGAGCTGTAGCCGGGCTGGTCGAACGCGAGCGCCTCCGGCGCAATCCCGACGTTGTACGTGCCCAGGATGGTGCCGTTGAAGTCGATCTTGGTCACCGTCCCGCCCGTCCGGTTCGCGACCCACGTGCCCGTGCCATCAGACGCGACCCCGACAGGCCCGTTGCCGACGGTGGTTGTCGACACCTTCGTGGCGGTGGCGATGTCCACGCGGGCCACCGTGTTCGCCGACCAGCTTGAGACCCAGAGGGACCCGCGTCCGTCGTAGGCGATGCCGGTCGGCATGGCGATACCCGGCACGATTGCAACCACCGAGCCGTTGACCGTCAGCTTGTAGACGTTGTTGCTGGTGTAGCCGGTGACCCAGATGTTCACGCCGTCGAAGGCGATCGCGTTGGGGCCGGTCCCCACCGGGTAGGTCCCAGCAACGACGCCGGTCGCCGCGTTCAGCTTGGTGACATTGTTGGTGGCGTAGTTGGCGACCCACAGGTAGGTCCCATCAAACGCCAGCGCTTTCGGGTTGGTGCCGACCGTGTTGTAGGTGCCGACCACGGCACCGGTCGATGCGTTGACCTTGGTCACGTTGGCGCTGCCGTTGTTCGCGGTCCACACGTTGGTGCCGTCGAAGACGACCGCGCTCGGGCCAGTGCCCACGGCGATGTCGTTGGCGTAGAAGGCCAGCGTGCTGAGCCGGGATCCCTTGGCCTGGGCCGCCGGCATCGCGGCCGAGACCACCGCGGCCGAGACACCTGCCGCAACGACGGCCGTGATCACCACGGTGGCGAGGGTCCTGAGGCGCTGTCGAGGCATCTTCGCAATCTCCATGGGTTCCCGCCGAGAGCGTCGCCGCCGAGGTTGGCGGAACGGGGCCGGCACGACTGGAGGACGCCACGTCAGTGTCAGGAAATGGTCCAAGGCGCGGCCCGCGGCCGGTATCGGTCGGTTTCGCGTGTCCCCGTAGGGAATCCCCTACGACGGCGGGCCGGTCCGGCGGGGGCGGGGGTGGGGCGGCGGCGCCGCGGCTTCAGCGGACGCGGATGCGGGCCAGCGAGTTGGCCGCGCTCGACGTGACCCAGATGCTGGTGCCGTCGAAGGCGACGCCCTTGGGTCGGTCGGGCACCGAGTAGGTGCCAACCATGGTGCCCGAGGTCACGTCCATCTTGGACAGGCTGTTGCTGGCGTTGTTGACGACCCACATGTAGGTCCCGGGGTCGGTGGCGGAGGTGGCGCTGGATCCGGGCCGGTCAAACGCGACGGCCACCGCCCCGATCCCGACCTGGTACGTACCCACGATGCTCCCGCCGGAGTCCACCTTGGTCACGGTCCCTGCATTCCTGTTGGGGATCCAGACGGCCTGGCCGTCCGATGCGGGGCTGGTGGGCCCGGAGCCCACGGCGATGGCCTGGTAGACGGTGGCGGTGCTGACCCTCACGCGGGTGACCGTGTTCACGGACCAGCTGGTGACCCAGATGAAGCCCTCGCCGCCATAGACAATGCCGGTCGGCAGGGCGATGCCCGTCACGGTGGCAACCACGTTGCCGGCGGGGTCCAGCTTCATGACGTTGTTGCTGGTGTAGTTGGCAACCCAGATGTCCTGGCCGTCGAAGGTGATCCCGTCGGGGTCGATCCCCACCGGGTAGGTCCCAACATGGGCGCCGGTGGCTGCGTTCAGCTTGGTGACGTTGTTGCTGCCGCTGTTGGCGACCCACAGGGACATCCCATCAAACGCCAGCGCTGACGGGTTGACGCCGACCGCGTACGTTCCGACAACGGCACCGCTCCAGGCGTTGACCTTGGTCACGTTGGCACTGCCGTGGTTTGCGGTCCAGAGATTCGCGCCGTCGAAGACGACGGCGTCCGGGGCAGCGCCCACCGTGACGTCCGCGTGGAACTCCGTCGTCCCGGGCCGGGTCCCCTGGGCCTGGGCCGCCGGCAACGCGACCGCCACGATCGCCGCCGTGACGCCTCCCGCAACCACCGCGGTGATCGCCATGGCGGCGAGGGTCTTGAGACGCTGTCGGGGCATGCGCGTGAGCTCCATCGGTTCCCACCGCGCGCGTCTCCACCAAGGTTGGCGGAACGGGGCCGGCGCGACTGGAGGACGCCAAGTCAGTGTCGGGGCATGGTCGCAGGGGCGGGTCGCTGGCGCTATCGGCGGAACCCGCGCGTCCGCGTAGGTCCTCACCTACGACGAGGGGTTCGTCGTGGCTCGCTGGCCCCGCTAGCGCGCGCCGCTCACCAGCCGCTCCAGGTGCGCAGGAAGCCCAGCAGGCGCGGCGCAAACTGCGCGCTGATCGTGCCGGGCTCCATGACCTCGCCCTCCATGTACCAGAAGTGGCCGGCGCCGGGGATGGGAGCCACCCGAACCAGCGCGCCGGCCAGCTGCAGCTCGCGAACCAGGGCCTCGGAGTTGGCGGCGGGCGGGACCACCTCGTCGCGCTCGCCCCAGGTGATCAGCCAGCGCGTGCCCTTCGCGTTGGCCGCCGAGGCGTGGAAGACCGGCGAGGCCTCGTAGTAGCGGCGCCGCTGATCCAGCGGGGTCCCGCCCAGGTAGCGCTCCAGCGGCTGGTCGCCGGGCGGGCGGCTGATCTGGTCAAACTCCCAGCAGGCGACGGCGTCCATCAGCCCGGCCATGGGCACCACCACCGAGACGGCGGCGCTCTGGGCCCGATGCGGGTCGTCGTACGGGTTGGCGAGGGCCGCTTCGTTGGCGGTGAGCGCGACCATGGCCGCCAGGTTGCCGCCGGCGGAGCCGCCCATGATCCCGATCCTGGCCGGGTCCACGCGCAGGCGCGCCGCATCGCCGCGCAGGTGCTGGACCGCCGCCTTGACGTCCCAGAGCGCCTCCGGGAAGGTGGGCCGCCCGGGAGCGGCCAGGCGGTAGCTGGCGGACAGCGCGGCGTATCCCCGCTGGGCCAGGAAGCGGCCCCACGGCGCGTAGCTGGATCGGTTGCCCTTGACGAAGGCGCCGCCGTGGACCATGACGAACGCCGGGAAGGGACCTTCGCCGTCCGGGATGAACGCGTCCGCCCGCAGCTCCACGCCGTCGTGGACGCCCACCAGCAGGCCTGGCTCTTCGATGACCGCGTACGGCTGTTCCACCATGCATCCCTCCGGCCGCCCAACCTGAGCGGCGATTCTAGGGCCCGGCCCGCCGGTCGTGCGGCCGGGGGTTCACTCGTCAGTCGCGGACGTCCTCCAGGAACCAGTCGGTGGGGATCTCCAGCCCGGCGCCCCTGGCCCTGGCCGCCTCGTAGACCACGCCGCTGAGCGCAGCGAGGAGCTGGCCCTGGCGACCCTGGTTGTGGAAGAAGCTGGTCTGCTGCGGGGAGGTCCGGCCGGGGGCCATTCCGGCCAGCACGTCCGCCACGGTGGGCAGGGCGAGCAGGGCGGGGTTGAGGGGCACGCGCGGAATCTGCGCGAGCTCCTCGGGCGTGCCGGCGACCCACGACAGGGTCCCGCCGCGGGCGTAGACGGCGCCGTCCGGCGGCGGGTCGATGGCCAGCGTGGGGTGGCCGTTCCACGCGGCCACGTCGACGCGCTGGGCGAAATCGCGGGCCGTGGAGGGGGTGGTCACGTCGCTGACGTGCATGCCCGGCTCCAGCCACTCGGTCTCGAAGACGCGCTCGATGGACGAGACGCAGAGGGCCACGATGTCCGCGCCGCGGACGGCCTCGCGGGGATCGTCCACGGCTGTCACCTCGATCCCGTGGAGCGCCGCCATCTCGGCCGCGTAGCGCTGGCGGTTGGCCACGCTGGGGCTGAACACGCGGACGCGGCGGATGGGACGGATGAGCCGGAACGCCTCCAGGTACTCGCGGGCCATCCCGCCGGAGCCGATCATGCCCAGGGTCTCCGCGTCACGGCGGGCGAGCAGGTTGGTCCCCACGCCGGCCGCGGCGCCCACCCGGAGGTGCTGGATCACGCCGTCGGGCAGGATCGCCACGGGCTCCGCGGTGCGGCTGCTGTACAGGATGATGAAGCCGCAGAAGGTCCCGGGCTCGCGGGCCCACTTCTCCTCGCGCTGCTTCCCGGCGACCATGGGCCAGGCGACCATGTCGGACTTGAGGCGGACGGCGAGGTAGCCGCCGCTGCGGGTGGCGCCGGCCATCATCCCCCAGCGGTGGTATGGGACCTCCGGGATGCCGGAGGGGGCGTAGAGGTCGAGCCGGGGAAGGCCCGGCGCCTCGCCCGCCCCGATGTCACGCTGGGCCTGCTCCACGGCCGCGAGGCCGGCCGGCATGGTCAGCAGGTCCTGCACGTCCCGGTTCGACAGCAGCAGCATCGCGGCCCTCCCTGCGGGTGCGACTCGCCGTGCCTCGGGCGGGACGACCGGCGGGCGGAACGTAGCACGCCGCGCGCGGGCGCGAAGCTGCTACGCGCCGGCGAGGGTGAGGCCGAAGCCGGATTCGTCGGTCACCCGAAGGCGGCCGGCCTCGATTCGGGCGCCCCGGAAGAGGTCACCGCTGACGGCCTCGAACTCGCCCACTTCGGCGACGGGGTTGAAGGCGCCGGACGCGAGCACGAGGTGGGCGCCGGCGACGTCGACGGCGGCGGGGGCGGCCGAACCGCCGAGGTGGGCTTCGACCCCGAAGGCCTGGCAGAGCTCGGCGACGCGGCGGCACTCGTCGACGGTGCCCATCTTGGTCAGCTTGACGGCGACCATCCGGGCGGCCTCGTGGCGGCAGACGGCGAGCGCGGTGGCGACGTCCGTGACGCCCTGGTCCGCCATGACGGGGACGGGGCTCAGCCTGGTGAACGCGCGGAGGCCGTCCAGGTCGCGGGGCGGCAGGGGCTGCTCGAAGATGGCGACGTCGTACGCGATCAGGGCTGGCAGCATGGCCTGGGCGCCGTCCAGGTCGAAGGCGCCGTTGGCGTCGACGGCGAGGGTGGGGCCGCCGTCGCGGCGCGAGCCGACGCGGTCGCGGAGGGCGGCCAGGCGGTCGGCGTCCGCCTTCGGCTGGCCGGACAGCTTGACCTTGAGGTGGCGAATGCCCTGGGATACGAGGCTGGCGGCCTCCTCGGCCAGGGCCTCGGGCGTCTTGAGGCCGATCATGCGAACGATCTCGATGCTGGCCACGCCGGCCACGCCGGCCTCGCCGTCAGCCGCCGCACGGACCGAACCGCCCCAGAGCGCGTGGCAGGGCCGCCCGGCCAGCCGGCCGAGGAGGTCGTGGAGGGCGAGGTCCGCGGCGATGAGCGCGCGGCGATGGACGCCATCGGCGCGGAGCGCGTCGAGGGTCGCTGTGCGGCGGAGCGGATCCGCGCCCTGGAGGGTCGGCGCGACCAGCGTGCGGAGCTGCGCGTCGAGGGCGTCGTCCGTGATCTGGAGGGGCATGCCGGAGGTGGCGCCCAGCCCGGTGGCCCCCTCCGCCTCGATCTCCAGCACGAAGCCGGCCAGCACGGAATCCGCGTACAGAGAGGTCTTCCAGCCTGGATCGGTCCGGCGAAGGTCCATCCGCCGGATCCGCACGGATTCGATTCGCATCACACCCCTCGCGATCGCGGCCTTGGACGACCGCGCCGCCTCAGTTGGGCCTGGTCCAGTGCAGGTCCAGCGCCCATTCCGTGACGTCGGGCCAGTACCGTGGCTGACGGTCCGGGACGCCGATCCCCACCTTGGCGTCACCGAACTTGAGGTGTATCTCCGCCAGCTGCTGCCGGTCCGGGGCCAGCCGAATCCGCGCGAGGAAGGGCTGGTTCCACTCGGAGCTGTCCCCGCGATACGAGCCCAGCACGTAGGCCATGCCGATGAACTCGACGATCAGGTCATCCACCGGGTCGCAGCCGTAGGGATGCGCGTCGTCGATGTACCACTGGTAGCCCCACTCCGGAGCGAAGTAGAGCGGGTCCGCGATGAGGTGGCCCAGACAGAAGGCCAGGCCCAGGTCCCGATCCCTGTTCGTGGCCTCGAGGTCGGCCCCGTCCAGCAGCGCGCGGACGGCTTCGGCGACTTGGGCGTCAACCTTCGCGTTCCAGGTCATCTTCGAACGCAGCCACCTAGCAGTCCAGGGGGCCTTCGAAGTCCCCGGGCTGGAGCTCAATCGGCTTGCCATGGGGGGTCCGGCTGGCCGCCCGCTCCCAGGCGTCCCGATAGCGCAGCAGCGTGTCGGTGCTGGTCACGCCCTTCTCGGTGATGACCCGCTCGAGCGTGTTCCACCAGTGCCGGTAATAGGTCTCGCCGGTGTCCGGATCTCCCGCCGCCTGAGCGCGCCGGATCTCCTCGCCCAGGAGCTGCGCCCATTCAGCCCAGCTGAACAGACCACGATCGTGAAGGGTGAGCGCCATCGCGAACGCCTGCCCTTCCCACGGCTCACGGAAGACCGGCCCCTCGGCGTCGCGCGGGATCCCCGGCACGCCCTCGACCGCGCGGCGGGTCGCCGGGTCGTCGATCGCGGTCACGGGGCTGGCTCCAGGTAGGACTCGGCGGCGCCGATCACGACCGACAGTTGTGGATCGGAACCCTCACCCCACAGCTCCGGACCCGTGAAGACGACGGTGTAGTACCACTGCGGAACATCAGCACCGCCCAGCGCCTGCGCGTCGGCCAGCGCATTGACCCCGGCCACCGCCTCGACGACGCCGATACGGCCCCGCGCGTACCGGGGCAACCGGGTGTGGGTCGGCGGGTTGATGTTCTTCGCTCGAACTCGATCGCCCACCTTGAACCGGGCCGGACCGGGCGCCGACTGCGGCTTCCTGCGCCGGTACAGGATCGGCGAGATGTCAGAGGCCGAGACCGAGCGGGCAAGCGGTGGGCCTGGCCGGAGCGAGCGGCCCGCCTCGAGCTCGTCCTGTCCGACCAGCCCGCGGGCCAGGAGTCGCTTCTGCATCGTCAGCAGCATCGTCTCGTAGTAGCTGGCTGCGAGGTACTCGACCGGGTTGAGCGACTCTCTGGCCGCCCGCGCGGAGTGCGTGTTCCACGCCCCGGCGTAGCCGAGCGAGCGAGACATCCCGAAGACACGGCCTTCCCAGGGGGCGTGGAAGGTGGGTTCGTCGCCCTCCGGCTGGACGGCGCCGAACCCGTGCATGCCTCCCATGTCGTGGACGCCGTTCATCGCGCGGCAGCCTCAGGGGCCGCGTCGGGCCGGCGCGCGAGCCCGGTCCCGATCAACGAGTCGCGGGTGACGAGCGTCTCGAGCTGCTCGACGGACCAGCCATCCGTCCCGGCGGGGCGCTGGGGCAGGACGATGAAGCGCTGCTCGGCGTTGGAGTCCCAGACACGGACTTCCTTGTCCTCCGGGACCTGAACGCCGAACTCGGCCAGGATTCCGCGCGGATCGAGGACTACGCGCGAGCGGTAGGGCGCCGCCTTGTACCAGGTTGGCGGCAGGCCGAGGACCTCCCACGGGTAGCACGAGCACAGGGTGCACACGATCATGTTGTGGATCCGGTCGGTGTTCTCCACGACCCTGAGATCACTGTCGAGCGTATTGATGTCGACCACCTCGCCGATCGCGGTATTCGCGTTCTGCAGGAGCCGCTCCCGGAAGGCCGGGTCGGCCCACGCATGGGCCACGATCCGGGCTCCGTTGTGGGGTCCGACCTTCGTTTCGTAGGCCTGGACGATCTGGTCGAGCGCGAGCGGATCGACGTAACCCTTCTCGGTCAGGATGCTCTCGAGGGCCCGGACGCGAAGCGCGATCTCGGACAGCTCGGAGAATTCCTCCTGGTCGCCATCCGGATCGTGATGGTGGTCGCCGTGCGAATGCGTCGCCATCTCTATCGTCCCCCCAGTTGGTGGCCGGGCGCTCCTCGGCCCGTGGCCAGCTGTCGTTGACGCCTGCAAGCCCGATCGGGAGGATAGCAGGCCCCGCGTCGCCGTCGTGGCACCCGGGATAGCCGGCTGGGGCCACGGGCCACCTGCGTGGAAACGTGGTGAGCCGGGAGGGATTCGAACCCTCGACCAAGGGATTAAAAGTCTCGCCCGGCGGCGTTCACAGGGTATCTTCGGGCATGCTCAGGTGCATACCGCGCGGGTTGTCCATCCATGGGCTCTCCCCCATTGGACCGACATGCACCGCCGTGGCTGTCAACGTGGCTGTCGGCCGTCACGCCCCGATGGCGACCGCCACGTCCGGCCATAGCCGGTCGGTCTCACCCTCGAGCCGGCGCAGGTAGACGCTGGTGACGGCCAGGCTCGAATGGTCGAGGAAGCTCGACACAGCCTCGATCGAGGCTCCGGCATCCCGCCGAAGCTTGGCCGCTGTGTGGCGCAGGACGTGCAGCCCGGTGGGCGCCAGGCCCGCGGCCTGGAGGTACCGTCGGAACCGGGCATAGAAGGTCGAGCTCGTCACCCCGCGTGAGCGAGCGCCAGCCTGCCAGAGCGACGCCCCAGGATCCATCGTGGCGAGCGACAGCCCGGCATCAGCCAGGGTGGCGCACAGGGCACCATAGGCGGGACCTGGCAGTTCCCGTCGCCCCCGCTTGCCGCCCTTGCCCCGATACGAGTAGAAGGCGATCGCACCCTCGATGCTGATGTCGCCGGCAACCAGGTCCAGCACCTCGGTCCGCCGACGCCCGGTCAGGACGAAGGCGAGCAGGATCGCCCGATCGCGCCGGCCGGCCACGGTGTCGGGGACGACCTCCAGCAGCCGCCGGACCTCATCGGCCGTCAAGCCTCGGGCGACCGACTGGATTGTCCGTGGCCTTTCGAGGGCATCACACGGATTGGCGCTGGTGATCCCCATCCGGATGAGGAACCGGTAGTAGGAGGAGAGACACGCAATCCGCGCCCCGACCGTGGCTGACGTCGGCTGACGGCCGGAGGCGCCGACGCCGTGGGCCCAGGCCAGGATGTGGGCTGGGGTGACCCGATCGGGTGATCCGATCCGCCCGAGGAACGGCCACAGCAGCCGGGCGTATGACTCGACCGTCCGATGGGAGCCAGACCGGCGCTCCTTTTCGGCGAGGAAGGCCACCACGCTCTGGGTCCAGGCTGGGGCATCGTCAGCGAACTGAGCGGGGAGGAGGGGAGCGGCCATGGGTGCGTCTCCAGGGGCGAGGTTGTGATTGCCCCCATCACTCACTCAGCTCGGCCCCGAATGCAACACGATGCCGAGGTTGTCTCGCTCATGGACTCAGTCTTCCTTCAAAGCGATGGAGTTCTCCTCCAGACCCTTGCGGTCCACTACTACTCCGCGTTCCCACTGTGGTTCTTGTCCAGACGGTCCCGGAGAAGGAATCTCTCTCGGGCCGCGACGGCTCCGGGTCCTTCGACAATGCACCACGTGGAGCGGTCGTGGATCGCGTCGAAGTCCGGGGAGAGATCTATGTTCGAAGGGATGGGCACGCTGGCCTCCAAGAGCGCGAAGTCGATCGGCAGCTCAAGTCGACACCGCCAACCGTCTGGGTTGAGGATGAAACCACCATCAACCAGTCGATTTCCATTACGGACCAAAGCTTCGACGAACGGTACAAGATCGTCGTAAGCGTTAGAGAGAGGCATCTACTTCGGCGCTCCAGACATCAACCGTGTCACCAAGGGGTAGGCCACACCGGTGAGATTGGGGACATAGATCTGCTCGAGGCCACCGGCGCCGAACTGCGGGTTGGCCAACGTGATGGCTCGAGCGGCGTCGACCGCCTCGATCAGCCGGAACGCCGTCAGACCAGGGCGGTAGCTTGCGCCGTGTGGAGCGACCTGGAGACCCTCGTTGAGGGCCACGGCATCATGTCCGACTGCTGCGGCCACGGAATCGGTCGTGCCGAAACCAGTCACGCCCGGCTCTCCGGCCCAGACGGTCGTCCCTGCTTCAAGCCGAATGGGAGACCAGTCGTCCACTCCTGGATAGGCACCGCTGCCTTGGAAGTTGCGAGCCAACTCCACAGCCGTTGGGGCGGCCCTGGCTGACCCAAGGCCATCGATGCTGGCTCCGCCAGCAGCCGCCGTGAACCGCCCTGGGTTTCGTGGAGACTCGGGTGATTGGGTTTCAAGCGGCCTCGGTGGTCGCCTGTAGCTGGTGATGGTAGGCCGCCTCGAACTCGGCGGGCGGGATGTCACCGCAGGCCGAGTGCAGGCGCTCGGCGTT
>CAIJPD010000034.1 GCA_903822495.1 uncultured Chloroflexota bacterium | reverse complement strand
TACCTCGCCGTGTGCGTGGACTACCTCTTCCGCCAGCGGCCAGGCTGGTCCGCGGGCGCCGCCGTGGGCAAGACGCTGGTCAGCACCGGCCTGATCGACCGGGTGGCCGCCCGACTCGGCCGCCGGCTCTACGAGGTCCCCGTGGGCTTCAAGTGGTTCGTGGACGGCCTCATCGACGGGTCGCTGGGCTTCGGCGGCGAGGAGAGCGCCGGCGCCTCGTTCCTGCGCCGCGACGGCGGGGCGTGGACCACCGACAAGGACGGCATCGTCCCGGCCCTCCTGGCCGCGGAGATCACGGTGCGAACCGGCCGGGACCCCGGCGAGCTCTACCGGGCGCTGACAGCCGACCTTGGCGAACCGGTCTCGCGCCGCGTGGACGCGCCGGCCACGCCCGAGCAGAAGCGGCGGCTCTCCCGGCTGACCCCGACCCAGGTGCGCCAGGCCAGCCTGGCCGGCGAACCGGTGGAGTCCGTGCTGGATCGGGCGCCGGGCAACGGCGCGCCCATCGGCGGGCTCAAGGTCACCACGAAGAACGGCTGGTTCGCCGCCCGCCCATCCGGCACCGAGAGCATCTACAAGATCTACGCCGAGAGCTTCCTTGGCGAGGCGCACCTGGACCGCCTGATCGCCGAGGCGCAGGCGATGGTGGACGAGGCGCTGGGCACGGATCAGCCCGCGGCCGGGTCGCCGTCGTGACGGCGGCGCCGTGACCGCGCCGACGGCGGCGCCGCCGCGGCACCCCATCCGCGCCGGGGTGACCATCTGGCCCCAGGTGGGGTCCTGGCAGCAGATCCGCGAGGCGGCCATCGCGGCGGACCGTGCCGGGCTGGATGCCGTCTGGACCTGGGACCACCTCTATCCAATCGTCGGCGACCCGCACGGGTCGATCTTCGAAGGCTGGACCACGCTGGGCGCCTGGGCGGAGATCACGGAGCACGTGTCGCTAGGCCTCATGGTGGGCGCCAACACCTTCCGGAACCCGGGCGTCGTCGCCAAGGCCGCCGTGACCATCGATCACGCCAGCCACGGCCGCGCCTGGCTGGGCCTGGGCGGCGCCTGGTTCGAGCCCGAGCACCAGGCGTTCGGGATCGACTTTGGGTCGGGGCCCGGCGAGCGGCTCAACCGCCTCGAGGCGTCCGTGGGCGCCATCCGGCGGATGCTGGGCGGCGAGGCCGTCACCCTGCCCGACGGCGGGCCCTACCGGCTGGATGGGGCCGTGGTCCGGCCGCTCCCGTACCGCGGGGCCGGGCGGCTGCCCATCATGATCGGCGGGGCCGGCGAGCAGAAGACGCTCCGCACCGTCGCCCGCCACGCCGACGGCTGGAACGCCAGTGGCCCCGTGGACGTGCTCCGGCGCAAGGCCGGCATCCTCGCGGAGCACTGCGTGGAGGTGGGGCGCGACATCGCCGACATCGAGTGCACGTTCACGCGGCAATGCGTCATCCGGGACGACGTCCAGGAGGCGGCGCGGGTGCTCCGGGCCGCGCTGGCCGCCAACGGCCGCGCCTACGAGCCATCGCCGGACGTGGACTTCATCGGTCCGCCGGCCCTCATCGCCGAACGCTGGCGACCGTACCTGGCGCTGGGGTTCACGCACCTGGTGATCGAGCTGCCGGCGCCCTACGACCGCGAGACCATCGAGCGCCTCGCCGAGGTCCGCGACCTGGTGGCCCGGGGCTGACGGCTCAGTTGTAGGTGAACCGGTCCGCGCTGGTCAGCAGCGACGTCCCCCCGCCGCTGGTGACCGTGATGTCCACCGTGGTGCCCGCGGGGCCGGCCGGCGACGTCACCCGGATGGACGTGTCGCTTTGCACCGTGAACCCCACGCTGGTGTTGCCAAACTTCACCGAGCTGGTGCTGGTGAAGTAGTGGCCCGTGATGGTGACCGTGGTGCCGCCCGCGGCCGGGGCATTGGCCGGGCTGAGGCTGCTGATCACCGGTGCCGGGTAGAGCTGCACCAAATGGGTCCGGATGCCGGCGAACTGCGTGGCCACGATGCTGAACGTGGCGATCAGGTCCGACGTCTTGGGCTCGCAGAAGAAGTGGTCGGCGTCCGTGTTCTCCGCGGGTACGCAGCCGGATACCGTGCCGTTGGGCGACGGGGCGAAGTTGGTGCTGGCCATTGACGACAGCAGGTACGTCACCTTCTTGCCGCTGAACGCGCCGGAGCCGTCCGGGCAGTTGGTGTCGTTGCTGCCGTCGAGGCCAAAGCCCACCGTGTAGATCTCGATCGGGACGCCGTCCGCGTTCACCGTCGCCTTGGCGGCCGTGGCCTCTGCATTGGACTGGGCGCAGGTGTAGTTGCCGGGGTCAGGTGCGCCCGAGGGCTGGAACGGCTGCCCGTCGGTCTCCAGGAGGATGCCCCATTTGGAGTGCTGTCGGCCGGAGTCCTTCAGGTAGTGCGCCGCCATGTTGATGGGCGTTGCCAGATTGGTGCCGGTGTAGTTCCCGGCGAAGCAGGTGACGGCCGACGTGATGTGGGCGTTGGCATTGACCACACCGGCGGCATTGGAGTAGGCCTCGCTGTACGCCGGGGCCGGCAGCTTGCTGTCCGTGCCCGTGAGCCCGATGGGGATCCACTTGGCCAGGTCCTGCGGATAGGTGGTCCCGTACACGTTGCCCATGTTCGGCCGGATGGCAAAGGTCTGGGCCGTGAAGTTGCCGCCGGTGGTCGCCACGGCCGTGGAGGTGCCGGTGGCGCCGGCGGTGGCCTGCGTCTTGGTGGCGATCTCCATGGCGATGTTGGCGGCGCTGGTGTGCATCTGGTCCACCCGCTCGGTGAAGCCGGTGTTGGGCGTGAACGTGGCGCCCGAGCCCATCCCGTACGTTCCCACCACCAGCGTCTGGACGGTGGCGGTGGTCACGGTGGGCGCGATGACGTTGAACGGCGACGCGACGTCGCTGCCCGGCGCGCCGTCCACCACGTCGATGGGGCTGGTGGCGTCGGCACCGGTGACGCGCATCATCCCGCCGACGGCGCGGCTGGACGCCGTGAACCGCCAGATGTACGAGGCCGGCTCGCCGGCCGTGGCGATCTTCCAGTACGTGGCCATGCCCTGGACGGCCGCGTTGTCCTGGGCGGCGATCAGCGTCCAGCCGGCCGGGACCTGGGCGGTGTCGATACGGGAGGTGGGGCCGGTGAGCGTGATCCCGGCGATCAGCAGGTCGCCCGCAGCGATGGAGGCCGGCGCCGTGAGCGTGATGGCCAAGCCCCCGGCAGCCGAGTTGGAGTTGGACGTCGGTGTGCCCGCCACTACCGGTGGGCTCACCGAGGCGCCGGTGAGGAGGTTCGCGTGGACGGCCGGCCCTCCGGCGCCGGCGCAGGTGCTGACCTGGTCGCTGGGCCCCAGGAGGCCCAGGGCCACCCGGTGGAGCGACGGGTCGTAGATACCCAGGATGGTGTTGGCGGCGTCACGCGTCTTCTGCTGGTCCGCCGCCGACATGCTCCCCGTCCGGTCGATGATGATCACCAGGTCCACCGGGGCGCTGGTGGCCTGGCCGCACGGCCCGTTGCAGGCCGAGGCCGTCATGTTGGTGTTGGAGCCCTGGTCCAGCCCGATGATCCGCGCGAACGAGAACCGCGTGGTGGTGCCGCCCGTCAGGAAGATGACATTGCACTTGTCGCCCAGGTTGGGGTTGCAGATGCTGAAGCGCGTGTCCCCGGTGCCCTGGAAGTCCGCGGCCACGGGCGTGTGGCCTAGGGCGTTCCGCGGATTGCAGACGGACGGGATGTCGCGGGCGATGTTGGGGTTGGCCGGGCTCGCGGTGTCCACCCCGATCACGCAGCGGTACGAGATGGTGTACTGCCCCGCGGTGATGCCCGGGTAGCCCGCCGTCATGGCCGAGGCCACCATGTTGGTGACCTCCGTGATGGGGGCAGCGTTGATCGAACCGCACGGCGAGGTGGCCGACTGGGCCTGGTTGCAGCCGTCGACCGGGAGCAGCACGCCCGCGGAGAGCGTCGCCGAATCCAGCGCGTTGGCCAGGGACTGGCGGTCGTTGCGGAGCAGGCCCAGGTCAATGACCAGGGAGCCGGCCAGCAGGATCACCACGAGGACCAGCGTGAAGAGCACCAGGATCTGGCCCCGCTGCCCGCGCTCGGCGGGCTGGGCCATCGCGAAGAAATCCGCCAACGTCCAGCCGGACGCCGGGCGCCTGGCGCGCGGGTCCCGCTTGGCGGTCACTCGATCACCATCTGGATGGTGGAGACCACCGTGATGGTCTGGCCCCACAGCTGGAGGAAGAGCGAGTGGTAGACGTACGTCGTGGAGACCTTGATGGCGTCGCCGGACTTGGGGTCCGCCAGGCCGCCGGCCACGAAGTCGCACACCCGCGACCCAACGCCCTGGATCTGGTCCGAGGTCACGCAGGTGGAGGTGTCCGTCAGGTCCGCCGGCACCAGGCCCGTGGCGGCGCTCTGGACGGCGTTGTGCACGATGTCGGGGATGCCCATGACGTTATCGATCTGGGTCACGGCCGCGCGGGCCCCCTCGCGGGCGGCGTTGATGACACTCATGCGCGAGTAGAGCATGAAGCCGGCGTCGATGATCCCCCCCAGGATGAGCATGAAGATGGGGATGACCAGCGCGAACTCGGTCAGGGCCTGGCCGCGGCCGCGATCGCGACGACGGCGGGCTACCTTGGGTTCGGGACGGGCCAGGGGACGGGTGGCGGGGGGGCTGGTCATGTCGAGCACCGGCAAAGTCAAGCGCATGCACCTTGCAAGGGAGTTTGATCCGGTGGCGCACGATCCCTGCCGGTGCGCTTGCCCGGCAGGTTCGCGATCTCGCGTGCCTCGTCGATTGGCCGTATTGTACCGATGGCCCGCGCAAATCCGGCATCCGCCAATAGCGGGACCGGTGCCCCCGTACCAATAGCTGTCAAGATTCGGTTGATCCCTGTCACCGGATGCGCGACGATGTTTCGGCTCGACGCAAGCCCCACGGAGGATTTGATGACCACCACGATCCATCGCCCAGCCAGCCCGTCCCAGGCCCGGCGCCTGGCCGGACTCCTGGTCGGCCTCGTCCTGGTCCTGCTGGTCGCCGGCTGCTCCACCAAGTCCAACGCGCAGATCGCGGAGGACGAGCTGAACGCCGGCCTCCAGTCGCACGTTGCCGGCAAGCTGGACGAGGCGGCCAACCACTACAAGGAATGCCTCAAGAAGGACGCGGCCAGCAAGCTCTGCCTGTACAACCTGGGCCTGGTCGCCCAGACGCAGGGCAAGGCCGCCGAGGCCGAGAGCAACTACCGCCTGGCGCTCGCCTCCGATCCCGGCTACACGCCCGCGATCTTCAACCTGGCCATCCTGCGCAGCAGCGCCGGCGCCACCACCGAGGCCGTCTCCCTCTATCGCCAGTTCACGGCCCTCCTGCCCAAGGACGCGGCCGGGCACATGAACCTCGGGCTGCTGCTCCGCACCATGGGCCAGGCGGCCGAAGGGGACGCGGAGGTGGTACTGGCCATTCAGCTGGATCCCAAGCTGGTCGATCCCCGGACCGCTCCACCCAAGGCCACCGCCGCGCCCACGGCCGCGCCGGTTCCCACGCCCACGCCTACCCCCGCGCCAACCGCCAGCGGGAAGGCGGCCCCGTCGCCCACGAAGTAGGGTGCCGGCCGTGACGTCGTCCGCGCCGGTCGCATGACGTCGCGGCTCCCTCGCCTGCCCCGGCTGCTCCGGCTGCCCCGTCGCCTGGAGGCGCTGCGCGATCGTCTCTCCGCCCCTGACACCGGGCCGGGCCTCAGCCGGCCGTGGCTGGAGACGGTCGCCCGGGCGCTCATCGTCCTGGTGCCCACGCTGATCATGGCGTGGGGGCTCCTGCCGGAGCTCACCATCCGGACCCCGTCCGTCAACGACGACTCGGTCCACTTCCTGTTCATCCGGCAGGCGTCGGCCGCGCTGGATGCCGGCCAGAACCTGTTCGACCACTGGGATCCCCAGTTCGAGGCCGGCGTCCCGCAGTTCCTCTACTACCAGCACCTCCCGGCGCTGGCGGTGATCGCCCTCCAGCGCCTCAGCCTGGGGACGCTGGACCTGCTGGCTGCCTTCAACGTGGTCCGCTTCCTCCTGATGGTCCTCTTCCCGCTGACGGTCTACGTGGCCATGCGCTGGTCGGGCTTCTCGGCCATGGCATGCACCGTCGGCGCGGCCGCGTCCACGCTCCTGTCGGGCAACTTCCGGTACGGCTTCGAATACGACAGCTATACCTTCGCCGGCTTTGGACTGTTCACCCAGCTCTGGGCCATGCACATCTCGCTACTGACCGTGGCGGCGGTGTACGGGGCCATCCACCGTGGTCGGCGGATCTGGTTGGCGGCGCTCCTGTTCGGCGCGCTCATCCTCACCCACCTGGTCTACGCCTACATGGTGGCCATCGCCATCGGCGTGATCTGGCTGTGGGGGCTGCGCCGTTCCAACCTGCGCACGCGGGTCTGGCACATGGCGCTGCTGGGCGGCTTTGCCCTGGCCATCAGCTCGTACATGTGGCTGCCCTTCCTGACCCAGACCCAGTACCTCAACGCCACGCCCTATCTCCAGCAGGAGAAGTACGACTCGTACGGTGCCGGCCCCATCCTGGGCTGGCTGGTGGGCGGCGACCTGCTGGACCACGGCCGCCTGCCGGTGCTGACCATCCTGCTGGGCATGGGGATCGTGACGGCCATCGTGACCCGGGCGCGGATCGCCCTGCTGACCGTGGCGCTCTTCGCCGTCGGGCTGATGCTCTACTTTGGCCGGCCCACCCTGGGCCCCATCGCCGACCTGCTGCCGCTGGGCAAGTCGCTCCTGCTCCACCGCTTCATCGGCGGCGTCGAGATCGCGGTGATCCCGCTGATCGGCCTTGGCGGCGCCACACTCTGGCGCGCCTTCCGGCCGCTCAGCGCCAACTGGCGCCTGGGCCTGGCGACGGTCGCACTTGGCGTGATCCTGGCCCCGGCCGTGATCGAGCGCGTGACGTATCTCAACTTCAACACGTCGCTCAAGGTCCGGACCGCCGCCGCCATGACGGCCGACACGGACCAGGCGGTGATCTTCGAGAGGCTCAAGACCCTGCCCCCCGGCCGGATCTTCGCCGGCCTCCCGGCCACCTACGGCAAGGCCATGGCCATGGGCGACGTGCGCTTCTACAACCTCCTCGCGTTCAACGCCGTGGAGGGCCTGCCCCCGCCCAACGAGAGCTTCTCGCTCAACTCGGACTACATCTGGGACTTCACGGACAACGACCCGGGCGACTACGAGCTGTGGAACGTGCGCTACGTGGTGGCCCCGGCGGACCGGCCCATGGCGGACTTCCTGACGCCCATCTTCAAGACCACGCGCTACACGCTCTACCAGGCGCCCACCACCGGCTACGCCCAGTACGTGACGCTCATCGCGCGCCAGTTCGTGGCCACCCAGAAGGACCTGTTCACGGTCAACCGCACGTGGGAGCGCGGGCCGCTGCCGGCCGCCGGCCAGTACTACCGGTACGACTACCCGGCCGCCAATACCCTGCCCGCCACCGAGCTGACCATCCCCGGCTGCGCCGACGGCGGCCATTTCCCGTTTGAGCGGATCCAGCCGGGCCAGCTCAACCTGGTGGTGGAGTGCGCCACGGCGGCCACGCTGAGTCTCAAGGTCACCTACCACCCCAACTGGGTCGTGAAGGTGGACGGCGTCGCGGTGCCCACCTTCATGGTCTCGCCGTCGTTCATCGGCATCTCCATGCCGGCCGGCAGGCACACGGTGGACGCCACCTACCAGGCCACGCCCATCAAGCTGCCGCTCCAGGTCCTGGGCCTGCTGGCGCTCGTCCTGCTCGTGGCGTTCCGCGGCCGCCTGGATCGCTTCGACCCGCTCCGCGGCCGGCGGCTCCTCCCCGAGATCCCGGCGCTGGCGCGGTTCCGTCGGCGCCCGCCCGCCCGTCCCGCCAAGGGCAGCCGCTCGCGCCGCGCCAAGGCCGCGGCCCTCCAGCAGGCCACCCGGATCGAGGCGCCGCCGGCCGGTGATGCGCCTGCCGATCCGCCCACGGACGCGCCGGACCCCGACTGATGGACCTGCCGGCGTCGTCTGCGCCGCGCCAGGATCTCGCGCCGCCGCCGCGCCCGGACGATCCGCCCGATGCGCCACCGCCGGCGCCGCCGCGCCTGGCCGGTGCCTGGCCCTTCGTCGTCCTGGGTGGCGCCCTCGCGCTGTACGCGCTCCTTGCCATCAACCAGGCCGCCATCTGGGGGCGGGCCAGCTGGTTCGCCCGTCCACGGGCCGGCACCGACGAGACGGGCTTCCTGGTAGCGGGCTACGTCGCCATCAACGCCGCGCTGCTCGCGCTGTACGCGGCGATCGTCCGAATCTCCGCCGGGCGGACCGGCGAGGGATGGAGCGCCGCAGTGTTGGGTCTCCCGGTCCTGGTGCTGGCCGGGTTCGCCTGGGTGGGCCCCACCTTCTCGGTGGACGTCTGGTCGTACCTGGCCCACGGCGCCACCACGCTGCTCCCCTACGATTCGGACGCGTACAGCACGCCGCCGCGCCTGATCTCGGCGCTGCCGTACGGGCAGGAGCTGCTGGCCCGGGGCTGGAACCCGGCCCCCGGGACCTCGCCGTACGGTCCCGTCTGGACGCTCCTGGAGTCGGCGATCGTGGGTTCGGGGCTGGGCGTGGACGCGGGGATGCACGTGATCAAGGCCATCGGTGCCGGCGCGGCGTTCGGCTCCGCGGCGCTGGTCTGGAGGATCCTGGGCCTGGTCCGGCCCGAGGCACGCCTGGCGGGCACGGCGGCGTTCCTGTGGAACCCCGTGGTGGTCGTGGAGCTGGCGGGCGAGGGCCACATCGACGGCCTCATGGTCTTCCTGGCGCTCCTGGGGCTGTATGGCGTGCTCTTGGCGCGCCCCGCCGCGGGCCTGGTCTCCACCGTGGCGGGCGGCCTGGTGAAGTACCTGCCGGCCCTCTTCCTCCTGCCGCAGCTGGCCTACCTCTGGCGACGGGCGACGGGCGACCGCCGGGCCTTCGTCGCGGGCGTGCTCCCGGCGCTGGCCATCGCGGCCGCCATGGCCGGCCTGGCATTCCTGCCCTTCCTGGGCCCGCACCTGTTCGACGGCGTCCTTCGGTCCAACGCGGGCGGCGCCTGGCCGCTCTGGCCCAGCGTCAGCGGGCTGGTCTACTCGGGGCTGCTCAGCTGGTTCCCGGCGTTGGACCAGGCCACCGGCCGAACGCTGCTCCTGGGCGGCGTGGTGGGGCTGGTGGTCCTGGTCCAGTCGATGCGGGCCGCCACCCCGGAGCGCCTGATCCGCGCCTGCGCCACCATCGCCGTCACGTACGTCTACCTGGTCTCCGCGATCTTCTGGCCCTGGTACGCGCTCCTGCCCATCGCCTTCCTGGTCATGGAGCCCGGGCGCCGCCCGTGGATCCTGGTGCTGGTCCTGACCGCCGGCTCACGGCTGCTGGCGCCGCTGGGGGCGCTGCCCGCCGACGTGCCGTTCCAGGGCGTCTTCACGTGGGGGACGCTGGCGGTCGTGCTGATCGCGCTGGGGACCTCGGCGCTGGCGCGGCTGGTGCCGGCGCGCGGGACGGCCGCCGGGGTCGTGACGGCGGAGTAGGGGAGGCGAACCGGGGGGCCGGATCCGGCCATCAGGGCGGAGCAGCCCCGCGCGAGGCGGACATGAGAAGAGCCCCGGCGGGGATCCCGCCGGGGCTCTTGGCTGTTCAGGTTTCGGTGGCGGCCCGGTGGGCCGCCCGGGCTAGTTGCCGACGCAGATGTACCCGATGTTCGAGCCCAGCGTCCCGGTCGTCGCGATCGTGATGCTGCTGCCCGAGACGTAGGTGATGCCGGGCCGGTTGTCGGTCGCGGCGGCGCCGACGACCGAGGCGGTGCAGACGTAGCTGTTGGCGTCCGTGAAGGCGGATGCGCCGGAGAACGTGACGGTCACCGTACTGCTGACAAGCGTCACGCGGCCGATGTTGGTGTGCGGATTGAGCACGAGCCCGGTGGTGCCCGGGACGGCGTTGCTGATGCTGGTGGCGCTGGCCGTGGAGGTGAACGAGGTGCCCGCCACCGTCCGGACCACCCGGAGTTCCACCTTTTCGCCCGCGGTGAGGGCGATGCCGGTGGGGGTCAGGGTGCAGACGGTTCCAGACGAGATCGTGCACGAAGTGCCCGTCGCCACCTGGTTGATCATCAGCGTCACCACGAAGGTGTTGCCGCCCCCGACGGTGGTGCCGAAGTTCAGGCTGGACGCCGAGAGCGTGCCGTTCGCGACGATCGCGGTCGAATTGCAGGCCACTTCATTGTCCGTGAGGCACGCAGCGGAGCCGCTGAGCGTCACGTAGTGCGTGTCGGTGCCCGTGTCCTGCGTGTAGGCGAACGCCGTGGTGGCGGTGGTGGAGAAGGCGGCGGTGCCGACGGTCCGCTGGACGCGGAACTCGACGGTGTCACCGGGCGCCAGGACCACGCCCGCCGGCGTGAGCGTGCAGACGGTGCCCGTGGTGATGGTGCACGACATCGCCGCCGGCGCGCCGTTCAGCATCAGCGTGACCACCCAGGTGTTGCCCGAGCCGGTGACGGACGTCCCGAACGTCAGGCTGGTGGCCGCCAGGACCGCCCCGGAGGACGGGATGGTGGTGGTGCACCCGCCGAGAACGGTGGAGACGCAGGGGCTACCGGCGCCGCCGGAGACCGTCACGTAATGCGTGTCGGAGCTGGAGTTCTGGCTGTACGTGAGGCTGGTGGTGGCGGTGGTGGTGAACGCGTTGGTGCCTACCGTACGCACCACGCGGAGCTCCAGCGTGTTGCTGGCCGCGAGGGCGACCGGGAGGCCCGTAAGGGTGCACAGCGTGCCGGTGGTGCACGTGACGGCGGCACCCGTAGCTGAGCCGTTCTGCATCAGGGTCACGACGAACGTGTCGCCACTTCCCGAGATGGTCTGGCCAAAGGTCAGGCTGGCCGCCGAGACCGAGCCCGCCGCCGGGACGGTGAAGGCGCAGGTTCCCAGGATCGTCGAGACGCACGCGCCCGAGAGCCCGACGTACGTCGTGTTGCTGCCGGCCGCGACGGTGACCGCCTCGGTCGCCGACGCGGTGGCCGTCGCCGTGGGCGAGGTGCCGCCGGCGTTCCGGACGACACGGAGCTCGATCACGTCACCGGCCGTAACGGCAACGCTGCCGCTCGCGGTGCAGGTAGTCCCGCTGCCCGGGATGGTGCAGGTCAGCGCCGTGGCCACCGGGGAGCCGCCGCCGCCCGCATCAAGCATCAGGGTGACGGCTTCCGTGGTCCCGGCCGTGATGGCGCCCGAGAGCGTGAAGGTGAAAGCGGTGATGTTGCCGCTGGCGGACACGGTCGTGTCATTGGCCGTGCCGTTCAGCGTGGTGCTGACGTTGGTGGTGGACAGCGAGGCGTAGTGCGCGGTGGTGGACCAGCTGGTGCTGGCCAGCGTGCCGCTGGTGTAGGCCAGGTTGGTGGTGGTGCTGTTCGTCCAGTTGGTGCTCGTCGCCGAGCCCGTGGAGGAGGCCGCCACGTTCTGCGTCCAGGCCGTGCTGGTCGCCGAGCCCGCGGAGTTGGCGTTGACGTTCTGCGTCCAGACGGTGCTGGGCGCGGAGCCCGTGTGCGTCTCCGTGGACGGGAGGGAGGACTGCGTGTAGACGGCGATCCCGCCGTCTGGACCGGTTCCGCCGGTCAGGCCCGTCGCGCCGGTAAGACCGGTCGCGCCCGTGGAGCCGGTGGCGCCCTGCGGACCCGTGGGCCCGACGCCGCCAGTGGAACCGGTCGCGCCCGCGGCACCCGTGGGGCCGGTCGCGCCCGTCGCGCCCTGGGGCCCGGTGGGCCCGACAGCGCCAGTGTCGCCGGAGGAACCCGTGGCGCCAGCGGCCCCGGTGGCGCCCGTGGCGCCCTGCGGGCCGGTGGGCCCGACCGCGCCGGTGTCGCCGGTCGCACCCGTGAGGCCGGTGGCCCCGGTGACGCCGGTCAGCCCGGTCGCACCGGTCAGGCCCGTGGCGCCCGTGAGACCAGTGGCGCCCGTGAGGCCGGTGGCCCCGGTGACGCCAACGGCGCCGGTCGCACCCGTCACGCCCGTGATGCCGACGGCGCCCGTGGCGCCCGTGAGGCCGGTTGCGCCGGTGAGGCCCGTCGCGCCGGTGAGGCCGACGGCGCCCGTGGCACCCTGCGGACCCGTGGGCCCGATGGCGCCGGTATCGCCCTGCGGGCCGGTGGGCCCGACAGCGCCGGTGTTGCCGATGGCGCCGGTGTTGCCGATGGCGCCGGTGTTGCCGATGGCGCCCGCGCCGCCGGTGTTGCCGATGGCGCCGGTGTTGCCGATGGCGCCGGTGTTGCCGGTGACGCCCGTGATCCCGGCCGCGCCGGTGAAGCCCGTGGCGCCGGTGAAGCCCGTGGGCCCGGTGTTGCCGGTGGCGCCGGTGAAGCCGGTCACCCCGGTCAGGCCCGTAGCGCCGGTGAAGCCGACGGCACCCGTGGCACCCACGGCACCCGTGGCACCCACGGCACCCGTGGCACCAACGGCACCCGTGGCACCCTGGGGACCCGTGGTCCCGACCGCGCCCGTGAAGCCGGTGGCCCCGGTGAGGCCGGTGGCGCCCGTGAAGCCCGTGGAGCCGGTGAGGCCGACGGCGCCCGTGTTGCCCGTGGCACCCGTGTTGCCGACGGCGCCCGTGGCGCCCTGCGGGCCGGTGGGCCCGACCGCGCCCTGGACCCCTGTGGGCCCGACCGCGCCGGTATTGCCATTCACGCCGGTGAGGCCCGTGGCCCCGGTGATGCCCGCCGCGCCGGTGAGGCCGGTGGCGCCGGTGAGGCCCGTCGCACCCGTGAGGCCGACGGCGCCCGTGGCACCCTGCGGGCCGGTGGGCCCGACGGCGCCCGTGGCACCCTGCGGGCCGGTGGGCCCGACGGCGCCGGTCGCGCCGACCGCGCCCGTGGCACCCGTGGTGCCGGTGGCGCCGGCGACGCCGGTGAGGCCCGTGGCGCCCGTGAGGCCCGTGGCGCCCGTGAGCCCGGTGGCGCCGGTGTTACCCGTGACCCCGGTGACGCCCGTGGCGCCCGTGATGCCGGCCGCGCCGGTGACACCGGTCGCGCCGGTGCCACCAGTGGCCCCGGTCAGGCCCGTGGCGCCGGTGACGCCCGTGGGGCCCGTGGGCCCGGCGACGTCAGGGATGAAGTAGCCCGTCACGTCGAAGATGAGCTCGACGGTGTTACCCAATGGGGCGCCGTAGGTGGCGGACAGGCTGCCGACCGCGCCCAGCGGCACGGTGGCGCCGTTCGACCGGTCGTCGCCGACCGGGAAGTTGATGGTGGAGCTGCTGGCGATGAGCGTCTCGACCGGGCCCAGGAGGACCCAGCCGCCCGCCGTGGCGCCAGTCACGGTCAGGATGCCCGTCACGCCGATCGCGTTGAACGGTACCCCGCCACGGCCGGTGACCTGCCAGGTCCGGGGCGTGTAGGCGGCGAACGGGCCACTGAGGCCGTTGCCAAAGCGGGTGTCCAGGAGCCGGGCCGGCGTCACGCCGACCCAGGCCGCGCCATTGAGGTCGGTGACCGGCGCGTTGCCGGACACAGTCCCGCCGTTGGCGGGCACGCTGGCCAGGCTGGTGGACGTGGAGCCCGCGCTGGAGGCCGCGCCCGGGTTCAGGGCGCCGGCACTGGCCAGCATAGGCAACGAGAACAGGACGAGGCTGATGCCCCCTGCAACGGTGACCTTGCGCAGCCACCGCGGCGCCTGCCGAACTCTCAACGCACACCTCGCTTCGGTTGGCGACGGTCGCCGTCGCCATGTCCTGGCTCCCTCGCCCGCGACCCCCCGGTCGCGTGCCAGATCCTGTCCGTACCGGGCACGATGAATGCAGACAAGCTGGCCCGGGGGCGGACGGTCCCCGGAACCAGATGGTACAGGGAGTGTCCGGGAAACGGAACTATTCGGCATGGCCCAAATGGGCCCGGAATCAACCTCGGTCGTGGTATGGAGGTCCGGGGTGCGCGCCCGGGACCACGCCCCACCATTCGTCTCCCGCCTGGGCCTTGCGGCGCAACGAAGAACCCCGGCAGGGAGGCCACCGGGGTCCTCGTTGGACGAAGGCTGCGGGACCCCGCCTGGGGCCATGTGTCTACGGAATGAGCACCCAGGTGAATGCGGTCGACGCCGTGAAGGCCACCCCGGCATCCGTCTTCGCCGTGACCAGGGTCACGGTCGCGGTGTCCGTGGCGGTGCACACCGCGTTCTGCATCCAGACGCTGGCCGGCAGGTTCTGGGGCGTCACGAGGAGCTTCTGGGTCCCGGCGGCGGTGCAGCCGGTGGCCGTGAATGTCCGGGTGATGGAGCCCAGGGCCGTCAGGTCCTTCATGCACAGGTCCGGCGTGCCGTCGCAGGACGTGCTTCCGGTGTTGGCGGTGGTCTTGGTCGCGGCCGGGACCGTGCCCGATGCGATCGTCGCGCGGCCCGAGTTGAGCACCGTGCCGTTGGTGCCGTTGACGCCCGTGGCGCCCGTGGCGCCCGTTGGGCCGGTCGAACCGGTCGAACCAGTCGAACCAGTCGAACCAGTCGAACCGGTCGCGCCGGTCGCGCCGGTGGCCCCCGTCGGGCTGGGTCCGGTGGGCCCGGTGGCCCCCGTCGCGCTGGGTCCGGTGGGCCCGGTGGCCCCCGTCGCGCCCGTGGCGCCCGTGGTGCCCTGCGGACCCGTGGGCCCGATCGCGCCCGTCGAACCCGTGGGTCCGGCAGGCCCGGTGGCGCCCACGGCACCCTGCGGACCCGTTGGCCCCACGGCGCCGGTGACGCCGGTGTCTCCCGTTGCGCCGGTGAGCCCCGTGGCACCCGTCAGGCCCTGCGGCCCGGTGGCGCCCACCGGACCCTGCGGACCAGTGGGCCCCACGGCCCCGGTTGCCCCGGTGAGGCCCGTGGCGCCCGTGGTGCCCGTGCCGCCATTGGGGCCCGTGAGCCCCGTGGCTCCGGTCAGGCCGCTGGCGCCCGTGAGGCCCGTGGCCCCGGTGAGGCCCTGGGGTCCGGTGGGCCCAACGGCACCAGTGGTACCCGTCGACCCCGTGACACCCGTGGCCCCCGCGACCCCGGTGGGCCCGACGGCCCCCGTGATTCCGGTGGCGCCTGTGGTGCCGGTCAGCCCCGTGGCACCCGTGAGCCCCGTGGCGCCGGTCAGGCCCGTCTCCCCGATGCCGCCCTGCGGCCCGGTGGGCCCAATGACGCCTGGATCGCCCGTGGCGCCGGTCAACCCCGTCGCCCCCGTGAGCCCGGTCGCGCCCGTGAGCCCCGTGGACCCGGTGATGCCCACCGCGCCGGTGAGCCCCGTGGCACCCGTGGCCCCGGTCGCCCCGGTCTGGCCCTTGGCACCCTGCGGTCCCGTGGGCCCAATGGCGCCGTCCGCGCCCGCGTTGCCGTTCGCGCCGGTCAGGCCGGCCGCGCCCGTGCTGCCCGTGTTGCCCGTGGCGCCGGCCGCGCCGGTCAGCCCCGTGGCGCCGGTGAACCCGGTCGGCCCGGTCAGGCCGGCCGCCCCGGTGAACCCGGTGGCCCCGGTGAACCCGGTCGCGCCCGTGTCGCCCGTGGCGCCCGTGGGCCCAACGGCGCCGGTGAGGCCAACTGGACCCGTGGCGCCCGTGGGCCCGGTGCCACCGTTGGCGCCGGTGTTGCCGTTGGCGCCCGTGGTGCCGACGGCGCCGGTGGCCCCCTGGGGACCCGTGAAGCCCGTGGCGCCGGTGAACCCGGTGACGCCCGTCAGCCCGGTCGCGCCGGTGAAGCCGGTCACGCCCGTCAGGCCCGTGGCACCCGTGAACCCGGTGGCGCCCGTGAGGCCCACCGCGCCCGTGGCTCCCTGCGGACCCGTGGGCCCAATCGCCCCCTGCGGACCCGTGGGCCCAACCCCGCCGGTGCCGCCGATGGCGCCCGTCAGGCCGGTGGCGCCCGTGAAGCCGGTCGAACCCGTGAGGCCCGTCGCGCCGGTGAGGCCGGTCGAACCTGTGAGGCCGATCGAACCGGTGGCGCCCTGGGGGCCCGTGGGCCCGATCGCGCCCGTGGCGCCCTGCGGACCCGTTGGCCCAACCGCGCCGGTGTCGCCGGTGGCGCCGGTGAGCCCCGTGGCCCCGGTCCCACCGTTGGCGCCGGTCACGCCGGCCGCGCCCGTGAGGCCGGTGGCGCCCGTCTGACCTGTCACGCCCGCCGCGCCCGTGAGGCCGGTGGCGCCGGTCGAACCGGTGACCCCCGCGGCCCCGGTAGACCCCGTTACGCCCGTCAGGCCGGTGGCCCCGGTGAGCCCCGCGGCGCCCGTGGGACCCGTGGGTCCGGCGGCATCGGGGATGAAGTAGCCGGTGACGTCAAAGAGGAGATGGGTCGTGTTGCCAAACGCGGCGCCATAGGTCGCCGACAGCGTGCCCAGCGCGCCCAGCGCCACCACGACACTGTTGGCCCGGTCGTCGTCGACCGGGAAGTTGATGGTGGAGCTGCTGGCGATGATGGTCTCGGCGGGACCCACCAGGACCCAGCCGCCCGCGGTGGCGCCGGTCACGGTCACGATGCCGGTCACGCCGACCGCGGTGGACGGGACGTCGCCCCGGCCGGTCACCTGCCAGGTCCTGGGGGAGTAGGCAGTGAACGGGCCGGAGAGGCCGTTGCCAAACCGGGTGTCCAGCAGACGAGTGGGGGTGACGCCCACCCAGGCCGCGCCGCCAAGGTCCGTGAGTGCGGTGTTGGTGGTGAGGCCGCCGCTGCCAGGGGCTGACGCGGGGCCGGTGGTGGTTGGGGATTGAGATTCGGCCCTGCCCAGGGCGCCGGCACTCGCCAGCATCGGCAGGGAGAAGAGGAGGAGGCCCGTGACTCCCACGATGGCGGCCCTCCGGAGCCATCGCGGCGTCTGCTGGACGCTCAACGCACACCTCGGTTCGGTACGAGGACGCGGGGATTGTCCTCAGCAGTCTCGCTTGGGCACGAGACCCCGGTCGCGTGCCAGGAGTCG
Organism: uncultured Chloroflexota bacterium; assembly: GCA_903822495.1. Taxonomy (GTDB): domain Bacteria; phylum Chloroflexota; class Limnocylindria; order Limnocylindrales; family CSP1-4; genus CAIJPD01. The sequence goes on along the minus strand of CAIJPD010000034.1, from coordinate 30,847 downwards.
TGCTGCTGCCGGGTCCCGGGAGATGAAATGACCGGGTCCCCGGGGCACAGTCCAACCCCGTACTCGATCCTACGGGCGGACCCCCGCCATATGGCCTTTCAGGGGCGTTTCAATTGGCCGAATGGCCCGTCCAAATGGCCCTCCTGGCCGCCACGCCGAAGAGGGCGCCCGAAGCCGCCGCCGCCGGCCGAAGCCAAACGATGGCGGCCGAAACGCCTCCAATGCCCGAAAAGAAGAACCCCGGCGGTGTGACCGCCGGGGTTCTCGCTGTTGGTTCGGTGGACCCAAAAGCTACGGCGTCAGCGTGAACGACCAGTAGACGTTCTGGCTCGTCCGTGTGCCTGCCGCGGCGTCGTTGGGAATGGAGATCGTGATCAACTGCCCTGCGGTCACCGTCGGCGTCGACGAACTCGAGCAGGTGGTGCCCGAGTTCGCAACGGTGGTGCACGTCAATGTCGAGTTAGCACCGGCAACTCGGACGGTGATGGTGAAGGAATGGCTGGACCCGGAGGCGCCACCCGTGACCACCTGAAGATTGCTCAGCGTCCCATCCAGGGGCGCTGGCACCTGGAAGCTGGACTCAGTGGCTCCCGCGGTCTGACCCGTGTCGCCGACGGCCGCAAAGCTGGCGGCGTCTCCGACGGCGAGTGCGCTACCAGCGATCAGATAGGCACCGTTGGTCCCGTTCGTGCCGTTGGTGCCGTTGGTGCCTGTGTTGCCGGTGGCGCCCGTGTTGCCGGTGGCGCCCGTGTTGCCGGTGGCGCCCGTGGGGCCGGTCGGGCCGGTGGCCGGGGCCGTGTAGGTGATGTTCCAGGTCGTTGCGCTCGCCGTCACCCCGGTCTGGCCCGGATGCTGCACATGCACATTGATGGTCGAGAGAGCCGTCACCGCGATGCTGCCCGATGCCGAACAGGTCTTGGTCCCGGCGGTCCCGGTCGTCGACGTGCAGGTGAGTGCCGTGTCCACGTTGTTGACGCGCAGCGTGAACGTTCCGCCGGTCGTCAGGCTCGCGTTCACCCCCAGGCTGACGCTGATTCCGGTCACCGTGACGTCCTGCGGCGTCGTAATGGTGTTGTTGGTTGAGGTCGTGCTGAGCGCGACGATCGAATTCGGATTCCCGTAGCTGGACGTCGCAAACCCGGTGCCCAGAACCCAGTCGTCGTTTGTGCCGCCGCTCCAGGCCAGGCCTGCCAGCGCAACGGCGCCGGTGGCGCCTGTGGCTCCGGTCGGCCCGGTGGCACCCGTGGCCCCTGTGGCACCCTGCGGACCCTGGGGTCCGACAGCGCCATCGACACCGTTGGTGCCGTTGGTGCCGGTGTTACCCGTGGCTCCGGTGTTGCCCGTCGCGCCCGTGTTGCCGGTGGCGCCCTGCGGGCCGGTGGCCCCGACGGCGCCATCAGTTCCGTTCGTGCCGTTGGTGCCGGTGTTGCCCGTCGCGCCCGTGTTGCCGGTGGCGCCCTGCGGGCCGGTGGCCCCGACGGCGCCATCAGTTCCGTTCGTGCCGTTGGTGCCGGTGTTGCCCGTCGCGCCGGTGTTGCCCGTCGCGCCGCCCGGATCGCCGTTCGGGCCCTTGTCGCCCGTCGGGCCGGTGGCGCCCGTAGAGCCGGTGGCGCCGGTGGCGCCGGTGAGGCCGGTGAGGCCCGTGGCGCCGGTGAGGCCGGTAGGACCGGTCTCACCCTGGGGACCCGTGGGGCCAATGGCCCCGTCCGCGCCCATCGAGCCGTCCCCGCCGTACGCGCCGTCCGCGCCCGGCGCGCCCGGCGCGCCGTCCGCGCCGTTCGAGCCGTCCCCGCCGTACGCGCCGTCCCCGCCGTACGCGCCCGCCACACCGGTTTCACCAATGGCCCCCGTGGCGCCGGTCAGACCCGTGGCGCCGGTGAGGCCGGTAGGACCGGTCTCACCCTGGGGACCCGTGGGGCCAATGGCCCCGGTGGCGCCCGTGGCGCCAGTGTTGCCAATCGCGCCGGTTGCGCCGGTGACGCCGGTGTTCCCGGTGCCGCCGATGGCCCCGGTGTCGCCCGTGGCGCCAGTGTTGCCAATCGCGCCGGTCGCACCCGTGACGCCGGTGTTCCCGGTGCCGCCGATGGCGCCCGTGTCACCAATCGCGCCCGTGGCGCCCGTCAGGCCGGTAGGACCGGTGGGCCCGGTGGGGCCCTGGATGCCCGTGGGGCCGATGGCCCCCGTCTCGCCGGTGGCGCCGGTGGCACCGATGGCACCCGTGGCGCCGGTGACGCCCGTGTTGCCGGTGCCGCCGATGGCGCCGGTGTCACCCGTGGCGCCGGTGAGGCCGGTAGGACCGGTCTCACCCTGGGGACCCGTGGGGCCAATGGCCCCGTCCGCGCCCATCGTGCCGTGCGCGCCGCCCGCGCCGTTCGCGCCCATCGGGCCGTTCGCGCCCGTGGCGCCGGTGAGGCCGACGGCGCCCGTGGCGCCGGTCAGGCCGGTGGATCCGCTGAGGCCGGTCGCGCCGGTCAGCCCGTTTGCGCCCGTGAGGCCCGTGGCGCCGGTCAGGCCGATGGCGCCCGTGTCGCCGGTCACGCCGGTGAGCCCGGTGGCGCCGGTGAAGCCCGTGGCGCCCGTGGCCCCAACCGCGCCGGTGAGGCCGGTAGCCCCCGTGAGGCCGGTGGACCCCGTGAGGCCGGTGGCCCCGGTGAGGCCATTGGCGCCCGTGACGCCCGCCGCGCCGGTGAGGCCGACGGCGCCCGTGTCGCCCTGCGGACCCGTGGGCCCGACAGCGCCGGTTGCGCCCTGGGGCCCGGTGGGCCCGACAGCGCCAGTAGCTCCAGTAAGGCCAACGGCGCCCGACAGCCCGGTGGCCCCGGTGAGCCCGTTGGCCCCGGTGAGGCCGGTGGCCCCGGTGAGCCCGATGGCGCCGGTGTCACCCGTGACGCCGGTCAGCCCGGTCGCGCCGGTGAGACCCGTGGCGCCCGTATTGCCGACGACGCCGGTGTTGCCGGTGGCCCCGGTGTCGCCGACGGCGCCCGTGGCACCAATGGCGCCGGTGAAGCCCGTGGCGCCCGTGGTACCCGCGGCGCCGGTGTTCCCGGTAGCCCCGGTGAACCCGGTCACGCCCGTGAGGCCGGTCGCCCCGGTCAGGCCGGTGGCGCCGGTGACGCCCGCCGCGCCGGTGAGGCCGACAGAGCCCGTGTCGCCCTGGGGCCCGGTGGGCCCGACAGCGCCGGTAGCGCCCTGGGGCCCCGTGGGCCCGACAGCGCCGGTAGCTCCAGTGAGTCCCGTGGAGCCGGTGAGGCCCGTCGCGCCCGTGAGGCCGACGGCGCCGGTGAACCCGGTCACGCCCGTGATGCCCGTGGCGCCCGTGAAGCCCGTTGGGCCGGTGTTGCCGTTGGCGCCCGTGAAGCCGGTGGCGCCCGTGAAGCCCGTGGGGCCGGTGAGGCCCACCGCGCCCGTGAAGCCGGTGGGGCCGGTGAAGCCCGTGGCACCGGTGTCGCCGTTGGCGCCGGTGAAGCCGACGGCGCCCGTGTCGCCCTGGGCACCGGTGGCCCCGACCGCGCCGGTTCCGCCCTGGGGGCCCGTGAAGCCGATGGCGCCCGTGAAGCCGGTGGGCCCGGTGATGCCGGTGGCCCCCGTGAAGCCGGTAGCGCCCGTGAAGCCCGTGGAGCCAGTGAAGCCGGTGGGTCCGGTGTTGCCGACAGCGCCCGTGGCACCCTGCGGGCCGGTGGGCCCGACCGCGCCCTGGACTCCCGTGGGTCCGACGGCGCCCTGGATTCCATCAGGTCCGGTGTTGCCGGTGGCGCCCGTGAGGCCGGTGGAGCCCGTCAGCCCGGTGGCGCCCGTGAGCCCGCCGGCGCCCGTGAGGCCGACGGCGCCCGTGGCGCCCTGCGGGCCGGTGGGCCCGACCGCGCCGGTGGCACCCTGCGGGCCGGTGGGCCCGACAGCACCCGTGGCGCCCGCGGCGCCGGTGTCGCCCGTGGCGCCGGTGAGGCCGGTGGAGCCCGTGAGTCCTGTGGAGCCCGTGACGCCGTTCGCGCCCGTGAGGCCCGTGGCGCCGGTGAGGCCGACGGCGCCCGTGAAGCCGGTGGTGCCGGTGATCCCCGTGGCGCCGGTGAGGCCCGTGGCGCCCGTGAACCCGGTGGCGCCCGTCAGCCCGGTGGCGCCGGTGACGCCCGTGGGGCCGGTGGGTCCGGCGACGTCAGGGATGAAGTAGCCCGTCACATCGAAGATCAGGTCAGTCGTGTTGGCGAACGCCGCGCCATACGTGGCCGACAGGGTGCCGAGCGCGCCCAGCGCCACGGTCACGCTGTTTGCCCGATTGTCGCCCGTCGGGAAGTTCAGCGTGGAGGAACTGGCGATCAGCGTCTCGGTGGGCCCGATCAGGACCCAGCCGCTGGCGGTCGCGTTGGTGACGGTCGCGATGCCGGTCACGCCGACCGCGTTGGCCGGGACGCCGCCCAGGCCGGTGACCTGCCACGTCCGCGGCGAGTACGCCATGAACGGCCCGGACAGGCCGTTGCCGAACCGCGTGTCCAGCACGCGGGTCGGGGTGAGGCCCACCCACGCGGCCCCGCCGAGGTCCGTGACCGCGACGTTGCTCGTCAGGTCCGGGCCCGCCGGCGTGCTTGCCAGGCTGTTGGAGGAGGTGGAGGAGGGCACGGCTCCGCCCTGGCCCAGTGCCCCGGCGCTGGCCAGCATCGGCAACGAAAAGAGCACGACGCTGATGCCTGTGACCACGGCCAGCTTTCGCAGCCACCGCGGAGCCTGCGGCACTCTCAACGCACACCTCGCTTTGATCGAGGACGCGGGCGTCGTCCTCTCCATTGGTTGTTCGGCCACGACCCCCCGGTCGCGTTTGGGTTCTCGCTGGTTCCGGGCCCCGTCGAATGAAGACAATCGGATCCGGGGCATAGACGATCCCCAGCCCGGATAGTACAGGGTGGGTCCCCGGAAACGTAACCCACCATTACTGCCCAAATGGGCCTCTTCACGGAAGAAGCCCGCTCCCTGGGGAGCGGGCTTCTTGTTCGTCGGCTCGGGGAGCCGGCCAGAGATCAGGGCCAGGGCTTGGTGGGGAACGGGATGCCGATCTTCTTGTAGAAGCCGATGTCGTTGAGCTTCTTGAGGAGGCTCCCGTCGTAGCTCTTGGTGATGTCGATCGTGGTGAGCGACGGGGTCACCACGGCCAGCACGGACTGCGCAAAGGCGAAGCTGCTGCCGGTGAAGGTCATGTCCCCGTTCATCTGCTCCAGCGCGGCGTCGTAGGTCTTGCCGGCTGTGGCGAGGTCCGTCTGGGAGAACTTGGACCATTCGGCGACCGTGGTGGTCCGGTCGTGCAGGATGACGCTCATCGCCTCGAGCGACGCCGCGACCATGACCAGGACCGTGTTGGGGTACTTCTTGTAGAAGGCGTTGGTGACGGAGATGCCCGGCGCCGGCCACTCGAGGGTCTTGTCCTTGGACAGGTCCACGAGCATGTTCAGGCCCAGCTTCAGCTCCACGTCCTTCTGGTCGATGCCGATGGGCGCGCAGGCGAGGGAGCCGGCCTTGAGCGCGGCCTGCCGGGCGGACGAGCCGCCGATGGGCGTGATGGTCACGTCGGCGGCGGTCAGGCCGAGGGCCTTGAGGGCGAGCCTGGCGGATCCGTCACCGGCGCTGCCGAACGTGCTGATCCCGACGCCCTTGCCCTTCACGTCGGCAGCGGTCTTGATGTTGGCCTGGCAGAAGAAGCCGTCGAACACCCCGATCTTCCCGACGGCGAACGACACCGCGGGGGTGTCGGTGAGCTGCGAGTTGATCGAGACCTCGACGCCCGCGTCGCTCGCGACGTCGACGGCTCCGGACAGGAGCGCCGACACGGCGTCACCGCCCGCGTTGAACTTGGTCTCGGTGACCTTGATCCCGTACTTCTCGTACAGGCCCAGCTGCTCGGCGAGCGTGCCCGGGAACTGGCTGAACTGACCGATGGGCGATCCCAGCTTGATGCTGGCCAGCTCGGGCTTGGGGAGTGTGCCATCCGTGGTCGGCGTGGCGGTGGGCGCGTTGGTGACCACTGGCGCTGCCGTCGGCGCGGGCGTCGCCGCCGAGGTGCACGCCGTGAGTGCCACCCCCACGCTCATCACCAGGGGTATGAATCGGAGATGTGCCGGCATGCTTTGACGCCTCCTCCGTGGTCGTGCGTCCGTCCGGCGGACGGTAGCCGTACGGCTCCGGATTCGCACCGAGTATAGGCGCCGCCACGGCCCGAATCGGCGGGTTGGGCGCACGGAATCCGGGCCTCTTCGGAACCGGCAACCGGAACTTGACTTGAGCCCGGGCGCCGGTGAGACTCGGGGCAACGAGCGACGCCGCCCGTCGTTCTGCGGGCGCGCGCCGGCAGGCTGCACGAGTGGGGGCGGTCGCCAACACAGCATGGGCGAGCGCGAGAGGCGGACGTCCGCGGTCCGGGTGGCCGGCAGGCCCGTTCGGGTTGTGCGTGCCCGAGGCATGGGGTCCTCTGCGCCGGCCGCCGTCCTGGTGGCGCTGGTCGCGCTGGGCGCGCTGGGCGCGCTGGGCGCGGCGCTGGCGGGGTTCGTGGTGCCGGCCGCCATCGCCGGCCCCGTGGGCTCCATCGCCGCGGGCTACGCCCACACGTGCGCGGTCATGTCGGACGCCACGGTGGCCTGCTGGGGCTGGAACGTCTCGGGCCAGCTGGGCGACGGGACCACCACGGATCGGCCCAGCCCGGTGGCCGTCGCGGGGCTGACGAATGTCGCCGCGCTGGCCGCGGGGGAGCGGCACACCTGCGCGCTTCGGCTGGACGGCACCGTGGCCTGCTGGGGCGAGGGCCGGCTGGGCGACGGCGGGACCACGGGGAGCCTGGTGCCGGTGGAGGTCAGCGGGATCACCACGGCGACGGCCATCACGGCCGGGAACGGCCACAGCTGCGCCCTGCTCTCGGGCGGGACCATCGCCTGCTGGGGATCGAACGGCAACGGCCAGCTGGGCAACGGCACCTCCACCACCGCCGACACGCCGGTCACGGTCAGCGGCATCGCCACGGCGGTGTCGGTGGCCGCGGGCGGCGCCCACACCTGCGCGGTGCTCCTGGGCGGCGGCGCCCGGTGCTGGGGGTTCAACGGCAGCGGCGAGCTGGGCAACGGCACCAAGGTGTCCAGCACGTCCCCGGTCACGGTCGGCGGCATCTCGACGGCCCTGGTGGTCACGGCGGGGTCCTCGTCCACGTGCGCGCGACTGGCCGGCGGGACGGTGTCGTGCTGGGGCGACAACAGCAGCGGCCAGCTGGGCAACGGGACCACGACGGGATCCACGACCCCGGTCGCCGCGATCGGGGTGACGGCGGCCACCGCCATCTCGATGGGCATGCGCGACACCTGCGCGGTCCTGACCGGCGGCGGGCTCACCTGCTGGGGCGCGCGGTTCGGGACGTCGCCCTCCACGGTGGGTTCGATCGTGGGGGCGTCCGGGGTCGCCAACGGCGCGGCGCACACCTGCGCGGTGACCGCGGCAAACGGCGTGCAGTGCTGGGGGAGCAACGGCAGCGGCCAGCTGGGCAACGGGCAGCTTGGCTACAGCACCAGCCCGGTCACCGTGACCGGGATCTCCACGGCGGTCGCCGTTGCCGCCGGGAGCGACTTCGCCTGTGCGCTCCTCGCCGACGGCACGGTGCGCTGCTGGGGCGCCAACGGCAGCGGCCAGCTGGGCAACGGGACCACCACCAGCAGCGCGACGCCGGTGGCGGTCAGCGGGGTCTCGTCGGCGGTTTCGATCACGGCCGGCGGCGCCCACGCGTGCGCGCTCCTCTTGGACGGTCGAATCGTCTGCTGGGGCCAGAACGACCACGGGCAGCTGGGCCTGGGGAACACGACCAACAGCTCCCTGCCGTGGCAGGTGGGCGGGATCGGCACGGCCATCGCGGTGGACGCGGGCCTGGGCCAGACGTGCGCGGTCCTGGCCAACGGCTCGGTGGACTGCTGGGGGCAGTTCTCGATCTGGGACGTGGTCCACGGGACGGTGTCCGACAGCCTGGTGCCCGTGGCGATGCCGGGGATCGGCGGGGCGGCCGACGTCTCGGTCGGGAGCGAGTTCGGCTGCATTCGCTCGTCGGGCGGGGCGGTCTCGTGCTGGGGCTGGAACATCTACGGCGAGCTGGGCAACGCCACGGCACTGATCGCCGAGCCGACGCCCGTGGCGGCCCAGGGCGTCACGACGGCCACGACGTTCTCCGCGCTGGGGTCCCACACGTGCGCGGTCATGGCCGACCAGACGGTCCTGTGCTGGGGGTACAACAACGACGGCCAGCTGGGGTTGGGGACCATCTCGAGCCATGAGCTCCCGGGCCCGGTGAGCGGCGGCCTGGCGGCTACCGGGGTGTCCGCGGGGTTCAGCCATACCTGTGCGTTGCTGGTCGGCGGCACGGTCGCGTGCTGGGGCTCCAACGCCTCCGGCCAGCTGGGCGACGGGACCACCACCCGGCGTCCCGCCCCGGTCGCCGTGACTGGGCTGGGCGGCGTGATCCAGGTGGCGGCCGGCGGCTATGTCACCTGCGCGACGCACGGGGACGGGCACGTCGGCTGCTGGGGCTCCAACGCGGCTGGGCTCCTGGGGACCGGCACCGTGGCGGACAGCCTCCTCCCGGTTGCGGTGGTGGGGCTTGGTTCCGCGCTGCCTTCGCCCACGCCCACCCCCACGCCTTCGCCCACCCCCACGCCTTCGCCCACGCCCAGCCTGGGGACCGCGGCCGCCATCTGGGCCGGGGGCTCCCACGCGTGCGCGCTCATGTCCGATCGGACGGCCACCTGCTGGGGCCAGAACGATCACGGGCAGCTGGGCAACGGGACCACGGCGACAGCCAGCCCGATCCCCACCGCGGTGAGCGGGCTGTCCAACGTGCTCGTGCTGGCCCTTGGGAGCGCCCACACCTGTGCGCTGCTGACCGATGGCACCGTGAAGTGCTGGGGCGCGGACGAATCCGGGCAGCTGGGCGACGGTCTCACCGCGGATCGGTTGACGCCGGCGGCGGTGCCGGGGGTGACGGGAGCGGTGGGGATCGCGGCTGGGGCCGGTCACACGTGTGCGGTCCTGGGCGACGGAACGATCAAGTGCTGGGGCGCGAACGGCTCCAGGCAGATTGGCGACGGGAGCACCGGGGCCAGCGTCCCGGCGCCGACCGCGGTGGCGGGGATCTCCACGGCGACCAGCGTGGCGGCAGGGAACGGCTTCACGTGTGCGCGCCTGGCGGACGGGACGCTGCGCTGCTGGGGCGACGGATCCAGCGGCCAGCTGGGCAATGGGAGCTCGGCCGCCAGCCCGGTTCCGGTGCCGGTCACCGGCATCACCACCGCCGTCGACGTCGCGACGGGCAGCGGGCATGCCTGCGCGTTGCTGGCTGGTGGCACGGTCCAGTGCTGGGGCCAGAACTCGAACAACGAGTTGGGTGATGGCACGACTGCCGGGCGATCGTACCCGGCAGCTGTCACGGGCCTCACCGGCGTGACGCGGTTGTCGGTCGGCAGCTACCACGCCTGCGCGGTGCTGGCGTCGGGCCACGCCAGGTGCTGGGGCGCCAACGTGCTGGGCATGCTGGGGGACGGGACCACGGAGCCGCGGAACACACCGGTCGAAGTGGCTGGGCTCACGGGCGTCAGCTGGATCGCGGCCGGGGGCTTCCACACCTGCGCGATCCAGCCCGGCGGCCCGGTGTCGTGCTGGGGCTTTGACCCGCATGGCGAGCTGGGCCTTGGGACGGAGCGCGGGCCAATCTACAGCGCCGTGCCGGTGACGATCCGCGATCTCCAGTCGCCCTCCTGGATCAGCCCCGGCGACAGCCACGACTGCGCGCTGGGCTCGACCGGCGCCGTCCTGTGCTGGGGCTCCAACCAGTTCGGTCAGCTTGGCGCCAGCCAGGTCGGCCCGGGCAATTCGTCGCCCGATCCGGTCCCGGTTGCCGGTGTGGCCGGAGTCAGCGTCCTCCAGGCCGGCTCGTTCCATACGTGCGCCATCTCGCCCGCGGGTGTGCAGTGCTGGGGCCGCAACCAGGCGGGCCAGCTGGGGAACGGGGATACCGCGAACAGCCCGACGCCGGTGGTGGTGTCCGGGATCGTTGGCGCCACCGCGCTCGCCGCCGGCAGTGACTTCACCTGTGCCCTGGTTGGCGGCGGCGTGAAGTGCTGGGGCGGCAACGCCTCGGGCCAGCTGGGCAACGGAACCGTGAGCGTGTACAGCCTGTCGCCGGTCACGGTCTCTGGGATCACCAACGCCACGGCCATTGCCGCGGGGCTCAATCACGCCTGCGCGCTGCTCGCCGACGGGACCATCCGGTGCTGGGGCGGGAATACCGACGGCCAGCTGGGTGACGGGACCACGTCAAGCCGCTCCAGCCCCGTCCAGGTTCGGCAGGTCTTCAATGGGGTCGCGGTGTCCGCCGGGCGCGGTTCGACCTGCGCGCGCCTGTCGGGCGGCGCCGTCGCCTGCTGGGGCAGCAACGCGTACGGCCAGCTGGGCGATGGATCCACCACCAGTCGCTCGCTCCCCAGCGGGGTTGGGGGCCTGCCCGCCGCGGCCGAGGTGGCCATGGGGTACTGGCACACGTGCGCTCGCACATCGGCCGGGGTGGTCTGGTGCTGGGGCCTGAACAACGCTGGCCAGGTTGGCGACAACAGCACGACCGATCGGCACCAGCCGGTCCAGGCCGTTGGGGTCAGCGCGGCGACCTTCCTGTCGGCCGGGGGCGCCACGACGTGTGTCCGGCTGCTGAGCGGCGCCGCGCAGTGCTGGGGCGTGAACGAGTCGGGGCTGCTGGGTCAGAACCTCTGGTTCGAATGGAAGGTTCGCCCCGAGGCTGTCGTTCGAATCACGGGCGCCGACCCGCTCCCGACACCGACCCCCACGCCGACGCCAACCCCAGGTCCCACGCCAACGCCAACGCCAACGCCGTCGCCGAGCCCGACCCCCTCGCCGACGCCCAGTCCGACCCCGAGTCCAATGCCGTCGCCTACTCCGTCACCCACGCCAACCCCGTCGCCAACGCCGAGCCCGACGCCGAGTCCCACCCCGTCACCCACGCCGACCCCGCTCCCGACGCCGACCCCGCTCCCGACGCCCACCCCGACCCCGTCACCCACGCCGACCCCGACCCCCGATCCCACACCGACACCCAGCCCAACGCCGTTCCCGACCCCAACGCCATTCCCCACGCCCACCCCGACCCCAACCCCCACTCCGTCGCCGACGCCAACGCCATTCCCGACGCCAACGCCATTCCCAACGCCCACACCCAGCCCAACGCCGAGCCCGACACCGGCCCCAACGCCGACGCCCTTGCCCACACCCAGCCCAACGCCGAGCCCGACACCCACGCCTTCACCCAGCCCAACCCCTGCCCCAACTCCGACGCCGACTCCAACGCCCAGTCCCACTCCGTCGCCCACGCCCAGCCCGACGCCGTCACCCACGCCCAGTCCCACTCCGTCGCCCACGCCCAGCCCAACACCGTCGCCCACGCCCAGTCCCACTCCGTCGCCAACGCCCACCCCGAGCAATGGCGCCACGTACGTGGCCCTGCCGCCCACCCGGCTGCTGGACACGCGCGACGGCACCGGCCTGCCCGGCCCGTTCGGCGCGTTCGCGCCCCGAACGTTCCAGGTCACCGGCCGCGGCGGCGTCCCCTCGAGCGCCGTCGCCGTCACCGGCGTCCTCACCGTCACCGGCCAGATCGCCGGCGGCTGGGTCGTCCTGGGCCCCATCCAGACCACGGCCGCCACCAGCAGCACCATCAACTTCCCGCAGGGCGATGACCGTGCCAACGGCGTGACCGTCGCGCTGGGTGCCGGCGGCACCCTGTCCGCCACCTACGGCGCCGGAGCCGGGAACACCGTCGAGCTGCTCTTCGACGTGACGGGCTACTTCGTGCCGAACACCAACGGCGCCACGTACGTCGCGCTGCCGCCCGCCCGGCTGCTGGACACGCGCGATGGCACCGGCCTGCCCGGCCCGTTCGGCGCGTTCGCGCCCCGCACCTTCCAGGTCACGGGCCGCGGTGGTGTGCCGGTGAACGCCGTCGCCGTCACCGGGATCCTGACCGTCACGGGGCAGACGTCGGGCGGCTGGGCGGTGCTGGGGCCCAACCCGACAGCTTCGGCCACCAGCAGCACGATCAACTTCCCGCTGGGCGACGACCGGGCGAACGGCGTCACCGTCGCGCTGGGTTCGGGCGGGACCCTGTCGGCCACCTATGGCGCCGCGCCGGGGAACACCGTGGAGCTGATCTTCGACGTCACCGGCTACTTCGTGCCCGGCACGTCGGACGCCGTCTACGTCCCCCTGTCACCCACGCGCCTGCTGGACACCCGTGAGGCCAACGGCCTGCCCGGCGCATTCGAAGCCTTCGTCCCACAGACCTTCCAGGTCACGGGCCGCGGTGGTGTGCCGGTGAACGCCGTCGCCGTCACCGGGATCCTGACCGTCACGGGCCAGACGTCGGGCGGCTGGGCGGTGTTGGGGCCCAGCCCAACGACGTCGGCCGCCAGCAGCACCATCAACTTCCCGGCCGGGGACGACCGCGCGAACGGGGTGACGGGTGCGCTGGGCGTGGGCGGGACGCTGTCTGCCACCTTCGGCGCCGCGCCGGGAAGCGCGGTCGAGCTGATCTTCGACGTGACCGGCTACTTCCTCCCGTTCGGGAGCGCCGCCCCGGTGACGTTTGCCCCCGTGCGGGCCGAGGTCACGCCACAGGCCGCGCCGTGGGTCTGGCTGCGGCCGCTCAACCGCGACTGAGCGCCCCGCGCGCCGCCACGCCGCCCGTCGTCCCGCCCCCGGTTATCCCTCCGCGCGCAGCTCCACGTCGGCCAGGAGCCGAACCCGGGTGGCCAGCAGCCAGGCCAGCCCGTACAGGCCCACCACCACCACGAGCAGCGCCCCGTACCCGGTGATGAGCGCCAGGTATTCCAGCGTCCCGCCCACCATGGCGCCCAGCAGGTTGCTGGCGAAGGCCATGTCCGCGGTGCGCGTGTCGCGGAACGAGTGCGTGAAGACCAGGTTCGCGACGAAGACCGGCGCGAACGCCAGCACCGCCGCCAGTCCGTAGCGCAGCCAGGCCGGATCCAGCAGGAGCGATTCGGGCGGGATCACGAACGCGATCGCCAGCGCGGCGACCAGCACCGCGTACAGCCGGCCCGCGCGCCGGATGTGCAGCCGGGCGTTCACCAGGATCGCCAGGAGCACCGAGCCCAGGATCCCGAAGAACGCCAGCGCGTTGACCAGCCAGGTGGAGCCAAAGAGCAGGCTGAAGCTCACCAGGCTGCGCGTCTCCAGGAGCATGAACGCGATGCCCAGGACGAAGAAGTGCGGGCTGAATCGCCGGAGCGAGGTGTCGCCCACTCGGGCCGCCCCCGCCACCGCCAGCAGCGCGATCCCCAGGACGATGGCCAGCGCCAGCAGGTAGTACGGCGCCACGAACGGCGTGCGCAGGTAGAGGAACGGCCAGTCGTCCGTGGCGGGGGTCGCGACGGGACCGTCGACCACGGGGATGGCATCGACCGCGTCGCCGGGCGGCGTCCCTCCGGCCAGCGAGGCCACCGCGGGGCCGTTGGCGAAGATCGCCTGGTTGTCGCCGTACAGGCGCAGGATCGGCGCGGTTCCAAAGGCGTCGCCCAGCATCCCGCCGATCTTGGCGATCAGCCACGGGTCCCGGTAGTAGTTGTACATGGCGAAGACGCCGCCCGGTGCCAGGTGGTCGCGGATGCTCGCGAAGGCCTGTTCGGTGAACAGGAATGACTCCAGCCGGATGTTCGCGGTCGAGCTGACCAGGGTGAGCGAATCGGGCAGGGCGAAGACGATCAGGTCGTACTGCCGGTCGGTGGTCCTCAGGAAGGCCCGGCCGTCGTTCTCGATGGCACTGACCCGAGGGTCCTGGTAGGGCCGGTCCGGGTGGTAGTCGCGGCCGATCTGCGCGATCGCCGGGTCGATCTCCACGGCGTCCACGTGGCCGGCCCCCCTGGCCAGGGCGATGGCGGTGTCGGAGCCGGAGCCCGCCCCGACGACCAGCACGTTGGCGTAGGTCCGACCCGGCCACCACCGGTAGACCTGGTCGTAGAAGCCCTCCTTCGGCGCGTCCACGGGGTGCAGGATCTGGTGGGGGATGCCGTTGACGTTCACCCCCATCTCGCCGTCGCTGTAGTAGTACGTGTCGATCCGGTAATAGGGCGACCAGATCTGCCCCGGTGCGGCCTGGGTCATGGCGATCACCCCGGCAAAGAGCAGGAGCGAGGCGAGCCGGGGGATCGTGATGCTGGTCGCCGCCGTCAGCAGCGCCACCAGGACCGCCACGATCGCGAACCAGGCCTGGGGCGGCGTGCCGCCCGCGGATAGCGCCACGAACCCGGCGATCCCCAGCATGGAGCCCAGGATGTCGAACGCGTACGCGCGCAGGGGCGGCATGGAGCCCAGGAGGGGGCCCAGCGGCAGCGCGAGGCTGGCCATGGTGGCCGTGACCAGGGCGAACACGATGGGCAGCGCCAGGAAGTTGACATCGGCCACGTTGCTCTCGGCGAGGCCGAAGAAGATCTCGTTGGACGACCGGACCTGGACGTTGAGCTGGAGTGAGGTGATCAGCCAGACCACGGCCAGCAGGAGGACCGGGAAGATGGCGATCGACTGGAGGCTGCGTCGCCGCCCCAGCAGGATTCCGATCCCGATGCCCAGGAAGCTGGCCATGAGCAGGAAGTTGCTGAAGAACCCGATGTAGCGGACTTCGGCCGGGATCCAGCGGATGAGCAGCAGCTCCACGAAGAGGAGCGAGCCGCTGGTCAGGACGAGGCGGGTCCGGTTGTCGCGGAGGATACCGATGGGGCTCATCGGCGGATTGTCCACGTTCCGCCCGGCGTTGGCCCGGCCGACAGGCAGACGGGCCGCGCGGTCACGCCACCGGGAACGGCGTCACGCCACCAGGCGCGTCCGCCACCAGGCCAGCGTGGGCCGCAGCGCCTCGTCCAGGGGTGTGGCACGGAGCCCAAACGCCTGTTCCGCCTTCGAGGAGTCCACGACGAACGGCTCCTCGAACTCGTACAGCATCTCGATGACCTCGCGGGCCGGCGGGATGAAGAGGCCGGCCAGCCGGAGCATGGGCCGGGAGACTCGGCTGAGCCTGGGCGCGGGGAGGCCGGCGGCCGCGGCTGCGCGGGTGGCGAACTGGCGCTGAGAGAGTGCGGGGGCGTTGGGGACGTGCCACGCCTGGCCCAGCGCCTCGTCGCGTCGCCCCAGCTCGATCAGCGTGCGGGCGAAGTCCGCGACGTACGTGTACGTGTGTGGCGCGTCCGGGTCGCCGAAGACCTGGACGGCCTTGCCGGCAAGGAGCGGCGGGAAGAGCCGGTCGCCGCCGACCGACGAGGACGCCGCGCGGGGGCCAAAGTAGTCGGAGCCGCGCGCGATGGTCACCGGGACGTCGCCGGCCTGGTGGGCGGCCAGGAACTGCTGAGCCAGGCGCGCCCGGGCACGACCCTTGCGGGTGGTGGCGACGGACGGGAGGTCCTCCGTCAGGGCGCGGCCGTCGGTGGGGCCGTACATGTACAGGTTGTCGACCACGGCCAGCCGGGTGCCGGTGCCCGCCAGGCCTCGCAGCACGCCATTGGCCAGCGGCGGGAAGCCCTCGGTCCAGGCCGTGTAGGCGGGCTGGCAGGCGAAGTACGCCACCCGCGCGCCGGCGGCGGCCGAGCGGACGGCGGCCGCGTCCGTGAGGTCGGCGGCCACCGCCTGGACGCCGCGCACGCCGGCGTCGCCGCCGGACCGGCTGATGAGGCGGACGGACTCGCCGGCGGCGACCAGTTGCTCGGCGATGGCCGCGCCGATGGGGCCGGTGCCCAGCACGGCGTGGGTGGGAGCGGTCATGCGGGGAACTCCTGGCTGGGCTGGGAGGCGACGAGTGTCGAGGTGGAAGGCGTCAGCGGCCGGCGATCCGGTTGACCTCCGCATCCACGTCCGCGTCCGAGATGGGTCGGCGGATTGGCCCATAGGCGCGCCACCACGTGCCCGCGACGCCGGCGCCGATGCCGAGAATGGGCCAGATCGGCCAGAAGTAGCTGCTCAGGCCCGTGGTGGTGAACCAGATGGCGAGGAGCAGCGCCGAGACGGCGACCCAGCTACCAAGGGCGGCGCCGAACGCCCGCCGATCGGCCAGGCGCCGGCGCGCCAGGTCGCGGATGGTGGTCTCGTCGTTGGTGCCGTGCACGTTGGGTCTCCTGACTGGCGTGGGGCTGGCCGGGGACGGGGGGGTCCGCCGTGGTGTTGACGGTGTTGACATTAGGGCATGATGTAAACGGTGTCAACACTCTGCTATGCTCCGCTGATGGATCCCCGCCCGTACCACCATGGCGCCCTGCGCGAGGCCCTCCTGGACGCCGGCCTGGCGGCCGCGCGCGGGCGGGCCCGGCGTGCTTGGCCTCCGCGAGCTGGCCAAGTCGCTCGGGGTCTCGCCGACGGCGGCGTATCGCCATTTCCCCAGCCTGGACCACCTGGTCGCCGCGGTGTCGCAACGGGCGCGCGAGCAACTGGGTGGCGAGATGCTCGCGGCGCTGGCCGACGCCGGCGTCGTTGGCGACGCCGAGGCCGTTGCAGGCCCCGTCGCGCCGGACGCGGCCAGCGCGGCCAGCGCGGCCTGGCTCCGCCTTCGGGCCGTGGGCCGCGCCTACGTCGCGTTCGCCCTCCGGGAGCCCGGCCTGTTCGAGATCGCCTTCACCCCGTGCGTGGGGCCGGACCACCCCGACAACCCATCGGCCTGGTCCATCCTGCGGGGCGTGTTCGACGACCTCCACGCCGCGGGCGCGATCGACGATCGCCGGCATGCCGAGGGGCCCCTCATCGCCTGGTCCGCGGTCCACGGGCTGTCGACGATCCTGGTCCGGCAGATCCAGCCGCACCCCGTGGACGAGGCGCAGGCGATCGAGTCGATCGTGGACGCCGTCGCCCGGGCGCTCCGCTAGCCTCCACGGCGGCTCCATCGGGCCTCCATCCTGGCTCCACGCCCGGAGCCCACATTGCCCTTGCACCAATCCGGACAGACAACCCGGGCAGGCCGGGGACGGATCGGGCACACATGAGGCACCTTCGATGAACAAGAAGCTGATCGTCTCCTTCGGGGGCGCTGGCCTGCTGGCCCTGGCCGCCGTCGCCGGCGTCTCGGCCGCCGGTCCGCAGGGCGGTGGTAATGGTCCGGCCGCGGGCGCTGCGATGGGCGGCACCCTGGGCACCATCCTCAACCTGGACCAGGCCCAGGTCCGGGAGCTTCGCCAGGACGGCCTGTCCCTCGCCCAGATCGCTGAGCAGCAGGGCGTGGATCCGGCCGTCGTGGTCGACGCGCTCACGGCGCAGTGGACGAGCCAGATCGACGTCCGCGTGACCAACGGCGCCCTGACGGCCGAGCAGGCCGACGCCCTCAAGGCGCAGGTCGAGGCCCGCGCCGAGGCCATGGTCAACCAGACCGAGCCCGGCGGCATGCAGGGCGCGGCGGTTGGCGCCGGCAAGGCACTGATGGGCAAGGTCGCCCAGGGCATGGGCGCGCTGGGCATCGGTCCCCGGGGCCAGGCCATGGGCCAGCACGGCGATTGCCCCGCGGCTCAGCAGTAACCACCAATCGGACCGGGACGGTCGGACCTGTTCGCAGGCCCGGCCGTCCCCCTATGCTGCCCGGCATGGCCCGCATCCTGGTCGTCGACGACGAGGCCCACATCGTGGATGTGGTCCGCGCCTATCTCGCGCGCGAGGGCCACGAGGTGCTGACCGCCGGTGACGGCGAGACGGCGCTGGAGCTGGCCCGCACGCAGTCGCCGGACCTCATCGTGCTGGACGTCATGCTCCCCCGGCGCTCGGGCTTCGATGTCCTCCGGGCGCTGCGGACGGGGGCATGGAGCGGCGCGGTCATCATGCTGACGGCCCGCGACGACGTGATCGATCGGGTGGCCGGGCTGGAGCTGGGCGCCGACGACTACGTCACGAAGCCCATGGAGCCGCGGGAGCTGGTCGCCCGGGTCGGGGCGGTCCTCCGCCGAACGGCCATCCAGCGCGACGCCGCCGGGGCGGGCCCCGCCTTGCCGGAGATTGCCGGCCAACCCAGGGATCCGGGAGTCGATGCCGGCCTCGCGTCCTTTGACCTGGCCATCGACCCCGACGCACGAGAGGTCCGGCGCGGCGGCGCGCGGGTCGAGCTCACCCGGGTGGAGTTCGACCTCCTGGCGACGCTCGCCGCACGCCCCGGGCTGGTGCTCAGCCGGGAGCAGCTGGGCGAGCAGGTCTTCGGCGAGAGCTTTGATTCCTTCGACCGGACCATCGACAGCCACGTCAAGAACCTTCGCCGCAAGCTGGGCGAACGACCCGACGGCGGCCAATACGTGGAGACGGTTCGCGGCGTCGGGTACCGCGGGGCCAGACCATGAGCCTGCGCGTCCGCCTCGCCATCCTCTTCGCGCTGGTCGCGCTGGTCTCGGCCGCGGCGGTGGTTGCCTCGGCGCCCGTCATCGTGAGCCGCGCCTTCGCCCAGATCACGGCCGACGCCGGCGCCACTCCCGGCCCGGGTGCGGGTCGCGGCCCAGGCGGGCTCATGGGGCAGCACACCCTCCAGGTGCAGCAGGACGCCATCCTCACCATCGTCCTGATCGCCTTGGGTGGTGCGGCGGTCGCGTCGCTGCTGGGGTTCCTCCTGGCGCGCCGCATCACGCGCCCGCTGGACCGGCTGGGAGACGCGGCATCGGCCGTGGCCCGCGGCGACCTGGCCCGGCGCTCGGGGCTGGGCGACCGGGGCGACGAGATCGGCTCCCTGGGACGGTCGTTCGACACCATGGCGGCGTCGCTGGAGCAGGCCGAGGCCGCCCGGCGCCGCTTCTTCCAGGATGCCGCCCACGAGTTGAAGACGCCCCTCGCGGTCATCACCGCGACCACCAACGCGGTCCTGGACGGCGTCTACCAGCACGACGACCGCCACCTGGAGACCATCCGCGATCAGTCGCGCCTCCTGGCGCGCCTCGTCGACGACCTTCGCACCATCAGCCAGGCGGAGGAGGGCGGACTGCCGCTGGCCACCGAGGTGCTGGACGTGGCACAGCTGCTCGATCAGGCCGCCGGCTCCTTCGCCGGGCGTGCGGCGCAGGCCGGCCTGCGCATCACGACGTCCACCGCCGGCCCGCTGGCCGTTCGGGGCGATCCCGACCGGCTTCGCCAGGTGCTGGCCGCGCTGCTCGACAACGCCGTACGCGTCACGCCCTCGGGTGGGCTGATCGAGCTGGAGGCCGGGGTCGTGGGCTCCAGCGCAGCGGCCGGCTCGCGCGACTCGGTGGGCGGCGGCCGGGTTCGCATCGCCGTGCGGGATTCGGGCCCGGGGGTTCCGGGGGAGCACCTCCCGCACCTCTTCGAGCGCTTCTACCAGGCCGATCCGGCGCGCGACCGGGCATCGGGCACGTCCGGGCTTGGGCTGGCCATTGTCCGGGCCCTGGTGGAGGCCCACGGCGGCACCGTTGGCGCGGAGAGCGGCCCCGGCGGGGGCGCCGCGTTCTGGCTGGAGCTGCCGCGCGCCTGAGCCGCACCGCGACCGCGGCCGGAGACAGGATCGGCGCACACTTGGCGGCGTGATCGACCTGCCGCCCGCACCGGAACAGCCCGCCGCGTCGTCGGACGGCGACGCCTTTGCCCGGGAGCTGGCCGCACAGCTGCCGCGGCTGGTCGGCCTGGCCAGCCGCCTGGTTCGTGACTCGGACCAGGCCGAGGACTGCGCCCAGGAGACGATCATCGGCGCGTGGCGGCGGCGCGACCAGCTCCGCGACCCGCAGGCGCTTGGCGCGTGGCTCCGGCGCAGCCTGGTCAACCGGATCATCGACCGGGCAAGGGCCCACCGCCAGGAGCTCGACATCGACGCCGTCGAGGCCGAGTGGCAGGACGACCACTGCTCGATCGTCCCGGAGCGCGTCCTGGAGCGGGCCGAGCTGCGCGACGAGCTGGAGGATGGCCTGGCCCGCCTGCCGGTCATCTACCGCGTCCCCGTCGTCCTCCACGACGCGCTGGGCTGGACCGCGGCGGAGATCGCGGCGGCCATGGCCGCCGGGCTGCCGGCGACCAAGCAGCGCCTCCGCCGCGGCCGGATGATGCTGGTCAGCGCGCTCAGCGAGGGTGACGCGCGGCGGCGGGCCAGCCTGGCCCAGCCCATCCGGTGCTGGACGGCGCGCCGGCACGTCTCGGCCTACCTGGACGGCGAGCTGGATGCCGCCACCAACCACGCCGTGGAGACCCACCTCCACGACTGCCCTACCTGCCCGCCGCTGTATGCCAGCCTGGTTGGGGTGCAGGCGTCGCTCGGCGGACTGCGCGACCCGGACACGGTCGTCGAGGCCGCCATGGCGGATCGGATCCGCGCGCGACTCGACGACGAGCCAGGCCGCCGACCCGGGGCGTGAGGCCGGGCGGGTCCGCGACCATCCCCCCCGGCGCCCGGCGCCCGGTGCCCGGCGCCCGGTGCCCGGTGCCCGGTGCCCGGCGTCGCCCTTTCGAACCTAGCGGACGATCCTCCGGCCGCTGCGCGCCCAGGCGCTGGTCCCGCCGCGCACGCTGACCGCGCCAGCAAACCCGCTCTGGAGCAGGAAGTCGGTTGCGCCCTGGCTTCGGCCGCCGCCGGCGCAGATCACCGCGTACGGCTTGTCCTTCTTCAGCGTGGCGACGCGACCGGCCAGGCGATTGACCGGGACGTGGATCGCGCCGGGCACGTGGCCGGAGGCGAACTCGTGGTCCTCGCGGACGTCGAGCACGCGGACGGCCCCGCTGCCCATGAGCGTGTCGAGCTCCTCGACGTCGATGGATGGCGTGCCGGCGCCGAGGTTCTTCAGGAATGAGAGCACGTGGACCTCCGGGGCGTGATGGTGGTGGGGCGTGGTCGCGATGCAGGTGTCACGGGGCCCGAGATGGGCGTCGTCACGGGCGTCGTCACGGGTGCCGTCATGGGCGGCCCGTGCCCGCCGCCCAGGTGGCGTAGCCGCCGTCCAGGTTGCGAACCCGATCCCAGCCGCGCTGGCGCAGGATCCGGGTGGCCGTGTGCCCCCGGATGCCGACCGCGCAGTGGACCACGACCGGGCCGCTGGGGACCTCGTCCAGCCGGTCGCGCAATTCGTCCACCGGGATCAGGATGGAGCCCGGGATGGCGCCCCGGCGGTGCTCCTCGCGGGACCGCACGTCAACCAGCGCGGCGCCCTGGGACATCGCCGCCTGGAGCTCGTGCCATTCGATGGTGGGCGTCAGGCCGCTCCGCGCGTTCATCGCCGCGTAGCCCAGCATGTTCACCGGGTCCTTGGCGGACGAGAACTGCGGGGCGTAGGCCAGTTCGAGGTCGGCGAGGTCGCTGGCGGTGAGATTGCCGGCCATGGCCGTGGCGATGACGTCGATCCGCTTGTCGATGCCGGACTTGCCCACGCCCTGCGCGCCCAGGATGCGGTCCGTCCCCGGGTCCAGCAGCAGCTTGAGCGCCATCCCGTCGGCGCCCGGGTAGTAGCCCGCGTGCGATGACGGGTGGGTGTGGACGGCGAGGTACGGTCGTCCCGCCGCGCGCAGCCGCTTCTCGTTCCAGCCGGTGGTGGCGACCTGGAGGCCGAAGACGCCGACGATCGCGGTCCCGTAGACGCCGCGGTCGGTGCCCGGGCGGCCAGCGATCACGTCGGCCACGAAGCGGCCCTGCCGGTTGGCCGTGTTGGCCAGCGGGATGAGCGCCTCGGAGCCGTCCAGGCCGTCGCGCTTCTCGACGGCGTCGCCCACGGCGTAGATGTGCGGGTCGCTGGTGCGGAAGTGCTCGTCGATGACGATGCCGCCCCGGGGCCCGATCGCCAGCCCCGCGCCGCCTGCCAGCCCCGTCTCGGGACGGACGCCGATCGCGGCCATGACCAGGTCCGCGGGCAGTCGCTCGCCGGTGGCGAGGGTCACGTGGGTCGCGTCGATCGAGGTCACGCCGGAACCCAGGCGGAGATCCACCTTGGCGTGCCGGATGCGGCGGTGGACCAGCTCGGCCATCTCGGGGTCGAGTGGTGCCATGACCTGGGCGGTCGCCTCCACGACCAAGGTGGCCAGGCCACGATGGACCAGGTTCTCCGCCATCTCGAGGCCCACGAAGCCGCCGCCGATGACCAGCGCGGTCCGCGCGTCGCTGGCCGCCGCCACCAGCCGGTCGGCGTCTTCCATGCTGCGCAGCGACAGGGCCCGCTCGATTCCCGGGATCCGGGGGAGCACCGGCGAGGCCCCGGGCGAGAGGATGAGGGCGTCATACGGGAGCTCGGCGTCCGTGCCCCCGTCGAGATCGCGGACCACCACCACGCGCCGGTCGCGGTCGATGCGGACGGCCTCGTGGCGCACCCGGACGTCGAGCTTGAACCGCTCGCCCAGCGACTGGGGGGTCTGGAGGAGCAGCGCGTCCCGCTCGCCGATGACGCCGCCCACGTGGTAGGGGAGCCCGCAGTTGGCGAACGACACGTAGCCGCTGCGCTCGATGATCGTGATCCGGGCCGACTCGTCCAGCCGGCGCAGGCGGGTCGCCGCCGACATCCCGCCCGCGACGCCGCCGATGATCACGACGGCCATGGGCTGGCGCTCCCCGTGGCCTGGCGCGCCGGGCAGCGGCTCGCCGTAACCGGCCATGTCGATGCTGTGTGTTCCCTTGGGGCTCATGCTCACGCTCATGGGCGGGCCGCACTCGCGACCCTTCTGCCTCATTGACGAGATCGAGCCCGAAAGGGATACATGCGAACCGAGCGGCGCCGGCCCGGTTCGGGGGCTGGCTGCGGGAACCCCCGCGTCGCGCAGTCGCGCGCGACGCGGTGCCCTCGCCGGAGAGCCGCCGGGACTAGCGAGTCGAGACCCCGGCCTCCTGCATGGCCATGAAGAGCCGCTCGGGGGTGACCGGCGTCCTGGTCATCATCATCCCCGTCGCGTCCCGGATCGCGCACAGAATCGTGGCTCCGCCCGGGTTGGCCGCCAGCTCGCCCAGCCCCTTGGCGCCGTAGGGGCCGGTGGCCTCGGGAGCCTCCACGATCCCGACGTCGATGGCCGGCACGTCCAGCGCGGTCGGCAGCATGTACGTCGCGAAGTTGGGGGTGACCACCCGGCCCTCCCGGAGCTGTACCTCCTCGAGGATGCCGTAGCCGATCCCCATCACCGCGCCGCCCGACGACTGGCCGATCACGGAGATGGGATTGATCGCGCGGCCCACGTCGTTGAAGGCCGCGTACTTGAGGACCCGGATCCGGCCGGTATCCATCTCCACCTCGACCAGGGCGGCATGCGCCGCCAGCCCGTAGGTGGGATGGGGGATCCCCTGCATCGTCTCGGCGTCGGGGGCCACGATCTCCGCGATGAAGCTGCCCACGGCGGTCACGCCCTGCATGCCCCGCTCGAAGACCATGTCGGCGAAGGTTCGCCGGCGGCTGGGGGCGCCGATGACCGTGACCACGCCATCGCGCAGCTCCAGGTCGTCGACGCTGGCCTCCAGGTCCTGGCTGGCCATCTCCAGGATCTGCCGGCGTGCCTCGGCGCCCGCGCGGCGGGTGGCGTTGCCGGTGATGTAGGTCACCCGGCTGGCCGTGGTGGCCTCGCAGTCCGGCGCCACGGCGCTGTCCGTGGTGAAGACGCGGACCTTCTCGAAGGGGACGCGCAGCTCCTCCGCGGCGATCATCCCCATCACGGTGTCGGAGCCCTGCCCGATCTCCACCGCTCCCGTGATCACCGAGACGCTGCCGTCCTTCATGACGTTGACCACGGTCGTGCCTTCGGATGGTCGGCGGGCGCTGGCCGTCCCGTGCCAGCTGGCTGCCACGCCAACGCCGCGGCGACGGCCGGGCGGGGCCTGGTCGATCTCGGCCCGGAACGCTTCGGCGGCCGCCCCGGCGCCCCGGAGTGCCTCCTTGATGCCGACGCTGCCCTTGAGCACCTGGCCGGTGGCCGTGGTAGACCCGATGTCCAGGGCGTTGCGCAGCCGCAGCTCCACGGGATCCATCCCCAGGCGGTGGGCGATCTCGTCCATCACCTGCTCGATGGCGATGGTGACCTGCGGAACGCCGTAGCCGCGCATGGCGCCGGAGGGCGGGTTGTTGGTGTGGACGGCGAACCCGTCGGCCGACACGTTGGGCACCGAGTACGGCCCCGTGCAGTGCGTGGTGGACTTGCCCAGGACGGAGTTGCCGGTCACGAGGTAGGCGCCCGTGTCGGAGATGAGGCGGGCCTCGACGGCCTGGAGCATCCCGTCGGACCGCGCGCCAACCTTGTAGTGCATCTGGTAGGGGTGGCGCTTGATGGAGGTCCCGATGGATTCTCCGCGCGTCCAGGTCACCTTGACCGGCCGACCCGTCTTCATGGCGAGGAGCGCCGCGTGGCACTGCGGGAGCGGGCTCCCGAACTTGCCGCCGAAGCCGCCGCCGGTCGTCATCTGGATCACGCGGACCTCGCTGGAGGGCACGCCCAGGGTGCGGGCCACCTCGTCGCGGTCGTAGTGGATGTACTGGGTGGCGGCGTAGATCACGATCGACCCGTCGGGCTCGATCGTCGCCACGGACGATTCGGGCTCGATGTACGAGTGCTCGATCATCTGGGTCGTGAAGTCGCCCTCCACGATCACGTCGGAGGCCGCGAAGCCGGCGGCCACGTCGCCGCGCCGGAGCCGCGTCCGCGAGCCGATGTTGCCCTTGGCGAAGACCTTGCGGGCCCCGTCGGCCATGCCCTCGATGGGATCGAAGACGCCCGGGAGCTCCTCGTACACCACGACCACGGCGGCCGCGGCCGCCATGGCGGCGTCCTTGGTCTCGGCCGCCACGATCGCGACGGATTCGCCGACGTAGCGGACGACGCCGTCCGCGAGGACCGGCTGGTCCTTGACCACCGGGCCCACGGCGTTGGTGCCCGGGATGTCCTTGGCGGTGAGGACGGCGTGGACGCCGGGGATCGCCAGCGCCGGCGCCGTGTCGATCGAGACGATCCGGGCGTGGGGCAGGCTGCACCGGGTGGTGGCCGCGTACAGCATCCGGGGCAGGACCAGGTCGTCGGCGTAGCGGGCCTGGCCGATGAGCTTGCCCGGGGCATCGCGTCGCAGGACGCTGGTGCCAACCACGGTCTCGTTCATCGCGGCGCTCCGGCGGTCTGTGCGGCTGGCGCGGCGTTGGCCGCGTCCAGGATGGCCTCCACGATCTGGGAGTAGCCGGTGCACCGGCAGAGGTTCCCGGCGATCCCTTGCCGGACCTCCTGCTCCGTGGGGTGCGGGTTCTCTTCGAGCAGGGCCACGGTGGCCATCACCATCCCCGGGGTGCAGAAGCCGCACTGGACGGCGGCGTGCCGGGCGAAGGACTGCTGGATGGGGTGGAGTGCCGCGTCGGGGCGATCGTCGAGCGCCACGCCCTCGATCGTCCGCAGCGTCGCCCCCTCCGCCTCGAGGGCAAGGGTCAGGCAGCTGGCGACGAGGCGGCCGTCGAGGATGACCGAGCAGGCGCCGCAGTCGCCGGCATCGCAGCCGCGCTTGGCGCCCGTCAGCTCCAGGTCCTCGCGGAGCACCTCGAGCAGGGAACGGTGGGGCGCCACCAGGGCCTGGCGCGGCTCGCCGTTGATGGTCAGGCTCAGGACGACCTTGGCCGGAGCGGGGTTCTGCAGCGCGGTCACGCGGACACCTCCTGGAGGGCGCGGCGGGTGAGGGCCGCGATCATGGCGCGGCGGTAGTCGGCGGAGCCACGGACGTCGCCGATGGGGCTGGCGGCCTCCGCCGCGAGCCGGGCGGCCTCGTCGATGGACTCGGGCCCGATCAGGGCGCCGCGGAGCGCCGCCTCGGCGGCCGTGGCCCGGATCGGCGTCGGCGCGACCGAGCCCAGGGCGATCCGCGCGTCGGCCCAGCGCGTGCCACTGGCGTCGGGCACGGCCAGCACCGCGACGCCCGCGATGGCGATGTCCATCGCGTTGCGCGGCCCGTGCTTGAGGTGGACCGCCCGCGCCCCGCCCGGCATGGGCGGGATCGTGAAGCCCGTCAGGATGTCCCCGTTGAGCGTGGTCCGGCCCGGCCCCGCAAACAGCTGGGCCATGGGGATGGAGCGCTCGCCCTGGCGGCCGTAGGCCACCGCGACGGCGTCGAGGACCAGGAGCGGCGGCGCCAGGTCCGCGGCCGGCGAGGCGTTGCAGATGTTGCCCCCCAGCGTGGCCTTGTTGCGCACCTGGATGGAGGCGAGCATCCCGGCCGCCGAGGCCAGGACGCCCCAGCCGTCACGGACCACCGCGGATCGCTCCACGTCGCGGACGGGGGTCAGCGACCCGATCGAGAGCGAGCCCGACGGCCCGACGCCGATCGCCGCGAGTCCCGGGATGTGCTTGAGGTCGACCAGGCAGCCCAGCCGGAGGCCGCGCTCGCGCATGGCGACGATGATGTCGGTCCCGCCGGCCATCACCCGGGCGCCGGGGCCATGCTCCGCGAGCAGGTCGAGCGCGTCATCTAGCCGCACCGGCACCACGTACCGGAACGGCGGAAGGGTCATGGTCACCGGCGCACCTCACGCATCCCGAAGAGGGGGTGGGGCGCAGCCCGAGTATAGGTTCGCGCGCGGGCGGCGAGGCGGCCGTCGCGCGGGCGGCAGGCCCCGGGCGGGTCGGCATCCGCAGCCCGGCAGGCCCCGCGCGGCCTCAGCCGTCGATCAGGCGAAGACCACCGTCCGGTTCCCATAGATCAGCACCCGGTCCTCCAGGTGCCAGCGGACCGCACGGCCCAGCACCGCCCGCTCCACGTCGCGGCCCTTGCGGACCAGGTCGTCGATGGCGTCGCGGTGCGTCGCGCGGATGACGTCCTGTTCGATGATTGGCCCTTCGTCCAGGACGTCCGTCACGTAGTGGGCGGTGGCGCCGATCAGCTTCACGCCCCGTTCGTGCGCCTGGTGGTACGGCCGGGCGCCGACGAAGGCCGGCAGGAACGAGTGGTGGATGTTGATGATCCGGCCCTGGTATTTCGCGACCAGCGTCGGGCTCACGATCTGCATGTAGCGGGCCAGCACGACCAGGTCGATCGCCTGTTCGTCCAGGAAGGCGCTCACGGCCGCGTCGTGGGCGGTGCGCGTCTCCGGGGTGATGGGGAAGACCCGGAACGGGATGCCGAAGTGGGCCGCGATGGGCGCCAGGTCCGGGTGGTTGCTGATCACCACCGCGATCTCGCAGGGGAGCTCGCCGGCGCCGTTGCGGACCAGCAGGTCGTACAGGCAGTGGTCCAGCCTGGAGACGAAGATGGCCACGCGCGCCACGCCGCCCGGTCGGCGCAGACGCCAGGTCATTCCCTGCTCGGCGGCGAGGGCGGCCAGGGCTGAGGTTAGGTCCGACTCGCGCCCGGCGGCCAGCTCAAAGCGGATCCGCTGGTGGAAGGAGCGATCGTCGGGATCGGTGTGCTGATCCGCGTCGACGATGTTGGCCCCGTGCTGGAACAGGCAGCCCGACAGGCTGGCGACGAGTCCGGGGCGATCGGGGCAGGCGACCTGGAGGGTCCACATGGGAAGCGATGACGTCCTTTCGGGAACGGTGGGGACGCGGGCCTGACGTGTCGGCTCGGCGTGGGGCGACCCCCCCGCCAGCTGACGTCAGTACTCGCCCTTGATCACGAAGAACGAGCCACGGATGGTCCCCGCCAGCTTCGACTTCTGGCGCGCGAACTTGAACCGCGTGGCAAGCTCGGCGGGGATCTCCATCCCGTCGGACAGCTTGAACCCGACCGCCCGCTTGCTGGGGCCATCGATCGTGTACAGCACGTTGATCGCCAGGCCGCTCTCGTAGAAGACGTAGGTCCAGCGGACGTTCTCGACCACGAAGGACGTCGCCTCGAGCGGGCGGGACGCGATGACCAGCCCACGCTCCTTCTCCAGGATGTGGTGGACGTAGTCGATCGTCGCCCGGGCCTCGCTCGCGGGCGCCACGGTGAAGTCGTGGCCGTACTTGTTCTTGAAGTAGCGGGCCTCGTTGGCCCGCAGCCCGGCGAGGGCGTCGGCCACCGGCGAGGACTCCAGGCCGGTGGTCGAGACGGTGGCGAAATCCACGACGTAGGACACGACACGCTCCCATGCGCCTTCGGGACGGAGGCCCTCGGCCCCAGGAGGGTGCCGACGCGATTGCCCGTGGCGTCGGCGGACGCCCGCAGCTCGCCATGGTAGTGCCCCCGGGGCCGATCTCGACATCGGCGCCGCCGACGGACAAGCGGCCCTTGCGCGTGCCATCGTGCGCCGCTAACGTGCCGACCGGCCGAGGGACGACGCGCGTGGTGGAGGTGCCTCGATGGGTGGCTACTGGATTTGCGATCAATGCAACTCGCTCAACGACCAGAACAACGGCCGCTGCTACAAGTGCCACGTCAAGCGAGGCGAGGCGAAGCCGCAACCCGTCATCCCGGGCGCCAAGGTCCCGCCCGCGGCCTCCAGAGAGCTTGGCCAGCCGCCGGCCACTGCCGTCCGGGAGCCCAATCTCACGCTCGCCGTCCTGATCGGTGCCGCCGCGGCCGTCTTCTTCACCGCGGGGTGGTACTGGTTCGAGGCGGGGATCAAGTTCGGCCAGGGACGGGCCGCCTGGCTCGTCGGCCTGCTGATCGCCGCCACCGTCGTCGTCGCTGGCACGGTCGGCGGTCGACGGCGCGTGTCCTTCATGTTGCCGGTCATCTCGGTCGCCCTGACGACCGCGGCCGTGACCGCGGGCGAGTACCTGATCATCAGCCATGCGCTCGCGGCGGCGGACGTCGTGGGCCTGCCGGCCTCCACGATCCGGCTCGCGTCGATCGACAGCGTCACGAAGGTCGCCCTCGCCTACCTGTCGACGGACCCGTTGCGCCCCCTGCTATGGGCCCTGGCGGTCGCGGCCGCGTGGCTCCTTCCGTGGGGCCTGCTCGCCGGCTCGGACGACGCCTAGCGGGAGCCTCGAGGTCCCGGGTCACGGGCCGCGGACGCCGCCGCCATAGGCCCCTGTCGAGCAAGAGTCAATCTATCGAATCGCAAGATTCACACGTACTCGACTCTCCGTGGAGGTTGGCCAGGTCCCGCCCAGTCCTGATCAGCCGGCGGTTGCGACCGCAACTCGCGCCAGCCAGCAGCAGCACGAAACCTGCCGGCGCGACAGTCGCGATCACGGCCATGACGATTCCGGCACTGATGATCCGGGACCTGGTCGACCGGGACGCGCCCGTGATCGCCTGATTCACGGTCTTCATCAGTGCTGGCCCGTCTCCGTGCCGGACGGTGCCGGGGTGCGCTCGCCGAAGAAGACCTGGACCACCCGGACCTCGGCGGTTTCGATGTCGACGTAGTAGAGCTCCCGTGAGGTCAGGACCTGCGCGGCCGGGGGCGGGACGACCATGTCGTAGGCCATCTCGATGACCCACGAGGCTCGTCCGTCGCGCGTCGCGCCCCGGGCAGGGGTTCCGGCCCGGACGTTCAGGACCGTCGTGGACGGATGGCTGGATGACACGTGTTCGCGGGCGACCGTGAGCGCCCGATCTGCGTCGACCGGGCCCATTGAGTAGTCGGGCGCGATCAACCTGACCGGCTGACCGAAGCGAGGTTCCAGGACGGCACGCCCGTTCAGCGGCGAGGCCAGCCGGACGTCGGCCGTCCGGCCGTAGGCGACGGCAGCCCGGGGGGGCGGCAGGTTCCCCCACCAGCACGGGTGCTCGTGGAGCAGCACCACGACGGCCGACCTCGATTCGACGGCCTCGGTGGCGTACTCGTACAGGCACCCGCCCTCGCCCGGCCCGGGACCGCCGCCGAACCGCACCACCAGGTGGCGGTCGTCCGCACCGATGGTCGCCTGGTCGATCGAGATGACCCACGACCCCGGGTCGGGGGCAGACGGGACCGACACCGCCGAGGCACCGGCGAGCGCCGGATGGGTGACGCGCACGGCTGTGCCTTCGACCGTGAACTCCCAGACCGGGATGTCGACGAGACCGCGCGTCGTCTCGGTCGCGCGCGTCGTCAGCCGAGCTGCCGTGACCCGGAGAGGCTCGCACTGGCAGCGGCTGTAGTCCACGCTCCGCATCTCGTTGAACGCCGAGAGTGCCGAGGCCAGGCGAACCGGCTCGGTCGAACCGTCGGGCCAGCGGACGGTCCCGTCGGGCGGCGTGTCCGCCGGAAGGTTGAGCGGAGTCACGAACGCCCCGGCCATCAGGGCGGGCTTCCCGTTGTCGAAGGTCAGCTCCCAGTCGCCCAGCTGCCGGGTGCGCTCACCCACGACGGCGAACGATGGCTGTCCGCCGGCGGCTTCGATCGCGGCCGTCCACCGGTCGAGCACCGCGCCCGCCTGCAGGTGCAGCCTGACCCAGGTGAATCCCGAGGCGAACAGGACGATCCCGACGAAGGCGGCGAACACGAACCCGATGGTGGCAAGACACCCTCGCATCGAACCGTCCTCCCGAATCGGCACCCGACATCAGCATTGGACGCGATCCGCTGGTATCCGACAAGGGCCAGTGGACGGGGTGACGGCGGCCGCTCCCCGGGCGCCGCCGAGGATCGTGATGGCTCCGGGGGCTCCGGCGGGCGGGCCAGCCACTACGAGGCCCGGTTCGCGCCGGCGCCACCGACGGGGGCTCGGTTTCACGGTCCAGGTTGCCTCGTTCGTCGACCCGTTCCCCCGAGGCCGCATCACCGTCGCGTAACATCGCACGACCGGCGGCGTCATCAGGTCGGGCGTGGCGCCCGCCGAAGGGAGTCCGACGTGCTGGATCCAGCGGTGTCCCAAGCACCCAAACGACGACACGCTCTGCGCGGTTGGCTCACGTGGTTCGTGGGCGTTGGACGGGGACTCTGGCTCCTCCCGCTCGACATCACCTTCCGCACCGTCGGGCTGCGGTACGGGTGGCTGAAGGCGCTGTTCGAACGAACACCCGGCCGGATCCTCGCCG
>CAIJPD010000033.1 GCA_903822495.1 uncultured Chloroflexota bacterium | reverse complement strand
CGGGGATCGTGTCCATCGGCCAAGGATGCACGCCCGGTCGCGGGAGTGCCGCTGAGATCGCCATGTCGGGGAACCTCCGTCCCCGCCCTCGTTCAGCAATCAGCGGAGGTGGGGTGTCTCACCCGATGTTGGCAGAGAGGGGAGCGCCTCCAAGGGCCGGGCTCCACGGAAGCGAGTCCATCCCTGAGCCTGCTGTACACCCAGCGGTGTTCAGTGACCACCGGCGGTGGGGACGGACGCCGGGAGGCCCAGTGCTGCTGCCGTGGTACGTCCTGGCCAGCGCTCAACCGGCAGATCCTGGAGTGTGGAGAACACAGGCCGCAGAACAGCGACTCGCGCGGCGTATCATTCGGCGCGAAGTGTGTTCGTCACCTTCGCAGGGGACCTCGTTGATGCTGCTGAGTGCGACTCCCACGGCTTGGCATTGGGGCCTCACGCCGACTCGTGCGCGACGATCATCCACGGCACCTGAACGCCCCATCGATGGGGCAGGGCTGGGCCACAGTGACCAGCGATCCAGGTTCAACCGACTCCTGTGTGACCCGCTCGCCGGAACTTGGATCCGTCCCTCGTTGTGGCGCGGACCCGTTCGCCGACAGGGCCCGTCGCAGGCCGCACGACACAAGTCGGCTTTCCGCGGCCCGCTGCGCGCGGGAATGCGAGTCGACTCCGGCCTCGCTCACGTTCCTGAACGACGGACGATCGGCGGTCACGCGTCAGGGCCGATCGATCGCACGCAGCCCCAACCGTCAACCTGCTCGCGCCGATGACGCAGCGGCGGACGTCACTCGCACCTCGTTGGGGCGAGGCACGGCCGCGCCGCGTCTACGCGGTAGCACTGACGACGTTGTGTGTCGTCGCTCCGCTCCTGGGTGCTCTGCCCCGGGCGGCATCGGCTGCCCCCGTGGCCCCACTGGTTGGCTATTCCGCAGCGGTGCCTGCGTCGCCGGCGACCGGGGGGGAACGGTCATCCCTGACCGGTATGGGCAGTCTCGGATCCGAACCACTGACGGGCCCCGCATCGGGCGGCCCGCCGACATTGGAAACCTCGATCACGGCCGCCTGCCTGCAGTCCCAGACCACGCCGTGGGCGACCTTCAGCTCCCAGGTCAGCGTCGCTTGTGGGAACCTGGCGATCGCGCAACTCGACCTGACCGTCCCATCCGTCGGCTTTCCCGCGACCATCGCCCGCTGGTATGACAGCAACCGGGCCTCTTCCGATGGCCCGTTCGGATACGGGTGGAGTTGGACATACGGGCTGCGCGTGACCGCTGTCGCCGGTGGCGCCGATGTCGCCCGCGCAGATGGTCGGGTGGACCATTTCACAACCAGCGGTTCCGGCTACATCTCGCCTCCAGGCATCCACGACGCGCTTGGCTCGGTTGGCGGGGGTGGCTGGCAGTTGACCCTCGCAAACCAGATCGTTGACACGTTCACGTCGACCGGCCTCCTTGCGTCCGTTGCCGATCCGAACGGGAACGCACTTTCGATCGGGTATTCCGGGGGAACCATCTCGACGATCACTGATACCGCGGGGCGGACGTGGTTGTTCACCACGGTCGGCGGTCGCGTGACGAAGGTGACTGACCCAGGTGGCCGTGCCGTCAGCTACGCGTACAGCGGTGCGGGCGACCTGATCGGCGTCACCGATCCAACCGGGGCCGTCACGGCGTACGGCTACGCCAGCCATGTTCTCGTCTCGCGAACCGACGGCAAGGGCCACGCCACGACGTATGAACCGCCCTGGGTTTCGTGGAGACTCGGGTGATTGGGTTTCAAGCGGCCTCGGTGGTCGCCTGTAGCTGGTGATGGTAGGCCGCCTCGAACTCGGCGGGCGGGATGTCACCGCAGGCCGAGTGCAGGCGCTCGGCGTT
>CAIJPD010000032.1 GCA_903822495.1 uncultured Chloroflexota bacterium | reverse complement strand
GGTGGTCGACGTGACACTCGCGCCCGTATCGTTCTGGATGGTCTGGATGGCCCGGGCAAGGCGGTCGAAGGCAAAGCTCGTCTTGACACTGGCCTGATCGAGCGTGTAGTCGACGCGGCCCAGGGCATCGTAGTGGGTGGTGCTGGCAAGGTTGCTGGTGCTGTCCGCGGTGCCGGCGCCGGCGATCGCGTTGACCGTCACCAGGGTGGGTCGGCCGAAGCTGTCGCGGTCGGTCGTCGTGACGAGCGGCTCGTCGGTGCCCGGGACGCCGGGCGGCAGGATCGTCCGGATGATCGCGCCGTTGGCGTCGAAGACCGTCTCCGACGTGGGCACGTTGAGATCCGGCGTGGCGTTGTCCCAGACCACGGCATCGTCGATCTGGAAGGCAGCGGTCCCGGTGGTCGGGTAGAGGGCGAGCGAGGCGCTCGCACGGTCGGCGGTCGGTGTCCAGGAGAGCGGCGATGAGAGCGTCTGCCAGGCGCCGTTGCCGGTGATCGTCCGGGTCGCGGGCGTGCTGGGGTCGGACGTGCTCGCCCCGAATCGGACGGTGATCGTGGTGCCCGAGGCGACCTTGACCCAGACGCTGGCCTTGTACGTCCGACCACTCTTGAAGGTGCCGTCGAGCTTCCACTCGGCGCCCTTGTTCGTGGCGCCCGGGGTCACGTCGAGGGTCGAGACTCCCGACTTCGCGCTCGGCGCGGCGTGGTTCTCGGTGAGGGTCGAGGTGCCGCTGATGAAGAGGCCGCTGTTGTCCCAGTGCTCGGCGATCCCGTCGTTGGCGATCGTCTCGTCGGTCTTGGACGGCCCTTCGAACGAGTCGATCACGAGGCCGGCGTAGCCGGTGCTGTCAAAGTGGGCAAGGGTCTTCTGGGCCCGGCCGGCCTTGTCGTACACGGTCTTGGTCCAGGTCCGGCTGGCATCGCTCAAGGCGGGGTTGTCGGCCGGCGACTCGCGATCCACCCGGCCACCCGCGGTGTACACGGTTCGGGTCGAGGCGACCGCGACCGGGCTGGTCGGTGAGCTGTTGTCGTACGTGGTGACCGTCGTCGCTCGCTCGAGCGCATCGCGGGTCGTAATGACCGAGCGCCCGAGGACGTCGACCTGGCGGACCACCTGGCCGGCGAGGTCGTACTGGCGCAGGCTGACGAGGTCGGTGTCCGGGTGGGCGGTGTCATACGACCCGTCAACAAAGTCCATGACCGACGTCACGACGCGCCCGGCGATATCCCGGAAGAGCAGGCTGACCTTGCCATTGGCGTCCGTGCTGCCGGCCGGCCGGCCGTGGAGATCGAATCCTCCGGTCGGTGACCAGGCGCCCGGGTGGGTCGCCACCGTCGTGCAGGGCGTGGGCGACAGGTTCCAGTCGGGACAGGAGGGCGCCGGGCTGCCGGTCGGGTAGAGGGGTGCCCGGGTGGCGCTCGGCGTCGTACCCACGATGGTGACGCCGCCCGGACCGGCTGAGGTCCGGAAGTAGACGGTGGTGGTCCGCGGTGCGGCGCCGTTGGTGTCGGCATATGCGGTCGTCGTGATCGCGTTGTGGGCGAGGTCATAGGTGAAGCTCGTCCGGGCGTCGGCGTAGCCGGTGCCCGCGCAGGCCGCGCCGGTTCCCGACGCGCAATCGACGTCGATCGTGACCCGGTTCCCGAACCGGTCGTAGACATATGCGGTCACGACATCGTCGAGCCCGGTCGATGGCGTCCCATCCACATAGTTGGCGATATCCGCGGTCTTGAACCCGTAGTCGTCGTAGATCGCCTTGGTCTTGGTGCTGTCGGGCGCGGTCACCAGGACGGCGTGGCCGGCGTGGTCGTACGTCGTGCTGGTCGTGGCGGCCGTGGGCGTCGCGACCGAGGTGACGTGGCGCACGAGGTCGTAGGTCCGCGTCGTCGTGTTGCCAAGGCCATCCTTGACGGTCAGCGGATCGGTCAGATAGCCGTTGGCCGAGCTGGAGGTGGTCGAGAAGCCGGTCGTGGTCGACACCCCGTCGGCGTCCGTCGTCGCGAGCGTCCGGCCCCAAGCGTCATACGTCGTCGTGCTCGCGACGTCCTCATCGGGCTTGGTCGGGTCATAGCTGCCGTTGACGTAGTTCGCCGTCGTGGTCGTCGGCCAGATGCCGGGGTGGGTGGTCCAGCCGGTCGTGCTGGTGTCGGCGACGTAGCTGTTGCGGACCTCGATGGTGGCCACCGCACCGCCAGGCTGGGACCCGGCCTGCCCGGGCCGCAGGACCTGGCTGGTGGCCGGTGTCCCGTTGGCGTTGTAGGTCGCGTTGGCCCACTGGGTCACCAGCGCCACGTCGTCGAAGGTGACGTTGCCGCCCAGCGTCGTGAGTGTGATCCGGACCCGGCCGTCCGTGTCGAAGGGCAGCAGCACGTCCCAGGCATACGCCCCCCAGGTCGTGCTGGTCGAGGTGAACTGCATGCCGATCGTGGTCCATTGGCCGGTCGAGCGCTTCCAGTACTCCATCGTGGAGGCATGGGTCTTGCCAGCGTCGGCCTTGGCCCAGTACTGGAACCGGAATGTCTGGCCAGGCACCAAGCCAACCTGCTGGACCAGCTTGCCAGCGCCGCCCGTGGCGAAGGCGGCTGCACCCGTGTGGACACACGCGCCGGCGCACGGCGCCGCGCCCGTCCCGCTCACGTCCCAGCCCGCAAGGCCAGCCTCGAAGCCGGGCGACGCGAGGAACTGGTCATCGCGGACGGTTGGCCGCCACGAGCCGTCGTACGTGGTCCGTTCGGTGACCGTTACGGCGGCCCGACCGGCTGCCCAGTGGCTGGCAATCTGGGCCGGCGACAGCGCCGTACTCCAGACCGCGGGTTCGTCGATCAGGCCATGCAGGAACGTGCCCGCCGAGCCGTTGGCATAAGCGCCCAGCTCGAGGGTTGAGGCGCCGCCCGGCGAGGCCGTCGTGGGCTGGCTGGCGCGCAGCTCGCCGTTGACATAGATCCGCGCGACCTGACCATCCCAGGTACCCGCCAGGTAGTACCAGCGGTTGGCGACGGGTGTGACGCCCGAGGAGGCGACGGTCCCGTTGTGATGCAGACCGAACGTCCCGTTGCTGCCGACATAGAGCACGAGGCCACCCAGGGCGCTCGTCCAATTCCCCATCAGCGTGGACCCGTTGGGCGAACCGGCGCCCGACAGCAGGACCCAGCCCTCGAGGGTGTAGGGCGTGGTGATCGGGACCGCGGCAGTGATCTCCGCGTTCGTGCCATTGAAGTAGACCGACGTATCGGTGGACCCGGCCAAGGCCCCGATGCTGCCGTAGCTGAGGTTAGCGGCGGTGCCGGTGTGGGCGTTGCCCGAACTGTCGGTGACGTTGCCCGACGATTCGTTGAGCCGCCAGTAGGCCGACAACGAACCCGCCAGCGAGGAGGTCGACTTGACGAGAGCCGGGTAGTCGGTCGCGCCGTTGGGGGCGAGGCTGCTCGTGGCGGTGGTCCGGCCGAACTCATCGTATTGGTAGGTGGTGCGATAGAGGTCAGGGTCTGGCGCCCCGGTCGCGCTGTCGTGCACCGAGGCGGCGTACTCGTCGGGCGTCTGGCTCCACAGGAGCTCGCCGCCGGTCAGCGGATCAACGAAGTTGTCGACCATGCTCGAGGCCCGCTGCCCGCGTCGGGCGATGGTCCGCTCGGCGGCGAGGCCGGTGCAGCCATCGATGCCCGTGACGTCGGCCGGGCAGCGGAAGATGATCACCGAGCTGACCCGGCTGACCCCGTCGAACTCGTGAGCTTCGCGGACCTTGTTGGCGAGGCCCGTCTGCGAGGGCGGGTTGGTCACGCAGTCTGACGGCGCGCAGGCCAGGGTCGCGTATTCGTACAGGAGCCCGCCATCGCTCGTCAGGTCCGTGTAGATCGCGGCATTGGCGCGGGCGGCCGCGGCGTCCTGCCAGAGGACCCGGCTCGACGCTGGCGTGATCGTGCCGCCGACGGCGTAGTTGAGAACGCGCAGGAGCGGCGCGTTACTGCGCGCACGGTCCTGAATCCCGTCGGGCGTGGTACCGCTGTATGTGACGTGGTAGCGAGCGTCGGACGCCCCGCCAACCGTGCCATCCCAGCGTGGGTCGGCGACCTCGGTCAGATTGTGGGTGCTCCCGTCATAGGAGAGGTCGACGCAGCCGGAACCAACGCCGCTGCTGCGCGTCCCGCACGACGGCTGCCGTGCCGGCTTGATCCGGGTGACATCGCCCGCGCTGATCGTGAAGGCGGTTGACCGGCCGGTGATCGGGTTGGTCGCCGAGCCGAGGTGCTCGGTAAAGGTGACGGTCGTTGTCCCACTGACTTCGAGATAGCGCTGCCAGGTCGTGCCGTCGGACGGGCCGTGGATGCGGTACAGCTGGTAGGCCGCCTGACCGGCCTGGTTGGGATTGCTCCCGGCGAAGGTGTATTGGAGCCAGACGCTGTTCTCGTTGGTGCCGCCGAACCGGTCGTTGCGATCGGTGATCGCGGTCAGCAGGCCGACTGCGTTGAAGTAGTGGATCGTGCCGTCTCCGAACGCGATTGAGTACTCGTAGACCGGCGTCTGGTCGGTCGCGCTCGTGGGATGGGCGTACGAGCCCGCGCCGACGTCGGGGACGCTTGAGTACGCCATCGCATCGACGAGGAGATACGCGCCGTCGATCGCAGCCAGCTTGAAGCCGACCCCGTTGACGACGTCGAGCCCCTTGGTGCCACCGGTGGTGGCGCCTGCCAAGGCGACGAACGCGCGCGAGCCGGTGGCCGCGTGGTTGTACCAGTCGAGCACGACCCGCGCGTCAGCGAGGACGTCACGGGTGACCTTGACCCAGCCGTCGGGGGCAGTGTCGGCGACCTTGATGAGGTTCGTGGCCCCAACCGGCGGCGAACCCGCGAAGTAGGTCAGATCGCCGTACGTGTCGGTGGTCGGGCTGTACAGATGGACGGTCAACACCGCGGAGCCGCCACCAACCTTCTTCCAAGACCAGGACAAGTACGGCGTGCGCTCCATCGACTGGGCGGCGCCACCGAGGCAGCCGCTGAACCAGTCGCAGTCGGGTGAGACCGCGTAAGCGACGGGGGCAACCTGGATCGACTGGGTCGAGCCGTCCGGGGTCTCACTGCTCAGGGAGGCGTTGCCGCCGTTGGTCGTCCAGCCGTTGGTCGGCGGAGCGTCGGCGAGCGTGATCGTCCGGGCGGGCTCCATGCGGAACGCATCGAAGTAGGTGGTGGCCGGATTCGAGTCGATCGCGATCGTCGTGATGGCGGTGAGCTGGTAGTCGTCGGTTGCGGCCCCGAACACGCCCGAGCTGATAACCCGGCCGAGCAGGTCGTCGCTGTAGGTGGCCCAGTTGCTGCCGTTGATCGTGCCGTTGAGATCGGCCTGGTCGACGCCGGCGGTGAATCCCGTGTTGAAGGGCGTCCCGAAGGTGTAGATGAACCAGCGCCCGTTCGAGTACACGTTCTTCGATGGGTCCGTCAGGTTCTTGACCATGAAGCCCAGGGCGGTCGAGGCCACGGCGTTGGTTCGGACGGCCAGGTTCATCGTCGGATAGGTCACCAGATCGAGCCCGGTGAATCCGATGGGATTGACGAGCGACGTGAGGTTCGACCCGATCGCGAAACTGTAAGTGCCCGAGTAGGCGCCAAAGCTGGGCGTCGTGAAGCTGCCCGTCACGGGGGTACCGGTCTCATCGAGCAGGGTGTAGCGGGGCCGGTTGACTTGGCCCGGCGCCCCGGCGATCTGGCCATCGGTGTTCGTGGACAGGGTCGTCCGGTTGCCCGACGGATCCTGGTAGACGTACGTGCCGGCGGTGGTCGCGTCAGGAATGATCCGCTCATCGAAGTTGGTCGACCAGCCATTCGCGCCAAGGATGCCCAGGCTGGCGCCAGTGGCCGACGCGCGGTAGTTGTACGACAGGCCGACCGTCAGCAGGTCGGAGAAGCCAACCCCGCCATCTCCGGTGTACGTGAGATCGCGGCTCCACAGGTTGAGCGCGAGGGTCCCGCCATCGCCGAGTGTCACGCTTCGCCACTCGCCGCCCGGTGGGGTGGTGGACACGACGTTGATCGAGAACTCATCGCGCTCGATCGCCGAGGCGCCCGTCCAGCGCGTGTTGGCCGGGTCGGGCGAGTACTTCATCCGCTGGTAGTAGAGCGCTCCATCCGCGTAGTCGGTGGCCCACAGGTAGTTGCCCCACTCGTACAGCATCACCTCAACACGGAGGGCATATTGGCCCGGGGCGCTCGGTGGACTGACCGAGATGGGCACCGTCGCACTCGTCAGGCCTGACGCGAGGGTGGCGGGCAGGTGGGTCGAGCCCCAGCCGACGACTGCCCCATTGGTGTCTAGCCAGCGGTAGCCAAGGTCGTAGTACTCGTTGGCGTCGTCGCTCGGGGTCTTGAACGTGAAGGCCGACGTGTTGGTGACCCGGATCGGCAGGGTCGTGGCCTGCCCGGCGACCATCGTGGACGGCGAGTAGTTGGCGCCGAGTGCTGGATCGAAGTCGAGCTTCGTGGTTGGCGCGGCATAGGTGAGCGTGAGGAGCGGCCGATAGGCGGCGGTGGCGTCCGTTCGGCGATTGAGGTTGATGCTGCCCGAGCCTGGTGAGTCGTCGTCCAGCATGATCAAGAAGCCAAAGTTGTCGACCCAGTCCGTGCGGCGCTGGGTGTACATGTGCGAGACCCGTGGGCCCGGGTAGAAGTCAATGTAGCCCGACGACGGCACGGTCGACCAGCCGTAGTCGACCCCGGTGTATGCGCCACCCGAGCCGAACTGGTTCCACGTTGTCGTCGCGCCCCAGTCCTGCGTCGCGGCGAAAGCGTCAATCTGGCGACCGACCGGCGAGCCGTAGACGTCCGAGACGTGCACGCGCAGGTCAGCGGCGCTGACGATAGCCCCTTCGGGGATCAGAGAACTGACTGTCGGGAAGAAGACCAGGCTGCGCTGGCGACCATAGCCGTAGCCGCTCGCGTCGTACCCGACGCGGATTCGATTCCAGCCGTTCGGGTAGCTGTTTGGTTGGGCGCTCAGGATGAAGGTGTCGTCGACACCGCTGGTGACGTTCTGGTCGCAGCCCGAGGCGCCCGCGCCGATGCAGACTTGGGGGTCGAGGACGACCGGGAACTGGCGGGCGGGGTCAACCAACCAGCGGCCCGCGACGGTGTAGCGGAGGGTCCAGGTGGGCCCGGGCAGCGGATACAGGGCCACTGAGACGAGTGATGGGTCGAGCGCCGGCTGGCCACCTTCGCCGCCCTCGAACAGGACCGGCGCGGTGATGCTGCCGGCCACGACCGTGTCGACGAAGTCCCCGTTGTCGACGAAGCGCAGCAGGTCGATCGTCTGACCATCCTTGGCCAGCACCGGTACCAGGCCCTGCGTGTTGAGGGTGACATCGAGCGAGTTGGCGACCGAGGCATCGGTCCAGATCCCCTGGAACTCGAAGCCCGTGTCGGTGGGCTGGGTCAGAAGTGCCGGGGCGCTGGTGTCGGCGGCAAAGGTGAGGCGCGACAGGTTGCGCTGGGGGGGTCGTCCGGCCAGGTGCGCTGAGGGACAGCGCGCCGACGCCGTTGACGGCGATCCTGGCGATGGCAGTCTCGCCACGGCCTGTGCTGAAGGACACGTCCCGATCGAGCGCCGCCACCGACAGGCCGTAGGTGGCGTCGTTGGCCACCCGCAGCGACAGATCAATCGGCTGCCAGGCGCCCTTGGCGTCCTGGTAGTGCAGTCGGCCCGAGCTCGCCTCGAGGCGGAACTGGCCATTGGGCAGGGCGATCGTCCGGCTGGTCTCGGTGCGCTTGCTGACGACCTCGGTCTCGACGGTCGGGCGGCCGCCGCCCTGGCGTGCCGTGCGGATGGCGACCCCGGTTGACCCTGCACCAGCCGCACCGCCGCCGGAGTTCGCCAGATCGATCGGGACCGCGCCGGCGCCAACGACGTACGGACCCGCGGCCGGGACCGGTGCCGCTGCTGGCGTGCTGTCCACCGGCGCGGGGCTGGCACCGACAGCCCAGGTGGGCGCCGCCTGTGCCAGGAGGCCGGTCAGGATGGCGACCACCATCCAGCCAGTGGCGAGCCGATGGATGGCCAGGCCGCGACGACGAGCACCAAACAGACCGCGCATCCCGATCCCTCCGTCGCTGGCTCCCCTCAGAGCGAGCGTCCCTCGGGCCCGTAGCCTGGCGTGTCGTCGTGTCGGAGAACAGGCGGCGTTCCCCGGCGGCGCGTCGTGCTGCGAACGAACTCCCCCGGTGGTGCCGTCGGGGCGATCCCCCGTCACCCTGCGGCTGGGGGCAGTCTTGACGCGACCCCCCCCCCCGTGTCAATAGGGAGTTGGCGCGCCTATTGCAAAGCAGGTGACTGGTTCCTGGTTAGGGCGGTCTCGACTCGTGCGGCGACCGTCTTGGCGGAGCGCGTAGAGCGAGGAGTGACGCCTGCCGGCGCCCGGTGATGGCGCCAACCGATACGCTGTGGCCTCGCGGGCTGGCTTGGCCCCCGGCTCAAGCTCGGAGGATGGCACGGCGTGAGCGAACTCGACTGGCGGCCCGCGGGCACCGACCTGGCGTCGCCGTCCGAGGACGCGGGCGTCATGGAGGTCCTGGAGACCACAACCCTGGCGCTCGCCACCGCCGGCCCGGGCGGCCGGCCCTTCGGGACCCCGGTCTTCTTTGCGGCGGACCCCGACCTGGGCCTGGTGTTCTTCTCGGACCCTGACACGCTCCACGTCCAGCACCTGGTGGGACGCCCGGAGGCGTCGGCGACCATCTACCCCGCCACCGGCGACTGGATGGAGATCCGGGGCCTGCAGGTGGCCGGCACGGTGGAGCGGATCCTGCCGGGCGAGGCCTGGGAGCGGGCGTGGCTGGCCTACGCCGCCAAGTTCCCGTTCGTCGCGGGCCTCCGACCCATCGTGGACGCCGCGTGGCTCATGGTGCTGGTGCCATCGTGGGTCCGGCTGATCGACAACCGGCGGGGCTTTGGCTTCAAGTGCGAGTGGTCCCGCGGGCCGGCGTTCGAGGAGCCGGTTTCGCCATCGGCGGAGATCGACGAGTCCGCCGAAGGCTAGCCGGCGATGGCTACGGCGCTCCTCGCGCCGGGTGGGCGGCTCAGCCGGCGTGATCGGCGGACATGAAGAACGGGCGGGCCGTCGCCGGCGCCGCCCGTTGGGGACCGCTGGGATCGCCGGCGACTACCGCCCCCACTGCCCCGAGTTCTTGAACGAGTCGACCTCGATGAAGAAGTTCTCGCGGTCGCCGGGGCGCCCATAGGGCTGGCCGGTGTACTTCTGCGCCATCTTGTTGATGAAGGCGAGGCCCTCGTCGGGCCGGATGTCGACGACCCGGCCACTCACGGTGAGCCAGCGCCAGGCGCTCTGCGTGCTCACGATGGAGACCGCGGCCTGCGGCCGGGCGCGCCAGGCTGCGCCCTTCCTCGATCCGACCGGTGAGCTGGTGACCAGGTACCGGCCGTCAAAGTCCACCCAGAGCGGGAAGGTGACGATCTGGCCCTTGTCGCCGATGTAGGAGACGTGGGCGAGCGCGGGCTCGGCGAACAGGTCGAGGAAGTCGGCGGGGATGACCGACGGGGCGTCGGCGGTCTGGTTCGTGGTCATGGCAGGACTCCGTGGGCGGTAGGTAGTTGCGTGCGCAATCATATCGCCCGCCGTGGGATGGTGCAAGGGCGCCCGACCCGGCGAAGCTCACCGGATCAGGTAGACCACCGAGACGGTGACCGTGACCTCGTTCGTCCCGGCCTGGACGGGCGTCGCCACGTCCTTGGCAACGGCTCCCGCGCCGGAGCTGTAGGCGATCGGGTAGGGCGAGCCCGAGCTGGACTCGTTGATCGAGGCCACACCGTCGATCGCCACCCCGGCGGCCGACGCGAGCGTCTGCGCCTTCGACTTGGCCTGCGCCATCGCCGCCTGGCGCGCCTGCTCCTCGGCGCGAGCGGGATCGGCGACCCGGAAGGTGATCCCGTCCATGGTGGTGGCACCCGCGCCCATCGCCCCGTCGATCACCGCGCCTGCCGTGTCGATGCTCCGGATCGTCGCCACCACCGCGTTGGAGATGGTGTAGCCCTTGAGGCGCGGCGTGCCGCCGCCGGCCGGATAGTCGTACGCCGGGTAGAGCGAGAGGATCGACGTCTTGAGGTCCGCCTCGGCGACGCCGGCCTTCCGGATCGCGTCGATCACCGCGGTCATGATCGAGGCGGAGGAGGATCGAGCCTCGGCGACGGTCGACTTGGTGACCGAGACGCCCAGCCGGAGGTCGGCGATGTCCGGGCTGATCACCACCTTGCCGGTCCCGGTGACGGAGATCGTGTGCTCCTGGGCCGACCCCGGCGGATCCGCCGCGAGGGTGCGACCCGGGGTCAACGACGGCGCCGTGGCGGGCACCAGGGACGGGGCGAGCGCGGCGGCCAGCAGGCCGACCGCGAGGCCAGCGGCAAGCCATGCCGCCCGGGAGGTCGGCAACGGGATGGTGATCGTCCTGGATGGCATGGAAGGCTCCTGGTGGCTGACCGGACCGCTGGCGGCTCGACGACGGACCGCGCTGGCCGGGAGACGCCGCTGGGGCACGGCGAGTTCCGGACCGGGTGCGGCGCGTCGGGCTACGGCACGGGCATGACCGGGACTGGTGAGCGTCGAGGTGTGGGCGGTACGTTAGACTTCGAAGTCCAGACGACAACGAAGGAGACGATCGAGCGTGGCACGCTATAGCGTCATCAAGGTCGGCAAGCCGATCAACATCGATGAGCTTCGGAGGTCATCCGTGCAGGGCGGTCGGAAGCCAAGTCCGCGCGACGAAGATCTCAAGCTGCTGGTACGCGAGGTGAGCGTCGGCCCAGAATCGCAGGTGATCCCGTGGGAGCTGGGCGACCAGAAGGTCGCGACCGCCCGCCTTGCCGCCAACAAAGTCATCAAGCAGCTGGGTCTTCCGGTGTATGTGGCCACGCACCGGGCCCACCCCGGCATGCTGCTCTTCTCCCGCCAGCAGATCAGCGCCCGGAAGCGCCGAGGCGCCTGACCCGGCGTTGCTGACCGGGCGTCTCGACGGCGCCCAACCGCAACCCTTCACCGGCCCGGAGTCCCCTCCGGGCCGACGTTGATTCCGGGGCCCGGATCAGCGCAGGTCGAGACGGTCCGCCGCGCAGCCCGTCAGCGTGATCGCCGCGGCCAGCCGCGTGGCGTTGGCGAGGTCGCGCTGGTCCACCACGTCGTGCGTGTCACCGGGCGTCAGGACGAACCGGAGCGCGGAGTCCTGCTTGCCAAAGCCGGCCACCAGCCGGAGCGCCGGGATGCCGTGGCGCGCGAAGTGGAAGTGGTCGCTGTTCTTCATCAGCGGCTCGTAGAAGCCCAGCGGCGTCCCGGCGGCGGCGCCAATGGCGCCCAGCCACGGCTCCAGGCGCGGGAACTCGCTGGTGAGTGCCGTCAAGTCGGGATCGCCGGCGATGGCGTCCAGGTTGACGTTGAGCGCGATGGCGTCGCGCTCCGCGGGCGCCAGCCCGTCGAGGTAGGTGGCCGAACCGGCGACCCCCCACTCCTCCAGGTTGAACAGGAAGACCCGCAGGCCGCGCGGCAGCTGCGCGACCACGGGGCGCAGGGCGCGCGCGATCGCCAGCACGGCCGCGAGACCCGTGGCGTTGTCCATGGCGCTCTCGGCCAGCGGATGGCCGTCGATGTGGGCGCTCAGCGCGACCCACTCGCGCCGCTCCCCCGCCGGGGGTTCGCGGCCCGGGAGATCGAC
The DNA here is from genome assembly GCA_903822495.1 of uncultured Chloroflexota bacterium. Lineage (GTDB taxonomy): Bacteria > Chloroflexota > Limnocylindria > Limnocylindrales > CSP1-4 > CAIJPD01. The sequence goes on along the minus strand of CAIJPD010000032.1, from coordinate 58,962 downwards.
GACCAGGCACTCCGCGACACCGGGCACCGAGGCGGTCTCGATCGCGAGCCGGACCCGCGGGTACCGAGCGCCGAGCCCCGCGGCGTCCGGAGGCGCGGACAGGGCGGCCAGCGCGGCCGCGCCCTCGAACGTGATGCCGGCCGCGGGGATGTCCGCCGCGCCGCCACGACCCGATGAGCCGGTGACCAGCAGCTCCCCCGGGATGCGGTTGGCGATCAGGTAGCCGGCCGCCCCGGCGGCCTTGGCGGCCTCGTACTTGACGCGGCGATGGACGGTTCCCGGCCAGAACATGTACTCGTGGCGGACCAGGACGATGCGGCCGCGGACCTCGTCCCGCCGGGCCTCGATCTCCTGGGGCGTGCCGCGGCCCAGGTCCAGCACCTCGGCCTCCAGGCCACCCTCGGGCGCGTTGACCGTCCAGACCAGGGCGTGGCAGGCCAGCTCCCGGCTGGGCTCGCCGGGTTCGCCGCCGGCTCCTGCCGGGCCCAGGATCTCCAGCCGCTGCGACACCCGCCGCCAGCCGTCGTGCGGGAGCCGGATGACACCCGGGGCCACCCCCAGGTCGGCCTCCAGCCGCGCCCTGAGCCACGCCGTGGCGCCGCGCTCGCTGTCCGATCCGGCGAAGCGGCCGCCGAAGGCGCAGATGGCCTCGAAGTCGGACCGCAGCCGGGCTGCGTCGAGGGCGGCCTCGACGGCGGGCCACTGGGCCGGAAGGCCGGACCGGGCGGACAGCGGTGGTGTCATGCGGGCGATCCCTCCGGGTCAGCGAACGGTGATCCGAACCGACCGGCGGCGAGGGCGGACGGGATGGACGGGTGGCGGCCCAGCGCCACGTCGGCGATCAGGCGGGCGGAGGCGGGACCGGTCGAGATGCCCCACGGGCCGTGGCCGGCGCAGACCAGGAGCCCCTCGGCGCCGGCCAGCGCGCCGATGAGCGGGTGGCCGTCCAGGGAGACCGGGCGAGCACAGGCGCGCACGCCGCGGAGGGGCGCGTCCGCGACCTGTGGCACGAACATGGCGGCCCGCTCGAGGAGTGGGACCACCCACTCGGCGGGGTCGGGCTCCGCGGGGAGGAAGGTCGAACCAACGGCCGAGATGCCCGCGGCGGTGGAGAGGCTGAACTCCCGGGCGACCGGGGCTCGCCGTCCCGCCGACCCTCGGGTGTCCGGGTCGCCGTTGCCGGTGCCACCCTCGCCACCATCCTCCGCTCCGCCCGCCAGGGCCGCGTCGATCTCGGCCTCCTCCAGGACGTGCCGCGGAGGATTGGACAGCGCCGCCTCCACCACCACGCCCCACCGGCGGTGGATGGGCCGCCAGCGTCCGGATGGGTCCACCAGCGCGGGCGTCCACGGTCCCGCCGCCGCGATGACCAGCCCCGCGGGGATCAGCCGGCCGTCCACCCACACACCCACGACCCGGCCCCCGGGGACGTCGCCCGCCCACGCCAGCCGTGCCTCGCGCCCCAGGCGGACCGTGGCCCCGTGGCGCTCCGCCAGGGTGGCGTAGGCGTACGTCGACGCGGCAGGTGCGACCGGGTAGCCCATCCCGACCCGGCAGGCCACCAGGTCGGGGTGGAGGGCGGGCTCCAGCTCCAGCAGCTCCCGGCCCGCCATCACGCTGACGTCTGCCCCGGGGAGCTGCGTACGGGCGTTGGCGGCAAGGCGTTGGGCCGCGCCCGCATCCCGCGTGACGAAGAGGAGCCCGGCCGGCGCCGCGGGAAGGCGGAAGCCGGCGTCGAGCGCCGAGAGCTCCCGGTAGAGGTCGATCGTCACGGCGTACAGGCCGGCGAGGGCGGCATCAAACGGGTGCTGGACCACCCCCGAGTTGGCGCCCGACGCGCCGGACGCGAGGCCGGCCTGCTCCACGATGGTGACGCGCAGGCCGGCCGCCGCCAGGAACGCGGCCGTGGCGCACCCGACGATCCCGGCGCCCACCACCACCACGTCGGGGGCGGGACCAGCGGCATCCGGCATCAGTGGGCCCGCCTCATCGGCCGCCGCCCGTCACTCGTCGCTGCCCGCGTGCCCCGTCCGCGTCGCCTGCGTGGCGAAGCGCGCGGGGCGGAATGGCTCCAGCTCGGGCGGGTTCGCCCCGAGCAGGTCGGCGCAGGCGAGGCGGCCGACCAGCGCGCAGAGCGTGGCGCCCGAATGGGTGATCGCGTGATAGAGGCCACCCACCAGCGGATCCGGGCCGATCGCGGAGAGCCCGTCGGCGGGGATCGCGCGCAGGCCGATCCGTGCGCCCTCGAAGCTTGCGCCGCGGAGCGCGGGCATGACGCGGGCGGCGCCGGCCAGTTCGGCAAGGGCTCGCGGGTCGTCCAGGGCAAACGGGTCGCCGGGGACCAGCGTCCCGTCGATGCTCTGGCCGCCGACCATCACCCGCGTGCTGGCCTCGGGACGGAGCTGGAACGCGCCGGCGTGGACGACGCGCCGCAGCTGGGTGGCGACGGGCGACGTGACCAGGTTGATCCCGATGCTGTTCTGGATGGGCAGGAGCCCGCCGGCCATCGCCGCGAGCCGCCCACCATCGGGGCCGGCGGCGTTGATGACCATGTCCGCCGCGATCTCCGTCCCGTCGCTCAATCGGACGCCCGTGATCTGGCCTCCGGAGCGGGTCACGCCGTGCACGCTGACGCCCTGCAGCAGGCGGAGGCCGTAGCGGCGGGCAGCCGCGGTGACCAGGCGATGCGCCAGGGCCGCCGTGTCCAGCCAGCCCTCCATGGGCTTCAGGTAGACCACCGGGACGCTGTCGCGGTCGATGACCAGGTCAGGCTCCAGCTCCATGGCCTCGTCCGGGGTGATCTCCTCGACCAGGTAGCCGTTGGTTCGAGTGGCGTTCACCTTGGCCGCCAGCTTGCCGTAGCCGACGTCGGTGTTCTGGCCCTTGTACGGGACGCTGCCACCAGCAGCCGGAGTCGGAGTCGAAGTCGAAGTCGAAGTCGCGGACCGTCCGGCCGGCGCCGCCGAACCGGCGTTCGGGACCGCAGGGCCCGGCCCGGCATTCGACCCCGCTGGGCTCGCGCCCGGCGCGCCTTCGGGCACCCCCCACGAGAGGGCGCCGTCCAGGTGGAGGAGGTCGTGCGAACCCAGCTCGGCCGCCAGGGCCCAGTGCTCGCCGATGCCGCGGACGTTGAACAGGTGGTACGCCTGCGGCTTCTTGTCGAAGCTGTTCACCCACGAGAAGCTGGCGCCGCTGATGCCGCCGCCCGGGAACCGGCGCTCCACCAGCGTGACGCCCACGCCGGACTGGGCCAGCCGGTAGGCGATGCTGGCGCCGATGGCGCCGCCGCCGACGACCACCATCTCGGCGATGACGGGCCTGGCCATGGGCGAACTCCTGCGCAGCGGGGTGGTTGTGCTGTCACCCCGGATCGTACGGCGCCATGACCGTCTCGGAACGCCCGCGTCGACGGCCCGCGACGCCGGGGTGATCGTCAACCCTGGGGATCGAGCGCCGCCGGCTGGATCCCGCGGACGATGAGGCGAACGGCCGAGGCAACGCGGTCGGGACCCAGGCCCCCGTCCCCGGCCGCAAGGACGGTCCCGAGCGCGAACAACACGCCGAGGAGCAGGCTGGCGGCCTCCCCTGGGTCGATGTCGCCGCGGACGCGGCCCAGCGCCTGCTCGGCGGCGAGGTACGTGGCCAGCGCCTCGGGCGGGCCAGGAGGCAGGGAGGGACCCGCGGCCGTCATCGCCTGCCGGCGCTGCGCGGCCAGCTCGGGATCGGCGGCGATCGCCACCTCGAGCGGCAGGATCTGGTCACGCAGGCTCACGAGCTGGATGGCGGCCTCGCTCAGGTTCCCCTCGACGGTCCCCTCCCCGGCGCGGCCGGGCAGCATGGTGACCCACGCCACGACCGCGGCGTTCGCCTCGAGGACCGCCGCGAAGAAGAGGGACGCCTTGTCCGGGAAGTGGCGGTAGATGGTCCCCTCGGCCACGCCGGCCGCCTGGGCGATGACCCGGGTGGAGGCGTGGGCATAGCCGACCTCGCGGACGACGCTGCGGGTCGCCTCGATGAGCCTCGCCCGGGTCGCATCGCCTCGCTGGGTCATGCGTCTACCCCGAGCCCCGGCCGCCGCGACTCGGCCGGCGGCGACGCGGCCGGCGGCATCATCAGTCGGTGACGTCCCGGCGGCCGAACACCGCGCCCGCGACGACCAGCCCAACCGTGACGTAGCCGAGGGCGAGGGCGAGGGCCGTGCCATACGAGACGGCGTCCGTGCCACCGCTGGCCACCGCCCCCAGGGTCGTGCCCAGCAGCCAATCGGACGGCACGTCCTTCAGCATCTTCACGAGGGACTCCACGACCAGCACGTAGCCGACGCCGATCGAGATCGCCACGGCCGCCGATCGCGTGAGGGTGGCGATGACGAGGCCGAGCACGCCCCAGACGCATAGTGCGATGAAGAGGTTCGCCCATGCCGATGCCACGACCGAGACCAGGTCCGTCCCCCACGCGGCCGTCGAGATGGCGGCCACGCCGGCCGCCGGCATCACGGCCATCACGTTGACGATGGCGGCGACCGTCGTCGCGGCCGCGGTCGCGATGAGCAGGGCGCCGACCTTCCCAGCGAGCAGGCGCCAGCGGCGCGGCTCGGCGGCGACCAGCAGGCGGATCAGGCCGCTGCTGTAGTCACCGGCGGTGACGGCCGCCCAGAACGACAGGGTCACGACGCCGAACATGCTGGCCGCAGCGGCCAGCCCGGCCATGAGCCCGGACGGGCGCTCCATCTCGGCGAGGGTGGGGAACGCCACGCCGGGCGCCCCGGGCGGCAGGCTGCCGCCACCGGACACGAACGTGACCATGATCGTGTTCACGAGCATCGTGAAGAGCGCCATGAGGCCGAACCAGGCGACAAGGAGCCGAGGCTGGCGCAGGCGCGTCAGCTCGCTCCGGACCGCGGCAATCATCACGCCACCTTCCCGTCTGTGGCCGCACGGCCGTTGGCCAGCTCTCCGTCCACGCGTCCCGTCATCTCCAGGAAGATCTGCTCCAGGTTGTCCTGGGCGACGAGCAGGCGGCGGAGCGTGACGCCGGCGGCCGTCGCGGCCCGGTTGAGGTCGGCGGCCCGCGACGCGCCCGCGGCGACCCGCAGCACGTCGTCCACCGCCGTGACCGCCCAGCCATCGGCCGCCAGGGCGGCCTGCAGGCGGTCCGTGTCGGCCTGGTGCTCCGCCGCGACGTCGATGTGCTCGCGCGTCCGGCTCATCACCTCGACCATGGGGCCGGAGAAGACCAGCTTGCCGAACCGGATGACGACCAGGTGGTCGCAGACCGCCTCGATCTCCGACAGCTGGTGCGAGGACACGATCACGGTCCGGCCGTTGCGCCCGAGGTCGCGCAGCAGCTCGCGGATCTCCACGATCCCGGCGGGATCGAGGCCATTCGTGGGCTCGTCGAGGATGAGGAGCTCGGGGTCGGACAGCAGCGCGGCGGCGATCCCCAGTCGCTGCTTCATGCCCAGCGAGAAGCGCTTCACGGGTTCGCGGTCCCGGCCGGCCAGGCCAACCTGGGCCAGGACCGCGTCGACCCGGGCGAGCGGCAGGTTCCGGAGGCGCGCGAGCGACACGAGGTTGGAGCGCGCCGACAGGCCCGGGATGAAGGCGGGGCTTTCGATCAGCACGCCGACCCGGGCGGCGTAGTCCCGCGGGTCGTGGACCGACGCCCCCAGGACGGAGGCCGTGCCGTCGGTCGGCCGAATCAGCCCGAGGAGGATGCGGATCAGCGTGGATTTCCCGGAGCCGTTGGGCCCCACGAGCCCGATGACCCCCGCGCTGGGGAGCTCGATCGTCAGCCGGTCGAGGGCCGTGATCGGCCCGAACCGGCGGGTGAGCTCCGTGGTCCTGACAACTGACATGCGCTGCCCCTGCCAAATATATGTGAGCGATCGCTCACATACTGCCCCAGCCGCCGGGCGCTGTCAACCGAGGGCGGTTGGCCAGGGGTAGACCGCGGCGACGGCGCGGCGCGCGGCCGAACTGGGCCGCGGCCGAGGTGGGCCGCGGCCGAACAGGTCGGGGGCCGGCCGTTATCACCGGATTCCCACGTCCCGGTCATTCGGCGGCCTCGGCGCCGCCAATCCCCGGGCTCCACGCTCGGGACAAACGCCGGCACTCACCACATTCCCGGGGGGCGGTCATCCGGCGACAATGGCTCACCCAACGACCAAGGGGCGGGAATCCGGTGGTCGCGTCCTGCACGGGAATCCGGCGGACGGGATCACGCGGCCCTGCGCGGCCCGCGCCACGGTTCGAGCAGACCGGCCCCTAGAGGTAGATGACGCCGATCACCACGGCGACGCAGCCCGCCAGCAACTGGAGCGTGATCTTCTCCACGCCGCGGAGCAGGATCGCCGAGAAGAGCAGCGTGAAGAGCGGGGCGCTGGCCGTGAGGCTGTAGACCAGGCTCACGTCGCCGCCGGACAGGCCCAGGGCCAGGGCGAGCTGCGCGACCGTCTGCAGGACGCCGGCGAGCAGGAAGAACCAGAATGCCCCGTCCACCTTCGTCTTCCGGTAGTTGCCGCGGGGCTCCCGGATGACCGTGTAGGCGAGAGCCGCAAACGCGCCGATGATCGAGGCGGCCAGCGGCACGTCGGCCTGCTCCAGGCCGTACTTGATGAAGATGGGCCGGAACCCGTAGGAGAGCGCCGCCCCCAGGGCGTACAGCACGCCCAGCGAGACCCAGCCGCGCCGGCCGCTGCCGGGCGTCCACGAGACCAAGCCGGCGCCAACGACGATGGCGAGGATCGCCGCCCAGCGCACCGGGGTGATGGCCTCCTGGTAGAGGACCATGGCCAGCAGGGCCGTGAAGACCGGCGAGGCGTTGCGGATGGTGGCCGAGCGGCTGGCGCCCAGCAGGTCGACCGAGACGTAGTTCCAGTAGCGGCCCACGGCGCTGCCCGCCAGCCCGCCCAGGGCGAAGGCCACGATCGCGAGGGGCGTGAGGCGCTCGTAGTGGGGGTCCACGAACAGGCCGATCGCGATGTTCAGGGGGATCGCGACCACCAGGCTGATGATGATCCCGATCCCGGCCTGGCCCCCGCGCTGGAAGGCCATCTTCAGGACCACGGGCACCGTCCCGAACGACAGCGCGGTCACGAGCGCCCAGGTCTTGGCGTCCATCAGAGGTAGATCACGCCGGCGACCACCAGGATGGAGCCCAGGACCAGCTGCGGGGTGATCCGTTCGACGCCGCGCAGGAAGATCGCGGTGAAGAGCAGCGTGAAGAGCGGGGCGCTGGCCGTGAGGCTGTAGACCAGGCTCACGTCCCCCCCATTGAGGCCGAAGGTCAAGGCGAGGAGCGCGACGGTCTGGGCCAGGCCCCCGATCAGGAACCAGGTGAACGCCTTGTCCACCTTCGCCCAGCCCAGGCCGGGGCGGTCCATGACCACGGCCCACGTGAGCGCGGCGAAGGCCCCGATGATGCTGCCGGCCAGCGGCGCGTCGGACTGCTCCAGGGCGAGCTTCAGGAACAGCGGGCGGATGCCGTACGAGGCGGCGGCCCCAAGCGCGAACAGCACCCCCATGGCGAGCCAGCCGCGCGCGCCCTCGCCACGCGTCCACGAGACCAGCGCCGCGCCGCCGACGATCGCGAGAATCGCCGCCCAGCGCAGGGGGGTGATCTCCTCCTGGTAGAGGAGCACGGCCAGGAACGCCGTGAGGACCGGCGATGAGCTGCGGATGGTGGCCGCACGCGGGGCACCCAGCAGGTTGATGGACTGGTAGATGAACCGCCGCCCGATCGCCGCGCCGGCCAGGCCGCCCAGGATGAACGCGATCCAGGCCACCGGGGTGAGCCGATCCCAGCCCGGGTTGATGAAGAAGATCAGGGCCAGGTTGAGCGGGATGGCGCTGACCAGGCCGATGACCATGCCGGCGTCGGTCTTGCCGCCCGCGCGGAAGGCCAGCTTGAGCGCCACCGGGGAGAGGCCGAAGGTGACGGCCGTGATGAGCGCGAGGATCTTCGCGTCCATGGTCATGCCGGGATCCACGGGTGCGCGCCCATCATGGGCGGGCGCCCCTCATGGGGTCTGGGCTGGGAGAGGGCGATCGGGCCGCATCGCGGGCAATGCTACGGCGCGGGGCGGGGCCGCGAGTACCGGGAGCGCGGGTGCCGCGCGGGTGCCGCGAGGTGGCCGGGGGTCGGCCCCCCCCGGTCCTGCACCACCCCCGGTCCTGCACCACCCCCGGTCCTGCAGCAGCGCCACCCCCGGCGCCACCACACCGGCACGACAGCGGCGCCGCGGCCCTACAGCAGCGCCACCCCGGCCACGATCATCGCCGCCCCCGTGAGCAGGCGCGGGGTGAGCCGCTCCACCCCGCGCAGGAAGATCGCCGTGAAGATCACCGCGAAGAGCGGCGCGCTGGAGCTCAGCGGGTAGACAAAGCTGATGTCGTCGGTGGCCAGCGCGAAGACCAGCGAGGCCATCCCGATGGCGCCCATCACCGCGGAGAACAGGAAGAGCCAGAACGACGCGTCGAAGCGGGTCATCCGGATCCCGGCCCGGTCCTCGCGCCAGGCGACGTAGATCAGCGCCGTGACCGCCCCGATGCACGAGGCCGCGAGCGGCGTCTCGGCCAGGTTGAGCCCGTACTTCACGAAGACCGGCCGCAGCCCGTAGCCCAGCGCGGCCCCCAGCGCGTACAGGACCCCCATGCCCAGCCATTCCTTGCGCCCGCCGCCGGGCACCCAGGTGACCAGGACGGCACCCGCCACGATGGCGACGATGGCCGCCCAGCGGGCCGGGCTCACCACCTCGCCGTAGACCAGCACGGCCAGGATCGCCGTGATCATCGGGGAGATCCCCCGGATCGCCGACGACTTGGAGGCGCCCAGGAGCTCCACCGAGACAAAGCTCCAGCGCCGCCCGATCGCGTTGCCCGATAGCCCGCCCAGCACGAAGGCCACGATCGCCGGTGGCGTCAGGAGGCTCCAGCGCGGGTCGATGAACGGGATCAGGCCGAAGTTGACCGCGACCGCGGCCAGCAGCTGGAGCATCAGCCCGGTCCCGGTGGTCCCGCCGCGCTGATAGGCCAGCTTGATGGTCACCGGGGCCAGCCCGAAGGTGACCGCGGTAATGAGCGCCAGCAGGCGGGCGTCGACATGGATCACCCGCCCAGCCTAGCGTCCGCCGACCGGCGTCGGAGGCTCGCAGAGACCGGCGGGGGCCGATGGAGGCGGGCGGAGACCGCGGGGGCCGGTGGGGGCCGGCCCCCGGCGTCGGCCTACAGCCGTTCGAAGCGCGCCTGGAAGAACCGCAGGTACTTGGGCTCGTACACCATCCGCATCCCGCGGGCATCCGCGCGGTGGTCGAACAGCTCCGCGACGGACTCCCAGGTGACGTCCATGTGCGCCTGCGTGTAGACCCGGCGCGGCAGCGTCAGGCGCACCAGCTCCAGCTTGGGGTAGTGGTGATCGCCCGTCTCCGGGTCGCGGCCCGCGGACACCACGCCGCGCTCCATGGCCCGCACCCCGGAGTCCACGTACAGGTCCGCCGCCAGCGCCTGGGCGGGGAACTGGTCCTGGGGGATCTGCGGGTAGAAGCGCATCGCGTCGATGAAGATCGCGTGGCCGCCCACCGGCAGCACGATGGGCACGCCCTCGTCGATCAGGTGCTTGCCCAGGTACTCCACCTGCCCGATTCGCGACCGGATGTGGTCCTCCTGGACCGACTCCTCGATGCCGCGCGCCATGGCCTCCATGTCGCGACCGGCCAGCCCGCCGTACGTGTGGAGGCCCTCGTAGACCACCACCAGGTTGCGCGCCTCCTCGAAGACGTCGTCCTCGTTGAGCGCCAGCCAGCCGCCGATGTTGACCAGCGCGTCCTTCTTGCCGCTCATGGTGCAGCCGTCGGTCAGGGAGCAGAACTCCAGGAGGATGTCGGCGACGGACCGGTCCTCGAAGCCCGGCTCGCGGCGCTGGATGAAGTAGGCGTTCTCCACCGCGCGGGTGGCGTCCAGGATGACCCGGATCCCCCTGGACCGGCAGTAGTCGCGGACGGCGCGCATGTTCGCCATCGAGATGGGCTGGCCGCCGGCCATGTTCACCGTCGCGGCGACGGACACGTACGGCACGCGCTCCGCGCCGACCTCGTCCACCAGGGCCGCGAGCTTCGCCAGGTCCACGTTGCCCTTGAACGGCGAGAGGTCGGTGGCGTCGTGCGCCTCGTCCACGATGACGTCGTGGAAGGTGCCGCCGGCCAGCTCCTGGTGGAGCCGCGTGGTGGTGAAGTACATGTTCCCGGGGACGTGGTCCCCTTCCTTGATCAGGATCTTGCTGAGCAGGTTCTCGGCGCCGCGGCCCTGGTGGGTGGGGACCATGTGCCGGTAGCCGTAGTAGCGCTGGACCGCGGCCTCAAGGTGGTAGAAGTTGCGGCTCCCGGCGTACGCCTCGTCGCCCAGCATCATCCCGGCCCACTGGTAGTCCGACATCGCGGACGTGCCGGAGTCCGTCAGCAGGTCGATGAAGACGTCCTCGCTGCGAAGCAGGAACGTGTTGTTCCCGGCCGCCGCCATCGCCGCGACGCGCTCGGCGCGGGTCAGCAGGTGGATGGGCTCCACCATCTTGATCCGGAACGGCTCCGCCCAGGAGCGGTGGCGGGGCATGCGCGGCCCACCGGGACGCGGCTCGAGCAGGGGGTCGCGATCGCCGGACGTCATGAATCGACCTCGCGGGCGCTGGCCGGAGCACGGCGCGGCTGGCCGTGATCAGCCGCAGTGAGGCACAGCGTAGTCAAACCCGGCAGCCGCACAAGGGGCCGGATGGCCAGACAACGCGGTCCGTCGATGGGCGCCGGCTCGACGGCGGGAAGGAGTCGCTGGGGGCACGGACTACTCGGACCGCCGCCTCGGGCTCAGTGGGCAATCACCCGCCGCTTCACGAGCTCGACCATCGCCAGGTAGACGGCCACGATCGTCACCAGGAGCGGCCAGAACGCGGCAGGCAACGTCCCAAACCCCAGCACGCCCGCGAGCGGGCCGAGCGGGATCACCACCGCCACCGCGAGGGCGCCCAGTACGGTCAGCAGGAGTGGCGCGCTAGGTCGGCTGCGCCAGAACGGGCTCCTTGTGGTCCGGATCGCGAGCACGACCGAGACCTGGGTGAAGAGGCTCTCGACGAACCAGCCGGATCGGAAGGCCGCCGCCTCGCCGTTGACGAGGACGAACAGGAGTCCGAACGTCAGGAGGTCAAAGATCGACGAGATGGGCCCAAAGACCACCATGAATCGACGGATCGCCCCGATGTCCCAGCGAGCGGGGCGGATCTCGACCTCCGCGTCCACCGTGTCCGTCGGAATGGCCGTCTGGGAGATGTCGTAGATCAGGTTGTTCAGCAGGATCTGGCCCGGCGTCATGGGCAGGAACGGCAGAAACGCCGAGGCACCGGCCATGCTGAGCATGTTCCCGAAGTTGGAGCTGGTCCCCATCCGGATGTACTTGAGCGTGTTGGCGAACGTGCGCCGGCCCTCCACCACGGCGGTGCAGATCGCGGCCAGCGACGGCTCGGTGAGGATGATGTCGGCGGCCTGGCGGGCGACGTCGGTGGCGTTGTCGACGCTGATCCCCACGTCCGCGACGTGGAGCGCCGGCCCGTCATTGATGCCGTCGCCCAGGTAGCCCACGACGGCCCCGCCCTCGCGCAGGGCCTGGATGACCAGCAGCTTCTGCTCCGGGTCCACCCGGGCGAAGATCGTGGTCCGTGATGCCCGCGATACCAGCGCCGGATGGCTGAGCCTGGCGATCTCCTCGCCAAGGAGGATCCCCGCAACCGGCAGGCCCACCTGCCCGGCAACGTGGCGCGCCACCAGCTCGTTGTCACCCGTCAGGATCTTCAGCGCCACGCCCTGGCGAGCCAGCTCGGCGAGCGTGTCCCCCACTCCGGGTTTGGGTTGGTCGCTGAAGAGCAGGAGGCCCTCGAAGATCAGGTCGCGCTCGAGAACATCCGCATCGACCGGGCCGCGGTCGCCGACCGGCACCGCGATCAGACCGGGGCCGACCGAGTCCAGGATCCGGGAGCCCACCGCCAGGAGCCGGTAGCCCTGGTTCGACGCCTCCGCGACGAGCGCCGCCAGCCGCCCGCGGTGCGCGGCGTCCAGGGCCACGGTGTGGTCGTCGTCGCGCACGGCGCTGGCCCGCGCAAGGACGGATTCGGGGGCGCCCTTGGTGATCAGGAGCGGCTGCTCCGCGCCGCGCCGAACCACAACGCTCAGGAGCCGGCGGTTGAAGTCGAACGGCAGCTCGTCCAGCTTGCGCCAGGCCGCGATGTCTGCCGGCAGCGGGATGGCGGCCAGGATTGCGGCGTCCACGGGGTTCCGGAACGCGGCCTGGAAGTGGCTGTTCAGGACCGCCAGGGACTGCGCCTGGCCGGCCTCGAACGCCGCTGCCCAGCCGGGTCCACCCGGTCCACCCGGTCCACCTGGTCCACCCGGTCCACCCGGTCCACCGATCGAGTCGATGCCCGCGGACCGGACGAACGCCAGCTCGCCGCGCGTCAGCGTCCCGGTCTTGTCGGTGCACAGCACCGTCACGGAGCCCAGGTTCTGGATCGCGGGCAGGCGCCGAACCAGCACGCCCTGGGCAGCCAGCACTCGCGCGCCGCGGGTGAGGTTGAGCGTCACGATCGCCGGCAGGAGCTCGGGCGTCAGGCCAACCGCCAGTGCGATCGCGAAGAGCAGTCCGTCGATGAAGGGCCGACCCAGGACGATGTTGAAGAGCAGCACCGCCCCGACCAGCAGCATGGTCACGCGGACGATCAGCAGGCCAAACTGGCGAACCCCGCGCTGGAAGTCGTTCTCGGGCGCCCGCTCCTCCAGCCGGCGGGCGATCTCGCCATACCGGGTCCGCGCGCCGGTCGCGGTCAGCACGGCCTCCCCGCTACCGGACACGACGTGCGTGCCGAAGTAGACCGGCGCCCCGGGAGCCTTGAGGGGCGGCGCCGACTCGCCCGTCAGGGACGCCTCGTCCACGTACAGGTGGTTCGACGACAGCAGCCGGCCGTCGGCCGGGATGACATCGCCGGCGCTGATCCTGACGAGGTCGCCGGCCACCAGCTCGGCGAGCGGGACCTCGCGGGGGATGCCGTCGCGCACGACAGAGGCACGCAGCGCGAGGCGCGAGCGCAGGGCGCTGACGGCCGCCTCCGAGCGCGCCTCCTGCACGAAGCCCAGGGCCGTGCTGAGCACGACCATCGACAGGATCACGATGGCCTCCACATGCTCCCCAACCCCGAAGCTGACCAGCGCGGCGAGGATCAGCAACAGGACCATGGGGCCCTGCAGCTGCGCGAGCAGGATGCCCAGCAGGGTCCGGCCCTCATGGCCGCCGATCCGGTTGGCGCCATCGGCACGCAGGCGAGCCGCGGCGACGACGGCCGTCAGCCCGGCGTGGCCCAGCGCCGCGTCATCCGGGAACGTGGGCTCAAGCGCGGGCGAGGGGTCGGCAACCGTGGCCATGGGGCGATGGTACGCCCGGCCCGGCGAGCGGCCAGCGTCGGGCAGCCACCACACGGACGGGCCGCTTGGCCGTGGGAACGGGCGATCCCGCAGGTCGTCGCTTCCGGCGGCCGGGCTATGATCCAGTCGATCGCTGCGGGCGCGTCGCCGCCGGCCGTCCCCGCCCCGGGGATCGCCGGACGCGTCGTGGCCCGTCCACCACGCTGACGAGGACACCGTGACTGCTCTGAACGTCGGGATCATCGGCCTGGGCAACGTAGGCGGCGGGGCGCTGGAGATCCTGCGCGACAACGCCGCGTCGATCGAGGCCCGGCTGGGCTTCCCGCTCCGCGTCAGGGCCATCTGCTCGCCCTCGATCGGCACCACCCGCGCGGCCGCCGTGCAGGGCCTCCCGGCCGACGTGATCCGGACCGCCGACTGGCGCGTGGTGGTCAACGACCCGGAGATCCAGGTGATCGCCGAGCTCGTGGGCGGGACCGGGGTCGCGGCCGAGATCATCGCGGCGGCCATCGCCGCCGGGAAGTCCGTGGTCACCGCCAACAAGGCGCTGATGGCCGTGCGCGGCGTCGAGCTCTGGGAGCAGGCGCGGGCCGCCGGCGTGAGCCTCTCCATGGAAGCCAGCGTCGCCGGCGGGATCCCCATCCACGCGGTCCTGCGCGAGGGCATCGCGGGCGACCGGATCGACGCGCTGATCGGCATCCTGAACGGCACCTGCAACTACATCCTGACCGAGATGGAGCGCCGCGGCGACTCCTTCGAGGACGTGCTGGCCGAGGCCCAGGCGCTGGGCTACGCCGAGGCGGACCCGTCCGCCGACGTGGACGGGCTGGATGCCCGGTCCAAGCTGGCGCTGCTGGCCGGGCTGGCGTTCGGGACCCGCGTCATGCCCGACGACATCCACGTCGAGGGGATCCGGCGGATCCGGTCGATCGACTTTGCCTACGCCCATCGGCTGGGCCACACCGTCCGCCTCATCGGATCGGCCGAGCGCGACGAGCGCGGCCTGCTCCTCTCCGTCCAGCCGGCGCTGGTGCCGTCGGACGCGATCCTCGCCCACGTCCAGGGCGCCTACAACGCGGTCTGGGTCCGGGGCGCCTACGGCCAGGACACCTTCTATTACGGCCGCGGTGCCGGCCCCACCCCCACCGGCGTGGCCGTGGTCAGCGACCTGATGCGCGCCGCACGCGAGATCCGCAATGGCGGGCTGGCGCCCGCCTCGCCGTTTGCCCACATCACCCTGGCGGAGCACGCGCCGCGCTCCACCGCGGAGCAGGTCCGGCGCTGGTATCTCCGCTTCCGGGTCACGGACCAGCCCGGGATCATCGCCCGCCTGGCGTCGGTCCTCGCGGAGGCCAACATCAGCATCGATGCGGTCCTCCAGTTGCCCGGCGAGGCCAAGGACGACCTCCCGTTCGTGATCACCCTGGAGCCCACCCCGGCCGGCCAGGTGGCTGCGGCCGTTGCGGCCATGGCGCGGCTGGACTTCCTGGTGGATGCCCCGCTCGCCCTGCCGTTCGAGAGCGGGCTGGGGACCCCTCGCTGACGCTGGGGACCCCCCGCTGACCCTGGGGACCCCCCCCCCGCTGACCCTGGGCCGACCGCGGGCACCCAGCCCGACAGGCCGGCACCGCCGAGAAGGAGTTGTGCGATGAGCCCGCTGGAACCGTTGGAAGCGGACCGCCTGGCTCGCCGCTGCGACCCGGCGAGCCTTGGCTTCGTGACCACCGCCGACGTCCCCGACGTGGCCGAGATCGTGGGCCAGGCCCGTGCCATGGAGGCGATCGACTTCGCGATGTCGATGCCCGGGCAGGGCTACAACCTGCTGGTGATGGGCCCGGAGGGCACCGGCAAGTACACCGCCATCCGCCAGTACCTGGACCGAGCGGCGGCCCTGCGGCCCGTCCCCGACGACTGGTGCTATGTCCACAACTTCACCGATCCCCGCCGCCCGCGCGCGCTCCGGCTCCCCGCCGGGCGAGGCCGCGCGCTGCGGGCCCGGATGGCCACCCTGGTCCGCGAGTTCGCGGTGTCGATCCCCGCCGCCATGGAGAACGAGGAGTACCGGACCCGTCGCCAGGCGCTGGAAGAGGCGTTCAAGGGCCACCGGGAAGGGGCCCTGGGCAACCTCCAGCAGCGCGCCCTGGAGCGCGGCATCGCCATCGCCCAGACCCCGATGGGCTTTGGGATGGCGGCGATCAAGGACGACGCGGTCGTGGACCCCGAGGCGTTCGGCAAGCTGCCGGCCGAGGAGCAGGAGCGGATCAAGGCCGTGATGGCCGAGCTGCAGACCGAGCTCGCCGCCCTGCTCGCCTCGATCCCGCGGCTGGAGCGCGAGCACCGCCGCGAGGTGCAGGCCCTCAACGAGGAGACGGTCCGGCGCGCCGTGGACCAGCTGATCACCGAGGCCCGCGGCGAGTTCGGCGACCTCGCCGCGGTGGGCGCCTTCCTCGACGAGGTCGAGGCGGACGTGGTGGCGCGGGCCGGCGAGTTCCTGGCCCGCCGGGACGGCGACGAGGCCGAGGCCGGCTCCGGGCCCGCGGCTGCGTCGGGGTTGTCGCTCCCCGCCGGACCCGCGGACGGCGTCTCCCCCTTCGGCCGCTGCCAGGTGAACCTGGTCGTGGACAACGGCGCGCTGACCTGCGCCCCGGTGGTCTACGAGGACCTGCCCACCCACCCCAACCTGCTCGGCCAGGTGGAGCAGGTGGCCCACCTGGGCGCCCTCGTCACGGACTTCACGCTCATCAAGGCCGGTGCCCTGCATCGGGCCAACGGCGGCTACCTCCTGCTGGACGTCCGTCGGCTCCTGGGCCAGCCGTACGCCTGGGATGAGCTGAAGCGCTCGCTCCGCTCGCAGGAGCTGCGCGTGGACCGACTCCCGCAGGGCGTCCTCTTCATGGCGACGGCGTCCATCGAGCCGGAGCCCATCCCGCTCGACCTCAAGGTGATCCTCCTGGGCGACCGCGAGCTGTTCCTCCTGCTCTCGCAGGCGGACCCGGACATCGCCGAGCTCTTCCGGATCCGGGCCGACTTCGACGACCGCGCGCGGCGGACGCCGGAGACCGAGCGGCTGTACGGCTCCCTGCTGGCCACCATCGCCCGGCGCGAGGGGCTCCGTCCGCTGGAGGCCGGGGCGGCCGCCGCCGTCATCGACCACGCGGCCCGCCTCGCCGACCACGCCGAGCGCCTGACGACCAACGTCCGCGCCCTGACCGACCTCATCCGCGAATCCGACCGGATGGCGACGCTGGCGGCGGGTGCGTCGATCGCCGCCGAGCATGTCGGCGCGGCCATCGCGGCCCGTCGGCGCCGAGTGGGGCGGATCGCCGAGGAGATGCGGGCGGCCATCGTCGAAGGGATGCTCCGGATCCAGACGGACGGACGGGCCGTGGGCGAGGTCAACGGGCTCTCCGTGGCGATCATCGGCGAGGACGAGTTTGGCTGGCCCACCCGGATCACCGCCCAGGTCCGCCTGGGACGGGGCGAGGTCATCGACATCGAGCGCGAGGTGGCGCTGGGCGGGCCCATCCACTCCAAGGGCGTGCTGATCCTGTCGGGCTTCCTGGGCGGCCGCTTCGGCCAGCGCAAGCCGCTGGCGCTCCACGTCAGCCTGGTCTTCGAGCAGTCCTACGGCGGGGTGGAGGGCGACAGCGCGTCGATGGCCGAGCTGTGTGCCGTGCTCTCCGCGATCGCCGGCGTCCCGCTCAGCCAGTCGCTGGCCATCACCGGGTCGGTGGACCAGCTGGGGCGGAGCCAGACCGTGGGCGGCGTCAACGAGAAGATCGAGGGCTACTTCGACCTGTGCGTGGCCCGGGGGTTGACCGGCGAGCAGGGCGTGATCATCCCCAACGCCAATGTCCGGACGCTGATGCTCCGCGACGACGTCCTGGCCGCGGTCCGCGAGGGCGGGTTCCGCATCCACGGGATCGATTCCGTGGACGATGCCATGCAGCTCCTGGGCGGGCTGCCGGCCGGCGAGGCGGGCGCGGATGGGTCGTTCCCCGAAGGGTCGTTCAACTGGCGAGTACGCGACCGGCTGGATCGCCTGGTGGAGATCAGCGTCGAGCTGGGATCGCCCCGCGGGCGCAAGTCGGCCGGCTAGGACGAGTCAGGCCAGGGCGAATCAGGCGCCGTCCGGCCGCCAGGCGATGGTGGCGCGCAGGCCGGCCGCCAGGTCCAGGCCCGGACGCCAGCCCAGGTCCTCGGCGATCCGGGCGAACGACAGCGAGGACGCGAAGACCTCGCCGGCGCGGGCCGGGGCGCGCTTGACCGCGACCGCGGGGCCCAGCTCATGCTGGAGTGCCTCGAGGAGCCGGTTCACGCTGGTCTCCGTCCCCGTGGCGACGTTCCAGGTCCCGTCCCGGTCGCTGTCGGCGATCGCGAGGAGCGCGGCCACCACGTCCGCGACATGGACGAAGTCGCGGCGCTGCTCGCCGCTGCCGTAGATGGTGATGGGCTGCCGGGCGAGCAGCCGCTCGACGAAGATCGCCACGACGCCGCCCTCCAGGTCCCGGCGCTGGCGCGGCCCGTAGACATTGGCCAGCCGCGCGATCCCGTATGACAGGCTGGACAGCGCGACGTCCCGCTCGGCGGCCAGCTTGTGGGCACCGTACGGGGATTCGGGGGCGGCCGGGGATTCTTCCGTGGCCAGGCGCGCCTCACCGTAGATGGCGCCGCCGCTGGAGACCACGACGATGCGCCGGGCCGCACCCTCGGCGGCGCCCTCCAGGACATGACGGGTGCCGACCACGTTGACGGCGCGGTCGTGGTCCGGGTCCGCCACGGATTGGACCACGCTCACCTGGGCCGCGAGGTGGAAGACGAGGCTGGGCCGCTGGGCGGCGATCAGGTCGATGGTCCGCGGATCGGCGACATCGGCACGGACCAGGGTGATCCCCGCCGGCAGGTTCTCCATGGAGCCGGATGACAGGTCGTCGAGGACCGTGACCTGATCGCCGCGGGCCAGGAGGGCCTCCACGAGGTGGCTGCCGATGAACCCGGCGCCGCCGGTCACCAGGGACCTCATGCGTCCGCCCATGCCTCGAACGCCACGATGTCCTGGCGGAGTCGGGCGACCAGGCGGGCGGTCAGTCGCCCCTGCCGCGCGGCTTCTTCCAGCGTCGCCGCACTCCTCGCCAACGCGCGGATGCCGAGCGTCGCCGCCGCGCCCTTGAGCGCGTGCGCCGCCTCGGCGATTCCCTCCGGCGAGGCGAGCGACGGCTGGCGGTCGATCGTGGCCAGGATGGCGCGGCCGTCGAGCGCGAGGGCCGCCAGGAGGTCCCGGCGCACCGTCGCGTCGCCGCCGGTGACCTCGGCCAGCAGCGCATCGTCAATGTCGAGGCGATGCGATCCCGACTGGACCCGGGCCGACCGGCCGCGGCGACTGGCCGGAACCGCGGGGCCGCCATCACCCGCTGGCGCAGCGTCGCCCGGCTGCCACCACACCCTGATGAGGGCCGAGAGGTCCGCCGCGCGCACCGGCTTCGAGAGGTGGTCGTCCATCCCGGCATCCAGGCTGCGGCGCCGGTCCGATTCGAGCGCGCTGGCGGTCAGGGCCACGATCGGCGTCCGGGGCGCGCGACACGACGCCTCCAGCGCCCGGATCTGGCGGGCCGCGTCGTAGCCGTCCAGGACGGGCATCCGGCAGTCCATCAGGACCAGGTCGAAGGCGCCGGCGGCGAAGCGGTCCACGGCCTCCCGCCCGTTGGTCGCGGTCGTGACGATGCAGCCCAGCCGCGCCAGCAGCCCCTCGGCCACGAACCGGCTGACGTCGCTGTCCTCGACCAGGAGGATCCGTGCGCCGGCGCCCACTGGTTGGTCGCCTGCGTCGGCCTCGGGCCTCGCGGCCGGGAGCGGGGCAGGGGCCGGGTGCGGGGCAGGGGCGGGCGTCGCGGCGACGTCCGTCCCTGCGGGGGCTCCCTGCACCCAGGAGGCCCCGGGCGCCATGCGGGCACGCGACCGTTGCGACCCGGCCGTCGGCACCCCTTCCTCGACCTCGAGCCCGGCAATCCGTTCGAAGGGGACCTCGAACCAGAACCGGCTCCCGCCGCTGGGCGCCGGCAGGTAGCCGATCCGGCCGCCCATCAGGTCCACCAATCTGCGCGAGATGGCCAGCCCCAGGCCCGTGCCGCCCACGGAGCGGGTTGTGGAGGTGTCTCCCTGGGAGAACGGCGTGAACAGCCGGGCCTCCATCTCGGGCGGGATCCCGGGGCCCGTATCGCTGACCTCGAACCAGATCTTGGGCCGCTCCTCGGGGGACCAGTGGACCAGCGCCACCTCCACCGTGATCCGGCCACTGCTGGTGAACTTGACGGCGTTCCCGATCAGGTTGCTGAGGATCTGGCGCAGGCGGAGTGGGTAGCCACCCAGGACTGCTGGCACTCGCGGATCGACCACCGCCTCCACCGCCACCCCCTGCCGGCGCGCCGGTGCTCCCAGCAGCGCGACCAGCTCGAGGAGCAGGTCGAGCAGGTGCACCTCGCCGTGGTCGAGGGCCATCTCGCCCGCCTCGATGCGCGCGAAGTCCAGGACGTCGTTGAGAATCTTGACCAGCTCCTCGCCGGAGCCATGGACGATCTCGGCCATGGCTCGCTGGTCAGCGTCGAGCGCCGACTCCAGCAGCACCTCGGTCATCCCGATGATGCCCGACAGCGGGGTGCGGATCTCGTGGCTCATCACCGCGAGGAAATCACTCTTGGCCTGGTTGGCCGCCTCTGCGGCCACCGCCAAGTCGCGAGCCCGACCCAGGGCCACCTCCAGGCCGGCGTTTGCCTGCGCGAGCGCGCCCACGAACCGGGTTCGCTCGATCTCATCGCCGATCCACTGCGCGACCAGGTGGAGGAACTCCATCGCCGCTGGCGGGAACGGCTCGTGCGGTTTGAAGCTGGACAGGCTCAGCGCCCCATAGGTCTGTCCCCCGACGCGCACCGGGACACCGATGAACGACTCCAGGCCGCGGATGGTCCGCGCCGCGTGAGCCCGCCACTCCGATTCGGCCGCGTGGTCCACCGCGAAGCCCTGGCCCGTGGCGAGGATCTGGGAGCTGAAGGTCTCCTCCTGGGGGAAGACGTAGCCGGAGCGGATCTTGGCACGCGGCCCGGCAGCCACGCGGACGTTCAGGGCGCTCCCTTGGATCTCGCTGAGGATGCCCGTATCCATCCCGAACCTGGCGCAGGCCATGGCCATCAGGGCAGCGACCTTCCCGTCGAAGGTCTCCGACCGCGATGAGATCGTCTCGTACATCAACCGGACCGCCGACTCGCCCTCGCGTTGGCCGACCACGGCCGCCTCCCGCTCCATCGTGGCGCCGACCCAGCCGGCGAACGAACGAAGGAACTCCTGGTCGGCGTCCGGATGCGCCTGGGGCACCGGCGCCGTGGAGGCGAAGGCCACCAGAACATACGGCCGACCGCTCACCACGACCATGGTGGCGAGCAGCACCGAAAGCGGGTCAGGAGCCTGCCGGGCGGACCAGAAGGGGAGAGGGGCGGTCGCCGCGATGGGCTGGTCCGCGATGGGCTGGTCCGCGATGGCCGCCTGCTCAGCGGCCGCGTCGGACCAGCGGTTCGCCAGGTGACGGGCCGCGGCCTCGGCCCCGATGCCCACGCCATGCGTCATCCGCGGCCCGCCCTCGCCGTCGCGCAACAGGAGGCCCACCTCGGTGCCCAGGTGGGCGGTCGCCAGCTCCAGCGCCGTGGTGAGCTGCCGGTCAAGCGACGGCTCGCGGGTGGAGGCGATGAGGGCGAGGGTGCGCAGCCCGTCCTGCTGGCGGGTGATCCGTGCCTTGTCGGCGACGGTAGCCGACAGGTCCCGCAGGAACGCGGCGAACGCCGACACCCCGTCCTGGCGGAACGCGAAGACCGAGAGCTCGATGGGAAGGACCCGGCCGTCGCGGTGGAGGGCATCCATGTTCCTGCGCCGACCGACGGCCAGCGCCTCCCCGGTCCGCAGGTACCGGGTGATCCCGGCCCTGTGGGCGCCGCGCAGGGACTCGGGGACGATGAGAACGTCGAGATCCTTGCCCAGGACCTCGGCGGCCGTCCAGCCGAACGTCCGGGTGGCCATCTCGTTCCACGACGTCACGAGGCCGGCGGCATCGACCGTGATCACGGCGTCGAGGGCGGTGGCCAGGATGCTCCAGGCGGCGTCGTCGTTGCCCAGCAGGCCGGATGGCTGGTCGGCGTGATCCGCGTCGTCCACGCCCGTCATGGCACGAGTCGCTCGCCGACAGCGCGGTGCATCGCCTGGTCATCAACGACCAGGACGCGGCTGTGGTGGCGTGGGGCGTGGGGTTGGTCCGTCATGCCTGGGGCTTCGCGTCACGTAGGGGAGGGGTCGTCCAGTCTACGCCGGCGTTGTTCGAGAGTTGTTCGGCAGCCGATCGGGCCACAAACGGCAGTCCCTGCGATCATGGTGCAGCCGTCCGCCTCGCCCGGCCGTCGTGGCCTCCGCCGCAGCCTGCCGACGCATGGCCCAGGATTTCAGGGTCTTCTCAGCCGGTGCGCCGATCCTCCTGGCAGAAGGAGCCAACACGTGGACCCAGCCAGCGATACCACCCGGCCCTCCCCCGCCCAGTCCGGGGTGGATCCCTCTCCCGAGCCGGCCGAGGCAACCCCGGGCGCGCCCGCCCCGGCGCTCGTCGTGGCGTCCGACACCGCCATCGGGTTCCAGCCCAGCGCGTGGGCCAGCCCGGTGCAGGCTCCCTCTCCTGCCCGGCCGGGCGGCCCATCCACCGTTCGGACGGCCATCCTGGCCGCCGTCCTGAGCTCCGTCCTGACGGTCGCGCTGACCGCCGTCGTGCTCCGGGCCATGATTCCGGCCGGCGCCACCGCCAATGCCAGCCCGGCCGCCAGCGCGTCCCGCGGCCCGGGGTCATCGGCGGGCGCGAGCGCGGCCTCCACGCTGGTATCGGCACCGCTGGCCGCCGCCCCCGACGCGGCCTCGGATGCCGTGTCGGCCACGGCACGGGTGCTCCCGACCGTGGTCACCATCACCACCCAGTCCGTGGGTCGCCGTGGCGCCACCTTCTCGGGCGCTGGATCCGGGTTCATCGTTGACTCGCGCGGATGGATCCTGACCAACCGGCACGTCGTGACCGGCGCCGCGACGATCACCGTGGGTCTGGCCGACGGCCGCACCCTGCCAGCCCAGCTGTACGGCCTGTCGAGCACCAACGACCTGGCGATCATCCGGGTGGACGCCACCGGGCTCCCGGTCGCCCAGCTGGGAGACTCGCTCCGGCTGGCGCTGGGTCAGTCAATCCTGGTCCTGGGCAGCCCGCTGGGCGAGTACCCGGGCTCCGTCTCCAGCGGGGTGGTCTCCGGGCTGGGACGCGCCATCGACATCACCGGCGTCGAGCACCTGTCCAACCTGATCCAGACCGACGCGGCGATCAATCCCGGCAACAGCGGCGGGCCCATGGTGGACCTGGGCGGGCGCGTGATCGGCGTCGCGGTGGCCACCAGCCAGGCGGCCGGGATCGCCTTTGGCATCCCGATCGAGGATGCGCGTTCCATCGTCGCGCTGGCGCTGGCGGGTCTGCCCATCCCCTGAGGCCGCGGCCGGGACGGGACGCTCAGGACGGCCTGGGGCTGCCCTTCACGCTGGGGGCGGCCGTCGGCGCCTTCACCGAGGGCGTGGCGGAGGGTGCACGGCTGGGGCTGGGCGCACCGGCCGGCGATGCCGAGGCCGGGACCGGCTTCGCCTTCGGCGACGCCGTCGGCGAAGCCACCACCGGCGTGAGCCGCACGGTGACGTTGCCCCCCGGCTGCAGGTGGGTCTCGATGGTGGCGACCAGCCCGTCGGTGGCGACCGCGAGGGTCCGATCCGCTCCGCTGCCGGTCGCGTCGCCCAGGGTCGCCAGCAGCTGGTCCACGGCGCCCGGCGCATAGAGGAGCAGGAAGACGGTCAGCCGCTGCAGCCCGATGGCATCGACGGCGTTCGCATCAAAGACCCGGATGGTGAACGTGGCGCTGGTCACGTCGTCGCGCGGCCCGGTCAGCTCGATGGCGGTGACCCCGTCGGCCGACTCGCCCGCGATGCGAGACGCGGCGCCCGATGGGCCGGTCTGGCCGCCGGCCGCCGGCGTGAACGTAAACGATCCGGCGTACGGCAGCTGGAAGACCGCGCTGATGTCGGCGGCGGCGATGCCCAGGCTGGGCGCCGTGTTCCCGCCCACCTGGCCCGTGGCCCCCGGCTGGGGCGTGGCGGCGGGCCGAGGCTTGAGGATGGTGCCGCTTGCCACGATCGCCACGACGACCACGAGGATCACGACCTCCGCGCCCAGCCGCAGCACGGTCCGGCGCGTGCGGGCGTCGAGGCCGCCGAGGGCGTCCGTGACGCGGCCCAGCGGACCCTGTCGGGCAATCGGGATGCCGCGTGACGCGCTGATGGGGCGCTCCAGCACCGGCCGGGTGGGCGGCGCCGCGGATGCCGGCCCGGACCGCGGGGGCGACGATGGAGCGGCGGCGGCCGTCCGTGCCGGGCGGCTGACCGTGGGGGATGCGTCGGCAGGCCGGGCCTGCCGGCCTGCCGCGGCGGACTCCAGCGCCCCGGGAGCCTCCAGGTCCAAGCCGCACGCCGGGCAGAGGCGGTCGGCCCCGACGCGCTGCAGCCCGCAACGGCGGCAGCGCAGCTTGGGAGACTCGAAGCGGGTCATCGAGGAGACATGGTACGAGGGGCGATGGCCGGGCGGGCTGCCGGACCGCGGCGTCGTTGCGGGACCCGCGGCGTCGTTGCGGGACCCGCGGCGACGTTGCCGAATGGCGCAGCACCGGCACGCTCCTTCGCGGTACCGTGCGCGAGCACGGAAGTCCCGGCGCCGCAGCCGCCACGGAAGGGAGGGGTCCTCAACTGAGCACGCCACCGCCCGTGAGCACGTCACGACCCGCCGGCCGCCTGGAGCGCCAGTGGTTCTTCTGGCTGCTGGGGACGTTCGTCATCACCCATGCCGGCAGCCAGCTCATCCGGCCGATGGTGTCCTATCGCGCGCTGGGCATCGGCGTCTCGCCGAGCGACCTGGGCTGGCTGGCCGCCGCCTTCTCGCTCTTCCCGCTGTTGCTGGCGCTCCAGATCGGACGCTGGGTGGACCGCTACGGGGAGATCCGGTTCCTGCTGGGCGGCAACGCCCTGATGATCGTGGCCGCGTTCCTCCTCGCGGCGGCCCCGTCCATGGCCGCGATCCTGGCGGAGTTCGCCATCCTGGGCCTGGGCCACCTGACCACCGTCGTGGCGATCCAGGGCCTGGTGGCACGGGGCAGCACGGAGGCCTCGTACGACCGGCGCTTCGCGCAGCTGGCGCTGGCCGCGTCGTTCGGGCAGCTGGTGGGACCGGCGGTCGGCGGCTTCTTTGCCGGCTCGGGCTCCGAGCAGGAGGTCAGCAACGCCCTCCTGGCGGGCGCCATCCTGTGTCTCATCGGGCTCCCCCTGGTGGGGCTGCTCCGACCGCCCGCCTCGGTGGCCGCCGCGCGCGCCACCCGGTCGCCGGGCGGCAAGGACGGCACCCAGCTCCTCGCGATCCTCCGGACCCCGGGCGTATTGCGGGCGATCCTGGTGAGCACCACGGTGCTCTCGGCGATCGACGTGATCGTGGCCTACCTCCCGGCGCTGGGCGAGGAACGCCTCTGGGCGCCCGCCTTCGTGGGCGCGCTGCTGGCGGTGCGGGCCGGCGCATCGATGGCGTCCCGGGTCTTCCTTGGCGGCTGGTCGGACCGCTTCGGCCGACGGGCACTGCTGGCCGGCAGCATGGCCGTCTCGGCGGCCGCGCTCCTGGCGATGCCGTTCGTGAGCGCTGAGGCCGGGATGGTGGTGATCATGGCGATCGGCGGCTTTGGCCTGGGGATTGGGCAGCCGGTCACCATGTCCTGGGTGGCCGCCCTGGCCCGCCCCGAGACCCGCGCCACGGCGCTCTCCGTCCGGCTGATGGGCAATCGCGTCGGCCAGATGGGCGTGCCGGTCCTGGCCGGCCTCATCGCGGGGACGTCCGGCGCCGGCGCCATCCTCGGCTTCGCCGGCCTCGTGGTCGCGGTCAGCCTGGCCCTGGTCTACGGCGGCCTGGGGGCGGACGGCAGGACGGCCAAGGCGGCCTCGAAGGCGGCCTCCGGGCCCACCTCCAAGCCGGCCGGATAGCCCCGGATCCCTCGCCGAGTGGCCCGGCGACCACGCCCCGACATCGTCTACCGTATCCGCACACCCTGGACCCACGACTGGAGATGGACCCGATGCTTCACGCCCCGGAGGGCGCCGCATGAGCGGGCAGGTGCCCACGATGCGCCGCTACGACTGCATGGTGGCCCTGGCGCCGCTGATCACCGACCACCTCATCGTCGGCAACGTGGCACGCACGTCGTTCGAGCTGCATGCGGTCATGCCCCGCGAGGGCAACATCTACACGATGGGCATGGGCCTGGTGACGCCGCTCTGCCTGGGCCTCGCGCTGGCCCAGCCGGAGCGCCAGGTGATCGCCTTCGATGGTGACGGGAGCATGCTCCTCAACGTGGGCGTCCTGGCCACCATGGGCAACACGCCCGCGCCCAACCTCACGTCGATCGTCTTCGACAACCAGTCGTACGCGTCCACGGGTGGCCTGCCCACCGCCTCGGGCGGGGAGACGGACATCGCCGGGATGGCCAGGGCCGCCGGGATCGGGCACGCGGTCACGGTCTGGACGGTCGAGGAGTTCATGGTCGCCGCGCGCCACGCGCTGGCCGGCAACGGGCCCAGCGTCATCGTCGCCAAGGTGACCAAGGAGTCACCCGATGTCGCCCCCAAGCTCATGGACGGGCGCGAGAACAAGTACCGCTTCGTCCGCTACGTCGAGGAGACCAGCGGCCAGACGGTCCTCAAGCCCTCCATCGTGGGCCGGAAGGGAGCCGAGTAGATGACTCCGGCCAACGCCATCATCGTCACCGACCTGCTCAAGGCGGCCGGGTTCAACTTCGCGGTCACCCTGCCGGCCACCCAGGTCCACACCCTCCAGACCTCGCTCATCGAGAGCCCGGACTTCACCCACGTCGCGGTCAGCAACGAGGGCGAGGGCGCGGCCATCTGCGCCGGCGCCTGGCTGGGCGGCAAGACGCCGTTCATGGTGATCGAGACGTCGGGCATCCTGGTGGCCACGTACGCGCTGCTGCGCTGCCATGCCACGTTCGGGATCCCCACCATGATCCTGTCCACGTATCGCGGCGAGCTGGGCGAGCAGGAGTGGTACGCGGTCCACACGGGCGCGGCCATCCCGGGCCTGCTGGCGGCGCTGCGCATCCCGTCGCGGATCGTGTCCGAGGTGGACGAGCTGAAGACCTCGCTGGTCGAGGCACGGCGGAGCATGGACACCTCGCTCCACCCGGTCTCGATCATCATGTCGGGGCGGATCACCAAGGGCTGACCCGCGCCCTCACGGCGCCGACCCGCGCGGCCGCGGCCGCGCGTCGTCGCGGCGCGTCGTCGCGGCGCGTGATCGCGGCGCGTCGGCGCTAGTCCGAGGCAGCCAGGAATTCGCCACTCAGGGCGTCGAACACGGCCCAGGTGACCCTGGCCTCCCGACCCAGAGTGGCCGGTGCCAGCGCGCGCACGTACCACCAGATCGCGCCGGTCCGCAGGGCGGGACGGGCTCCAGCCTGGGCGTCCAGCGCGACCTGGAGCTGGGGGCCGCGAACCACCGTCGAGGACAGCACGACCAGCCCGGCGCGCTCCAGCCAGCCGGCGACCTCCCTCCAGGCGTGGCCGTCAGGCGGCACCTCGGCCTCGGTGACGGCGGGATCGCGGGACAGGCCCACCGGGACGACGGCCCCGGCGGCCCAGACCAGCCGCTCCAGGACCAGGTCCCCAGAGCACCAGCCCCTGGTCCGGGGGCAGGGCGGAGCCCGCTCGTCCTGGTAGTGCCCCACGAAGACAACCGGCACCGCGACGGTGAGCCACGGCGCAAGCTCCGACTGGCTGGCCGCGACCGCGGGCAGCGCGACCCCGGGCGCCACGATGCCTTCGAGCGCCTCCGGGCGGTCCGGGCCCCGGGCGCCCGCCGCGCTCGCCGCCGGCCCGGCGTCCGGGGCCAGGGGGAAGAGCGCCACGAGACGGAGACAGAAGTCGCGTGACAGCGTCTGCCGGATCGACCCGCAGACCAACGGGAGCGGATCGCTGCGCATGACCCCGGCAACCGCCACCGCGCCATCACGAACCTGGCCCGCCGCCCGAGCCGCCGCGAGCTCGGGCCCGGTCCGGACCGGCAGACCCAGCACCCTGCGCGGCACGAGCACGGTCTGGCCGGCGCCACCCACCCCGGTGGTCGCATCGGCGGCGAGCGCCGACCGCGGCGCGACGGCGGCGCTGAAGGCCGCGTCCCCACCGGCCCCGCCGGCCAGGGCGGCACCCACCACCACGGCCAGCGCCAGCACGGGCGCGAACACGCCGAGGCGCTGGCGCAGGCCGCGCTCGGCAACGACCTCGACCGGCAGCGTGGTGACGTGCATCCACTCCCCTGGCGGCGCGTCCGCCGCGTGACCATGACCTGTGGGCGGTCCGGCCGGGCAACCCGGTCGGCGAGCCGACCAGACGACCCGGGCGGCGGGCCGGCCGTGCGACCCGGGTGGTTCGTTCCCCGGGCATCCTCGCTGTATTGTTCCCCGGATGGCCACGCCCCTGACCCTCCACATCGACCTGGCCACCCTGTCCGACCTCGGTCGGATGCGAGCCTTTGTCCTGGAGGGCGCGCAGGCGCTTGGCGCGGACCGCATCGCGGCGGATGACCTGGTCATCGCGATCGACGAAGCGGCAACCAACATCATCAAGTATGGCTACCGGGGAAGCCCGGGACCGGTCACCATCCAGCTGCTGGAGGAGGACGGAACGCTGGCGATGCGGCTCCTCGACGACGCGCCAACGTTTGACCCCACCACCCACCGGCTCAAGGTGGACATGGACCTGGACATCGGCGAGCGGCCCTTTGGCGGGATGGGGATCCACCTCATGTTCGAATCGGCGGACCGTCTGGTGCATACGGGACGTGGCGGCACGGGCAACGACCTGACATTCTTCAAGGCACTCACGCACGAAAGGAGCATCCAGGCATGAACCTCACGGTGGACCAGGCTCAGGGGAAGGCCCCCGTCACGATCCTGCGGCTCACGGGCGACCTGGACGCGGCCACCTACGAGCAGGTGATCGACAAGGCCCGCGAGCTGTACGACGCCGGCAGCCGGAACATGGTGCTCGATCTGCGCGCCGTGCCGTACATGGGCAGCTCGGGCCTGGTGGCGCTCCACGCCGTGGCGCTCCTGTTTGAGGGCGAGACGCTCCCGGACCTGGAATCCGGCTGGGAGGCCCACCACGCCATCGGCCGCTCCATCCAGTCGGGCAAGGCGCTGAAGCACACCCGCCTGCTCATCGTGGACGACTCGGGCGCCTCCGTCCGCCGCGTGCTCTCGCGCACGGGCCTGGACCGGCTCATCCCGACCGAATCGGACGAGGCGGCCGCGGTCGCCGCGTTCTGATCCAGCGGTCCCCTTCCATCGTCCGGCCGGCCGTGATCAGCGATGCCCCAGCCGCCTGACGACGAGGTCCTCCGCCTGCGCGCGGAGGTGGAACGGCTGACGACCGAGGTCCGGCGCCTGGAGGCCTCGGTCGGCCAGCTCAGCGGCAAGCTGGAGCACGAGCTCGCCATCGCCCGCGGCATCCAGATCAGCCTGATGCCCCGGGTCTTCCCGCAGCCCGCCGGCTGGCGGATCGCCAGCGTCTACCGCGCCGCGCGCGAGGTGGGCGGCGACTTCTTCGACGCGTACGAGCTCCCCTCGCGGCCGGGCAAGGTGGGGTTCATCGTGGCCGACGTGACCGGCAAGGGCGTCACCGCGGCGCTGGTCATGGCCTTCACCCGCGCGGTCCTGCGATCCGCCGCGTACAACGGGACCGGCCCCGCGGATGCCCTGGTGCGGACCAACCGGGTCCTGGTCAAGGACGCCAGCACCGGCCTCTTCGTGACGGCCTTCGCGGGCGAGTTCGACACGGTCACCGGCCAGCTCCAGTATGCCTCCGCCGGCCACGAGCCGCCGCTCCTGGTCCGGGCCGCGGACGGGGTGGTCCGCGAGCTGGACCTGCCCGACGCCATGATGCTGGGGGCCTTCCCGGACTTTGCGGCCGTGGAGACCACAGTCCAGCTGGAACCCGGGGACCTCCTGGTCGCCTTCACCGACGGCGTGACGGACGCCATCAACCACGACCGGGTCCGCTTTGGCGACGCGCGTTTCCAGGCCGCCCTGGGCGCCGTGGCGGCCGGCGGGCCGGACCACGCAGTGGAGGGAGTGCTGGCGGCCATCGATGCCTTCTCAAACGGGGAGGCCGCGGCGGACGACATCACGCTCCTGGCCATCGGCCGGCTCGCGGACGGCCGGCTCGCAGGCGGGGACCTCGCGGCGCCCGCGGCGCTCTCCGGCACCGCCTGACGCCGGGCGATGCGCCACCCGATGCGAAGGGCCATGGGACCGTGCCCCGCATCAGCGACAATGGACGCGTGACCACCCCCCAGATCCCCGACGCGCCCGAGACCGGCGCGCCCGTCGCCGACGGCTTCGCCGCCTTCGGCCTTGACCCACGCCTGCTCACGGCGATCGCCGCCCTCGGCTACGAGGAGCCCACGCCCATCCAGCGCGAGGCCATCCCGCCGCTGCTCACCGGGCGGGACCTCCTGGCCGAGGCGCCCACCGGCACCGGTAAGACCGCCGCCTTCGCCCTCCCCTGCCTGCAGCGCATCCACGCGCCGGCGGAGGGTGTGGCCCCCGTGGAACGCGGCCCCCGGCCGGACGGAGCCGGCCGCCCCGCCGGGCTGATCCTGGTCCCCACCCGGGAGCTGGCGATGCAGGTGGCGGAGGCCATCCACCGCTACGGGCGGGACCTTGGGACGCGCGTGCTCCCCGTCTACGGCGGCCAGCCCATCGGCCAGCAGCTGGGCGGGCTCCGGCGCGGCGTGGACATCGTGGTGGCCACCCCCGGCCGGGCGGTGGACCACATCAAGCGCGGCAGCCTGCAGCTGGGCGGCGTCCGGTTCGTCATCCTCGACGAAGCGGACGAGATGCTGGACATGGGCTTTGCCGAGGACCTGGACCTCATCCTGGCCGAGACCCCCGCGGATCGCCAGACGGCGCTCTTCTCCGCCACCATCTCCCCGATCATCACCAAGATCGCCCGGCGCCACCTGCGCGAGCCGGCGCGGGTCAAGGTTCACGCCGAGAAGAGCACCGCCGACGGCGTGGCGCTGGTCCGCCAGCTGGCCTACGTGGTCCGGCGCACGGACAAGCTGGCCGCCCTGTGCCGGATCCTGGACGTGGAGGACCCGGCCGCGGCCCTGGTCTTTGGGCGGACCCGCGGCGAGGTTGACGACCTGGCCGAGACGCTCAGCGCCCGCGGCCACGATGCCGCCGCGCTGCACGGCGGCCTGGCCCAGGAGGGCCGCGACCGGATCATGACCCGCTTCCGCGACGGCTCGCTCAACGTGCTGGTGGCGACCGACGTGGCGGCCCGCGGCCTGGACATCGAGCGCGTCTCGCACGTGGTCAACTTTGACGTCCCGTCCAACCCCGACGCGTACGTCCACCGGATCGGGCGGACGGGGCGAGCGGGCCGCGAGGGCGTGGCCATCACCCTGGTGGAGCCGCGCGAGCACCGCCTCCTGCGCAACATCGAGGCGGCCACCCGCCAGCGCCTGGAGATTGCCC
Source organism: uncultured Chloroflexota bacterium (assembly GCA_903822495.1). GTDB lineage: Bacteria > Chloroflexota > Limnocylindria > Limnocylindrales > CSP1-4 > CAIJPD01. The sequence continues at coordinate 27,819 of CAIJPD010000032.1, read as the reverse complement.
GCCTGCCCACGGTCGCGGACCTGCGCGAGCACCGCGCGGAGCTGGTCCGGGGCAACCTGCGCGAGGCCCTCACCGACGAGAACCTGGACCGCTTCCGCGGCGTGATCGAGCCGCTCACGGACGAGTTCGACATGGTGGACATCGCCCTGGCGGCGGTGAGCCTGATCGAGGGGGCCAGCACCCAGGCCGGCGACGAGCGGGAGATCACCTCGCCGCCGCTGGTGGCGGCGCTCCCGCCGCGACCCGTGCCCGTGGGCCGGCCCATGCCGTTCCGCCCGGGCGGGCCGATGCAGGGTGGCCCTCGGCCGGGCCCCGGCGGCCCGGGCTTCGGGCCGAACGCCGGCCAGGGTGGCGGGTTTGGGCCCGGGTTCCGCCCCGGCCAGCCGCCCCGCGGCCCCGTTGGACAAAGCATCCCGGGGCCGGCCTGGGCCGGCGCCGATTCCGGCTGGGCCCGCCTCTTCGTGGGCGGCGGCCGACGGCTGGGCCTGCGCCCGGGCGACCTGGTGGGGGCCATCACCAACGAGGCCCAGGTGCCGGGCAGCATGGTGGGCGCCATCCGGATCGACGACGCCTTCTCGCTGGTTGACGTCCAGGAGGGCGTGGCCGAGGCGGTCGTGCAGGCGCTTCGTGGCGCCACCATCCGTGGCCGGAAGCTGGCGGTCCGGCGCGACGGTTGATCCGGGGCGGCTAGCCGGTCGCGTCCGACATGGGAGTGCGGGGGCTAGCGCGAGTTTGAGTTGCCCGTCATCGAGTTGACCGTCGAGGTCAGTGACGCCGACGTTGACTGGAGCCGCGACAACGTCGCTTCCAGGCTGGCAAACTTCGCCTCCAGGACCGCCTGGCGCATGTCGACCCGCTCCTGCATGGAAACCTGCGCCCTGGCGTTGTCGCGGATGTCCTGGTCCATGCCGCGAACCGCCGAGTCCACCACCCCGCCGATGCTCGTGTACCGCTTGACCTGGGTGATGAGCGGCTGCATGATCCCGCCCGCGCTCCCGAGGAGCGCTGCGACCCGGGCCGGATCCGATGTCAGGGCCGTGCTGAGCTTGTCGGCATCAAGCTTGAGGCGGGTGGTGGTCCCGGGCTTCGCGCCGATGGCCCCCGAGTTGACACCCACGTCACCCAGCGACAGGATCGTCCCCGAGGTGAAGGCCGACGAAGTGCCCATCATCATGGAGCGAAGCGAGATCGTCAGGCTGGCGATGTTCGCATCTCCTTCGAGGGGCGCAGCAGGCGCGCCCTGGGCGTGGGTGGTCACCTGCTCGATGGTGTCGGCGAGGGCGTTGTAGCTGTCCACCAGCTCGGTGAGTGCCTTGGCAACCGCGCTGGTGTCCACCCCGACGGTGAGCGTTGACGTCGACGTTGACTGGTCGACCAGCGTCAGGGTCACGCCGTCGATGGCGTTGGCGACCGTGTTCGAATCGCTCGTCACGGTCCGGCCGTCCACGGTGACCTGGGAGCCCTGACCGATGAGCTGCGCGCCAATGGTTCCCGGCGCGAGGCCCAGCGCGGCACCCAGCGTGCCGCTGGTATCCACGATGGAGATGGCCCTGGCGCCGGTTGCCTTGCTGGTCAGGACCACCTTGTCGTTGGTCCGGTCCACGCTCGCGATGACGCCAGCCTGCGAGCTGTTGATCCGCGACAGCATCGCGCTCAGGGTGTCGGTGGTGGTGTCGTAGGCGATGTCGACGCCGTTGATCGTGAGCTTACCAGTGGCGGTGGATGCCAGGCCTGTCAGCCCCGCGGCGTCCAGGATGGCGGTGGTCCTGGCAACACCCAGCAAGGAGGACCCGGTCGCGCTGGTGGCGCCCACGCCGAAGTCCGCGGCGTGCAGGCCGGCAAGGCCGGTGATCGCGGCGAAGTTGCTCGTGTCGCCCGAGACGCCGACGCGCAGGTCGTGGTCCGAGCTGGCGCCGGAGATCGAGAGGCTGACCTTGTTGCCGGAGATCGAGGCGGACACGACAGTGGACGCGTCTGTCATCCCGACCTGGGCCTGGACTGCGGCCGCGATCGTGTCGAGCACGGACTTGAGTGAGGTGGTCGCAGGATCCCCGACCGAGATGCTCAGGACCTTGCCATCAACCACCAGGCCCAGCGTCCCGGCGGTCACGGCGCCGGGGAGCGGGAGCGACGACAGCATCCCGGTCGCGGTCGCGTCGGTGATCGACGTCCCGAGGGCGGCCGTCGAGGTGGCGCGGGTGGCCGTGGCGAGAGCGTCCACCTTGACGCGGTATTGGCCAGGGACGGCGCCGGTGTTCGCGATGGCCGTGTACCGGGTGGGGTCGGAGGACTGCGCGCTCCGGGCGCTCCCGGCGTTCATGAGGGTGAACGCCTGAACCTTGGCGAGGAGCGTGTTCAGCGACGTGCCCAGCGCCTGGTAGGCCGTCTGGCGAGCCTTGATGGCCGTGCCACGGTTCTGGAGCCGGGTCAGCGGCGCCTTCTCGGCCTCCATGAGCGCCGTGATGATGGCCTTGGTGTCGAGACCCGAGGAGATGCCCCCGAACTGGATGGACGGCAGTGCCACCGCTCAGACTCCATGAAGACAGGAGGGTTGCTGGAGCGACCTTGTCAGAGGTATCGGGCGGCGGGCCCGGGAACTTGAATCGGGCAGCACGATGGCCGTCGGCCCAGCCTGAAGTCTCCTAGCGTCCGGCGCCGACCGGGCTGCGATCCGCCACGACGGTGAGTCGGGCCGGCGCCGGCGTGACCTTCGCGATCCCCCGCCAGGCCTCGAGCAGGTCGCGGAGGACGGTGAGCGCCTCGTCGGTGGGCCGCGCGGTCTTGCTGATGTTGCCCTCGACCAGGCGGTCCAGCACGAACTGGTAGAGCTGGTGGAGGTTAACGGCGACTGACCCGGCAGACATGTCGAGCGACAGATCGAGCGCCTCGACGATCGCCTGGGCCCGGAGCGACGCCCTGCTGGCGGCCTCCAGGTCGTTCCGACCGAGCGCCACGAGGTGCTGGGCACCGTGGCGGATGGCCCCCTGGTACAGGAGGATGACACGATCGGCCGGTCCGCTGGTCGTCACCGCCGTGGCCTGGTACATCGCGGCCGGATCGCGGTAGGCGGCTGGGTTGTACATCGCGAGGAGCCTCCGGGAGAGGAGGGGACGGGCGTGAGGCCCGGGGCCGAGTCACAACACGGGCCGGCGACCAGGGTCGCCGGCCCGTGTCAGGCTGCGCGGCCTTGGGGGCCGCGCAGCCATGCGAGCTGCTAGCGGAGCAGCGTGAGGATGTTCTGCGGGGCCTGGTTGGCCTGGGCGAGGATCGCCGTGCCGGCCTGCTGCAGGATCTGGGTCTTGGTGAACTTGACCATCTCGGCCGCGACGTCGAGGTCGCGGATCCGGGACTCGGAAGCGGTGAGGTTCTCGGCGCCGACGCCGACGGCCGCGATCGTGTGCTCCAGGCGGTTCTGGGCGGCGCCCAGGAGACCGCGAGAGGCGCTGACCGAAGCGATGGACAGGTCGATCACGCTGATCGAAGCACGAGCAAGCGCCTGCGTCGAGACGTCGACCGTGCCGGTGAGGACGGACAGACCCGAGACGTCGGCGAAGTCGACCGACAGGGTGTCGGTGCCGGCCACGCCGTTGGCGCCCACCTGGAAGTCGACGGTGCCGCCGGCGCCCACGGTGAACGTGTTATTGGCGGCGAGGTCGACGCCGAGCACGTTCTCGTTGACCGTGAGGGACACGCCCAGCGAGTTGAAGTCCACCGTTGCCTGCGTGCCGGCCGCCGGCGCCGCGCCCAGGATGACCGTCTGCGAGTTGCCCGTGGCGTCGGTCAGGGTCAGCTGGTTCAGGCTCACATCGGAGGTCAGCGTGTACACGCCGGCCGCCGCGCCGCGGACCTTGATCGCGTCGTAGCCGTTCGAGGTGCCGCCAACGCCGGAGACGTTGGTCCCGGCGGCCGTGATGCCGGCGCCGGTGGTGCCATCGAGCAGGTTCTTGCCGTTGAACTGGGTGGAATTCGCCAGGCGCGTGATCTCGGTCTTGAGCTCATCGAGCTCGGCCGTGACCGGGGCGGGATCGGAGATCGTGCCGTTGGCCGCCTGGACCGTCAGCTCGCGCATGCGCTGGAGCATGCTGTGGACTTCGTTCAGCGCCCCTTCTGCCGTCTGCACCATCGAGATGGCGTCCTGGGCATTCCGGGAGGCCTGGTTGAGGCCGTTGACCTGCGCCCGCAGGCCTTCACTGATGGCGAGGCCGGACGCGTCGTCGGCAGCCCGGTTGATCCGCAGACCACTGGACAGCTTCTCGACGCTCTTGCCGAACGCCAGGGCCGAGGTGGACAGGTTGCGCTGCGCGTTGAGAGCCTCGATGTTGGTGTTGATTCGAACGCTCATGACCCCAGGCCTCCAAGCCTCTTCGTTCTGCGCGGCATCCGTGCCGCCGGTGAGCCAATGCTCGCCGAGGTGGGTATCGGCGCGAGTACTCGGAACTTGAGGAGGTCATCGGACGATCGGGCCATGCCACGCCGGCAATCGGGCCATGCCACGGCGGCGATCGGGTCGGGCACAGCCGGGCTCGCCATGCCGGGTGGGACGGCGGGCGGCGCCACGGCGCGCCGGGCGCGGGCACGGCTACGTGGCCGAATCCCGAGGAGCCGCGAACCGCCAGAACCAGGTACCGAGAACCGTTAACCGGGGGCTGGTAACCGGTGACCGGGGACCGTCGAGGAGCAGGAGCGCTAGGGCTTGCCGACCAGGAGCCGCGCCACGGCCGTGCGATCGGCGCTGGCGGCGGTTCGGACCTCGTCGCCGACCTCCGTCAGCAGCTCGGCGCGGACGATGGTCACGTGGCCGGGGGCGCGGATCCCGATGGTCACGCGATCGCCTTCCACGCGGACCACGTGCACCTCGATGCCGGCCCCAATGTGGAGCGCCTGGCCGGGCCGTCGCGACAGGACGAGCATCTCCCCTACCCCAGCCGTGCCACGGGGTCACGGAGCGGGAAGGCGGGCCCCTCCAGGACCAGCTGGCGGCCGCGGCCGGATCGGTCGACCACCAGCGGCCCGGCCAGGTTGGCGGTGACCACGGGCGGATCGCCGTGGACGGAGAGGAGCACCAGGATGTCGTCGTCGGGGCCGGCCAGCCCTCGGCCGCTCAGCTCCGCCACCAGGCCCGGGCGGATCGCGGTGAGCGGCACCGCCGCCACCCCGAAGGCGGGGTCGTCGAGGGAGACCAGCTCCAGCAGGGCGGAATCATCGACCGCCCGGAGTTCGAACCGCACGAGGTCGGGCAGGCCAACCAGGCCGTCCGGCAGGTCCAGGTTTGTGGTGGTCATGGGGAGGCGGCTCCGCTCGACGGTCAGCGCAGGTAGTCGATGAGGCTGGTCTGGAGGATGTTGGCGCTCACCTTGAGGGCCGCCTCGTAGGCCAGCTGGCGCTCCGAAAGATGCGTGATGGCGGCCGGCAGGTCAACGTCCTCCAGCGTGGAGAGGAGCTGGCGGCCCGAGAGGAGGTTGTCCTGGAGATACGACTGGATCTGGCCCAGCCGGTTCTGGCGGGAGCCAACCGTGGCCTGGGCCTCGCCCAGGGCGGCCAGACCGTCGTCGATGGCCGTGATCGTGGCGCCGCTGACCTGCGCGCCGGCCGCCAGCTGGCCGCGCAGCTGCTCCAGCGCCGCCAGGGCAGACCCAAAGGCGGCCTGGCCGCTCACGTTGACCTGCATGGTGGTGCCCGGTGCCACGCGGACCAGGACCGCACCCGTGTCCCCCTGGTAGCCGCTCGTGGGGCTGGCGAAGGGCGGCGTGCCGGTCTTGAAGCCGGAGAAGACGTACGACTCGCCGTCCCGCGCGGCGGACATCTGGACGAGGTGCTCCTGGAGCTGCTGGACCTCGGCCGCCATGATGATGCGATCGCCCGCCGAGAGGCTGCCGGTTGCCCCCAGCACGGCCAGCTCGCGCGCCCGCTGGACGGCGTCGCCCGCCGAGCCCAGGGCGGCAGTGGCCGCATCCAGCTGGCGCATCGCCGTGTCCGCGTTGCGCCCAAACTGCTCCAGCGACGCGAGCGAGTCGTGGATCCGGATGGCCTCCCGCACGTGGGCGGGATCATCCGATGGCCGGATCAGCTGGCGGCCCGTTGACACCTGCTCCTGGATGCGCTGGAGGGCGCCCGCGTTCGCCGTCAGGCTCCGGAGCATGTCCTCGTGGAGCATCAGGTTGGTCACGCGCATGACGGCACCTCCTAGCGTCCGACCGTGCCGGTGCGGTTGATCAGCGTGTCCAACATCTCGTCGATGGTGGTGATGACGCGCGCCGCCGCCTGGTACGCGTGCTGGAAGCGGATCATGTCCGCGGCCTCCTGGTCCAGCGAGACGCCGCTGGTGGATTGCCGGCGCTGCTGAAGGTGGTCCACCAGCAACTGCTGGTTGGCGGCCAGGTCCGTGGCATGGCTGACGTCCGAGCCGATCCCGGAGACCAGGCCCGCGTAGGCATCCATGATGGTCTGGGGCGGGTTCAGGATGGAGGCGACCACCAGCGTGTCGTTGGCGCCGGCCGTCAGGTCCGTGATGATGTCGCCGGCCGCCTTGGCCGTGCTGGCGCCCAGCGTGATCTGGATCCCCAGCTGGGTGAAGTTGAGGGTCTGCTGCGCGCCGCTGATCATGTCCGCGACCGCGATGGTCTGGGTGGCCCCGTTGGTCCCCGTGATGGTCAGCTGGCCCGGCGCACCGGACGTAAGCGTCCAGGTCTGCGCGGTGGCCCGGGACACGCCGATGGCGGTGACCGTCGCGCTGCCGTTGGTGGCCAGCGCGATGCCCGGCACCAGGTCCGCCCCGGCCGTCCCCGCGGGGTAGCTGAAGGCATCCTGGAGGTCGGCGATCTGGCCCGCGATCCCGCCGTCACCCGGCGAGCCCGCGGCGCCCGCGGCCGCCAGCCGGCGCGAGTCGGCGGCGATCACGGTGTTGAGGGCCATGGTCGCCGCGGCGTTGCCCGCGACGTACGTGAACAGGGGCAGCCCCGCCGCGCCGGTCGAGTCGTAGCCGCGGGTGTGGACGGCGTTGACCGCGTCGGCGATCCCCGTGGCCAGGCTGTTCAGCGAGGCCAGGTAGCCGGGCAGCGTGGTGTCGCGGAGCTCCGTGGAGGCCGCCAGGCCCCCCTGGCCCAGCGCCACGGTGCCGCCGGTCACCCACGTCGGCACGGCGTGGCCCGCGAGGTCGGGGACCGTCACGATGGTCCTGGAGGTCCCGCGCGAGACCAGGTCCGTCCCGCCCACGAGGACGGTCACCGTCCCGTTGGCCTCGTGCGACAGGGTCGCGGGCAGGATGGCGGTGAGCTTGTCGAGGACCAGGTCCCGCTGGTCGGAGAGGTCGTTGGCCGCGTCACCCGTGGCCACCACGCCCTGGATCTGGCGGTTGAGCGCCGCGATCTGGCTGGCATAGTCGTTGATCAGCTTGACCTGGTCCACCACGGCGCCGTCGAGGTTGCGGGCCAGCGTGACGATCTGGCCGGCCGCGGCGTTGACCTGGGTGGCCACCGTGGCCGCGCGGTCCAGCAGCGAGGCCCGGGCCGCGGTGGACGTGGGGCTGGCCGCGACGTCGTGCCAGGCCGACCAGAACGCGCTGAGCGTCGAGCCGATGCCCGCCCCCGCGGGCTCGGGGAAGATGGCCTCCACCTTGGAGAGCTCGTCGCGGCGCGTGTCCCAGTACGAGGAGACCGGCGCCTGGCCCCGGAGCTGCCCGTCCAGGAACTGGTCGCGGACCCGCAGGATGGTGGAGATGGTGACACCCGCCCCCACCTGGCCGGGCAGCCCGGTCCGGTTGAACGCGGGCAGGAGGGATGGCGGCGACGCCGTCAGCCCCACTCGCTGGCGGCTGAAGCCCTCGGTGTTGGCGTTGGCGATGTTGTGAGCGGCCGTGTCCATGGCGGCCTGCGCCGCCGCGAGGCCGCTCAGGGCGGTGGACAGGCCCATCCAGGCACCCATCTCAGGCCTGCCGGTCCAGCCAGGCGGAGGGTCGCGGCGTCCGCGTGTACTCGGCGGCGCCCGCCGGCAGGGCGCCATCGCCGCCCACCGCCGGGATGCCGCCCCCGGCGAGGCCGATCAGCAGCCGCATGGTGGCGGCGTCCAGCGCCCAGGCGCGCTCGATCAGGAACGCGTTGCGCCGTGCCGAGCCCGCGAGCCGGTCACCCAGCTGGCGCACCCGGCCCGCATCAAGATCGAGGCGGTCGCCGTCGTCCAGCTCGCCTCCCAGGCGGCCCACCTGGGCCGCCCCCCGCTCCGCCCGCTCCGTCGCGCCGACCAGCGCCGCCAGCTCGTGTCCCTCCACGGCCGCGGTCAGGGCGTCGCATGCGTCAGCGAGCTCGGTCAGCGCCGCCATGAACCCGATTGCGCGGGCGGACATGGCAAACGGCACTGGCATGCGAGGGACGTTGACGTCGGCGTACGGGCGCATGGCGCAGGTCAGGCCTCGATGTCAAGCACGCCGCGGGCGATCCGCTGGGGATCGACCGTGTACGTGCCATTGGCGATCGCGTCCTTGGCCTTGGCGACCAGGTCGCCGCGAATGTCGGGCGCGGACTGGGCGGCATGGAGCGCCGCCAGCAGCTCGCGGCTGCGGGACGACAGCTCGACCTTGACGGCGGGCGTGGAGGCCGTGTTGGCTCCGGCCGCCTGGGCGGCACGCGGATTGGCGGCGGCCTCGGCCCGCCGGTTGGCGATGTGCGTTGGCCCGGCGGCTCCCGCCGGGGTCGGGGGCTTGTCGTTGATCCTCATGGTGCTCCTCAGGATGGGATTCGACGGAGGTGTCGGCTGCCAGGCCCCGCGCCTTGAGCCGTCCTCACCGCGGCCGGCCCAGCTGGACCGCCTCGCCGAGGGATTCGTCCTGGAGGCTGAGCGCACGGGCGTTGAGACCCAATGCGCGCTGGAACGAGATGAGCTCGGTCATGGCCCGGGCCAGGTCCACGTTGCTGCGCTCCAGCATGCCCTGGACCACCCGCGACGTGCCGGACAGGTTGAGCGGCGTCCCGTCCGCGCTGGCGTACAGATTGCCGCCCAGGCGCACCAGCCCGCCGGCGGGCCAGTCCACCACGGCGATCCGCTGCCCGGTCTGGGCGATGGTGCCATCCGGGCCAATGGTGAGCCCGTTGGCGCCGGACGGCAGGACGATGGGCTGGCCATCGATGGCCAGGACCGGCTGGCCGGCCTGCGTGGTGAGCGTCCCGTTGGCGTCCACGACGAAGTCGCCGGCCCGCGTGAGCGCAAAGCCGCCGTCGGACGCCACCACGAAGAGCCCGTTGCCGTCGATGGCCAGGTCCGTGAAGACCCCGGTGGTCTCCAGCGAGCCGGCCGCGGAGCTGGGCAGCGGGCCGGTGGCATAGGTGGCGGTACCCAGCTTGCCCATCGTGCCGCCGGACGCGCCGGCAAGCTCCACCTGGAAGGCGGACTGCCCGGTGCGGGCTTCCTTGAAGCCCGTGGTGTTGACGTTGGCGATGTTGTCCGCCACCACGGACTGGCGGTCGATGTTGGCGATCAGGCCGGAGACCGAGGTGTAGAAGCCGCGGATCATGGTCGCACCTTCCGTCGGCCCAGCCGCCGGATGAGGTCCGGCGACACGAGGCGGGTCCTGAGCCCCAGCACCGTCTGGGTGTGGATCTGGCAGACGCGTGATTCCGTGACCCCCAGCACCTCGCCGATCTCACGGAACGTCAGCCCGTCCTGGTAGTAGAGGGCCAGGACCATCTGCTGGCGCTCCCCCAGCCGCGCGATCTCGCGGGCGAGGCCGGCGTACTCGTCGCGCAGGGTGGCCGCCTCCAGCGGGTCCACGGCATGCGGGTCGGCGGCCGTCTCGGCCAGGCTGGTGTCGTCGTCAAAGCCATCCAGCTCGTCCAGCGAGACGGTGGTGAACGACGCGGTCTGCAGGCGATCGCGGTAGCGGGCCACGGTCATCCCGAGCTCCGCGGCAACCTCCTGCTCCGAGGGGGCCCGACCCAGCGTGCCCTGCAGCCGGGCGATGGTGCCCTGGATCTGGCGACCGGCTTCGCGGCCGGTGCGGCCCACGGTGTCGAGCGCCCGGACCGCGTCGAGGATGGAGCCCCGGATGCGGACGATGGCGTACGACTCGAAGGCGGCGTCGGAGCCGGCCCGGTAGCCGTCGATGGCCCGGATCAGGCCGATCACGCCGGCCTGCATGGAATCCTCGTGGTCGAAGACGCCCGGCACGGAGACGGCGATCCGGCCCACGACGTACTTCACGAGGTGGGCGTAGCGCGCCACCATGGCGTCGCGATCCAGGGTGGTGTTGGGCGCGGGGCCGGCTGGGCGGCCACCCGGGACGGCCATCCGCGCCGCGTGCGGCATGGCCTCCACGCCGGGGGGCGGCGGGAGCGGTTCGGTGATCATGTGCACTCCCCCTGACGGGTCCTACCGGTTGGATGCCGAGCGCGTCATCTCGCGTCGGGCGGCTGCCCGGACGCTGGGTGGCGAACCGGGTGCGGGACGCGAGCTGGGTGCCCGCTTGAGGCGTTGACGAGCGATGCGATCGCTGGTGGGCTCCAGCCAGCCGATGAGCAGGCGGCCGAACAGCGTGAACGTGACGGCCGCGATCAGGGCGCGGTTGACGGATTCCACCGGGGACGAGCCGGTGGCAAAGGAGACGGCCCCCACCAGCAGCGTCCCGAAGAGCGCCAGCCGCAGGCACCAGATGGCGATGAAGAGCTCCATGGATCAGACCTCGACCTGGGCGTGGACCTGGACGTGGATGCTCGGGAGCAGCTCTTCGTAGGACAGGACGGCAAGCTGCGGGAACTGGCGCTCCGTCAGGCCGCGGACGGCCAGCCGGATCCGCGTGCTGCACAGGAGGACGGAGGCCCAGCCGCCGTTGGTGAGGATGCCGACGGCCCGGTCGATCGACTCGAGGACGGCGCGCGAGTCGGAGGCGGGGAGCTCGAAGCCCACGTAGCCGGGCTGGACCGTCACCAGCTTGCCCAGCTGGCTGTCGAGCGTGGGCGCCACGGCCACGGCGTGGATGGTCCCGTCGTTGCCGCGGTAGCGCATCGAGATGGCGCGTGACAGCGCGTGGCGCGCGGCCTCGGCGAGGAAGAGGGGCTCCTTGGTGGAGCGTGCCCCGTCCGCGATCGCCTGGCAGATGGTCGGCAGGTCGCGGATCGACACCCGCTCGCGCAGCAGGTTCTGGAGCACCTTCTGGATGTCGCCGACGGAGACGAGGTTGGGCACCAGCTCCTCGACCAGGCCGGCGTTCTCGGCTTTGAGCGCGGTGAGCAGCTGGTTGGTCTCGTGGCGGCCCAGGATCTCGCCGGCGTAGCGGCGGATGGTCTCCAGGAGGTGGGTGGCCAGGACGGACGCGGCATCCACCACGGTGTAGGAGAGTGCCTCGGCGCGCTCGCGGTCGGCCAGGCTGATCCAGGCCGCCGGGAGGCCAAAGACGGGCTCCTGCGCCGGGATGCCGTCGATGGCCAGCTCGCCGCCGCCGCTGTCCATGCACAGCAGGCGTGTGGCATCGATCCGGCCGCGGGCGATCTCCGAGCCACGCAGGCTGATGACGTACTCGTCCGGCTCCAGCGCCAGGTCGTCGCGGATCCGGACCGTCGGGGCGATCAGGCCCAGCTCGGAGGCCACCTGGCGCCGGATCAGGCCGATCCGCTCCACCAGGCCGCCCGTGGGCCCGCCCTCCACGATCCCGACCAGCCCAAAGCCCACGAGGAGCTCCATCGCCTCGACGCGCAGCGCGTCGATGGGGGCCTCGGTCGTGGATGGGAGCGCCGGCAGCATGGTCGTGGCGAGCATCGGCGGCGCGGCCGCGGCCATGGACGCGCGCCGGGAGAGCCACCAGCCGCCACCCGCGACCACGGCGCCCGTGCCCAGGAAGATGGCGATGGGAAAGCCCGGGACCAGGCCGACGATGAACAGGATCGCGCCGGCGACCGTGAACAGGCGCGGGCGCGCCAGGAGCTGGCCCGACAGGTCGCTGCCCAGGCCCTCATCGGAACCCCCGCGGGTCACGAGGATGCCGGTGGCCACCGAGATGAGCAGCGCGCTGATCTCGTTGACCAGGCCGTCGCCCACCGTCAGGACGGTGTAGGTCTGGACCGCCATCCCGATCTCGAAGCCCTTCTGGAGGACGCCCACGGCCAGGCCGCCCACGATGTTGACGACGATGACCACCATGGCGGCCACCGCGTCGCCCTTGACGAACTTGCTGGCGCCGTCCATCGAGCCGTAGAAGTCGGCTTCGCGCTCGATCGCGCGGCGGCGGGTCCGGGCGTCCTCGGCCGTGATCAGGCCGGCGTTGAGGTCGGCATCGATGCTCATCTGCTTGCCGGGCATCGCGTCCAGCGTGAACCGCGCCGTCACCTCGCTGACCCGGCCGGCACCGTTGGTGATGACCACGTACTGGATCACCACGAGGATCAGGAAGACCACGATCCCCACGACCGTGTTGCCGCCGACGACGACGTTGCCGAAGGCGTTGATGACCTCGCCGGCGTGGGCGTCGAGGAGCACCAGGCGGGAGGCCGAGACGTTGAGGCCCAGCCGGAAGAGCGTGGCGATCAGGAGGAGCGGCGGGAAGGAGCTGAACTCCAGCGGCTCGCGCACGTTCAGGGTCAGCAGCAGGATGGTCACGCTGAACGTGATGTTCAGGACGATCAGGACGTCCAGCATCACGGCAGGGAGCGGGATGATCATCATCGCGACGATCCCGACCACCGCGGCGGCCAGGACGGCGTCGCTGCGGCCGAGGGACGTGTCGCGTCCGTCCTGGCCGGTGCGGGCTTCGGTGGTCATCGGGCGCTCCCGGGGTCAGGCGGGGCGGAGACGGCCGGCCCCAGGCCGGTTGGCCGGCGGATCCCGGCGCGGGCCTGCTGGACCAGGATCAGGATCCGGGCCACGGCGCGATACAGGTGCGGCGGGACCTCGCTGCCGATGGGGCGCGGGAAGAGGAGGCGGGCCAGCGGGACGTCCTCGATCACCAGCACGTTGTTGGCCCGGGCCAGGTCCTTGATCCGCTGGGCCATGATCCGCTGGCCCTTCGCCACGATCTTTGGCGCGCGCATGGTGGCCGGGTCGTAGCGCAGCGCGATGGCCAGGTGGGTGGGGTTGGTCACCACCACGTCCGCGGTGGGGACCGCGCTCATCATCCGGCTGAAGGCCATCTGCCGAGCACGCCGGCGACGCTGCGCCTGCATCAGCGGGTCGCCTTCGCTCTCCCGGTACTCGCGCTTGACCTCGTCGCGGCTCATCTTCAGGGAACCCATCGCCCGCCGCCGCTGGATGACGAAGTCGGCCACGGCAACCGTGGAGAGGAGCATGGTCAGCACCAGGCCCAGCTGGAAGATGGCGTCGAGGGCGACCCGGGCGATGGTGGAGACGCCGGCGCCATCGGTGGCGATGATGCCCGGCACGCGGTCGCTGACCACCTGCCACGAGATGAAGGCCAGGAGCGTCAGCTTGACCGATGCGATCAGGAGGCGGATCAGCGCCTGGCGGTCCGCGAGCCGGCGGATGCCGGTGATGGGGTTGAGCCGCGACAGGTCCACGTTCAGGGACTGTGTCGAGAAGACCAGGCCGCCGGCGGCAAGGCTGGCGGCCACGCCCGCGGTGGCCACGGCGATGCCCAACGGCAGCACGATGCCCACGACCTGCTGGATCCCGGCGCCCAGGCGGTCCATCGCCAGGTGCGTCGTGATGCCCGGTCGGCCCACCTCGTTGAGCGCGCTGGTCAGGGTGGCGGCCAGGGCCGCCGCGGCGCCGGGCAGGATGGCCGAGAGCGTCATGGTGCCCGCGCCCAGCGTGAGGGCCATCACCAGCTCGTGGCTGCGGCCCACGCCCTGGCCCTTGCGGCGGGCCTCGTCGCGTCGGCGCTGGGTGGGGTCTTCGGTCTTCTGGTCGCTCACCGCACCACCCCGGACGTGATCCCGTCCACGAGGAAGCGGAAGATCATCGTGCCCCCGGTCACCAGGTTGGGCAACGCGAGCGCGGTGACGGTGATCCCGGCCATGACCTTGATGGGCAGGCCCAGGATGAAGACGTTGATCTGGGGGATGGCCCGCGCCAGGAGGGCGACGGACAACTCGACCAGCAGGAGGATCAGCACCAGCGGCAGCCCAACCCGGGCGCCCAGCTCCATCGCCAGCGCGGTCATCCGTGCCGCCAGCAGCCAGAGGTCGGCCGGCCAGCCGCCACCCAGCGGGAGCGCCTCGAACGAGGCCGCCAGCACGCGGATGGTGCCGGTGTGGAGGTTGAGTGCCAGGAAGAGGAGGCCCGCGAGGATGGCGAACAGCGGATCGAGGGCGGTGCCCTCCTCGCGCGACGTGGGGCTGAAGACCGCGCCCAGCGAGAGGCCCATCTGGAGGGCGAGGATCCGGCCCACGATCTCGATGGCGTGGAAGCCCAGCGTGAGGATCATGCCCAGGCAGGCGCCGATCAGGAGCTCGATCGGGGCGGCCAGCACGGCGGGCTGCGCGTCGGGCACGGCGGACGCACCGCCGGCCAGCGCCAGCGCCAGGACCGCGGCCAGGCCGGCCTTGACCGCGTTTGGCACGGCCCGGTGGCCGAGCAGCGGGGCGGTGACCACCAGGCCGGTGGTCCGCATGAGGACGAGGAGGAGCCACGTGACCTGGCCGCCGGCCAGGCTGAAGCCCACGCTGGCGTAGGGCAGCGCGGTGGTCATCGGGCCACCGTCACGGCAGTCGCAAAGACCCAGCGGGTGAGCTCGATCAGCTGCTGGAGCATCCCCGGGCCGGCGATCAGCAGGATCGCGGCGACCACGATCAGCTTGGGGACAAACGTCAGCGTCGCCTCGTTGACCTGAGTGGCCGCCTGGAGGATCGAGACGATGAGGCCCACGACCATCGTGGCGCCCACGATGGGGCCGCCTACCGCGAGCATCGCCCACAGGGTCCGCTGGAGGATCGCGATCAGGTCGCCGGGGGTCATCGGATCACCCGAAGCTCTGGACGAGCGACTGGACGATCAGGACCCAGCCGTCCACCAGGACGAAGAGCAGGAGCTTGAACGGCAGCGCGATCTGGGTGGGCGAGACCATGACCATGCCCATGGCCATCAACGCCGAGGCGACGACCAGGTCGATGACCAGGAACGGGATGAAGAGCAGGAAGCCCATCGTGAACGCGGTCTTGAGCTCGCTGGTCACGAAGGCCGGGAGGAGGACCTCGAACGGGACCACGGCCGCGGACTCGGGCCGCGGCGACTTGGACAGGTCGAGGAAGACCTGCAGGTCCTGGTCGCGCGTCTGGCGGACCATGAACTCCCGCAGCGGCGCCTGGCCGGCCTCGATGGCCTGGTCCTGGGTGATGATCCCCTTCATGTAGGGATCGATCGCGACGGCGTTGACCCTGGTCCAGACGGGGGTCATGACGAACAGCGTCAGGAAGAGCGCCAGCCCCAGGAGCACCTGGTTGGGCGGCAGCTGCGGGATCCCGATCGCGGTCCGGAGCAGCGACAGGACCACGATGATCCGGGTGAAGCTGGTGGCCATCAGGAGGATCGAGGGGACCACCGAGAGGATGGTCAGGGCCGCCAGCACCTGCAGGGACATCGCCATCTGGCCGCCGCCGCCGCTCACGGTGCCGTCGCCCAGCCGCACGTCCACGCTGGGCGTGTCACCCGTGCCGCCCGTGCCGCAACCCGCGACCACGAGGACCACGCCCGCCAGCAGGGCGAGTCGGGCCACGTCGCGGCGGGAGGGGAAGGTCACGACAGCGGGCCCAGCAGGCCCATGGTGTCGGCCGTGGCGGCGTCCAGCTCGGAGGCGTGCAGCTCGGCCAGGCCCACCATGCCGCCCGGCGTGAGGCCGATCACCAGGCGGCGCTCCCCCACCGCGACCAGGTGGAGCGAGGCCTTGGGCCCCAGCGAGCGCGTCTCCAGCACGGTCAGCCGCTGGTCGCGCGACGAGGTCTTGCCCTGGACGCGGCGAAGGCCCACGAGGGTCAGGAAGAGGAGGCCGGCCACGGCGATGACCTTGCCCACCAGGCCAAGCACGTCAACGCTGGAGGCCGGTGTCGCGGCCCCGGCGACGCCACCACCGGTGAGGAACGGGATGGCCGCCACGACCAGGACCGCGGCCGCGGCGAGGGAGCGCCGGCGGTTGGCCAGCAGGGCGCGCCACGCGATGGCCAGCACGTCGCCGCCCGCCATCGCCGGCGCCACGCCCAGGCCGGGCGCGCGAAGCCACCCGGACAGGAGGGAGGGCCGACCTGCGGGCGTCTGCTCGCCGGGGAGCGCGGCCGACGACGTCCCTTCGCCGGCGGAGCCGGGACGGTGCGCCATGGGCCGCGCCGCGGTGGTCATCAGGCGGCGCCGTTGGCCGACAGGATCCGGCGCTGCCGGGAGACCACGTCCGTGATGCGGACCCCAAAGTTTTCGTCCACGACCACCACCTCGCCCTGGGCGATGGGGCAGCCGTTGACCAGGACGTCCACCTTCTCGCCGGCCAGCTTGTCGAGCTCCACGATCGAGCCGGCCGAGAGCGACAGGACGTCGCGGATGGCCAGCGAGGCTCGGCCCAGCTCGACCGTGACCGACAGGCTGACGCCCAGCAGGAGGTCGATGTTGGGGGTGATGGGCATGATGGGCGCGGGGTTCAGCTGGTCCAGCACAAAGGGACGGACGCGCGAGCCGCCGTCGCCCTCGGGCATGACCGGGGGACCCGGCGCCGCGGCCGGGATGGGGGCGGGCGCGGGGGATGATGGCGCGGGGGCGGGCGCCACGAATGATGGCGCGGGGGCGGCGACGCGCGGCGACGCGCTGGCGGCCGGCCGGCCGCCACCGAGCGCCTGGAGCGCGGTCACGTGGGTCACCAGCTCCAACGGCAGCCCGGGATCAACGGCCGCCACGATGGCGACCTGGAAGCCGGCGGCGTCGACGAACGCCATGCGCACGAGGAGGTGGTCCGCGGACGAATCTGGCGCCGCAGCCTCGGCAGCCTGGATGGAGAGGCCGTCACCGAGGAGCGCGCTCATCACGGCATCCAGGGCTTCGACGACGGCGGCGGCCAGGGCGTCGAGCGTGATCTCGCGGCCGGCAAGCGTGGTCCCGGCCGACGGATCGAGCGCGACCCAGAGCGTCCGCCGCCCCGTGCCAAGCAGTTCGTAGCTCGCCACGCCGAGGAACCCGCCCGGCAGGCTGCCCGCGGCGGCGTCGGCCATGGTCAGGCTGGCAACCGTCACCGGCCCAAGGGCCAGGGCAGATGCCGCCTCCTCGATGGCCGAGCCCGACATCGCCACGAAGTCCGCGAGGACCTCGGCGCCTTCGACGGCGGCCGCGTCGACGGTCCGCCAGTCCTGCAGTTCCCAGCTCACGTCTCAGCCCTCCATGTGTTCAAGCGGTGTGACGATGCGCAGGGCGATGCGATCGCCCACCCGTCCGGGCAACGCCCAGGCACGGGCCTGGTTCATGATCGAAATGCTGATCGGCGACGTCGCGGAGTCCCCAAACCGGATCGTGTCGCCCGGCTTGAGCCCGGCCAGCGTCTCCACGGAGAGCTCCACCGCGCCCAGCTGGGCGGTGATCGGGATGGAGACGCGCTGGAGGATCCCGGCGAGATCAGCGCGGTTTGCCGCGTGATCGGCGGCCCGCGGTGCGCCCCCGTACCAGGCCTGCGCAGAGAGCCGGTTGATGACGGTCTCCAGCGAGGAATGCGGGTAGCACAGCGTCAGCGGCGCGGTCTGCGTGGCGAGCCGGACCTCAAAGGTCACGGCCGCGATGACGTCCGACGGCGCGGCGACGCGCAGCAGCGACGGCGTGAACGCCGCCTCGGTAACCTCGAGGCCCAGGGTCACGAGGTGGCCCCAGCCCTCGCTGATCGCGGCGGCCAGGTCCTCCACGATCCGCTCCATGAGCGCGCCCTCGATGGCCGTGGGCTCCCGCCGGACCGTCGGGATCCGGAAGACGCCGCCGAGCATCCGCTCGACGCCGCCGAGAGCCAGCCCCAGGTCGAGGTCCATCAGGATGGGGCCGTCAAACCCGGTGCCGCCCAGCACGACGAGCCGGGTGGGCAGCGTGAGCCCCTGGACAAACTCGTCATAGATCATCTGCGAGGTGTCGGCCAGCGCGATCGTGACGGTGGACCGCATCCGCGCCGAGAGGCGGGCGGTGGCCATCCGGGCGATGTTCTCGTGGATCGCCTGGAGCGTCCGCAGCTGGTCCTTGGAGAACTTGTCGGGACGCCGGAAGTCATACGTCTTGACGGGTCGGGTCGCATCCACGAGCCCTGAGGCGTAGTGGACCGGGCTGTCCGTGGGTGCCTCGGGTGTCGCATCTGCGGCACCCAGGAGCGCGTCGATCTCGAACTGGGAGAGCATCGTCCGGGCCTCTACTGCATCACGAAGTCGGTGAAGTAGATGTCGAGGATCTTCTCCTCGCCCAGCGCGGCACGGAACACCGAGAGCAGCTTCACCTTGAGCGCTGCACGGCCCTCGGGCGTCAGGAGGGCGACGGGATCCGCTGCGGAGACGGTGGTCCCCAGGGAATCGATGAGGAGCGGGACGATGACGGACTCGGTGGCCAGGATCTCCTTCTCCGCGACCGTCCGCTCCTTGCCGACGAGCCCGTAGAACGAGGCGCTCTCGGGCCGGAGCTCTACCGTGAGCCCCACCTTGGCGTACTTGAATGCGCCGCCGGTCCGCAGGTTGATGACGCGGTCGTCCAGCGACAGCATGGCGCCGTGCTGTCCCTCGCCCGGGTTGGGGACGGCGACCGGGGCGGCCTCGGTGCTCGTCATCTTGAGCGTGAGCAGGCCGGCCGACACCGCGACGCCGGCCATGATTCCGAGCAAGGCCATTCGCCTGCCGCCGGGGAGCTTCACCCGAGGCCTCCGATGTGGGTGGGTGCGCCGATGCCGGCCATGGGCGAGGCGATGGGCAGCGAGAGCGGCTGCGGCTGGGGGTAGAGGATGAGCAGGTCCACCCGGCGGTTCCGGGCGCGCGCGGCGTCATCGACGTTGGGGACGAGAGGCTGATAGCCGGAGTAGCCCGCCGCCGACAGCCGGCCGGGCGCCACCTGGAGCGTCTCGAGCGCGCTCAGCACCGCCAGGGCGCGCGCCGTCGACAGCTCCCAGTTGTTCTCGTAGAACGGGCCGCTGGGCGGCATGTCGTCCGTGTGACCCTCGATCCGGAGCTGGTTGGGCAGCGGGCCGACGATCTTCTCGATCCGCCTGATCACCGCCCAGGATGGCTCGCCCAGCCTGGCCCGGCCGCTCTGAAAGAGGAGGGCCTCGCTCAGCCGGATGGCGATCCCCTCCGGGACGCGCTCCACGGATACCTCGCCGCCCATCCCCTGGATGATGGCGAAGTCACGGATGGAGGCCTCGACGGACCGGTAGTCGGCCGCGACCACGTCCGAGCTGGCGTCGAACATCGCGTTGCCCGGGGCGGAGCCCTGGGCGCCGCTCACCACGAGCGCCTGCTGGCCGGTGAAGACGTCCGTGTTGAAGGCGGTCGAGAACGACTCGGCCAGGGCGGTGAACTTGCTCAGGTCGGTGGTGCTGACCGCGTACATCACGACGAAGAGCACCATCAGCAGGGTGATCATGTCGGCATAGGTCAGGAGCCAGCGCTCGGAGTTCTCGTGGCCTCCCTCGCCGTGCCCGCCGCGCCGCTTGCGGCTCATGCCGTCCCCTCCGCGGTCTTGCCGGCGAGGCCCTGGGCCGTGGCCGCGGCGGCGGCACCGGCACCGGCACCGGCGACGAAGCTGTCGAGCTTCTGGGCGACGATGCGCGGGTTGTCGCCGGCCTGGATCGCGAGGATCCCGGTCAGGGCCATCCGCCGTGCCGCGACCTCGTGGGACGACGCGTTCTTGAGCGACTGGCAGATTGGCAGCCAGACGATGTTGGCCGAGCCGACGCCGAGCAGCGTGGCGATGAACGCCACGGCGATCGCCCCGCCCAGCTCGCCCGGGTTGTCCAGCTGGCTCAGGACGTTGACCAGGCCCATGACGGTCCCGATGACGCCCATGGTGGGGGCGTAGCCGCCCATCGCGTTGAAGATCGCGGCGCCATGCGCATGGCGGGCCTGCATGGCCTCGGTGTCGATCTCCAGGATCTCCTCGACGACCTCGGGCTCCAGCCCATCGATGACCATCTGGAGACCGCTCTTGAGGAAGGGGTCCGTGACCGTCTCCAGGTCGGACTCCAGGGCCAGGAGGCCCTCGCGCCGGGCCCGGCCCGCGAAGGCGACCAGCGTCTCGCGCATCTCCGGCCGGTGGTCCTTGGGCGCCTTGACGGCGATCCCGAAGAGCTTGGGGAACTTCATGAAGTCGGCCAAGCCGAAGGAGGCGATGGTCGCGCCAAACGTCCCGCCGAAGATGATCACCGCGGCGGACGGGTTGGCATACGCGGCCGGGGAGCCACCCTCCATCAACGTTCCGAGCATGAGGGCGACCAGGGCGACGATGATGCCGATCATGGCCGCGCGTCCGGGGTGGCCCCGCCCGACGGGTCGATCTCGTCGGCCGGGTCGGCTCCGTCGTGCTCGTGGTGTCCGCCGGGCCCGTGATGCGCCAGGCGGCCCGGGTCGCGGACGCCGCGCTGGTAGTCGAGGAAGCGGGCGGCCACGACCGCGGCGCCCTCGCGGACCAGGAGCTTCTTGCCGTTGGTCATCGTCACGACCGTATCGGGCGTCTCCTCGATCGTCTCGATGAGGTCGGGGTTGACCAACAGCGACGAGCCGTCCGGGCGCGTCAGCTTGATCATCGGGTCAGCCCTGGCTGGTGGGGGTGGTGGATCCGGGTGGGCGCTGGTCAGGCCAGCCCACCGCGCATGGCCAGCCGGATCAGGCCCGCACGGGGACGGATGTTCAACTTGCGGCTGAGGTTCGCCCGGTGGGCCTCGACGGTCTTGACCGACAGGAACAGCGTGTCGGCGATCTCCATGTTGGAAAGTCCCTCACCGATCAGGTACAGGACCTCGCGCTCACGCGGCGTCAGGACAGACAGCGGGCCGACAGCCTCCATCGCGTCGATCGGCGTGGCGGCGGAGGCGCGGAAGCCCGCGACGAGGGGGCCGGCGCCGGCCATCGCCTGCTGCACGACGTGCAGGAAGGCGTCCTGGGTCACGGCATCGATCGCGATCACCGCATCGGCCCCGGCGGCGAGGCAGTCCTGCGGGTGGATGGTCTCGGGGCGGGTCACCAGGGCGACCAGCGTCGGACGCGGCCAGATCCCCACGAGGAGGCGGCAGGCCTCGGGGCCCTCGGTCTGGGTGAAGTCGAAGAGCACCAGCTGCGGGTGCAGCGTGGCCGACATCCGCAGCGCGTCATGGATGGAGGAGGCGTCCGCCACCCCGAACGACACATCGTTGGCCAGCAGCGCGGAGACGCCGGCCCGCACGATGAAGGCCCGGTGCACGACCAGCGCGTGCAGGAGCGATCGCGGCTGGCGGGACGTGGATGTGACGCTGACCTGCCGGCCGTCGTTGACGGGAAGCGCAATCGCCATGATCACCCTCTTGGAACGTTCGCACTCTTGTAGCCCCGGGGCGAAGCTGGGCTGGTCGGACCCCAGGGCGGCTTGTCTGGTCGGCGGTAGTACCGTCGGGGGAGGGACTCCCCTGACTGACTCCAGCAGCCTCACTTAGGGCCAAGGCGGAGGACACTCCCCAGAAGCGGGTAGTCGGTGGGGGGTGACCAGTGGGGCATCCCCCGGTAGGACGGAAGTACTGGGCAAGTACCAGCCCCACGCTCGGCAAGCCACCTGGCGGGTCCCCGCTGTCCGCGTTCGACCAACACCACCATGCATCACCACAGCGTTCTGGAAGGGATCGGACGTCCGCATCGGGGCGGTCCCTTACCCGCTTTGGGGGGTACCAATGCCCCCCTACCGGGCACTGGCCCGGAGGCGTCTCCTGACCTGACCTTGGGGCACTGCGCGGCCAGACTCAGGCCGCGGATTTCGAGGACCACATGGGGCTCTGGCAGCACCTTCGAAGAGAGGCCGGCACGACCGCGCTGGTCGGCGCATGGCATGGCGACCGAGGCCCGGCGACCCCGCCGATGGCCACGGATCACGCCTTCGCGGGCTGGACCGCGGGCCTCTTCGTGGGCGGCACGGTCCGCGGCGTGGACCGCCTGTCCGACGTCCTCAACCGGCGCGAGTACATCCGCGTTCGTGACGCGATCGTTCGCCCGACCGGGAGCCGCGAGCCGGCGGCGGGCCCGACCGCGCCCGAGGTGGTGTTCGACCCATTCGACTTCGACTTCGTGGTCGCCGAGCCGATCCCGGACGGACCGCAGCGCAGCGGCCGGCACGTCCACAAGCTGCCCTACGCGGTGCGCGTCGACGGCGAGCGGTTCACCATCTGGGGCTCCATCTGGGTCTACCCCGAGCGCGATCCCGAGCTGGCGATCCGGGGCTCGGCGGCGCTCTTCATCCCGATCACCAGACCACACGTGGAGCGTGACGGCCGGCCCGTGACCTCCTCCGCGGACGCCATCCTGGTCAACCGGCTGGCGATCCGAAGCCTGCGACGGCTGGACCTGCCCACGGAGCCACCGCTGCTGATCAGCCGGCCCGGCCCCGGGGCCAGCGCCGCGCGGGATGGCGTCACGCGGGATGGCGTCTCGCGTCGGGCGACACCGGCCTGACGATCACGCCGCCGCTCACGGCGGCGGGCGCCAGGCCGACCGGAGGCGGCTAGGCCGGTCGGCGGTAGAAGCTCGGCGTGACCGGCTCCAGCCCGACCGCTCGCGCGTTCGAGATCGCCTCGGTGGCTCCCAGGAACAGGATGCCACCGGGCCGCAGCGCGCCGGCAAAGCGCTGGTAGAGGCGCGCCTTCGCCTCCTCCGTGAAGTAGATGACGACGTTCCGGCAGGCGATCAGGTCGTAGCCGCCATCGGAGGGGTCCGTCAGCAGGTCATGGCGACGGAAGGTGACCAGCGCCTTGACCTCCGGGCGGACCTCCCAGAGGTCGCCCTCCTTGCGGAAGAAGCGCGCGCGGCGGGCCTGTGACACGCCCAGCATCTGGGTCTCGTTGTAGCGGCTGGCGCGGGCCTGCCCCAGGATCGTCTCATCGAGGTCCGTGGCGAGGATCCGGATCGGGGCGCTGGACGACTGCTCCCGGACCAGCATGGCCAGGGACCAGGCCTCATAGCCCAGTGAGCAGCCGGCACTCCAGACCCGGGTCATGGGCTGATTGCGAACCATGTCGGCCAGGAACGTCGCGCGAAGCGTTTCGAACGCTTCCGCATTGCGGAAGAACTCGCTGACGTTGATGGTGATCATGTCGCGGAAGGCGGCCTTCAACGCGGCGTCGGTCCGGCAGGCGGCCAGGAGCGTGGGCACGTCGCGCATCCCGCGCACGGAGGCAAAGGCGTTGACTCGGCGCCAGACCTGCGGCGCCTTGTACTGGCCCAGGTCAAAGCCCAGCAGCGAACGCACGTCGCGGGCGAGGTTGGCGTAGCCAACGGCGTCCACTTCGAGGACCGGCGGGGCGAGCGGCACGAAGCGGGGCGATGCCGGCGCGGCACCGGCAGTGGCACCGGCACGCGGAACGGCACCCGGACCGGCACCCGGACCGGCACCGGCGGACAGCGGACGCGCAGGGCGCGCGGGTAGGCCGGCGGGCGGACCGGGCGGGCGGTTGTTCATGACCACCCTTGTACGCCCCCGGCGAGGACCGGGGTATCAGGGATCGCCCTTAGGTCCCCTCAAGTCATCCCCTGACCGGACCGAACCCTCCTCATGACCCCCCACCAGGCCCTTGAGTCGAGTCGCGGCTCGCTCGCCCGGGCGGGGGCGCGAGCCGATCGGCGGCGCGTGGTGCCGGCGCACCATGTCGCGCCGATGGGGTTCTCCGCGGTATCCAGCGCCCTGCTCGCCAACATGCGCGAACTGCCGTGCGACCTGTTCGTCCCCAGCCGGCGACATGCGGTCCTGTTCGCGACCGTCGGGGCCAGCGCCCCGGACATCGCGGGCCGCGTCAAGAGCGGGGTGGAGGTGCTGGTCCGGACCGAGGACGAGGAGCTCCTGGCCCATGCGCTCGTGGCATCGATCCCGGGTGTCCTGAGCGACGAGAGCATGTCCGTGGACGAACGGACCCTGGCGGTCTACAACCTGGCCACCGAGTCCGTTCGACCGCTGCTGGCCCCAGGCTCACGGACGGTGACCAACCGGCTGGAGTTGTCCCACGACATGGTTGACGCGATCACGCAGCGGCTGATGCTCGACGACCGGCTCATCTGGTCGATGGTCGCCACGATGCAGAAGCACCTCGAGACGCACACCCACGCGCTCAACACGTCGGTCTACTCGGTGGTCCTCGCGGAGCGGCTGGGGATCCGGCGGCTGGAAGAGCTCCGTGACGTCGGGCGGGGGTCGCTCCTGCACGACATCGGCAAGGTGCGCGTGCCGCCGAAGATCCTCGACAAGCCGGGGCCGCTCGACGAGCAGGAGTGGATCGTCATGCGCCGGCACCCGGGAGAAGGTCACGAGATCGTCACGAAGGCCCTGGGCTACATCCCCAGCTACGCCCACATCATCGCCGAGCACCACGAGCGGGCCGATGGCTCGGGCTATCCGGGGGGTCGCCACGGCAACCAGGTGGCGGTCGACAGCCAGCTGGTGGCGATCGCCGACGCCTTCGACGCCCTGACGTCCGCGCGTTCGTACAAGCCAGCCTCGTCGGCCTTCGAGGCGCTCCGGACGATGCGCTTCCGGATGGCCGGCCAGTTCAACGACGAGGTGCTGCTGGAGTTCATCGGGATGCTGGGTGGCTGGCAGGAGCTGCGCAAGCACGAGCTCCGCGCGCTCGAGATCTCGACGCCCGTCCGGACGGCGATCCAGGCCGCCGGCGCCTGACCGGATTACCTGCGCGCCTGACTGCCGCTCCCCCGCGGCTACGCCACGGACGAAAGCGGGCGGGCGATCCCGCCGATGAGCGCCGGGATGTCCACCACCAGGCCGACCGTGCCGTCCGCCATGATCGTCGCCCCGGAGATGCCAACGATGTGGCCCGCGAACGCGTCCAGCGACTTCAGCACGATCTCCTGCTGGCCGACGAACTCGTCGACCGCCAGCGCGACCTCCGTGTCTCTCGCGCGAACCACGACCAGGTTGACGAAGCCCCGGGCCGTCGAGCGCAGGCCGCCCGAGCTGTCGCCCAGCGCGGCATCGAGCATGACCACGGGCAGGACCCGCCCGCGGAGTGTGGCCACCTGCTGGCGACCCACCAGGGTCACCGAGGCGGGAGCCACCCGGAGCGTCTCCACCACGCCGGTGAGTGGCAGCGCACAGACCCGCCCGCCGGATCGAACCAGCATCGCCGAGATGATCGCGAGCGTCAGCGGCAGGGACAGCGTGACCCGCGTCCCCGCCCCAAGGCGCGTCGAGATGTCCACCCGGCCGCCGAGCCGCTCGATGTTCGTCCGCACCACGTCCATCCCCACCCCGCGGCCGGAGACGTCGGTGACCGTCTGCGCGGTCGAGAAGCCCGGCATGAAGATGATGCGGAGCGCCTCACTCTCGGACAGCGCGGCCGCGGCCTCCGGGGCAAGGAGCCCCTTGGCCACGGCCGAGCGCCGAAGCGCGTCGGCGTCGAGGCCCGCTCCGTCGTCCTCCACGCTGATCTCGATCTGGCCGTCGGCGTGGCGGGCCGCCAGCCGGACGCGGCCGAGGGCCGGCTTGCCGGCCGCGATGCGGATCGCCGGCAGCTCCACCCCGTGGTCAAGCGCGTTCCGGACCAGGTGGCTGAGCGGATCGCCCACCTCCTCCAGGACCGAGCGGTCCAGCTCGGTCTCCTTGCCCTCGATCACCAGCTCGACGTCCTTGCCCAGCCGGGAGGCCAGGTCGCGGACCACGCGCGGGAAGCGATTGAAGACGGTCTCGATCGGCAGCATGCGCAGGCCGGTGACCTGGTCCTGGAGCTGGCTGGTGATCCGGGCCAGCTGCTGAGCGCCCTCCTCGGCGCCGCGTGTCATGGCATCGTCGCCCAGCTGGGCGCGGAGCTGGCTGGCCTGGTGGGCGAAGCGCGTCTTCTGGACGACCAGCTCCCCGACGAGGTTCATCAGCTCGTCGAGTCGGGCGACGTCGATGCGGATCGTCTGCTGGTTGGCCCGCGGGCGATCGCCGTTGGGCCGGGATGGCCCGTCGCCCGGCGCGGCGCCCTGGACGTCCTCGCCTGTCCCGGCCGCCCGGGCACCGGCCGAGGCAGGCCCGGCACCTTCCAGCGGGGCGGGCTCCGCCAGGACCTCCACGATCTCGTCGATCGCGCGCAAGCGGTCCAGGAGTCCGTCCAGCGAGTCGACGTCCGCCGCCACCAGCAGCGTCAGGGTGCCATCGACCAGGCCGGTCTCGATCTCGGCCATGGTTGGCGAGCTGGCCACCAGGATGCCCGAATCGCCGGCCTCCATCGCGGCCTGCAGCAGGCGGACGGCCTGCCAGGGGCTCTCGGGGTCTGCGACGCAGCGGACCACCGAGCGTGGCCCCGCCGAGGCCGGTGCCTCGGCCACGAGGCGGCGCGCCGGATCGCCGGCGCCAAGGCCCGCGGCGGTCACCGGGGCGCCCCGCCCGTTGGGTGCCGCGGCCGCCTGCGGTGCGCCGGCCAACCCATCCGCGGCAACCGCGCCGATGGCCTGGTCCAGCATCGTCCGCAGGGCACTGGTCAGCCCCTCCGGCGACTCGGTCAGCACCCGCCCGGCCGTGACCTCGTCCACGAGGTCGCGCAGGACGTCGATCGTCGACAGCGCGGTATCCGCGAACGGCCCCAGCTCGGCGAGCGTGCCGGAACGCAGCGCGCCAAACACATCCTCGAGGGCGTGCGTCAGCTCCGCCATTCGCCGGTGGCGGATGGCGCCGGCCGAGCCCTTGAGCGTGTGGGCGCCGCGGAAGATCGCATTGACCTCGTCGGCGCCCGCTTCGCCCCGCTCCAGGCGAAGGAGCCCGCTCTCGATCGCCTCGATCTGCTCCAGCGACTCGTCGATGAAGAGCTGCTCGTCGCCGGGCCCCAGGTCGAAGATCAGCACCACGTCGGTCATGTGGCGGTCGCGCTTCGACCGGCGGGGCCGCGGTCAGCCATCACGCAGTGCCACGTGGACGCAGACCTGCCCGACGGCCGTCACCAGCGGGACCACGATCCGCTGGATCTCCACCAGCGAGAGCCGGGCGCCGGCGCCCATCAGCAGGAGCGGCGGCGTGATGGTCGTGGTGTGACCCGCGTTGGCCAGCGCCACGCCGGCGACGCCGCCCACCACGTTGGCAAGCTCGGCGATGCCCGACTGGGCGATCTCGTCGAAGACCTCGGATGGCTGGCCCAGCATGCGCGAGACCAGTCCCAGCGCCGTTGATTCGGCCATCGACAGGTAGAGGGTCCCGGCCAGGCCGCCGGAGACCCCGACCATGGCCGTGACCTCCTCGGACGTGTACGGGTTCGCCTGGAGCGAGAGTGCGCCCTTGGTGACCGGCTCACCGGTCTCGCGCGCGAGCACGTCGATCGCTGCCGAGACGTACGAGTTGACGAGCTGGACCCGCATGGGGACACCCTTTCGTGTTGACGACGGCCTAGGCCGCGCGGGGGGGCGGCAGGCTCAGCTCACGCGGCAATCTCGGCGATCATGGAGCGGTCCCCGATGCCGAACAGGCCGTCGAGGCTGAGCAGGATGATCAGGCGCTCACCGAGCTTGGCGATGCCGCGCAGGTACTCGTGCTCGGCGTTGACCGCCACGTCGGGGGTGGCCTCGATGGCATCGGTCGGGACCATCAGGACCTCCGACACGCCATCGACCACGAGGCCCAGACGGGTGCCACCGGCGTCGGCGACGACGATCCGGCTGGCCTTGGTGAGGTCGCCCTGGCTCATCCCGAAGCGGTCACGCAGGTCCACGACCGGGATGATCCGGCCGCGCAGGTTGATGACGCCCT
>CAIJPD010000031.1 GCA_903822495.1 uncultured Chloroflexota bacterium | reverse complement strand
GCCGGCCCAGCCGTCGGCGCCGGCCCAGCCGTCGGCGCCGGCCCAGCCGTCGGCGCCGGGAATCGGCGAGCCGGCCGATGCTGACCGGCCGGCTCGCGCCCAGGTTGGATCGCCGCGCTCAGGCCGACATCGGCCCATGCAAGCTTCGGTGCGACCCGCCACCGATCAGGCGGTACGCCAGCTCCACGACGACCCCCACGACAAATCCACCGAAGACCGCGGGCAGCATGGCCAAGCCGTCCCAGACGGGCCCGACCGCCCGCAGCGCGGTGATCATCTCGCTGGCCACGATGGCCCCGATCGCGAACGCGAACGAATCGACCATCCAGCCGAACACCGTCTGACCGTTGTCGACCAACTGCGCGACGAGGCCGAAGACCACCGCCGCGAGCAGGACCAAGACGAGGGCCCCCGGGCCCATCTCGATCGCGAACTGCATCTGGCTCCCACCTTTCCGGGACGCATCCCGGGACGCCTTTCGTGTATGCGTTCATGCTGGCCCCGAGTGAGTACAGGCGCCAGTGCCGAACGATGCTGGCACATGGGGCCAGCGGCACCGGCGGCAGCGGCGGCAGCGGCGGTGCCGGCGGCACCAGCGCCCGCATGGTGTGTCCAGTCGTGCCCCGCGCGGCGCGCTGCCAGCGGTCCTCTCCCCCGGAGTACTCTCTGCGCGTGCGCCGCCTCCCGGACTTCGCCTATCGGCTCATCGGTCGGTTCTCTGTGACTCGGCTCGATCGCATCCTGCATCCCCTGCTCTACCGCTGGTCGGGCGGCCGCGGCCTGCTGGGGCGGGTGCTGGGCTGCGAGACCATCCTGGTCACCACGCGCGGCCGGCGCTCGGGACATCCGCGGACCGTCGCGCTGTTTGGCTTCCCGATCGATCGCGGCTGGGCCGTGATCGCGTCCCGCGGCGGGAGCGGCGAGATCCCGGCCTGGTACCGGAACATCGACGCGGACCGGGACGATATCACGGTCCAGGTTCGCGCCCAGTCGATCCAGGTCGTCGCGCGCGACACCGACGGGGAGGAGTACGAGCGGCTCTTTGCCATGGCGGCGCGCGCCTATCCGGGTTACCACACCTACCGGGCACGCGCGACCTACCGAATCCCGGTCGTCGCGCTGGAGCGCGCGGCGACGGCCGCCACCCTGGAACCAGGCCCGGCAATCCTCGGCGCCGCATGACCGCGCCCGCGGAACCCATCCGCGCCGCCGCCCACGGCTACACGCCGCGCCTTCCCGTCCCCATGGACAGCCCGCGCGCGGCGCTGGACCAGGCCGTGGCCACGGTCCGGGCCAACCGTGATGCCTGGATCGCCACCCCACCCGAGGCGCGGGCGCGACTCCTCGACGAGGTCATGCGCGCCACCGCCGCCGTCGCCGACCGGTGGACGGAGCTCTCGGCCCGCCACGAGGGCATGGACCCGGATTCGGCCGCCGCCGCCGAGGAAGGCATCGTCGGGCCGTACCTGTTCATCCGCGGCGCGCGGCTCCACCGCGACGCCCTGCGCGACATCGCCAGGCTTGGCCGCCCGCGGATCCCCGGACCAGTCCGGATTCTGCCCAACGGCCAGGTGACGGCCCGTGTCTTCCCGGTGGACATCTGGGACAACCTCCTCTTCCTGGGGAGCGTCGGTGACGTCTGGATGGAGCCCGGCGTCACGGTCGAGGGGTTGGCGGCCACCCAGGCGGAGGCCTACCGGACACCGCCGCCCGGACGGGTGTGCCTGGTCCTGGGCGCCGGTAACGCGTCGTCCATCGGCCCCCTGGACATCATCCAGAAGCTGTTCGTCGAGAGCCAAGTGGTGGTCTGCAAGTCGCACCCCGTGATGGCGCACCTCGCCGAGGTGCACGAGGCCGCGATGGCGCCGCTTGTCCGCGCGGGCGTCCTCCGGTTCGTCCATGGCGGCGCCCCGGAAGGCAGCTACCTGTGCGACCACCCCGACGTGGATGCGATCCACATCACGGGCTCGGATCGCACCTACGAAGCGATCGTGTTTGGGACCGGGCCGGACGGCGCGGAGCGCAAGCGCCGCGACAACCCGCTGGTGACCAAGCCGTTCAGCGCCGAGCTGGGCAACCTGACGCCGATCATCGTCGTGCCCGGCCGCTGGTCGGGGCGCGAGCTGGCCTACCACGCCGACAACATCGCCACGATGCTCACGAACAACGCGGGCTTCAACTGCACGACATCCCGGGTCATCGTCACGGCGGAGGGCTGGCCCCAGCGAACCGCGCTGATGGACCTGGTCCGGCAGCGCCTGGCGGCCACGCCCACGCGCCTCGCCTACTACCCCGGGGCACGGGAGCGGTTCGCGACGTTCGCGGATATCCATCCGGAGGCGGAGCTGATCGGCACCGGGGATGACGCCCACCTGCCGTGGATGCTGATCGGCGGCCTCTCGCCGGACGCCGTTGGAGATCCCTGCTACCGGATGGAGGCGTTCTGCTCGGTCACGGCGGAGACCACGATCCCGGGCAATGACGTGGAGACGTTCCTGGCGCGCGCCACGACGTTCGCCAACGACGCGCTGTGGGGCACGCTCAACGCGACGATGATCGTGGACCCCCGGACCATGCGGGACCCCGCCGGGCGACCTGCGGTGGAACTGGCGATCGAGCAGCTCCGCTATGGCGCCATCTCGCTCAACCACTGGTCGGCCATCGGGTACGGCAGCGGCGTGACGCCGTGGGGTGCGTTCCCGGGACACCATCGAACCGACATCGGCTCCGGGATCGGGTTTGTCCACAACCCGTTGATGTTCGGGCGCCCGCAGAAGTCGGTGGTCCGTTCGCCCTTCGTCGCCTGGCCCAAGCCGGTCTGGTTTGGGAGCCACCGCACGGCCCACCGGCTGGTCCCCCACCTGGTGCGGTTCGAAGTGGACCAGGCGCTCTACCGACTCCCGGCGATCGCGTTCCACGCCCTCCGGGGCTGACTGGGGCCGATCACCCGCCGCCGCGCTACCCGGTCTTGCGCAGCGGCCCGAATGTCGACTGGAACCCGGGCTCCATCGCCCGTGGCGCGTAGCCCAGCTCGCGCGCCGCCTTCGCGTGCGTTCCCCAGAACGTCACGCCGTGCGTCGAGCGGACCGCCTCCTCGAGGTTGGCCGGAAACCCGAGCGCCGAGCAAACCCGTGGCCCCAGCCTGGAGAGCGCCAGCAGGAGGCCCGGCGGCGCGACCAGCCTCGGCGGCCGACGCCCCGCGGCCCGGCACGCGACCGCGATCCCCTGCCCCAGGGTCCCGGTCTCGCCGCCCAGGTTCCAGTCGCCACCCGGCCGCGCCCGGAAGACGACACGGGCGATCCCGTCTGCAAGGTCATCGACGTGCGCCCAGCTGACCCCCAGGGTCGGCGAGCCCACGGCCGGCAGCCGCCCCAGCGCCGCGCGTCGCAGCTGGTCGCCCAGCCCGGACGGATCCCCGGGGCCATACGCGGCGCCCAGCAGCACGATGGAGAGCGGCAGCCCGGCGCGTCGGCGCGCCTCGGCGTCCTGGTGGGCGACCAGCTTGGTCTCGTCGTACCAGGAAAGAAACCCGTCGGTGGGTGGCCGGCGGTAGGCCTCGTCCACCTCGCGGCCACGAGTGTCCCCGAAGATCCCGTACGTCGAGACGTGGATCGCGTGCGGGATCCCGACCCGTCCCGCCGCCTCCAGGACCCGGCCGGTCGCCTGCACGTTGGATTCGGCCATGGCGGGACGCTCGGCCGGGGTCAGGCCGACGCGGTACGAGCCCGCGGCATGGATCACGGCGTCGTGCCCGCGGAGGCGGTCCACCAGGCGGGCGATGTCGCGCAGGTCGTCCTGGAGGAGGGTGGCGCCGGCGTCGGCCAGCGGGCCAGCCCGCGAGAGATCGCGGTCCAGCACCGTGACGTCGGCATGTTCGGCCAGGAGCCGACGAACCGTCGCCCCGCCAACGAAACCCGCGCCGCCAGTGACCACTACCCGCATAGGGGTCAAGCGTACGCGATGGTCGGACAGGAGACCCGCCGGGGCGCTGGGCGCTCCCGGGGCACCCGAGCGTCGGCCCGACCTACCGGAACGCGGAGAGCACCTCGCGGGCGAAGAGCCGGAGCATCTCGCTGTGGCGATCCAGCGTGGGGTAGATGAACTTCATCTCGAAGTGCGAGACCCCGGCGTCGCTGTACGCACGGACCTGCTTGCGGATCTCGGCCGGCGAGCCGATCAGGCTGACCGCGGTCAGCTGCTCCACGCTCATCAGGCGCTCGAACGTGCTCTGGCCGATGGCCAGCGTGCCCCAGCCCTTGGCTCGGGCGGTGGCGTCGTCCTCGTCGATGCAGGCGTACGGCTCGAAGCCCAGGCTGAGTCGTTCCGGGTCGCGCCCGTTGGCCGCCGCCATCGCCTTGACCTCGTCGAACTTGCGCCCGATGTCCTCGGGCAGCAACCAGGCCGGCAGCCAGCCATCGCCCAGCGCCGCGGTTCGACGCATGGCGTGCTCGGTCCAGCCGCCGACCCAGAGCGGCGGGTTGGGTCGCTGGAGGGGCTTGGGGCAGATCGCCGCGTCGTCGAACGAGACGTACTCGCCGTGGTAGGTGGCCGGGTGATCCGCCCAGATGGTCTTCATCGCCCGGAGGTGGTCGTCCGCGATCCGGCCACGCTCCTTCTTGTTGACGCCCATGACCTCGAACTCGCGCGACTTGACGGTCGAGGGCGAGCCCAGGCCCACCCCGATATCGAGTCGGCCGCCGGTCAGCACGTCCAGGGTGGCCAGCTGCTTGGCGGTGACGACCGGGTTCCGGTTGGGCACCACGACGCAGGCGATCCCGACACGAACCCGCTGGACGTGGCCAGCGATGAACGCGAGCGACGTCAGGGCCTCGTAGAAGTCCGGGGTGGCGTTGCCGGCGTGGCCCTCGTCGTTGCCGGACGAGATGTGGGTGCGGTGGATCTCGTCGGTCCACGTGATGTGGTCGTGGACCCACACGGAATCGAAGCCCAGGTCCTCCGCCTCGCGGGCGACCCGCAGCATCGACTGCGGCGAGGCCAGGGGCCCGGAGTTGGGGATGCGCACGCCGAATGTGACGGGATGGCTCATGGAGTGGGTGCTCCTGCGGGATCGTTCCTGCGCGGCCAGCCCGCCCGACGAGGAGGGGTGGCTCCGGCGGTAGGATTCGAACCTACGACATGGCGGTTAACAGCCGCCCGCTCTACCACTGAGCTACGCCGGAACGGGGCCGATCACGTTCGCCGTGACCGGATCGCGCGGGGGTGCCGCACCGGGCGACAGGATAGCAGAGGTGTCCGGCCGCGTCCGAGCCCGGGGGCGGTCACCCGCGGTTTGGGAGGGCCCGTCGCGACCGTATCATTCGGCCACGGTCTGTTCGATCGAACCCGGCCGGCTTCGGCCCGGGGACTACGGCCCAGGGGGGACCTTGCCCGGTGAGTGGACTGCCGCCGCAGGCGCGCGTCGTGGTGATCGGCGCCGGCATCGTGGGCAACAGCATTGCCTGGCACCTGGCCCGGCTCGGCTGGCGGGACATCGTCCAGCTCGACAAGGGCACCCTGCCCAACCCGGGCGGCTCCACGGGCCACGCATCCAACTTCATCTTCCTGACGGACCACTCCAAGGAGATGACCCGGTTCACGCTGGACAGCGCGGCCCAATACGGCGAGATGGGCGTGCTGACCGTGAGTGGCGGCATCGAGGTCGCCCGGACGCCCGAGCGGATGAACGAGCTCAAGCGGCGCCTGGCGTCGTCGAAGGCGTGGGGCATCGAATCCGAGCTCGTGACACCGGCCCGGGTCCGCGAGCTGGTGCCGTTCGTCAACGACGAGGTGATCCTGGGCGGGTTCAACACCCCGGGCGTCTCCGTGGTGGACTCGTTGCGCGCCGGCACGATCATGCGCGAGCGCGCGCTGGCCCTGGGGGCCCTCACGATCTGCGCCAACACCGAGGTGACGGGACTGGAGGTCACCAACGGGCGAATCACCGCGGTCCGAACCGACCAGGGCGAGATCCGGGCCGACCGGGTGGTCATCGCGTGCGGGATCTGGAGCCCGCGCATCGCCCGGATGGCCGGGGCGTCGATCCCGCTGACGCCGGCGGTCCACCAGATGATCAGCGTTGGTCCCGTCCCGCTCTTCGCGGACACGGTCGGCGAGATCCGGTTCCCGATCATCCGCGACATGGACACCGGGATGTACGAGCGCCAGCACGGCAGCGACCTGGAGGTGGGCTCGTACGCCCACCGCCCCATCCTCATGGACCCGGACGACATTCCTTCGATCGCCGCGTCCGCCCTCTCCCCCACCGAGCTGCCGTTCACGCGTGAGGACTTCGAGCTGCAGATGGAGCACGCGCTGGAGCTGGTCCCCGACATCCTGGGCGACGAGCGCGTCGGAATCCGGTACGCCATCAACGGGTTGCTGTCACTCACGCCCGACAGCAACCCCATCATTGGTGAGACGCCCGAGGTCAAGGGTCTCTGGTCCGCCGCCGCTGTCTGGATCAAGGAGGCGCCCGGCGTGGCCCGGACCGTCGCCGAGTGGATGACCGACGGCGCGCCCGAGATCGACCCGCACGGCTCCGACATCGCACGGTTCTACGACCACCAGCGGACCGCTGCCCACGTCCGGGCGCGGACCTCCGAGTGGTTCAACAAGACGTACGGCATCGTCCACCCCATGGAGCAGTGGGCGTCGAACCGCGACGTCCGATTGAGCCCGGTCCACGTCCGCCAGCTCGAGTTGGGGGCGGAGTTCTTCGAGGCGGCCGGCTGGGAGCGGCCCTTCTGGTACGCCGCCAATGAGCCGCTGCTGGCCGAGTACGGCGATCGGGTCATGCCAAGATCGGCCGAGTGGGACGCGCGCTGGTGGTCGCCGATCATCAACGCCGAGCACCTGGCGATGCGCGACCGGGTGGCGATGATCGACCTGGCGGCGTTCGCCATCTTCGATGTCGCCGGCGCCGGCGCCCTGGACTACCTCCAGGCCCTGGTCGTGGGCCAGGTGGATGTGCCCGTGGGACGCGTCGTCTACACGCCGCTCCTCAATCGCGCGGGCGGGATCATCGCCGACCTGACGATCATGCGGCTGGCGCACGACCACTTCCGGGTCGTGACCGGTGGCGGCATGGGCATGCGCGACAAGCAGTGGTTCGCCAGCCACCTCCCCGCCGACGGCTCCGCCCAGATCCAGGACATGACGTCCGCCCTGTACACGGTGGGGGTCTGGGGGCCGCGGGCGCGCGACCTGGTGACGGCCGCCTGCGGCGCGGACCTGTCGAACGAGGCCTTCCCGTTCGGGACCTGCCGGGTCATCGAGATCGGCGGCGTGCGAGCCCTGCTGGCGCGCCTCTCGTATGTCGGCGAGCTGGGTTGGGAGATCTACGCCCCGATGGAGCAGGGGCTCCGGCTGTGGGACACGCTCTGGGCGGCGGGCCAGCCGCTGGGCGTGATCGCGGCCGGGATCGGGGTCTACGCGACGACCGGCCGGCTCGAAAAGGGCTACCGCGCGCATGGCGCGGAATTGGAGCTGGACTACGACCTGGTCGAGGCCGGGATGGCCCGACCATCGGTCAAGCCGCAGGACTTCCTGGGCCGCGAGGCGTACCTCGCCCAGCGCGCGCGCCCGCCGGTCACTCGACTCTGCACGCTGACCCTGGACGACCCGCGATCACCGTCTGGCGAGGCCCGCTACATGCTGGGCCGCGAGCCCATCCTGACCCTGGACGGGGCACCGATCACCGACGCGAAGGGCCGCCGGTCGTACGTGACCAGCGCGGGCTCCGGGCCATCGCTTGGCAAGCACCTGCTCATGGCCTACCTGCCGCCGGACCTGGCCGTGGCGGGCACCCGCCTGCTCGTGGAGTACTTCGGCGAGCGCTATCCGGTGACGGTCGCCGTTGCCGGGGCCACCCCGCTGTTCGACCCGGGGAACGAGCGCCTCCGGGGCTGAGGGGCGACGGACCGCGGGTCCGCCCACCTACAATCCGCCGGTGCGTAACCAGCCCTCCGCCGATGCCGCGCTGCTGCTCGCCGTCCTCCTGTGGAGCGGCAACTACGCGGCCGCCAAGTTCGGCGTGGACGCCACCAGCCCGCTCGGCTTCGCCATCGCGCGCTATACCCTCGGCGGGGCCGCAACCCTCCTGGTGATGCTGGCCAGGGAGGGTGTGCCGCATGTCCGGCCGCGCGACCTCGGCCTGCTGCTGGTCGCCGCCGTGTGCGGCGTGAGCATCAACCAGGGGACGTTTGTGGCGGCCCTCTCGATCACGAGCGCCTCGAACGTGGCGCTCCTCCTTGGGACCACGCCGATCTGGACCGCGTTCTTCGCCGTGGTGACACGCCAGGAGCGGCTGGATGCTGCCCACTGGATCGCGCTGGCCGGCGGTGTCGCGGGGGTCGCGCTGATCGTGGCCGGCGGGTCGGGCGCCGGCCTGGGCGCCATCTCCTTTGCGGGCGCGGCGCTGTCGCTGACCGCCGCGGCCGGCTGGGGCCTCTACTCGGTCCTGATCAGGCCGCTGATGCGGCGCTACGCGGCGCTCCAGATCTCGTCATTCACGATGATCGTGGGAACGCTGGTGCTGGTGCCGTTTGGCCTGCCCGACCTGGCGCGCCAGGATTGGGGGGCGATCCCGGCCAACGCCTGGCTGGCGATCGCCTACACCGGCATCCTCGGCGTGGCCGTCACCAACGTTCTGTACTTCACGGGCGTCCACAAGGTGGGTGCGGCGCGGGCGGCGCTGTATGGCTATCTGACGCCATTCCTGGGCGTCATCGTGGCCGTGGTGCTGCTGGGTGACCGGGTCAACCCGATCCAGATCCTCGGCGGCATCGTGGTGGTGATCGCCGTCGCCGTGGGGCGTCGCAGCCTGGGAGCCGCCCCCGACCTCGCGGCCGAGCCGGCCGCCTGACCATGACCCGCCCGGCGGGCTTGACGGGCGGGCTCGCCGGGCGTCGTTGTGCGGCCCCAACCCAGCGGCCATACTTCGCCCACGACCCAGTGTCTGGTCCCGTGGCGCGACGGAGGGTGTGACAGCAACCATGCGGCTGATCCGGCTTGGCCCCAGCGGCGCGGAGCGCCCGCATCTCCTGCTCCCGGACGATCGCGTGGTGGACGTGACCGCGCAGGTCGGCGACTTCGACCCCGCGTTCTTCGCCCGCGACGGGCTGGCCGCGCTCCGGCGGCTCCAGGTCAACGACGCTGCGGGCGCGACGCCGATGCCGGCCGTACGCGTGGGTCCCCCGGTCACGCGGCCGGGCAAGATCGTGTGCATCGGCCTCAACTACCGCGACCACGCCGAAGAATCGGGGGCGCCCGTCCCCACGGAGCCCGTGGTCTTCCTCAAGGCGCCCAACACCCTCGTCGGCCCCAACGACGACGTCCACATCCCGCGCGGCTCCACGAAGACGGACTGGGAGGTTGAGCTGGGGATCGTGATCGGGCGGACCTGCCGCTACCTCGCGTCGCACGAGGAGGCTCTGGCCGCGATCGCCGGCTACATGGTCAACCACGACGTCTCGGAGCGCGAGTTCCAGCTGGAGCGTGGCGGCCAGTGGGACAAGGGCAAGTCGTGCGAGACGTTCAACCCGGCCGGGCCGTGGCTGGTGACGGCCGACGAGGTCTCCGATCCC
Source organism: uncultured Chloroflexota bacterium (assembly GCA_903822495.1). Classification (GTDB taxonomy): domain Bacteria; phylum Chloroflexota; class Limnocylindria; order Limnocylindrales; family CSP1-4; genus CAIJPD01. The sequence goes on along the minus strand of CAIJPD010000031.1, from coordinate 123,930 downwards.
GGCCGCCTGGGCCTCTGGCTCGACGTGAACGGGCAGCGGCGGCAGACCGGGAATACCCGGACGCTGATCTTCGGCGTCGCCGAGGTCGTCCGCTATCTCAGCCAGTTCATGGTCCTGGACCCGGGCGACATCATCAGCACGGGGACCCCGGCGGGCGTCGCCCTCGGGCGGCCGGACAAGCCGTACCTGCGGGCCGGTGACGTGGTGGAGCTGGGCATCGACGGGCTGGGACGGCAGCGCCAGCAGTTCGTCGCGGCCCCATGACGCTCGTCGCGCCCGGCGGGCGGGTCGATCGGTCAACGGTCACCGAGCCGGGCCGGCTCCAGCTGGAGACGGCCCTGCGCGGGGCCGTCCGCGGCGAGGTCCGGTTCGACGCAGCCACCCGCTCCGTGTACGCCACGGACTCGTCGAACTACCGCCAGGTCCCGCTGGGGGTGGTCTTCCCGCTCGATCACGACGACGTGGTCGCGGCCATGCGCGTGTGTGCCGAGCACGACGCGGCGGTCCTGGCCCGGGGTTCGGGGACCAGCCTGGCCGGCCAGGCCTGCAACGTCGCGGTCATCCTCGACACCCGCCGGCACATGAACCGGATCCTGGAACTGGACCCGGTAGGCCGGACGGCCCGCGTCCAGCCGGGCGTGATCCTCGACGACCTCCGCCGCGCCGCCGAGCTGCACGGGCTCACCTTCGGCCCGGACCCGGCCACGCACGCCTGGTGCACGCTGGGCGGGATGATCGGCAACAACTCGTGCGGGAGCCACGCCCTCTTCGCGGGCAAGACCGTCGACAACGTCGAGCGCCTGACGATGGTGACCTACGGCGGCGAGTCGATCGACGTCGGGGCGTTCGACGAGTCTGGCTATGACGCGGCCGTAGCCGGCGGCGGCTACCTGGCGGAGGTGCTGGGCGCCCTGCGCGACATTGCCACCGAGCATGCCATCCGGATCCGCGCCCGCTACCCCCAGATCCCGCGCCGGGTGAGCGGGTACAACCTCGACGAGCTCCTCCCCGAGCGCGGCTTCCACGTGGCGCGGGCGCTGGTCGGCAGCGAGTCGACCTGCGGCGTGGTGACCGAGGCCGTGGTCCGCCTCATCGACAGCCCGCAGCACCGCCGGCTGGTCGTCCTGGGCTACCCGGACATCTTCGTCGCCGCGGACGCGGTGCCGTCGCTCCTCGCCGAGCGCCTGCTGGCGCTGGAGGGCTTCGACGTCACGCTCATGGAGCAGATGCGCGCCCGGCCGCTCAACGTGGAGCACATGGGCCTCCTGCCCCCGGGCAAGGGCTGGCTGATCGCCGAGCTTGGTGACGACGACCCGGCGACGGCGGACGGGCTCGTCGACGCGTTCATCGCGGCGCTGCCGCCCGGAATCGAGTGGCGCCGCTTCGCGGACCGCGATGAGCAGGCGCGGGTCTGGCTGCTCCGCGAGTCGGCCCTGGGCGCGACGGCCATCTCGCCCGACGGCTCCCACAACTTCGAAGGCTGGGAGGACGCGGCCGTCGCCCCGGCGGACCTGGGCGCCTACTTGCGGTCGCTCACGGCGCTCTGGGCAGAGTTTGGCTACTCGGGGGCGCTGTACGGCCACTTCGGCCAGGGCTGCGTGCACACGCGCAACCCGTTCGACTTCTCGTCGGAGAAGGGGCTGGGCGACTACCGCCGCTACATCGAGCGCGCCGCGGACCTGGTGGTCTCCATGGGCGGCTCCCTCTCCGGCGAGCACGGCGACGGCCAGGCGCGCGGAGAGCTCCTGGAGCGGATGTACGGGCCCGAGCTGATGACGGCCTTCCGCCGGTTCAAGAGCGTCTTTGACCCCCGCGGCCGGATGAACCCGGGCAAGGGCGTAGACGCCTTTCCGCTGGACACCAACCTGCGCTACGGGCCGGGCCATCGCGCCGCCGGGGGCCTTGCCCTGGTCTCGATCTTCGGCCGCGACGGGGCTGCGCTCCAGGCGGGCGCCGAGCGGTGCGTGGGCGTGGGCAAGTGCCTGCGCGACGACGCCGGGACCATGTGCCCCTCGTACCGCGCGACGGGCGAGGAGCGACACTCCACCCGCGGGCGGGCCAAGCTGCTCGTGGAGATGTTCCAGGGCGAGACCACGCCCGCCACCTGGCGCAACGAGGACGTCCGCGAGGCGCTGGACCTGTGCCTGTCGTGCAAGGGCTGCCTGACGGACTGCCCAACCCGGGTGGACGTCGCCAGCTACAAGTCGGAGTTCCTGTCCCACTACTACGAGGGTCGGATCCGCCCGCGATCCATGGTCGCCCTGGCGCTGCTGCCGTGGATCGCCCGGGCGTTGTCGCGCGCCACCTGGCTGCCCAACCTCGCCCTGGGTCTGCCGGGGGTGGGGATGGTCGTCCGAAAGGTCGCGGGAATCACCACCGCGCGGCCGGCGCCCCACTTCGCCGGCACCACGTTCCGGCATGGCCGGACCGCTGCCGCTCATCGCGACGACATGGCCGCCAGCGTGGTGGTCTGGCCGGACTCCTTCACCGATTCGTTCCGGCCGGGCGTGGCGGATGACCTCGTGGCCGTGCTGGAGGCGACCGGCGACCGGGTGGCGGTGCCGTCCGCGTGGGCATGCTGCGGCCGCACCCTGTACGACGCCGGCATGCTGGGCCGGGCCCGAGCCACGCTGACCCGCCTGCTCGACGTGCTGGAGCCGTGGACCTCTAGGGGGATCCCGGTGGTGGTCCCGGAGCCAAGCTGCCTCGCCGCGTTCCGGGACGAGCTGCCGTCACTGCTGGCTGGCGACCCACGGGCAACGGTGCTCGCCTCGCTCGCGCGGAGCCCGGCGGAGCATCTGCTCGCCTCGCCGGGGTTCGCGGCCGCCCTGGCAACGCGGCGGGCGGCCGCCGGCGACATCCCAGCGGTGGCCGCGCCTGTCGTCGTGCAGCCCCACTGCCACGGGCGATCGATCGGGACGCCTGCCGCGGACCGCGAGGTCCTGCGCCGCGCGGGCTTCGCCCCGACGATGCTGGACGCCGGCTGCTGCGGGCTGGCGGGATCGTTCGGCTACCGTGCCGAGCACGAGCCGCTCTCGCGGAAGATCGGCGAGGAACAGTGGCTGCCCAAGGTCCAGGCCGCGGTGGACGGAGCGGGCGGCGGGCCGGTGGTCGTCGACGGCTTCAGCTGCGTGATGCAGCTGGACCAGCTCTCGGAGCTGGAGTCAACCGCGCTCATCTCGAAGGTCCGGGAGTCGCTCGGCGCCTGAGCATCGTGGTCCTGGCGGCTTGACGCCAGGCCGGCCGCCGCCCGAGCGCCTGCGGCGCGCGGGGAGGCCTCTCACGAGAGGGAGCCCGGTACCCCACGGGCCCGGGCTCCAGTCAGCGCTCCATCATGATCGGCGCCGTCCGGCGTCGATCGCTCCGCCTAGCGTCGGCGGCCGAGTCGCGGGGTGAGGATGAACGTCACCGCGGCGAACAGTCCCAGCATCATGGCGATCCAGGTCATCGAGTCGCTGGACCCCGCGCCGGAGACGATCGTCGACGTGGGCGGCAGGGTCGGAGCATCCGTCACGCCTCCAACGCCGCCACTGCTGCTCGGGACCGTCACCGTGGCCTGGTCGGTGTCCGAGACGCACTCGGGCTTCCAGTCCTTGCTGGACGGGCTCTTGTCTTCCTTGACCTGGCAACCGTGCGCCGTCGCGGTGTTCGTCTCGGTCACGGTCACGCTCTTCGTGCAGGTGAAGATCCAGGTCTCGCTCGTCTGCAGGATGCTGTCGACGTTGGCATCGCCGGAGACGTACGCCACCGGTGAGCACATGTCGTCGGTGACCTCGATGTCACCGAGCGCATGCTCGCCCGGGTTGGTGAGGGTGTAGGTGAAGACCACGGTTCCGCCGCCGAAGGCCAGGGCCGTGGGGTTCGCGACCTTGTCGACCGCGATGGCGAACTCACTCACCTCGACCGTCAGTTTGTCGGTGTCCTTCACGCACCCCTGGTCATTGTCAGGGCCGTTGAACGATGGGCAGCCGGTCTCCTCATTCGTCACGCACGTCTCGGAATGGCGCGCCTCTCCCTGGATGGGACAGCCCGCGGCCGTCGCGACGTTCTCCGTCGTGACCTCGACGTCGGTCGTACAGAGGTAGATCCAGATCTCGTCGTGCTGCAGCTTGCTGTCGTCATTGCTGTCGCCGGAGAGGTAGGCCGGCGCGTCGCACTTGTTGTCGAGGACGACGATGTCGCCAAGGTCGACATTGCCGGGGTTCGTGACGGCGTAGGTGAAGGTCACCTCGCCACCGCCGAACGGAAGGCTGACGGTGGTGGCCGACTTCTCGACCTTGATCTCGGCCTTTCGCTCGTCGCTTGCGAAGGCCGACGCGACCGAGGCAAACACCAGCATGCAGGCGCCCACCAGGGCGCCAAAACGCCGAAGGCTCATGGCCTCACTCCAGTCCGATAGCCCCGATGCCAGGACGGGGACGTTCCGGTGCGCTGACTTGGGGCTGCGCCAAATGTACTGGTGATCCCCAGCCAATCGCCAGTGCCCCCCGGCACGCGGGTACGACACGTTCGGCACGGGCGGCGCAGTGCCGAACGTCCGACCGGGACAGGACGTCGGGCGCGGCGCGTGCTGTCTGTCGGCGCGCCACGCACCACGCGCCGCGCGGCCGCGTGCGACGGCGCCAACCGCCGACAGCTAGTCGCCCGCGGAACGATCCGTGACCCGACGGTCCAGCGTGTGGGCGTTGACGTAGTCCCAGTCCAGCTCGATGCCGAAGCCAGGCCGCTCCGGCAGCCGGTACAGGCCGCCGCTGACCCGGCTGGACATGTCCGTCAGCCGCCAGAAGAACGGGTCGCGGTCCTCGTCGAAGCACTCGACAAAGGCGTGATCCGGGACGCTCGCCAGCAGGTGGCTTGAGATCTGCGGCTCCTCGTGGTGACCAAGCTCCACGCCGAAGGCCGCGGCCACTCCGGCGGCTTTCCGCCAGACGGTGGGACCCCCGGACCACGAGGCGTCGAAGTTGGAGACGTCGATGGCACCGTCCACGATGAGGTCACGGATGCCGCGCAGGGTGGTTTCGCTCTGGCCGGCGCAGACCGGAATCCCCGTCTGGTACCGGACGTCCCGCATCCAGCGCCGGTCGTTGGTCCAGCGACAGGGCTCCTCGAACCAGCGGATGCCCAGATCCGAGACCAGCCTGCCCAACTCCACCGCCTGCGCCCGGTCATAGCCCTGGTTGGCGTCGATCATCAGCGCCGCGCCCGGCCCGAGGGCCTCCCGGGCCGCCCGGACGCGCCCAGCGTCCTCGATCGGGCTCCGGCCCCCGACCTTGAACTTGACCCCGGCGAACCCGGCGTCGATGTAGCTCGCCATCGTCCGGCCCAGGTCGTCGCCGACGAGGTGGTAGTAGCCGCCGATGACGGTGATGGGGAGCGTGTCGGTGACGCTTCCCCAGAGACGGTGGAGCGGCACCCCGACGGCCCGGCCGAACAGGTCCCAGATCGCCGCGTCCACGCACGCGATCGCCTGGAGGGCGAGGCCACGGTCGCGCAGGATGTCGTTGGTGGAGGGCTCCATGGCCCGCCAGGCGCCCTCCGGGTCGGCCGCGCTCCGGCCGATGATCCGTGGCGCCAGCTCATCGTGGATGATGCCGACGATCAGGGCCTGCTCGATGTCGGTGTCCCCGGTGTAGACCTCGGAGACCAGTCCGTCCCTGGTGAAGAGCCGGGTCACGATGGTGCACCGGTTGTCCATGCTGTACGCGCTGCCCTGGTAGCGGCGGCCCAGGGGGGCGCGCAACGCCAGGGTCTCCACGCGCTCGATGATCAGCGCCCCGGCTCCCCGGCCGGGGAGCGCGACGGCGGGCGCGACGGCGCCAGTCACGCCGGACGCGACGCCCGACATGGCCTCGGGCTCCGTCATCGCCCGACCGCCGACCGCGCCGCGGCGGTGATCCCGGCAGCCGACGGGACGATCAGGGTCTCGAGCGGTGGCGAGTACGGGACGGGATAGTCGTCCGGGAGGCTCACGCGACGCGGGGCGGACCGCCACGCGACCCCGCCCATGGTCAGCTCGGAAATCACCGTGGCGCCCCAGCCTCCGGCGTGGACCTGCTCCTCGGCCACCACCAGCCGGCCGGTCCGCGCGACCGAGGCGCGGATGGTGGGCAGGTCGATTGGGCGGACCCAGCGCAGGTCGATCACCTCCGCGGCGATGCCCTCGGCGGCCAGCGTCTCCGCCGCGGCCAGCGAGCGTTCCACCATCAGCATCGACGCCAGGATCGTGACGTCCGAGCCCGTGCGCAGGACCTGCGCCTTGCCGATCTCGGCGACCTCGCCCCGGGTCACGGGTCCCTTTCGGCCGTAGAGCGCCTTGTGCTCATAGACGATGACGGGATTGTCGTGGGCGATGGCGGCGCGCAGCAGCGAGTACGCGGACCCCGGCGTCGCGGCCGTGGCGACGCGCAGCCCGGGCAGGTGGCCGAACCAGCTCTCGTAGGTGGCGGAGTGCTGGGTGCCGAACTGGCCCGTGCCCCCGCCGATCACCCGGATGGTGACCGGGACGGAACACTGGCCACCCGACATGAAGCGGTACTTGGGTAGCTGGTTGACGATCGCGTCACCGGCGGTGGGCAGGAAGTCCGCAAACATGATCTCGACGACCGGCCGCAGGCCCACCAGGCTCATGCCCAGCGCGACGCCGACGAACGCGTTCTCGCAGATGGGCGTGTTGCGGATCCGCGCCGGCCCGAAGTCCTCGATCAGGCCGCTGTTGGTCTTGAAGACGCCGCCATCCGCCCCGACGTCCTCGCCCATCAGGAGCACCCGGGCGTCGTCCGTCATCGAGTCGCGGAGTGCGGCGTTGATCGCATCGCGGTAGGTGAGCTCCACGATGCCCGCCGCCCCGGCCGCCGGCACGGCCGCCAAGGCGGGTTCAGTCAGCGTAGACATACGAGCTCGTCTCCTCGAGGGTGGGATAGGGGGCTGCGGTCGCGCGCTCGGCGGCGCCGTCGATCTCGGCCTGGATCGCAGCGCGGAGGCCAACCTGGTCCTCGGCTGACAGGATCCCGTCGGCGGCCAGTCGGCGGCCCAGGATGTCGATGGGGTCGCGCTCCTTCCAGGCCTCCAGCTCGCCGGCCGGTCGGTACTTGGCCGGATCCGATCGCGAATGGCCGCGGTACCGGTACGTCTTCATCTCGAGGAGGCTGGGCCCTCCCCCACCCCGGGCACGCTCCACGGCCGCGCTCACGGCGGCATGGACGACGTCGATGTCCTGGCCATCGACGCTGACACCAGGCATGCCGTACGGATCGGCGCGGCGCGCGAGATCAGGTCCGCCCGAGGTCGTGCTGCCAATCGGCGAGTACTCGCCGTACAGGTTGTTGGTGATGATGAACACGACCGGTGCCTGCCACAGGGAGGCCATGTTGAGGGCCTCGTGGAAGGTCCCGATGTTGATGGCACCATCCCCGAAGAACGAGAGCGCCACGTTGGGGCGCTGCTGCATCTGGAAGCCGACCGCGGCCCCCAGGGCGATCGGCATGCCCGCGCCGACGATGGCATTGGCGCCGATGTTGCCCTTCGAGAAATCGATCAGGTGCATCGAGCCGCCGACCCCGCCCGAGCCGCCCGTGGCCTTGCCCATCAGCTCGGCGAACGCCGTCTCGGGCGCCATGCCCAGCGCCAGGGCCTCGCCGTGGCCGCGATAGGTGTTGGTCTGGACGTCGCCTGGCTCCATCGCGCCGATGGAGCCCACCGAGACCGCCTCCTGGCCCTGGCACAGGTGCGTCGTCCCGCCGATCGCGCCGCTCATGAACAGCTCCTGGATCCGGTCCTCGAAGGCGCGGATCCGGAGCATGGTCGAGAACCAGGACCGGCGTGTATCGGCGTCAGGTTCGCGCAGGCTCATCAATGGCTCCGATGGCGACGGCGGGGAGGAGATCACGGTCGTGACAGGGGCGTCGCGCCGACCGCCCGCGTGATGGTGTCATCGACGGCGTCCCCCAGTCAATTCGAACCGGTGCGCGAACGGGCGCGCGGGGCGCGGGAGCCTCGGCCGGGACTGGCCCGGCGCACCCAGCGGTTCGGGTCGGACTCGCCACGTATCATGACGGCCTTCGTTCGCTCAACTCCCGGAGGACCGGATGGCTCGGATCGCCGTCGAGATGCCGCGGCTCGGCTATGACATGGAGACCGGCAAGATCGCGGGCTGGCTCAAGCAGGTCGGTGACCGTGTCGAGCGCGGCCAGGTGATCGCCGAGATCGAGACCGACAAGTCGACGGTCGACATGGAGGCCACGGCCTCCGGCACGCTCATCGAGATCGTCCACGGGGTGGGCGCCGAGGTCGCGGTCGGCCAGCCCATCGGCTACCTCGAGGACGGGGCGTAGCCGCCGACATGACCGAAGGACGGCACCCCGTCAGCCCCAGCCCGATGCGCCGGGCGATCGCCCGGCGGATGAGCGAGAGCAAGGCCTCGGCGCCGCACTTCTATCTCAGCACGGACATCGAGATGGACGCGCTGCTGACGCTCGCGGACCGCCGCAACGACGGGCGTCCGCGCGAGACGCGCGTCACGGTCACCGCGTTCCTGGTGCGGGCCCTGGCCCTCACCCTGGCCGAGCACCCCGCCTTCAACGCCGCCTGGAACGGCGACGTGGTGGAGTCGGTCGACGCGATCAACGTCGGCGTCGCCATCGCGCTCGATGACGGGCTCATCGCCCCGGCCCTGCTCGACTGCCGGGAACGGGGCGTGGAGGACCTGAGCCGTGGCCTCGCGGACCTCGTGGCGCGGACGCGCGCCGGCAGGCTGCGGGCGCCCGAGATCTCCGAGGGGACGTTCACGCTCTCCAACCTCGGCATGTTCGACGTGACCCAGTTCACCGCGATCATCACGCCACCCCAGGTGGCCATCCTGGCCACGGCGCGGACCGCGGAGCGGGCGGTTGTCCGCGATGGCCAGCTGGCCATCCGGCGGCTCATGACGGCGACACTCTCGTCCGACCACCGGGTCGTCGACGGCGTGGGCGCGGCGCGCTTCCTGGGGACGCTCAAGGGACTCCTCGAGGCACCGGAGGCCTGGGCGCGCCGCTAGACGCAGAAGCCGCCTGGCCCGCCCCAGGTCGGCTCGGGAGGGTCGGGAGGGTCGGGCCGCTAGCGTGGCCGCCGCAGCACCCGACCCAGGTTGCGCGCCACCACCTGGCCGCCGTCGATCGCGAACCGTCCGCCGAGGAGGACGTGCTCCACCCCCTCCGCGAGGCGGGTCGGCTCCGCGTAGGTGCTCCGATCCCGGATCCGGGCGGGGTCGAAGGCCACGAGGTCCGCCACCAGCCCCGGGGCGATCCTGCCACGGTCGGTGATCCCGAGCGTCCGCGCCGTCTGGCCCGTCATCTTGCGGATCGCCTGCGCCAGGTCGAGCGGCCCTTCGCCGCGGGCCGCCCAGCCCAGGATGCGCGCGAACGTCCCGTAGGTACGCGGGTGGACCCGGGCCGTGTCGCTCGTGACCCCCAGCAGGTCGGATCCGACGCCGGCCGCGGGGTGCGCCAGCGCCGCGCGCATGTCCGCGCGATCCATCATGAACATGATCATGACGGTGCCCGCGCGGTCCTCGATCAGGAGGTCGAAGACCAGGTCGAGCGGGTCCACGGCGCGCGCCGTGGCCAGGGCCGCCACCGTCTGGCCTTCGGCCCAGCGGAGCCTCTGGTTCACGACCGAGGCGATGAGGATGTTGTGCCAGCCCCCGCTGGCCACGCTGTAGTTCGCGAAGCCGCGGATTCCGGCCGCCAGCTCGTGGCGGAGCCGCGCCCGGACGTCGGCGCTGCGAAGCCGGGCGATCAGCTCCTCCTGCCCGCCGTCCTGGAGCCACGGGGGCAGGACCTGGGTGAGGAACGTGCTCCCGGCGGAGTACGGGTAGACGTCGAACGTCACGCGCTGCCCGGCGGCCCGCGCGGCGTCGATCCGCTCCAGGGCGAGGCCGATCCGCCCGTGGTTGCGGATGCCCGCCGACTTGAGATGCGAGATCTCCACGCGTGTGCCGAGCGCCGCCCCGATCTCGATCGCCTCGTCGACCGCGGCGACGAGGTCGGCCCCCTCGTTCCGGATGTGCGACGTGTAGAGCGCGTCCCGTGCGCGCAACCCCTCGCCGACCGCGATGATCTCCGCCCGGTCCGCGTAGGCGCCGGGTGGATAGACCAGGCCGGTGCTCATCCCCCACGCGCCGGCGTCCAGCGCCTCGTCAAGGTCGGCCCGCATCTGGGCGATCTCAGCCGGCGTCGCAGGACGATCGTCCATCCCCATGGCTGCGGTTCGCAGCGCGCCGAACCCGGCGAGCGGGATGATGTTGTGCGCCGGGCGGACGGCGTCCAGCCGATCCAGGAACGACCCGAACGTCGACCAGGACCAGTCCAGGTTGGGTCCGATCGCCGCGGTCTGGAGGCGGAGCTCCGCGGCCCGCTCCCCCACCGGGCTCACGGGAGCCGGGGCGAACCCGCAGTTGCCGACGACGTCGGTCGTGACGCCCTGGCTGATCGAGTTGAGCGCTCCGGGATGGGCCGGGAGGGTCCAGTCCGCGTGGGAGTGGAGATCGATGAAGCCGGGGGCCACGACGAGCCCGTCGGCTTCGATGGTGCGCGTCCCTGGGCCGACCGCATCGGTGTCCGGCGCCACGATCCGCCCGCCCGCCACGGCGACATCGCCCCGCCGGGCCGGGCTTCCCAGTCCATCGTGGATCGTGGCACCACGGAACAGGATGTCGATCACCACCCAAGCACCTCTCTTCTGGACGAAGGACGCAGCGCCTGCGCCTGGCCTCGCCGACCGTGACCGGCCCGACGAGGGGGCCGACCCGACCGACGGGCCGACACGACGGACGGGCTGGCGAGTCGCCGCTAGTCCGGGCTGCCGCTCACCAGCCGGCCATCCTGGTAGACCGCGCGGATCCTGGCCCGCAGGTCGTCGAAGGCAAATGGATCCCCGTCCACCACGACCAGGTCGGCGCGCTTGCCCGGCTCGATCGTCCCGAGCTCGTCGTCGAGGCCCAGGAGCTGGGCGCTGGTTCGCGAGGCGGCCACGAGCACCTCGGCGGGCGTCATCCCGCCGAGGGCCATCAGGGCCAGCTCGTCCAGGTTGCGGCCGTGCGGCACCACGCCGCTGTCGGTGCCCATGGCGATCCGGACGCCCGCAGCCACGGCCCGCCGGAAGGCCGCCTCGTGGATGGGGACGACGGCCCGGGCCTTGGCCACGATGGACGCGGGGATGGGGGCGCCGGCCTCGGCCGCCCTGATCACGCTGGTCGGCGCGCCCAGCGTTGGCACCAGGAACGTCCCGTGCTTGAGCATCAGGTCGATCGCCTCGTCGTCCAGGAAGATCCCGTGCTCGATCGAGCGGACCCCGGCGCGGATCGCCGCCTTGATTCCCGGTGCGCCCTGGGCGTGCGCCATCACGGGGATCCCGGCCGCGTCGGCCTCGGCGACCAGGACGGCCAGCTCGTCGTCCCGGAAGTGCCCGTGGCGCGGGTCGTCGCGCGGCGAGAGCACCCCGCCGGAGGTGGCCACCTTGATCTGGTTCGCGCCGGCCCGGACCAGCTCGCGGACCTTGCGTCGCATCTCATCGGGCCCGTCGACCAACCCCGCGGGCATGCCCGGGTAGGCTCGGGCGAACCCGGCCTCGTAGCCGGACGGGTACCACTCGTCACCGTGCCCGCCGGTCTGGGTGAGCATGGCCAGGGCAATCCGCAGGCGCGGTCCCCGGACGAGGCCGTCGGCGACGGCCTGCTGCATCCCGAGGTCGGCGCCAAACGCGTCCCGGACCGTGGTGATCCCGGCGTCAAGGGTGACCCCGAGGTTGCGCGTGGCCGCGTAGAAGCGGTACGAGAAGGGCGTGTTCACGTTCCGCCAGATGTCCACATCGGTGATCGTGACGTGGACGTGGCAGTCAAACAGCCCCGGCAACAGCGTGCGGGCGGTGACGTCCACGGTCGTGTCGCCGCGCAGGCCGGGTCCGACGGCGGCGATCCGCCCCTCCTCGACCAGCACGTCGGCGCGGACAGGGTCGGCGCCGCTGCCGTCGAAGACCCGGCCGCCCGCGAAGAGGGTCCGGGTCATGGCACGCACGGGCGGGAGGACGACGGGGCCCGGGTCGGCGGGTGCGACAACCCCGGGAATGCGTTCAGCACGGCGACCTCGATGCTTGGGCTGCTGGCCCACGGATCATACGCGGGAGGGACGGCCGTTCGATGCGATCACGGGTGCGCCGGACGGCCATCAGGCAGGCCGTGGCCGCTCGACCAGCTCGATCCAGTACCCATCCGGGTCGGCCAGGTAGAACATCCGGCCGCCCGTGTTCGGCCCCGCGTCGACGTCGACCGCGGCGGCGGACCTGGCCGGGTAGCCGAGGGCCGTCAGCCGGGCGTAGGCGGCGGCGGCGTCGCGCACCTCCAGGCAGAGATGGCTGGAGGCAGGATCGCATGGCCGGGAGGCCGCGGGCTGCCGCTCGGCACCCCGGTATTCGAGCAACTCGATCACCCCGCCCGCCGTGCCCGGGACGGCCAACAGGACCATCCGGATGTCGGTGAAGGGCAGCGCCAGCGCCTCGTGCGTGTAGGTCGCGACGCGCACCGTGTCGAGCTGGACGGGCAGTCCCAGGCCGTCGCGGTAGAAGGCGAGAGACGCCTCCATGTCGGAGACGGTGACGCCACCATGGAGCAGGCCCATGACCTCGACCCCTGGTTCGGCGCCCATGCCCATCGCGGCCTCCCTCGGCTGGATCATCCCGCCGCGCCCCGGGCGGACGATGACAAGCCTAGTCCCGTCGCCGGGTGATCGCTATCCTGCTGGGAACGTCCCGCGTGCGCGGCACCGACGGTCTGACAGTCTGGAGCGACGCTGATGGGTGAGCTGGCTGGCCGCATCGCGCTGGTGACCGGCGGCGCTTCGGGGATCGGTCGCGCCATCGCGCGCGAGCTGACGGCACAGGGGGCGCGGGTCGCCGTAGCCGACCTGAACGAGGCCGGCGCACGGTCGGTCGCCGCAGAGCTGGCCGGCGGACTGGGGCTGGGCTGCAACGTCGCGGACCCGGCCGCCTGCGATGCCGCCGTCGCGACCGTCCGCCGCGAGCTGGGCCCGGTCGACATCCTGGTCAACGACGCGGGCCTGCAGCACGTCTCACCGATCGAGACCTTCCCGGTCGAACGCTGGCGCTACCTGATCGAGGTCATGCTGGTCGCGCCCTTCGTCCTCACCCGGGCCGTACTGCCCGACATGTACGCCAAGGGCTGGGGCCGGATCATCAACCTGGGCTCCATCCACTCCCTGGTCGCGTCGCCGAACAAGTCGGCCTACGTCGCCGCGAAGCACGGACTGCTGGGCCTGACCAGGACGGCAGCACTCGAGGCGGGGCCGCACGGCGTCACCGTCAACGCGATCTGCCCGGCCTACGTGCGCACGCCGCTCATCGAGCGCCAGTTCGGCGACCTCGCCGCGACGGAGGGCATCTCGTTCGGCGAGGTGGTCGAACGAGTCATGCTGGCGCCCGCGGCGGTCAAGCGACTGATCGAGCCCGAGGAGGTCGCCCGCTACGCGGCCTTCCTGTGCTCGGACGCCGCGGCCTCCATCACGGGCAGCGCCCAGTCGATCGACAACGGCTGGACGGCGCGATAGGCCCCGGACCCGTCAGGCAGCAATCCCTGCGGCCGGGCCGATGTGCCGCGGTCAAGGCGGCAACGAGGACAGGAACGAACGCACACAAGGCGCGTAGCTGAGGACCGCAGGCGCCAACGCTTCCATCGGCCGCCCGGCCGCGCTGGTGCCGGTCAGAGGGCCAGGTGCAACCGGAGCGCCTCGTCGATCTGGAGCATGAGCGCCCTGGGGACAATCCCCAGCCTGGCACCCACGCGCTCGACGGCGATCGATCGGACTTGCTCGGCCTGGGCTTTGGAGTCACGCTCGAGACCGGTGCCACCCGACGGAAGGAGCACCTGGAAGGGATAGACCCGTTCGACGTTGGACGTCAACGGAACGATCGTCACCACGCCGTGGCCAAGTCGTGTGGCAGTGAGATTGGCCCCGTCGTTACTGACGATCACCGCCGGACGGCGCTTGCTGGCCTCTGAGCCGCGCACGGGGTCGAGGTCGACATAGTGGATGTCACCGCGGCGCATCAGTCGCCATCCCATCACCGGTCGCAACATCCCAGAGTTCGGCGTCATCCGCCGCGATCCACTCCTCCCACGCGCTCTCGTAGCTGGCACCCAGCTCGGCTGCCCGAAGCAACCGGACCGCCTGATGCAGGGCGGCGGACCGGGACTCCAGACCCTGGTCCCGCGCGTACGCGTCCAGGAACTGGACATCGTTTCCCGGCAGGCTCACACTCACCTTCATACCGCAATCCTACCCCAGGTAGGACATCGGTAGCAAGCCGTTGAGCCGATCATCGTTCGGGAGGTGGCGCTTGTGGCCTGCCTGGCAAGAGACTCCGGGTCAAGCCCGGCCAACGCGCATGACCGGTGTTGCTGCAGGATCGGACGTGGGACCGACCGCGCATGGATCACGAGACGAGATCTCCCGACTGGGGCGTGGCTCAGCCGTCCGGTCGATCGCTGCGCCTCAGGCGGGACGAAGGCGATCTCCCCGCCCGGGGTCATACGCCACGGATCCCGCGTGCTCAGCCCCCATGTCGATCTCGAGCAGATGCCATGGCCCCGGCGTGAACCAGAGCGCGGCGTGTGATCCAGAGCGATGTTGGGCGCGGGGGTCCACCAGGGCCGAACGGTCGAGACAGCACGTCAGCGGCGCAATCGGCCACAGGCTCTAGTAGGTGAACAGGCCGCCGTTCACGTCGATCGTCGTCCCGGTGACGAAGCTGGCACCATCGGAGGCCAGGAACGCCACGACCGAGGCTACCTCGCCCGGCTGGGCGATGCGGCGGAGCGGGATCAGGGCCGCGGTCGCGGCCATGGCGCCGGGCGTCACGCGCTCCTGGGACTCCGCCATGGGCGTCAGGATGGCCGCCGGGCAGATCGCGTTGACGGTGACCCCGTCCGGGCCATAGTTGCGCGCGAAGTTCTTGGTCAGGGCCACCAGGCCCGCCTTCGATGCCCCATAGGCGGCGACCTGCGACATGCCGCCGGTCCGCGCGGCGATGCTCGCGATGTTGATGATCCGGCCCCAGCCGCGCTGCCGCATCCCGGCACCGAATCCGCGCGACAGGAGGAACGGGGCGCGCAGGTTGACGGCGATCGTGAGGTCAAACTCCTCGATCGAGTGCTCCTCGATCGGCTTCTCGACCAGCACGGCGGCGTTGTTGACCAGCACGTCGACCCTGCCAATCTCCTCGATGAGCGCCGCGATCGCCTCGGGCGAGGCGAGATCCGCCTTGATGACCCGGATCATGGGACCCGGGTCCTGGTCCAGCCGGTCCAGCCCGATGACGGAGTGCCCGGACGCGGCCAGCGCCTCGGCCATGGCCCTGCCCATGCCCCTGGCGCTCCCGGTGACGAGGGCGATGCGCTGTGTCATCCGCGGCTCCTCCTGAGGATCAGACCGGCCATCGGCCGTCTCCGACCTTCATACCACACGGAAGCGCGGCCGCGGCGCACAGTGCGGCCGGCCACAGGGATGCCCGCCGCGGCCTGAGCCGGGTCCTCAGCGGGGCGCGGCCAGCTCCCCTACCGGCGTGAGCAGGGCGCGGCCCTCGAACAGCGCGACGATGTTCTCGGTGGCCATCCCGACCATCCGGGCGCGGGCCGCCATGGTGGCCGAGCCGATGTGCGGCATGACCACGCAGTTGGGGAAGGCCAGCAGCGGGTCGTCGGGGTCCGGATTGGGCTCCGTCTGCTGGACATCCAGCCCGGCCGAGCCGATCCAGCCCTCGCGCAGCGCCCGGATCAGCGCGGCCTCGTCGACGACGGCACCGCGCGCCGCGTTCACGAACGTCGCGGTGGGCTTCATCAGGCGAAACTCTCGCTCGCCGATGTAGTGCCGGGTCTCCGGGGTGGACGGGATGTGCAGCGCGACCACGTCGCTGATGCGGAGGAGCTCGTCGAGCTCCACCCAGCGGGACAGCTCGTCGTCGCCGCGCTGGCGGCGGTGGTGGACGATCGTCATCGCGAAGCCCCTGGCACGCCGGGCGACCGCCTGCCCGATCTCGCCGTAGCCGATGAGCCCCAGCGTGGCGCCGTACACGTCCAGGCCCAGGAAGAAGTCGAGGTCGTTGTGGTCCCAGCGCCCAGCCCGGACGTAGCGGTCGGCCTCCACGATCCGGCGGCGCGCGGCCAGGATCAGGCCGAACGTCAAGTCGGCCGTGGTCTCGAACAGGGTCCCCCGCGAGTTTGTGACCACCGCCCCGGCGGCGTTGACCGCCGCCACGTCGATCGAGTCGTAGCCGGTGCTGGCGATGGCGACGAGCTTGAGGCCCGGGCGCCGGGCCATGAACTCGGCATTCACGACGTCGCCGTTCACGCACAGCAGCGCGACGGCCCCCTCGGTCAGCGCGAGCAGCTCGGCACCGGTGGGATAGCGCTTCTCGGACCAGAGCCGGAGGTCGGCCATGGGTGACAGCCGCGCGGGCGGATCCCCTGGCATGTTGAAGCGCGACATGGCGACGATGGGTCGCGCCTGGGTGGTCACAGCGCCGCCCCGGGCCGCGCCGCCGCGAGGCGCCGCGCGGCGCGCTCGATCTTCACGAGCGCCTCGTCGAGGTCCGCCGTGGTGTGCATCGCGCTGAAGCCGTGGTGCCATGCGGCGTGGAAGTAGACGCCCTCCTCCAGCGCCAGTCCGTAGAACCGCGTGGCCGTGTCCGTGTCATGCGCGAGGATGTCGCGGTAGCGCACCGGCGCTCGGTCCATCCCGAAGAGCAGCGTGAAGCGCATGCCCTTGGCGTGAACCAGGACGGGCAACCCGGCTCGGTCGAAGGCCGCCTGGAGCGCCGGGTAGAAGGTGGCCTGCATCGCCTCGAGCGCCGGGTAGAAGCCGGGGTCGGTGGCGACGTCCAGGAAGGCGAGGCCGGCCATGATCGGGATCAGGTGGGCGTTGTACGTGCCGCTGTGGATCGCCTTGCCAAGCGGCGCCACCGCCGACATCACGTCGCGGCTGCCGACGAAGGCACTGAGCGCCGTCCCGCCACCGAGGGTCTTGCCCAGGGTGGTCATGTCCGGCGTGACGCCATACAGGCCCTGCGCGCCGCCGATCCCGGTCCGGAAGCCGGACAGGATCTCGTCGAAGATCAGGACGGATCCATGGCGGCTGGTGATCTCGCGCGCCGCCTCCAGGTACCCGGGGAGCGGCAGGATGGTGCCAGAGTCGATGTTGACCGGCTCCATGATCACGGCCGCGATCTCGGGGCCGTGGGCGGCAAAGACAGCCTCCAATGCCGCGGCATCGTTCCATGGCAGCACGATGGTGTCCGCGATCCCCGCCGGGGGCATGCCCTCGCTCTCCGGGACCGTGTTCGGCGCCGCCGCTGGTCCCGCCTGGTCAAGCGTGGGCCAGAAGCTGTAGCCAAGCGAATCGTTGTAGCCGTGGAAATGACCTTCGAACTTCACCACCCTGGAGCGCCCGGTGGCCACCTTGGCGGTCCGGAGGGCATGCCACGTGGTCTCCGTCCCGGAGCCCGCAAACCGGACCAGCTCGGCGCTGGGAATGACCTCGGCGATCCGTTCGGCCAGGCGGGTCTGGTGCTCGGTCTCGTACCCGCACATGATCCCGAGCTCCGTCGCCCGGATGACGGCCTCCCGGACGGCGGGGTGACCATGGCCCAGCATCGACGCCCCGAACGACATGTTCAGGTCGATGAACTCGCGACCGTCGACGTCCCAGACGCGTCCGCCGGCCGCGCGCTCCGCGAGGAACGGCCGGCCGGTGGAGCGGTGGATCCGCGCGTTGGCCGTGACGCCGCCGGGCAGATAGCGCTGGGCGCGCTCCCAGAGCCGGTCCGAGGCGGCGTGCTGGGGTGCCCTGGTGTCGGACATGTGTGCGTGGTCCTCCGGCGATTCGCCCGGCTGGGCGATGGTGGGTCGGGTTCCTGCGTGATGATAGCCAGCCAGGTTGGCCACGGGCAGCCACGCGGCCGCGGGCGTGGGCCGCGTGGCTGCGGCTGCGCTCCGTCGGCCGCGCTCAGTCGGCGAGTCGGGAGGTCTGCACCCTGGCGTCCGGGCGCTCCAGGACCTCGGGCCGCAGCGCGGTCCCGATCCCGCTCCCGGTCGGCGGGAGGATGTGCCCATCGACGATCTGGACGGACTCGACGACCAGGTCGGTGAACCAGCCCCGGACGTAGGCTCGCACGTGCTCCTGGTAGATCGCGTTGGGCGCGCTCAAGGCGAGGTGGACGCCGGCCAGGAGCGTGAATGGCCCGGTGCAATCGTGGAGCGAGACCGGCAGCCCGAAGCTCTCGGCCATCGTCACGATCTTGCGCGACTCGGTGATCCCGCCCGCCCAGGTCGGGTCGACCATGACGATGTCGGCGGCGCGGCGCTCCAGGAGGTGGCGGTACTGGTAGCGCGTGATGAGCATCTCGCTGGCGATGATGGGCGTGCTGGTCGCGCCCTTCAGCTCGGCGATCTGCTCCACGTCATGGCCGAGGACCATGTCCTCGAGCCACGCCGGCCTGTACTCCTCGACGGCCCGGGCGATCTTCTTGGCGGTGGTGATGTCCCAGTAACCATGGCCCTCCAGCATGATCTCCATGCGGTCGCCAACGGCCTCGCGGATCCGGCGGAATGGTTCCAGCCCCTGCCTGAGATCCGCGCCGCTGATCGAGCGCCCGTCGCCGGCCAGCGCGAACCGGTCAAACGGCCAGATCTTCATGGCCGTGATGCCTTCGTCGAGGAGCTCCTGGGCGAGGACCTCGGGCTCGTTGATCTGCGCCCAGAGGTCCTCCAGCAGCCCCTTGCCCTCGCCGGCCCGGCTGCCGCCCTTGCCGCCGTAGAGCGGGCCACCGCAGGTGTTGTAGGTGCGGATGCGATCGCGGGCCAGGCCGCCCAGGAGCTGGTAGATGGGCGTCCCCAGCGACTGGCCCAGGATGTCCCAGAGCGCCGCATCAATCGCCGACAGGGCGCGCAGCTCCATCCCCACGCCACCCCAGCGCGCGACCGTGCGGGCGTAGAGCGCCTCCCAGTGGCGCTCGATGGTGCGGGGATCCTTGCCGAGGAGGTACGACGCCACCGTCTCGTGGACGAAGCCGCGGATGGCATCCCCGGTGTAGAACGTGTCGCTGACGCCGATCAGGCCGGTGTCGGTGTGGACCCGAACGAGGATCAGGAACGGGTACGGATCGAGTTGGATGGTGTCGATGGCCGTGATCTTCACGATGCTCCTCGGGCGCTGAGAGGGTCCGTCCTGGTCGTGCTGCCCGGCCTGGTCAGTGCCAGCCCCCCGCCGACCACGCCCGGCGCGTCGCTCGCGCGATCATGCGGATCGCCCGTCGGCCGGCCGGGATCTCGATGGGGACGGCCACGAACCCGTGGATCATGCCCGGGAAGCGCCGGGCCACCACGGGCACGCCGGCTGCGCGCAGCTTGATGGCGTAGATGTCGCCGTCGTCGCGGAGCGGGTCGAAATCCGCCGTGATCACGACCGCCGGCGGGAGACCGCTGAGATCGTTGGCAAGGCCGGGGCAGGCATACGGATCGGCCGCAGCGGCCGGGTCGGCCCCGAGGTAGTTCTGCCAGAACCAGACGACGTCCGCGGTGTACAGGAAGTAGCCCTCGGCGTTCTCGTAGAACGAGAGCATCTCGAACGAGGGCACGGTGGCCGGGTAGATCAGGACCTGGATCTTGACCTGGGGGCCGCCCTCATCGCGGAGCCGGATGACCGCTCCCGCCGTGATGTTGCCGCCCGCGCTGTCGCCGCCCATGCCCAGCCGCGACGGATCCCCACCCAGCTCCGCACCATGCTCGGCCAGCCAGCGGGTAGCCGCGATGACATCGTCCATGGCGGCCGGGTATGGGTGCTCCGGCGCCAGCCGGTAGGCGACGGACACGACCAGGCAATTCAGCCCGACCGAGAGGCGCCGCGCCATCAGGTCGAACGTGTCCAGGTCCCCAAGCGTCCAGCCGCCGCCGTGGACGTAGATGAAGATCGGGCGCGGTCGCCCGCCATCGGGTCGGTAGACACGCACCGGAATCGGTCCGGCCGCGGACGGGATGGTGGTGTCCCAGACCGCGTCCACGGGAATTGGGTCGCCGGCCAGCAGCCGGGTCCGGCGCCGGTAGGTCTCTCTCCCCTCCTCCGGGGGCATCGATCGCCACGGCGGGACGCCGGCGTCGCGGATGCGCTTCAGGATCGCGGCGGCATCCGGGTCCAGCTTCATGCGGTGTCCTCCGTCGGCGTTGAGGAAACGAGACGTGCGCCTCGGCGACGAGCGGTCGGCGGTCAGGCCAGGGCCGACGCGATGAGCCGCTGCGTGTATTCCTGGGTTGGATGATGGAGGACCTGATCGGTCGGACCCTGCTCCACCACGAAGCCGTCCTTCATCACGATGACGTCCTCGGTGAGGTAGCGGACGAGCCCGAGGTCATGCGAGATGAAGATGACCGACAGGCCGCGCTCCGCCTGGATGCGCCGCAGCAGGTTGAGGATGGCGGCCTGGGCCGACTGGTCGAGCGACGACGTGGGCTCGTCGGCGACCAGCACCTGGGGTGAGGGCGCCAGGGCCCGCGCAATGGAGATCCGTTGGCGCTGGCCGCCCGAGAGGGCGCGCAGCCCGGATGTGGCCTGGCGCTCGGTGATGCCCACCGACTTCAGGAGGTCCAGGGCCTCCGTGCGCGCCTGCGCCTTGGACAACTTGCGCCAGTGCTGGATCGCCTCGAGGACCGCGTCGAGCGGCTGCTGGCGCGGATCCAGGGAGCCGTACGGGTCCTGGAAGATCATCTGGACCTTCCACCGGCTTCCGCGGTGATAGCCCTTCGCTCGCTCGCCCGCGACCAGGTCGCCGTCGATCCGGATGGAGCCGCTCGTCGGCGGCACGAGGCCGACCAGCGCCTTGGCGACCGTCGACTTGCCGCTCCCGCTCTCGCCGACGATCCCGGTCGACTGACCGGCGCCCACCGTCAGGTTGAGCCCTCGCACGGCGAGCACGTCGGTGCTGGCCGTCCGGTAGGTGACGTGCAGGTCCGTGACCTCGATCAGGTTGCCGGCCACTAGGTCACGTCCTCGGCACGGATGCAGGCGGTCAAGTGGCCGTCGACGAGGCGCGGCGCCGGCTGCGCGCCGGTCCGACAGGCGTCGGCTGCCGATGAGCAGCGCGGCCAGAACCGGCAGCCCTCGGGCCAGGCGCCGACCGCGGGCGACTCGCCCGGGATGGCGACCAGGTCCTTGCCGCGCTCGGCCATCCCGAGGCGGGAGTGGAGCAGCGCATTGGTGTACGGGTGCCTCGGGCGCGACCGGATGTTCTCCGACGCGCCGATCTCCACGGTCGCGCCGGCATACATCGTCATGACCTGGGAGCACAGGAACTCGACCACCGCAAGGTCGTGGGAGACAAGGATCAGCCCCATCCCCAGCTCCTCCCGGAGTTGCCGGATGAGGACCAGGATCTCGTACTGCACGGTCACATCGAGCGCGGTCGTGGGCTCGTCCAGGACCAGGAGCGGAGGACGAAGCGCCAGGGCCGCGGCGATCATGACCCGCTGCCGCATCCCGCCCGACAGCTGGTGCGACCGCTCATGGAGGACGGCATCGGCCCGCGGGATCTTGACCATGTCGAGGAGCTGGCGTGCCTCGATCCGGGCCTGGGCCTTTGTCAGCGTGCGGCTGCCGAGGCCGAGCGCCTCGAGCAGCTGGGTCTCCACCGTCAGGACCGGGTTCAGGCCGGCCAGCGAGCTCTGCGGGACGTAGCCGACCGCCCGGCCGCGAATGGGCCGCCAGTCCTTCTCGCGTGCGTTGGTGAGGTCGTGGCCGGCGATCGACAGGCGTCCGCCGGTGATCCCGACGCCGTAGCGCCCAAGCGTGCCGGTGAAGCTGCGACAGAGCATCGTCTTGCCGGAACCAGATTCGCCCACGATGCCGAGAGAGGCACCAGGCAGCAGGCTGACCGTCACGGTGTCGACGATGTGCAGCGGGAGGCCGTCGCGCTGCAGCCCGATCTGGAGATGGTCGACGTCCAGGTACGGCTTGCGGGGGTCAACCACGATCTGGGGGTCGGTTCCCGGCGCGGCCGCCTGCGCCGTGGCCAGACCGGCCCCGGGTAGCTCAGCCACGCGAGCGATCCTTGAGGGCTTCACCGATCAGCGAGACGCCGAAGGCCGTGATCGTCAGCACGATCCCGGGGCCAACCAGGATCCAGGGCGCACTCTGGAGGTAGATCCGGCCGTCCGCCATCATCGAGCCCCACTCGGGCTCGGGCGGCCGGACGCCGGCACCCAGGAAGGAGAGTGCCGCCACCGTGAGGATGACGAGCGTGAAGTCACTCACGCCATAGGCGACCGTCTCGGAGAAGCAGTTTGGCAGGATGTGTCGGACGGTGATCCTTGCGCGGCTGTAGCCCAACAACCGGAGCGCGCTGACGAAGTCGAGGTCGCGGAGCACCGCCGCCCGGGTCCGCGCGAGCTTTGCATAGCGCGCCCAGCTGGTGAAGGCGATCGCGATGATCATGGCCTGGGCACCCGTCCCGATGACCGCGATCACGCCCAGGGCCAGGATCAGGAACGGGAAGGCATTGATGCCGTCCACGAGGAGCCCGACACCGCCCCGGACGATCCGGAGATCAGTGGTCCCGGCGAGGCCGCCGACGACCGTCCCGATCAGCAGCGGGATCATGACGCCGACGATGGCGACGACGATGTCGATCCGGACAGCCCCAAAGCTCCGGGTCAGGATGTCGCGGCCCAGGCTGTCGAGCCCGAACGGATGCTCGAACGTGGGCGCTGCGTTGGCCTTGCCGACCTGCTCGTACAGGTCGTAGGGGCTGAGGATCGGGACGAGCAGGCCAAGGGCGACGATGGCGGTAATGATGATGACGCCGGCCCGGGCAGATCCCGGCAGCAACCGGAACCGGCGGGCCATGCTGCGCGGCAGCGACATGGCGGAAGCCACGGCCGTCATCGGCCGACTCGCGGGTCGATGCGGACGGTCACGATGTCGGCGAACGCCCCGATGACCACCACGAACACCCCGGAGAACAGCACGATGCCCTGGACCAGCGGGTAGTCGCGGCCGGACACGGCGCCGACCAGCAGCGTCCCGGTTCCCGGCAGGTTGAAGACCAGCTCGACGACCACGGCGGACGCGAACAGCGTGCCCACGATGTAGCTGAGGAGGCTGAGCGTGGGTGCGATCGACGGGCGGATGAGATAGCGCCAGGCGAAGGTCCAGCCACGAACGCCGCGGACGATCGCAACCTCGACGAACTCCTCCCGGAGCGTATCGGTGATGGACGCGATCAGGACGCGCGCGAGGATGGGTACCAGGGCCAGCGCGATCACGAGCGAGGGCAGCCAGAGGTAGGTGATGGCCTCGGGCAGGTTGCCCACGATGCCGGCGACGGGGGCGATCTTGAGCCAGACGGCTGCGATCAGGAGGGCCAGCAATCCGGTGAAGAACGCCGGCGTGGAGACGAACAGCGACGCGAGCACCAGGAACGCCGAGGCGCCGCGGCCCTTGGGGTTGAGCGACACGTAGACGGCGATGGGGACCGCCAGGATCACGGTCATCGTGATCGAGACGAGCATCAGCTGGAGCGTGACGGGCACGGCCTGGGCGATCAGGGTGGTCACCGGCACTCCGAACACCACCGACTTGCCCATGTCGCCCTGTGCGAGCTGGGACAGGTAGCGGCCCAACTGCTCGAGATACGTGCCGTTGAGCCCAAGCTGTTCGCGCATCCGGGCGATCAGCTCATCCGTCGCCTGGTCGCCCAGGAGGAGGATGGCCGGATCGCCCGGCGTCAGCCGCATGAGGCTGAACGAGACCCAGGTCACCGATACGGCGACCAGCACGGATCGCGCGATGATACGGAGCAGCGGCGACCGCGTCGGGAGGCGGAGCCCCCCGACGCGGCGCGCCTGCACTGCACTCAAAGGACGACGGTTGCGACGGTTACTTCGCGACCGTGGGTGGGTTGACTACTTGCCCGCAGCCTTGCCGGCGGTCTGCTCGGCAACGGTCTGCATGATGATGTAGCCAGGGGTCAGATCCGCGACGGTCAGGGCCGGCACCGGCAGCCAGATCCCATCGAGCGCGATGCGCTCGACGACCGGGATCATGGGCATGGTGTCCGCACCGATCTTCTGGATCTGCGTCATGAGGTCCTTGCGCTTGGCCACGTCGAGCTCTGACGCCATCTTGTCGATGAGCGCCACAACGGCGTCGTGTCCGGCGGTCTTGGCGTAGCCGGAGTGGATGGCCGAGAAGCCGTTCCCGAACCAGCTGGCCATCGTCACCTGCGGGCTGGTGGCGCCGCCGTTGAAGATGACTTCGAAGTTGTCGGCTGCCGTCGCGGCGTTCCAGGTGGCCTCGTCAACGGGGTTGACGGTGAGGTTGACGCCGATCTTCGCGAGCTGCTGGGCGACGATCGTCGCGCCTTCCTTCCAGCCGCCGCGGGTGCTGCTGACCAGCATCTCGGCCTTGATCTCCTTGACTCCGGCCGCGTCCATGAGCTTCTGTGCCGCGACGAGATCCTGCTTGCCGCCGTTCGGCAGCGCGCCGGGCGTGCAGATGTCGGGGCAGTCGTACCAGAACGAGGTGAGCGGCTTCACGAGGCCGAGGAATGCCGTGTCCGCGACGGCCTGGCGGTCGAGCGCGAGCGACATGGCCTGGCGGACGCGTGCATCAGCGAACTTGGACCCGGCCTTGCCGGTCGGGTTCATGTTGACGTACACGGTGTTCGCGCCGCCGACGCGGATGACGAACTGGCGCAGGTCCTTGGTCAGGCTGTCCTTCGCCGCGATCGGGATGTCCCAGGCGAAGTCGATCAGCTTGTTGTTGAGCTGCAGGACCTTGGACGTGGCGTCAGGGACGTTCACGAGCTCGATCTGCTTGACCACCATGGGTCCGCCGACGAAGTTCGGGTTCTCCACCATGGTGAAGGACTTGTTGGGGGTGAACTCCTTGACCATGTAGGGTCCGGCGCTGACCGGATGGAGGAAGTAGTCCTTGTCCGCCGCGACCTTGGCCGCCGGGTTCAGGGCCATGGCGCGCGCCGACAGGCCGTTCCAGAGGTCAGGATCCGGGTACTTCAGGGTGAGCTTCGCGGTCACCGCGTCGACGACTTCGGCCGACTTGACGCTGGCGATGAAGACGGAGTTGGCGCCGCCGTTCAGCTGACGGTCGACGATGTCCTTGATGTCGGCGGAGGTGACCGCCGTCCCGTCGGAGTACTTGAGGTTGGGCTTGAGCTTGATCGTCACGGTCAGGCCATCGGTCGAGTTGGTGATGGACTCGGCCATCTCCAGCTTGGGGATGCCCGTCGCGTCGTGACGGACCAGGTTGCCCTGGCTCAGGATGATGATGTCGACCGAGACGAGGTCACCGGACTTGGTGACGTCGAGGGTCAGGACCGGGCCCGCGCCGGCGAACTTGGCGCTTGCGATCGTCGGCGCAGCCGAGGGCGCCTTGGAGGCGGCACCCGATGCCGCACCCGATGCCGCAGGCGCGGCGGTTGGTGCCGGCGTCGCGGACGATGTGCACGCGGCGAGCACGAGGCCCACCACGACCAGACCTACCGCGGCCCGGCTCGCCCGCAAGGGGCGGCGCGTGAGTTCGACCATCGATCCTCCTCCGATCATTGAAGCCCTCCCAGTCTGCGCTGGACAGGTGCTTCGGAGCCAGCCTGGGCAGGCGCCCTCACCGTCACGCGCCAGTCCGAGACGTCGCCGTCCGAATCCCGGGTCGCGTGAGAATGCAGAGTAGGGCCCGATCGGAGGCCGCGTCAACACTCCCGGGGGGTGTTTGCGGCAGGTCCGGCGAAATCGAAGGAGGGCCTCCCGGATCAGCGGTTGATCACGCAACCGCCTCGATGATCAGCTCCCCGTGGACGCCCGCCAGCGCCCTGTAGCCGGGATGCACGACGCAGGTGGAATCGTGCTGCTCGACGATCGCCGGGCCGGCGATTCGGGAGCCCGCGACGAGGCTGTGCCGCTCGAACAGCCCGGCCTCCACGAAGCCGCCGGCCTCGGCGAAGTAGACGGGGCGCTGACCGTACGGCCGGGCGTCGACGACCCCGACCGCCGGTGCGACCGTGCCCGGGCCGAGCCGGGTGCCCGGGCCGGGCCGGGCGCCCTCCGGGGGCGCGCCACCGGGCCGCCGGATTCGACCGATGACGGACGTCCGGATGTTCATGATCATCGTGGGCTCCGTCAGGACGTGGAAGCCGTATGCCAGCTGGTGCGCCTGGTGGAAGTCGGCGACCAGGCGGGCGACTGTCGAGGCGACGATCGGTCCGGGGGCCAGCGGGATGTTCAGCTCGTGGCTCTGGCCCGCATAGCGCATCTCGGCGTAGCGACGCACCTCCGTCGCGTCCGTCGGCGCAAGCTCGCGGGCGAGCTCGGCCATCCCGTGCGCGGTCATCTCCGCGAAGGCGGCCTCCAGGCGCTCCGCGGCCACGCCGTCGGATCGCAGCCGGATGGTCCTGGTCAGGTCGTGCTTGAGGTCGGTCGTCAGCAGGCCGAGCGCGGAGAACGCCCCTGGCGCCGGCGGGATGATCACCCGGGGGATCCCCAGCATCGCCGCCAGCCGGTTGGCGTGGAGCGGTCCGGCGCCACCGAACGAGACCAGCGCGAAGTCCCGCGGGTCATGACCCCGGTTGACCGAGACGAGACGGAGGGCGTTGGCCATGGCCACGTTCGCGATCTCGACGATGCTGTTGGCGGTGCGGACCACGTCATGGCCCAGCAGCGCCGCGCAGCGATCCTCGATGGCCTTCCGGGCCAGGTCCGGGTCCAGGGCCATCTCGCCGCCGAGGAATCGCGCCGGGCTCAGCCGCCCCAGGACCAGGTTGGCATCGGAGACGGTGGGCTCGGTGCCACCCCGCTGATAGCAGGCCGGACCCGGCTCCGCCCCCGCGCTCCTGGGTCCGACGCGCAGGATGCCGCCGCTGTCCAGCCAGGCGATGCTGCCGCCGCCGGCCCCGATCTCGACCAGCTCGATGACCGGCGTCCGGATGGGGTAGCCGCTCCCGCGCGCGACGCCGCCGATGCCGGGCGTGGCCACGCCGCCGACCTCGAAGTCCTTGGTGATCGACGGCACGCCGCCGCGGATCAGCCCGACCTTGGCGGTGGTCCCACCCATGTCGAACGAGATCACGTCCCCGATCGCCAGCCGGTCGGCGAGATCCACGGTGGCCATCACGCCTGCCGCCGGTCCCGATTCGATCATGAAGACGGGGCGTCGAGCCGCCTGCTCGAACGACATCACGCCGCCGCCGCTCTGCATGACCAGCAGGGCCGCGTCGTAGCCGTCCTCGGCCACTCGTCGCGAGACGCCCTCGAGATAGCGCTGCACGACCGGCTGGATGGCCGCGTTGACGACGGCCGTGCTCGCCCGGAAATACTCCCGGAACTCCGGCGCGACGTCGGCCGAGGCCGACACGGCGACGCCCGGGAGCGCCTCCCGGAGCAGCTCGGCGACCCGGTGCTCGTGCGCGGGATTGATGTACGAGTGGAGCAGGCAGATGGCCACGGATTCCACATCGAGCGCGCGTATCGCCGCGGCCGTGGCGAGCACGGACGCCTCGTCGAGCGGAATCAGGACCTCGCCCGTGGCGTTCAGGCGCTCGGTCACCTCGAAGCAGCGCTGCCGCGGGACGAGCGGCACCGGCTTCTGGAATTGCAGGTCGTACAGCGAGGGCCGGATCTGGCGGGCGATCTCCAGCATGTCGCGGAAGCCCTCGGTCGTCACGAAGGCCGTCCGGGCCACGTTGCCCTCGATGACGGCGTTGGTCGCGACCGTGGTCCCGTGGACGATGGTGGCCACGTCGCGCGGGTCCACTCCCCCGCCGGTGACCAGCCGCCGCGTCACGTTCATGAACCCGATCGAGGGATCCCCCGGTGTGGTCGGCAGCTTCGCGATGCGCGTCTCGCCGGTCTCCTCGTCGACCAGAACGGCATCCGTGAACGTGCCGCCGATGTCGACGCCCAGCCGGTAGCGCGGAGGGCGGGCGCCTTCGCCCCGGGGCCGGCTCATGACGCCGACGTCCGTGCCGCCGCCCGCCCGGCCCGGAGGGCTGTCGTGGCCGGCAGGTCTACCGTCCAACCAGCGGGGTCGATCACAACGCCGTAGGCCGCCCGGGCGCGCTCCAGGCTCACCTTGCCATCGCGGGCGTCGCGCAGCACGAGGGTTGGGTCGCGCTCGTCCGGCGGGCCGTAGCCTCCCCCGCCCGGGGTCTCGTAGCTGACCAGGTCGCCGGGTTTGAGCTGGATGGTCTCCTTGGAATCCAGCACCCGCTCGTCCGGTCCCGGGTTCACGACGTAGCGGGCACGCCGGCCCGCCTCCCCGCCGAAGATCCCCCAGGCGCCGGTCAGGTCACGATCCGCCAGAACGGAGAACGACACCGCGTGGTCGGGGAAGAGGTACTGGCGACGCAGGCCCAGGCCGCCCCGGTTTCGACCGGCGCCCTCGGAATCCGGCACCAGCTCGTAGCGGGCGATCCGGATGGGATAGCCGGCCTCCGTCTCCTCGATCGGCGCGTTCTCGGTGTTCTGGGTGTGCGGCTGGACGGCATCCGGCCCGTCGAGCAGGGCCCGCCCTCCGTAGCCGCCGGCCAGCGTCTCCAGGACGCAGTAGTACTCGCCCGTCCGCGGGTCGATCCCGCCGAAGCCCGCGTGGCACATGATCCCCTTGGCCGCCGCCGGGACCCGGTCGGGCAGGGCGTCGGCGAGCGCGCGGAAGATCAGGTCCACCAGGCGCATGTTGACCTCGCCGGCGCCCACCGCCGGAGCCGGCGGCAGCGCGTGGACCACGGTCCCCTTGGGCGCGATCACCCGGACGAACTCGTAGAACCCCGAGTTGACGGGGACGTCGGGGTCGATGAGGGCCTTCAGGGCGTAAGCGCACGCCGAGTACGTCGGCCCGTAGGTGGAGTTCACCGGCGCGGCCCGCTGGGGGTCGCAGCCCGTGAAGTCGAACAGCACGCCGTCGTCGTCGACCCGGATCGTGACCTTGAGGCGGACCGGGGGGCCGCCGTAGCCGTCGCTGTCCAGGGTGGTGTCCGCCACATACTCGCCGCGTGGCAGCTGGGCGACCTCGTGGCGCGTCCGGCGCCGCGTGTAGGCGATGAGCTCCTCGATGTAGCGCTCCAGCTCCTCCCGGCCGATCGCGCCGACCAGGTCCGCGATGCGGCGCCGGCCGGTGATGTTGGCCGCGATCTGGGCCCGGAGGTCGCCGGTGGTCTCGCGGGTGCTCCGGATCTGGGCGAGGATGAGCCGGAACACGTCGTCCACGACCTCGCCCCCGGCCACGATCCGGACCGGCGGGATCCGGACGCCCTCCTGGAAGATCTCGCGCGTCACCCCCATGCTGGCCGGCGCGCCGCCCCCGACGTCGACATGGTGGGCCAGGTTGGCCAGGTAGCCGATGAGGGCGCCATCGATCACCACGGGCGCAAACACCGTGATGTCGTTGAGGTGGATGTTGGCCAGGTACGGGTCGTTGACGATGATCATGTCGCCGTCGACGAGCCGGTCGGCGCCGTACTGGCGGACGGCGTTGGGGACCAGGTTGGAGAGGTTGCCCAGGTGGATCGGCTGCGCGAACGACTGGGCCACCACGCGCAGCTCGCGGTCCAGGAAGCAGCACGAGAAGTCGGCCCGGGTCTTGATGTTCGTGGAGTAGGCCGCCCGCCGGATGGTCGCGGCCATCTCCTCGGTGGCCGAGGTCAGCGAGTTGCGAACCACCTCGAAGCGGATCGGGTCGATGTCCGTCGTCATCGTGACCTCACGGGGGGCGGCCGGGTGGGACGATCGATCCGGACGAGCGTCGTCCCGATCGGCAGGCTGGCCGGATCGTACCCCACGACACCGCCGGATTCCACGGCGTCCGCCGCGGAATCCGGGTGCTACGCTTCCGCCGATTCAGCCAGCCAGCCACACCGAGGACGCCATGACCGGGGTTGCGCAGACCGCAGATGCCGCCGACGGACGGCCGAACGCCCTGACCGTCGACCTTGACGCGATCCGCGACAACCTTCGGCTGATCCGGTCGGGCATGGACGAGGGCTTCACCGTCGTCGCCTCGCTCAAGGCGAACGCCTACGGCTTCGGGCTGCTGGGAGTGGTGGAGGCCGTCCTGGCGGGCGGTGCGAACGCCGTCGCCGTGGCCAGCGTGGACGATGCGATCGCCCTCCGGTCGTCCGGCGTCCGGGTCCCGATCCTGCTGTACGGGGGCGCCCGACCCGGCCCGCGCGTGATCGCGGACGTCGTCGCCAATGACCTGACGGTCTCCATCCTCGACGAGGCCGACGTGCGGGCCTTTGCGTCGGCGGGCGCACGGGTCCGGGCGCTGGTCAAGGTGGACGTGGGGCTGGAGCGGCTGGGTGGGGTGCCGGACGAGGCCGTCGCCGTGGCACGACTGGTCCACCAGGAGCCGGGCCTCGACCTGGCTGGGCTGTACACCCACCTCCACGTCCCGGCGGGCCCGCTCGAGGAGATCAGCGCCTACCTGGGGTGGCAGTTCCGCTGCTTCGTGGCGGCCGTGGCGGAGCTGGAGGCCGAGGGGATCCCGGTTCCGCTCCGGATCGCCGCCTCCAGCGCGACGCTGCGGCTCACCGACGCGATGCACCTCAACGGGATCGACGTCGGGAGCGTGGTGTACGGCGTGGACACCGCAGGACCGGTGAGCCGCGAGGTCGGGATTCGCTCGGCCCTCGTCGGTATCACCAGCCGCCTGACCCAGGTCCGGCCGCGCGAGCGGACCGAGTTCCCCCGCCAGTCGCCCATCCCGACAGGGCGGCCGATGGAGCTTGGCGTGATCCCGTTCGGCGCGAGCGACGGCCTGCTGGGGATATCGACCGGAGCCGTCCTGATCCGTGGCCGCCGGGCCCCCATCCTGTCCATCTCCCTGGAGCACGCGCGGCTCGACGTCACCGGCATCGGCGCCGTGGCGGGCGACGAGGTCGTCATCGTGGGACGCCAGGGCGGTGACGAGATCTCGATGCGCGACGTTGCGAGCGCCAACCACCTCCACAGCCCCGGCGTCGTTCCCGCGCTCGTCGGGCGCGCCGTGCCGCGGCGGTACGTCGGCGGCTGATCCGCCCGGTACGTTGCCGGCTGATCCGCCCGCGGATCAGCCGAGATCGTCCTCCCACGGCTCGGCCAGGCCGGCGTCGAACGGCCAGAGCGGGCGGCTGATCCGCCGGAACGGCAGCCGGGGCAGGTCGCTGTCGCACGGGCCGATCGTCGCGATCTCGATGATCTCGGCGGCGAGCGCCTCGTAGC
Organism: uncultured Chloroflexota bacterium; assembly: GCA_903822495.1. Taxonomy (GTDB): domain Bacteria; phylum Chloroflexota; class Limnocylindria; order Limnocylindrales; family CSP1-4; genus CAIJPD01. Next base: position 92,633 of record CAIJPD010000031.1, on the reverse strand, counting down.
GGAACCGGAAGCCGCCGGCCGACTTCACCTGGATCACCTGGTAGCGGTCCAGCTCGCGGCCCATGTGGCGGTAGACGACGGTGTCCAGGTGCCAGGCCTTGCGCTCGGACAGGACCACGTCGATCGACCCGACCCGCAGGAGCGCCATCCGACCCAGGTCGGTCGGCGACCACGGCGGGTCCAGCTGCATGTCGCCGAGTGCCAGCGCGATGACCCGCCCACGGACACGGACTGGATGGAACAGCTCCGTCAGGGTCCCGCCCACCGGGAGCTCCAGCTCGGCGCCCAGCCCCGCGGCGACGCACCGCTCCACGGCTGCGGCATCGGTGATGGTCAGGAGCGCGTCGATCCGGTCCGGCCGGGCGAGCAGGGCCTCGAGCAGCTCGGTCCCGTCGCCGTTTCCCCCGGCGCTCGTGGAGTCGGCGCCGTCGGCGAAGATCGTGGGCCGCAGGCCGCTGGACGCGGCCCGGTCGAGCGCCGCCGGGAGCGACGACTTGTGGACCAGGAACTCGTCGCGAATCTCCCACGCCATCCGGGCCAGCTCGTCGGCCGTCGCCCGGCCAAGCGACCGGTCGCCGTCGGTCACGACCTCCACGGACCAGCCCACCTCTGGCAGATCCATCCATGGCTGGGTCGTGAAGATGGAGACGGCCAGCACCCCGGGCCGGCGCTCCATGACCCGGGACGCGTCGATCAGGCCCTTCATGGGCTGGTGGGACGTGTCGTGGCGCTCCGCCGAGGTCAGCATCCGGATCTTGCGGTGCGTGGTGACGGGGTGGATCTCGCCCCGCATCGCGCGGACCAGGATCTCCATCCCCTGCGTCGCCGCTTCGTAATGGTCCGTGTGCGGCTGGGTCTTGAAGCCGACCAGGGCATCCGCCGCCGCGGCCATCCGTGCCGTCCCGTGGACGTGGGTGTCGAAGGTGGCGACGATGGGGATGTCCGGCCCGACGATGGCCCGGAGCGTGGCCAGGAGATCGCCCTCGGGGTCGTCCTCGCGGGTCGTCACCGTGGCGCCGTGGATGGGCAGCATGATCCCCGTGAGCCGGTCGCGGTGCTCCAGCACCGCGCCGACGATCAGGGCCTTCGCGTGCTCGTACAACTCGTGCTCGATCGGCCCGCCGGCGAACAGCGCGTGGAAGTGCACGGTTGGCACCAGGTCGATGCCCTCCCGCTCCGCGATCTCGCGAATGGCGGCCAGCTCGGGGCGCTTGCTCCGCGGCGCGTCGAAGATGTCGGGGCCCTCGGCGTAGTACCCGGCCCGCCGGATGTCCTCCAGCGTCGTGATGCCCCGGGCGAAGCTGTTGAGCTCGTGCTTGAAACCGCCGACGACGACCAGCGGGCGGGCGCTCATGGCCGCAGGCTCGGGTCGAGGGCCACGCGGCCAGGGGCCTGCGCCACCGGCGTGAGGACCAGCATCCCGTCGGCCGTCTCCTCGGCCTCATATCCGGCGCCGACCACCGTGGTCGAGCCGCGGTCGTCGATGACGGCGGGCCCGGCGACCCGCTGACCCGCCGCCAGCGCGGCGCGGCGCCAGCGGTGCCCGGCCCGGTGCTCGGGCGCCGCGGGTGGACGAGCCATGGGGTTCACCTCGGATTCCCTGAGCTTGCGGCCGCGGTTGAGGCCGACGCCGACGACGGTGAAGCTGACGATCTCGATGGGCTCCTGGCGGGCGTAGCCGTACGCCTTCCGGTGCAGCTCGTCGAAGGAGCGCCGGATCTCATCGACCACGAGGTCGGGCCGCCGCGAGACCAGATTGACGGTGAGGGTCCACGACTGGCCGGCGTAGCGGGCCTCCGCCCGGCGCCGGAGGCGCCGGTCCCGCGCGGCGATCCGGTCGCGCCGCAGGCTGGCGCCGGCCTCGGCATCCAGCCGGTCGAGGATCACGGCGATCTCGGCCTCGGACGCTGCCTCCGCCCGCAGCAGCCGGGTTCGCCGGTGCTCGTGCTGCACGTCGGACAGGAGCATCCCGAGGGCCGAGAGCACACTGGGATTCGGCGGGATGACGACCCTGGGGATGCCCAGCTGGGCGGCGAGCCGGCAGGCGTGGAGCGGCCCGGCGCCCCCGAACGCGATCAGGCAGAACTCGCGCGGATCGTGGCCGCGCTCCACGGAGACCAGCCGGACGGCCTCGGCCATCAGCGCCTCCGCCACGCCGACCACGCCGGCGGCGGCCGCCCGGACATCGAGCCCCAGCGCCGCGGCCAGCGGCACGAACGAGCGATGGGCCGCCCCGACGTCCAGCCGCACGACGTCGTCGAAGTTCTCGGGGACGATCATGCCCAGCACGACGTTGGCGTCGGTCACCGTGGGCTCCACGCCGCCGCGCCCGTAGCAGGCCGGCCCCGGATCGGCGCCGGCGCTCCGCGGGCCGACGCGGGGGAGGCCGCCGGAATCGATCCAGGCCACGCTCCCGCCCCCGGCGCCGACCTCGATCAGGTCGACGATCGACCCCAGCACGGGGTAGCCGCTCGCCGTGGCCACCGCGGTCCCCGATCCCTGGGCCGCTCCCACCTCGAACTCGGACAGGGTCCGCGCCTCGCCGTCGAGGATCAGACCCACCTTGGCCGTGGTCCCGCCCATGTCGAACGAGATCGCATCCCGGATGCCGAGCGCCGCCGCCACCCGGACCGCCGCGCTCACGCCGGCCGCGGGACCCGACTCGACCAGGTCGACCGGCCGAGTCCGGGCCGTGGCCGCCGTCATGAGCGCGCCGCTGGAGCCCATCACGTGGAGCGACGCCACCACGCCGCGTTCGCGCAGCCGGGCCTCCAGGCGGCCGAGGTAGCGGTCCGTGGCGTTGGCCACGTAGGCGTTCACGACGGTCGTGCTGGCCCGCCAGTACTCCTTGATCTGGGGCGCGATCTCGCTGGACACCGAGACCCGGATGCCCGGGCGGAGGGAGCGCACGATCTCCGCGACGCGCTGTTCGTGCGCCGCGTTGACGTACGAGTGGAGCAGGCAGATCGCGATCGACTCGACGCCGGCCGCGGCCGCACCGTCCAGGGCAGCCACGACCGTCGCCTCGTCGAGCGGGGTGAGCACCCGGCCCTGGTAGTCCAGGCGCTCGTCGATCCCGAAGCACAGCTCGCGCGGGACGAGCGGCAGGGGCTTGTTGGTCTGGAGGTTGTACAGCTCGTGGCGGATCTGCCGGCCGACCTCCAGGATGTCCTCGAACCCGGCCGTGACCAGCAGCGCCGTGCGGGCGCCCTGCCGCTGGAGCAGCGTGTTCGTCGTGACCGTGGTGGCGTGGGTGACCGACACGATGTCCCCGGGCCGGCACGCCGCCATCGCGAACAGGGCCTCCAGCACGGCCATGAAGCCCTCGCTGGGATCGACGGGCGTGGTCAGGACCTTGTGCGTCCAGGTTCGATCGGTCCCGTCCTCGATGAGGACGCCGTCCGTGAAGGTGCCGCCGATGTCGACGGCCAGCCGCAGGCGCCCAGTCGTCATCGGGCGCCCCCCGGCGTCGCGCGGAGCATCTCGCGCCGGGCCAGGGTGCCCGCGAGGTCCACCCGGCCGGCCCGGTCGATCACCACCCCGTACACCGCCGCGGCCCGGCGCCGGGTGACCCGACGGGACCGGACGTCGGCCGCGACGGCCTCGGGGTCCCGGTCGAGGGGCGACCCGTACCCTCCCCCGCCGCCCAGCTGCAGGCTGATCACGTCCCCGGCCGGCACCCGGACCGAGAACTTGGAGCCGTAGCGATGCTGGCGCGGACCCGGGTTGACGATGAAATGGGCCGATCGGCCGGGGCCGCCGCCGAACAGGCCCTGCGGCGCAAACGTCGAGCGCTCGGCCATGATGGACAGGATGACGTCTCCCTCGGCGACGTAGTCGCGCCGAAGCCCCAGCCCGCCCCGGAAGCGGCCCGCGCCCTCGGAGTCCGGCACCAGGCCGTAGCGCAGGATGCGGATGGGGTAGTGCGCCTCCGACTCCTCGATCGGGGCGTTCTCGGTGTTCTGGAAGTGCGGCTGGATGGCGTCGATGCCGTCCTGGCGGGCGCGCCCGCCGTAGCCGCCCGCGATGCTCTCGTAGAAGATGAAGTAGCGGCCGGTCCTGGGATCGACGCCGCCGATGGCGACGTTGCAGACGGTCCCCTTGGCGTCCCCCATCGACGCCTCGGGCAGGGCGTCGGCGAGGGCCCGCAGCGCCGTCTCGCAGACGCGCATCCCGGTATCGGACCCGGCCCCGATGGCCGCCGGCGCGACGGACGTGGCGACGGTCCCCGGCGGGGCCACCACCTTGACCATCCGGTAGAACCCGTCGTTGACCGGGATGTCGGGGTCGAGGTGGACGCGGAAGGCGTACGCACACGAGGCGAAGGTCATCGCCGCCGTCGTGTTGATGGAGCTGGGTCGCTGCGGATCCGTGCCGGTCAGGTCGAAGACGGCGCCGTCGTCACCCAGGGTCACGCTGACGGCGATCCGGATGGGCTCGTCGGTCATGCCGTCGCCGTCCAGGTAGTCCTCGGCGGACACGGTGACGTGGGGCAGCAGGGCGACGGCACTCCGGACGCGGCGCTCCGTGTAGTCGAAGATCCCCTCGATCGCGGCCGCCATGCCGGCCGCCCCTTCGGACTCCACGATCTCGAGGACCCGGCGTGCCCCGGTCGCGCTGGCCGCGAACTGGGCCCGGAAGTCCCCGCCGGTCTCGCGCGGCGCCCGGACGTTCTTCAGGATCAGCCGGAGGATGGGTTCGTCCATCTCGCCGTCGCGCTGGAGCAGCGTCGGCGGGATGATCAGGCCCTCCTGGATGTGCTCCTCGTGGAGCCCGATGCTGCCGGGCGTTCCCCCGCCGACGTCGAGGTGGTGCGCCATGGTCGCGACATAGGCGACGATCCGGCCGCCGTGGAAGACGGGCACCACGGTCGCGACGTCGTTGAGATGGATCCCGCCGAGATGGCCGTCGTTGCAGGCGATGCCATCGCCCGGCCGAAGGTTGTCCGCCCCGTAGGCCGCCAGGATCCGCGGGACGAAGTGGGCGAGGGTGCCCAGGTGGGCCGGCTGGCTGAACGACTGGGCGACGATCCGGCCCTGGGGGTCCACCACGGCGCAGGAGTGATCGCGCCGGGTCTTGATGTTGGTGGAGTACGCCGCCCGCTGCAGCGCGAGGCTCATCTCGTTGGCGACCGCCGCGAAGCGGTGGCGGAGGACCTCCTGGCGGAACGCGTCGGGACCTGGCACGTGCAACCTCCGATGCCTGGTGGAACCTGGCGCCCCCGCAGCGAGCGAGGGCCGGTCAGCGGTCAGTCGCCCGGGCCGGGCACCACGGTCCCGCATGCCGCGCAGGTCCTCGCGGCGACGCTCGCGTTGAAGGCGGCCACTCCACTCCGGAGCTCGGCGGGCTGCACGTGGCCGCCCGTGACCTCGAAGACGACGGCGTCGCAGGCGGCGCAGAACCAGCGAAACGCCTCCGTCGTGCCAGGCTCCCGCGCCCGCTCCACCACCAGGCCCAGCGACCCGACCGGGCGCTGGGGCGAATGGGGCACGCCGGCCGGGGCGATCCACAGCTCGCCGGTCCGGACCAGGATGTCGCGGACCCGCCCGGGCTGCCGGACCGAGACCACGATGTCGCCCCGGAGCTGGTAGAAGAGCTCCGCGACCGAGTTGACGTGGTAGTCGCGCCGTGGCCCCCGCCCCTCGACGAGCAGCACGGTGAGCTCGCCGCCGCCGATCACGGGCCCCGCGGCACCCCGGTCGATGAGCTCCCGGTTGTCAGCCAGCCAGCCGAGGACGTCGATCGCGGGCGATGTCACCTCGGGCGGGCGGCCGGCCGACCCTTCGCCGCTCGCGGTCATGACCCGAGTCCGGCGCCGGTGCGGGCAGCGCGGCACCGGTCGACCAGATCGGCGGGCACCAGAACCGCCATCGACAGCAGGTGGAACGACAGCGTCTTGCCGTGGCCGTCCAGGTTCAGGCTGCCGTTGACGCCACCCTCCAGCACGTCGTCGATGACGAGGTTCAGGGCCCACAGGCGCGGGAGCTCGTAGCGCACGACGGCCGATGCGCCGCGGTAGGCGAAGAAGGCGCGCACGCGCTCTGCGGTGACCTGCTCCTGGAGGTACGGGAAGACCTCCGGCAGGAAGCCGACGACGCTGATGTTGCAGCGGTTTCCCTTGTCCCCGGCCCGTCCGTGGGCCAGCTCGTGGAGCGGGACCGTCACCAGCTCAGCGCCCATGGTCGTCCTCCGGCAGGATGCGGACGCGGATGTCCACCAGGCTTCGCTCGACCAGGGCCGACATGGTCCGCACGCGGCCGACCACGGACTTTCGAACCCCTCCCCCGCCCCCCGGCCCCGTGCTGTACAGCCCGATGACCTCGTTGGCGATGCGCTCCGCGCCGGCCCGGTCCGGCGCGGCCCCCGCCATCCGCACCCGGTAGTCGCCGTCCGGGGCGAACGACCCGGCCGTCCGCAGGTCGCCGCTCAGCGAGTCGAAGGTGCTGACGGTCCCGACGATGTCGACCCGTGCCGGCAGGTCGTGGCCGACGATGCGCAGCCGCTCCCGGAGCACGGCCGCCGCCAGCTCGGCGCGGGCCAGGGCATTGGGGCCGCCGTACGAGATCTCTCCCTCGCCCAGCCAGCCGCCCTCGGTGCTGATGGTCACCTTGAGCGTCGGGGGTCGCGGGCGGCCGCGGGCGCCGCTGACCCGCACCCGGTTGGGGGCGATCTCGTCGATCTCGACGGCGGTGATATCGAGCGTCACGTCCGGGACGAGGTAGCTCGTCGGGTCGCTGATCTCGTACAGGATCTGCTCCTTGACCGTTCGCGGCGAGACCAGGCCGCCCGTGTCGTCCGCCTTGGTGACCACCATCGACCCGTCGGCCGAGACCTCCGCGATCGGGAAGCCCACGCGGGCCAGGTCCGGGACGTCCTTGTAACCGGGGTCGGCGAAGTACCCGCCTGACAGCTGCGCGCTGCACTCCAGCAGGTGCCCGGCCAGCGTGCCGGCGGCCAGCAGGTCCCACGCGTCGGCCGGCCAGCCGAACTCATGGACCAGGGGGCCCAGGACGAGCGCCGAATCGGCACACCGGCCCAGGACCACCACCTCCGCCCCCCGCCGGAGCGCCTCCGCCACCGGCGCGGCGCCCAGGTAGACGTTCGCCGCGATGATCGGCTCGTCCGCGAGGGCGATGCCTTCGATGATCGTCCAGGACCGGATCTCGTCCCCCGGCACGTACTCCAGCAGATTGTCGCCCTCGACCACGCCGACCTTGAAGTCGGGCAGCCCCAGCTCCTCGGCCAGGGACCGGATCAGCCGGCCGGCACCCAGGGCATTGGCCGCGCCGAAGTTGGCCACGATCCGGATCCCGGCCTCGCGGCAGCGGCGCAGGATGGGTCGCAGGAAGGCCGCGGTCGCGGGCGTGAAGCCCGCCGCCGGATCGCGCCGGCGGTCCAGCTGGGCCAGGGCCAGGGTCCGCTCGCCGAGCGTCTCGAAGATCAGGTAGCGCGGCCCGTCGCGCCGCGCCAGGGTCTCCACGACCGGAATGCACGCATCGGGGCGCTCGTCGGCGAAGCCGGCGCCGCACCCGACGTAGACCGTAGGCATCGACTCGGCCTCCTTCACGCGAACGCCAGGATCCGTTGGGGATTGTCGACGACGATTCGACCGACGTCCGCGTCGGACATGCCGCAGGCCCGCATCCAGCCGGTCACGGTCGACAGGATATGCGCGTAGCCCACCCCGCCGCACGAGGCAAGCCGCGTCTTCAGGCAGATGTCGTGCGAGGCGAGCAGCCGATCCCCGTGGCCCTCGCCGACCAGCGTCCGCAACTGCTCGATGCGCTGGATGTCGCTGGGCACCCTGAGCGGCCCCAGCGGGAAGAGCGACTGCACCTCGCCGAACCAGTCGAACTCCAGGTAGCAGCCCGTCGCCGCCAGGCGCAGGAGATCGCCCAGCTCGAGCTCGGTGCGCTCGATGTGACCCATGATCACCCGTGTCCGGTCTGCCCCGGCCTGGTCGAGCACCGCGAGGATCTCGAACGGGGACGCCTGGCTGCGTCCCGGATGGATCGTGATGGGCGCCCCGGTCGCTCGCTGGGCACGAGCCGCGGCCCGAAGCGCCTTGCGCTCGTCCGGGTGGAGTGGCGAGGAGCAGCCGACCTCCCCGATGATCCCGGCCCTGACGCCGGTGGCCCCAATCCCGTCGCGCACGTCGCGGACGATCTCCTCGACCAGCGCGTCCTCGGGCATCGCCGCCATGTCGGGCGAGTGGAAGTCCTGCGTGTAGTGACCCGTCGCCGCGACCACATGGAGGCCGGCCGCCTCCGAGATCCGGCGCAGCGCGCGTGGATCCGGGCGAATGCCGATGCTCCCGGCATCGACGACCGTCCCGCCGCCCGCACGCTTGAACCGACGGAGCTCGTCGATGGCCACGGCCTCGTCGTCGAGCACCAGGTTGTCCAGGCTGCTGAGCCAGTTCCGGTGCGCCCAGCCGAGGTTGGCGAGGCCCACCGGCTGGCGCGCCAGCGCCTGCTCTTCGGCCGTGGCCGGCTCGATGAACCGGGGCCGGAGGTCGATCAGGAGGTGCTCGTGCGGTAGCGTGACACCGAGGTCGGCCGGAGCGACCGGACCGAGCACGGTCTGCACCATCCCGCGCGGCGTCATCGGATCGGCCACCGGATGCCAGGGCGCGCGGGCCGTCCTGGGCCTAGGGCCACCGCGTGTCCTGCTCGAACGGGAACATGGGTCGGCGCCGATGCTGGTGGCCCAGGAACCGGGGATTCGCCGTCGAGATCCCGGGCGTGTCCACGTAGACCATGCGCGAGGCGATGACGCCGTAGGCGGGCTGCGGGGACATGACGCCCTTGGCCACGATCAGGTCGAAGCGGGCGGGGTCGATCCCGATCGAGTAGTGCTGGTCGAGGCTCATGGTCAGGACCGCCAGGGTCGTGAGCACCAGAGTCCCGCCGGCGTCGGTCTGCACCACGGCGGTGACCCCGCCGTCGAACGCCTTGTGGCCGCCGTGGACATGCTTGTCGTGGGCCCTGAACTTGCCGTCCGAGATGGTCCGGACCCGGCCCGTGATCGGCTGCGGGGTGCCGTGGAGGCCGTCGATCTTGCCGCCGACCCGCAGCCGCACGGTGCCGCCCACGCCCGCCCGGACGCAGGCCAGGACGGCCTCGGGGTCGTGGACCGTGAGCAGCCAGCCGGTCCGCCGCTCGCGGAGGAGGCCCTCCAGGATGAAGGTGGAGTCGCCCGGTGTCCCCGCGCCCATGTTGTCGCCGCAGTCGAGCAGGACGACCGGCCCCGCGGCGTCGCCACGCTCCAGGCGAACCGCGTCGGCGACGGAGACCCCGTGGGGATCGAAGGCCTCGCGCTGCTCCCAGATCCGGAGGGCCAGGGCCCTGGCCGCGGCCTGCGCGGCGGCCTGGTCACGGTCGGCGACCACCACCGCAGCCATGCCCATGTGGGGGACATCGGCGTAGGGGAAGCCCTCGCCGACGCTGGCGTCGAGCAGCCCCGGCATGGCGGCGGTGAGGTCCAGCGCCTGGGCGAGCAGGCCGCGCATCGGCTCGTCGGCGGTGTTCTGGGCCAGGATGTTGGCGACGAGCGGCGGGTTGACGATCGCCTGGACCGGCTGGATCTCGCCGCGAACGGCCTGCGCGATCAGGCGTGCGCACTGGAGCCCGCGGGCGCGGCAGTCCAGGTGCGGGTTGGTCCGCCAGAGCAGGGTGATATCCACGCCGTGGACCTGGGCCGGCGAGACGTTGCCGTGGGTGTCCATGACGTTGCCGATCGGCACGCGCGGGCCGACCGCCGCCCGGACCCGCCGGATGAACTCGGCGTCACCGTCCGGATGGCCCTCCACGACCATGGCCCCGTGCTGGCCGAGGAGGATCCCGTCGAACGGGCCCTCAGCCTCCAGGCGGGCCAGCTGGGCCGCCGTGATCCGGTCGAAGGTGGAGGTCGGGAGGGGTCCGCCCGGGCCCGTCGCCGCCCAGCCGATGGGAACCACGCTGACGCCGGGGTCGGCGTCGGCGTCCATGAAGCCCGCGACCGTGATCCCCACGTCCCCGTAGACCTCGCGGACCTCGTCGCCCAGCAGGTCGCCGTGGCGGCCGCCGAACGCCGCCTCGGCGAACGCGCGGTCGTCCGTCGGGATGTTCGAGAAGGTGTTGGTCTCGTGCATGATGCCCAGCACGGCGAGCCTCATCGCTCCGTGCCTCCGCCCTCGAACCGCGTCATGACCACTCCGTGTCCTGCTCGAACGGGAACATCGGGCGGCGCCGATGCTGGTGGCCCAGGAAGCGCGGGTTGGCGGTGGAGATCCCGGGCGTGTCCACGTAGACCATGCGCGAGGCGATCACGCCGTACGCGGGCTGTGGCGACATCACGCCCTTGGTGACGACGAGATCGAACCGGGCCGGGTTGATGCCGATCGAGTAGTGCTGGTCGAGGCTCATGGTCATCACCGGGAGCGTGGTCAGGACAACGGTCCCGCCGCCGTCGGTCTGCACCACGGCCGTGGTCCCGCCGTCGAACTCCTTGTGCCCGGCATGGACCCGAGCGTCGTGGGCCTTGAACTTGCCGTCCGCCAGCGTGCGCACCCGTCCGGTGATCGGCTGGGGGGTGCCGTGCAGCCCGTCGATCTTGCCGCCGACCATCAGCTGGACGTTCCCGCCGACGCCGGCCGCGACGCAGGCCAGGACAGCCTCGGGATCGTGAACGGTGAGGAGCCAGCCGGTCCGCCGCTCCCGGAGGAGGCCGTCCAGGATGAAGGTGGAGTCGCCCGGCGTCCCGGCGCCCATGTTGTCACCGCAGTCGAGCAGCACGATGGGTCCCGCGGCGTCGCCGCGCTCCAGGCGGACCGCGTCCGCGACAGAGACGCCCCGAGGGTCGAAGGCCTCGCGCAGCTCCCAGGTCCGCCGGGCAAGCGTGCGAGCCACCCTCTCGGCGAGGGAGATGTCCCGATCGGCCACGGCGACCAGGGCCATCCCCATGTGGGGCACGTCGCCGTACGGGAAGCCCTCGCCGATGCTGGCGTCGAGCAAGCCAGGCGTGGCCGCCGTCAGCTCGAGGGCCTGGGCCAGCAGCCCGCGCATCGGCTCGTCGGCCGTGTTCTGGGCGAGGATGTTGGCCACGAGCGGCGGGTTGACGATCGCCTGGACCGGCTGGATCTCGCCGCGGATCGTCTGGGCGATCAGTCGGGCGCACTGGAGCCCTCGGTCGCGGCAGTCCATGTGCGGGTTGGTGCGCCAGAGAAGGGTGACGTCGACGCCGTGGACCTGGGCGGGCGAGACGTTCCCGTGCGTGTCCATGACATTGCCGATCGGCACGCGGGGGCCCACGGCTGCGCGGACCCGTCGGATGAACTCCGCGTCGCCGTCGGGATAGCCCTCGACGACCATGGCCCCGTGCTGGCCCAGCAGGATGCCGTCGAACGGCCCCTCGGCCTCCAGCCGTGCCAGCTGTCCGGCCACGATGCGGTCGAAGGTGGAGGTCGGGAGCTTTCCGCCCGTGTTGGTGGTGGCCCAGCCGACCGGGACGACCTGGACGCCCGGTTCGGCATCCGCGTCCTTGTAGCCCGCGACGGTGATACCGGAGTCCCCCCAGACCTCCCAGACGCGGTCCCCGAGGAGGATGCCCGGGCCATTCCCGATCGTTGACTCCTCGAACACCCGGTCGTCCGTCGGGACGTTCGAGAAGGTGTTCGTCTCGTGCATGATGCCGAGAACCGCGAGTCGCATCGGGCGCTCCCTGTGTCAAGACCGGGCTTCCAGCAGCCGGGCCACCATAGTACGGTGGGCCCGTGCCGGGCGACAGACCCGCCCCGGGCTGCCGGGGTGGCCCGGCCGACCAGGAGACGCGCGATGGGCCTCAAGGCCGACCTCAGGAGCGGGACCTCGATCGCCCAGGTCGTCAGCGTCAACGATGCCCTCGCGGCGCGGATCGCCAGTCGGCTCGACTTCGACTGGCTGCACGTGGGCGGCTACAACACGTCGGGCTCCGCATTCGGGATGCCCGACGTCGGCCTCCTGACGCTGACCGAGCAGGCGGAGGCCGTCCGGCGCGTAGCAGCTGTGGTGCAGGCGCCCATCCTGGCGGACGGCGACGACGGCTACGGGAACTACCTGAACGTCCGCCGCCTGGTGCGCGAGATGCAGCACGCCGGCGCGTCCGCGATCCACCTGGAGGACCAGGTGCTGCCCAAGAAGTGCGGGCACATGCGCGGCAAGCGGGTCGTCCCGCAGGCCGACTTTGTCGCCAAGATCCATGCCTTCGTGGACACGCGCACGACGGAGGACTTCCTCCTCTTCGCCCGGACCGACGCACTCGCCGTGGAGGGCTTCAACGAGGCGGTCGATCGGGCCAACGCCTACCGCGAGGCCGGTGCCGACGTCATCTTCATCGAGGCGCCGACCTCGCTCGAGCAGGTGGAGCGGCTTCCCCGGCTCATCGACGCTCCCCTCCTCTACAACTGGGTGTTCAAGGGCCTCTCGCCGCTCCTCCCCAAGGCGGCCCTGGAACGCCTGGGCTACCGGTTCCTGCTCCAGGCGGACGTGCTGTACGCGGTCTCGCATGCGCTGCGGGGCTACTACGCGGAGCTGAAGCAGACGGGGAGCTACGGCGCGTACGCGGAGCGAATGCTCTCGTTCGACGAATTCAACGACCTTGTCGGCCTGCCGGAGATCATCGCCGCCGAGGACCGCTACGAGCCGGGCCGGCGGACGGATGGCTGAGCGCTCCGTGAACACCTCGCAGCTGGGATCGCTGGGGCGCCCGTTCATCGTGGCCGTGATCACCGACCGGGACGTTGCCACGGCGGCCGAGACGATGCGGCAGGCGCTGTCCGACGGCGCCGACGCCTTCGAGGTCAACCTCCCGACCCTGTCCGGCGCGTCGCCCGCGTCCCTGGCGGCCCTGCTCGGCGCGGCACCCGCGCCCGCCTACACGTCGTGCCGCCGCCGCGCGTTCATGACCGCGTACGGGCTGGCGGAGGCGGAGATGCCGGATTGGCCGGACGACGAGCGGATGGAGCGCCAGCTGGCGCTGGTCGCTGCCGGTTCGGTCGCGATCGACATCGAGCTGGACACGTTCGACCCGCGGCCGGCCCCGCCGCCCGGGAGCGCCGCGGCCGAGGCGTTCGCGTCCAGCCCGGGCGAGCCGGCCGAGGTCACCTGGTCGCCGACCGCCATCGAACGGCAGCGGGAGGTGGCGGCGACCGCCAGGTCCCTGGGCGCCCAGGCGCTGTTCTCGTGTCACACGGGGCGACCCCAGGCGGTCGACGGCCTGCTGCGCATCGCGGACGCGGCGGTCGCCCGCGGCGCCGACCTCCTCAAGATCGTGACCCCCTGCCGCGACCGGGCGGACCTGCTGGCCGTGCTCAGCGCGACGACGCGACTGGCGGCCGAGCTGTCGATCCCGTTCACGCTCGTGGGCGCCGGTGCTGCCGGCGGGGTGACCCGCATCGCCGGCGCGGCCTTCGGCTCGGCGTGGCTGCTCGGCCGGCCGGCCGGAGCCGCCTACGGCTTCGCCGGGCAGCCGCTGGTCGGCGACCTTCGGCGGGTGGTCCGCCTGCTCGTGCCCGCATCGTCGAACGCGACCCCCTCCGGGCAGCCCGGGTCGGCCCCCGGCTAGACCCGGTGCTGACGGATGCCGAGGGCGGCGGCCAGGGCCGGCACCTCGACATCGAGGCGCCCCGGGGCGAGCGCGTTGTGGTGGGTCGCGCCGGAGCGGATCCAGCGGCTCATCGCCTCCTCGCCGACGCCGGAATCGAAGCGGAACATCCCGTTGGGCCCGCGCATCGCCGAGGAGCGCGACTCGACGACGGCGCCGGTCGCCCAGGCCAGGACCCAGCCGTCGTCGGTTGGCGAGAGGGAGAGGATCGTCGCCGGACCGGTGCGCAGCCCGAAGGCGATGGACGTGCCCTCGCCGAGCAGGCCGGGGTAGTGATCGTTTGCCTCCAGGGTCACGCGGTCCGCGGGCTCCGCCCAGGCGGGATCGCCCTCGCCGCCGGCTGCCACGAGGACGAGGCCGGTCGCACGCTCGGGGACGTAGCACTCGCAGTAGAGGGCGGCACCCGTCAATCGGCGGGCGAGCGTCAGCGCGATCGCCGTGGGCTGATCTCCGGTGCATGCGATCGGGCGGCCGCGGTCGGTCTCGATGGCGACCGCGAGGCAGGCGGGCAGGCCCACCTCGGTGCTTTCGCGGAACCAGGCACCGTGACAGTTCACGGCGCCGCCGGCGGCGCCGTGCTCATCGAGCGCGCTCGACAAGGCGACGGCGATCCGCGCGCTGCCGGAGGCGCACGGGCCCGGGTCGCCCGCCCAGCGCAGGCGTACGTCGCGATCCAGGACATCCACCCGAGCGGCGTCCGCGGCGCGAACCCGGGCCTCCCACTCCCCGAGGGGAAGACGGACCTCCCGCACACCCAGTCGGGCGAGCGCGGCATCGTCCGCCTCCACGTCGAGATAGCCGGGGATCGTGTCCCCAACTCGGAGGAACGTCGATCCGCGCAGGGATCCCGCGACGGCGACGGCCCGGACCGTCCGCTCGAGCGTCCCGAGTCGGACCGGATCGTCGTGGCCCGCGGTCACGACCTGGAACTCGCGACCACGGCGGACCCGGACATTGCCGAACATGACCGACCCCACGGTGGTCGAGTGGACCGTCGCCTCGTCCTGGCGATAGTCGTCGGGCAGCCGGTCGATGGCCGGCGCGTTCCAGATCACCAGCGGCGCATCGACCGAGGCGAGCGCGAGGTCGGCGAATGACGGGGGCGCGACCATCGTGGGGGCGAAGACCACCGCGTCGAGCCGCTCCGACGCCAGCTGCCTGGCGGCCACCGCGGCATCCGCCTCGGACTCGATCAGGGGCGGCGCCATGACATCCGCGAACCGGCCGAGGATCTCCGCAGATCGGGCCGCGTGGGCGCGCATCCGTTCCGCGAAGTCGGAGCCCATCTGCGCGTCGTACAGCGTGAAGCGGACCGTCACGAGGCCGACGCGGGGTCGCCAGGCGACGTCAGCCTTCATCTGCGAACAGTTCGCGAAGGAGGGACAGCGACGTTTCGCGGATGATGCCGGCAACGTCCGGCGAGAACGGGGCCGGAAGGCCATAGCCGCGATGCGAGACCGCGGGCTCATACCCGCCGTACGGGTACTCCTCCGGGGTGGGAACGTAGCCCAGCACGCCCTGGCAGTAGCCGGCGAAGATCGTGACCGCCGCCGGCGACCCCGCGCGGACGGCCGCGCCGATCTCGCCGAAGATCTCGCCCGGGGCCCCGACGATGGCACAGTCGCCCAGGCGGGCGGCCCAGATCTCGCCCGGGACCTCGGTCGGCCGGCCCCCGGCGCGCTCCGCGGCCAGCATGGCCTCGAGCCAGTCGACGTGGTACTTGACCGGGTTCGTGGTGGCACGGGTTTCGCCCCTCGCCCGCCGGGCGGCAAGGTCCGCGTGGCGCTCGGCGAGCTCCGTCTCGAGCGCTCCGACGGCCGGAAGCTCCAGCAGCGGCAAGGCCACGATCCGGCGCGCTACGCGGAGCGGCTGGGCCGGCGGGTCCTCGACGGGTCGCCGCCGGTACAGCGAGATGGGCGTGACGGACCCGTACTCGATGCCCTCGATCGTTGTGGGGCGGGGGTCGAGATCGGCGATCGCGTGGGCTGCTTCCAGGGCAAGCCGTTCTCCGAAGACGACCTCGGGACCATGGTGATCGAAGAAGCCCTCGAGCGGCAGGACGTTTCCGGCGGCACCCTGGAGGAAGACCGTGACCGCCCCGGGACGGCCGGTGGACGAGAGGTGCCTCCTGAGCGGGCCCACGAAATCGGGGCTGACGTGCGGCAGCTCGGGCCCAAGCACCACCGGGTGGCAGCCGAACCCGACGAACGTCGCGATGCCACCGGGGGATGCCGCACCGCCGCGCGCCGGCCCGCCACCCGCCTCGTCGATGCGGATCGCGACCACCGACTCGTCGATGAAGCCGTCGGGGTTCCAGCCGAGGATCGTCCGGCCATCCGCCGTGCGCTCCCGCCGGTTCACCGCCAGTCCGGCGACCCTGCCCACCCCGCCGCCGACCCGCGCCGGCACGAGCCGCTCGGCGGCCTGGACGGCCGCCGATGCGTAGAGGTCCGGCAGGCTCTCCCAGTAGCGACGCTCGCGCTCGGTCCAACCGTCGAACTCGCCCCCCAGCTTGATCGTTGCGCCGGGCCACGGGGCGGAGTGGGAGTGGCTCGAGTTCAGCAGCACGTTGGCCGGGTCGCAGCCGATGGCCTCGGCGATGCGCTCGCGGATTCGATCCGCGATCGGCGTCGTGAGCCCGGCGAGGTCGGCGGCCACGATGACGACGGTCGTGCCGGGCGTGCGCAACACGCAGGCGGTCGCCAGCAGCGGCTCCCAGGCCAGGCGCGGCGCCACGGCACGACGGACGAACCCCAGGACGTCGACCGGCAGGGGCGGCGTGATGTCGACCGCGGCGGCACCGGCAAGCATGGTCATCGCGGCGATGCTACCCCCACGGGGCAGCGGCGGGCTGCGGAGACCGTCAACCCCACTTCCTCGTACCCTGCGTGTCACGCGTGCGGAGCGGACCTACGTGGTCGGCGATCCATCGCCGATGCCGGCTCCGGCCACGGCGAGCGGAGCCTGTTCGTGAAATCCCAGCTGGGGCGCAACTGAGCATGGACTACCGGGCTCTCGGCAGGACGGGCATCGAGGTCTCCCTCCTCGGTCTTGGGACCGGTGGGGCGAACCTGTTCGGGCAGGCGCGAGGGGCCGAGGCGCGCGAGGCACGCCTGCTCGCGCTCCGGGCGCTGGAGTTGGGCGTCAACTGTTTCGACACCGCCCGGGCCTACCGCGACAGCGAGACGCGCCTGGCGGCCGCCCTCGCGGGCGTGCCGCGCGGCGACTACGTCCTCGCCAGCAAGTACCAGCCGCAGACGCCGGATGGCAGGCTCCTCACCGGCGCGGAGGTGGAGGCCGCCATGCATTCGAGCCTCGCCCGGCTCGGGACGGACATGATCGACGTCTTCTACATCCACGCCCTGAAGGCCGGCGCCTATGACGCGGTGATGGCGACCCACCTTCCGGTGCTCCTGCGCGCTCGCGAGGCCGGGCTGATCAGGGCGATCGGCGTCACGGAGTCGTTCGCCGGTGACGACCCCCGCCACGAGACGCTGGCGCGGGCCGTCCGCCAGGACGAGGTGGACGTGATCATGGTCGGCTACAACGTCCTCCACCAGAACGCCGAGCGGGACGTCCTGCCGGTGGCCGCGGCGAGGGGCGTGGGCGTGGTGGTCATGGCCGCAGTGCGCCGCGCCCTCGCGTCGCCGGCGGCGCTGGAGGCCCAGGTCGCGGCCCTCAAGGCAGGCGGGGATCTCGGGCCGGACGCCGTCCCGGACGCCGATCCCCTCGGCTGGCTGGTCAACGACGGGACCCCGTCGGTCCAGGCGGCCTGCTACCGCTACGCCGCGGGCGGCCCGGCCGTCGCGACGGTCCTGACGGGCACCTTCAGCCGAGAACACCTCGAGGAGAACGCCGCCGCGATCGGCTCGGGTCCGCTGCCCGCGGCGGATCGGGCGCGCCTGCAGGCGATCTTCGGCCACCTGGAACTGGGCCTGGGCAAGTAGCCCGGGCCTATCGCTCCCAGAGGTCCGGCGACACCGGCGTTTCGGCGAAGGGGTGGAGGGCCGCCAGGGTCTCGTCCAGCTGGACGCCCAGGCCCGGCCGATCAGCCAGCACGTAGCGACCCCCATCCAGGGTCTCCCCGCCCGACACGAGATCCGACCGCCAGGTCGTCTCGCCCCAGGCGAACTCCACGATCTGGTCGGCCCCGCTGGCGAGCGCCGCGTGCGCCGTCGCCGCGGTCGAGACCGGCCCGCTGGGGTCGTGCGGCGCGACGGCCGTCCCGAACGACGCCGCCAGCGCGGTGACCGCCATCAGCCCGCCGATCCCGCCGCAGTACTTGACGTCCGGCATCACGACGTCCACGCCGGTCGCCGCGATGAACCGCCGGTGCGCCTCCAGTCCAACCAGGAACTCGCCGCCGGCGAGGCGGGCGTTCGTGGAGTCGCGCACGTGTCGCCAGCCCTCGAGGTCCCGCTCCGGGACCGGCGCCTCGATCCAGTAGGGATCGATCGCCTCCATCTCGCGGACCACCACCACCGCGGTCCGCGGGTTGAACCGGCCGTGGCAATCGATCAGGAGGTCGACCCCGGGGCCAACCTCGGCACGCACCGCGTGGATCCGGGCGAGACCGGCATCGATCAGCGCGCGGGCGGGCCGCTCCTGCTCAGGCTCCCAGCGCAGGCCGTCGAACGGGGTGACCTTGACGGCCCTGAAGCCCGCCGAGACGGCTCCGCGGGCCGCTGCCGCGAACGCCTCGGGCGACCGGCTCGCGAGGGTGGACCGGTTGACGTTGGCGTACAGGCGGACGGCCCCACTGGCGGGCCCGCCCAGCAGCTCCGAGACAGGGGCGCCGAAGCGCTGGCCCAGGAGGTCCCAGAGCGCCTGCTCGATCGCGCTCCGCGCCGCGGCGTGGGCCAGGCCGCCGAACGCGCCGGGATGCGGCCGAAGGGCCGGCAGCGTGGGGATCGCGGGCTGGCCCGCCAGCTCCCGTGCGGCCGCCGCAACCTCCGCACTGACCTGCGGCTCGTGGCCGTCCAGCGTGGCCTCGCCGACGCCCAGCCGGTCGTCGTCGGTCTCGACCAACACGAAGACCCAGTTGGTCCGGGTCGTGACGTGGACGACCGCGGTCCGGATCGCGGCGATGCGCGGGGTGTTGGCCAACTGGCGCTCCGGGCCCACGGGTCCACCCTCCCTGACGACTTGCGGAGCCGGGGTCGGCGCGGCTACGGTACCAGACACCACTTTGGAGGTGACATGCCGTTCGTCGCCAGCGCCGAGGCGCTCAACGCCCGCCTGACCAGGGTCCCGTTCGACGAGCCGCTGACGCACGAGGGTCTCTACCGGGTCCCGCTGTTTGGCTCGCCCGCGATGCGCCTGGTGCTCCTGGAGTTCCCGGCCGGCTTCCGGACCATCCCCCACCGGCACCCGAACGCCCACGAGTGGTTCCTGGTCGTGGGCGGCTCCGGCCAGTTCATGATCGGGGACGGCGCGCCCACACCCGTGGGCCCGGGCGACCTCCTGCTCGCCCAGATCGACGAGGTCCACGCGATCGAGGCGGGACCGGCGGGCCTCCGTTTCCTGGCCGGGGTGGGCCCCAACGAGGACCGCCGCGACGAGGAGATCAACGTCGCCCCACTCGGCGATGGCCGCCCGTGATCATCACCGAGGTCCGCGCGACCACCATCCGGATCCCCCTCTCGTCCCCCATCGTCCTGGGCGACCTGCACTTCGACGGGCGCGAGTACCTGGTGGTGGAGGTCTTCACCGACGAGGGCGTCACCGGGCTTGGGTTCGGCATGACGCGGGACGCCCCGCTGGGTCCGATCGTCGCGCGCAACGTGGCGCCCCACGTGCTGGGCGCAAACCCCCTGGACACCGAGGCGATCTGGGAGAAGCTCTACTACCGCAATCTCCTGATCGGCCAGCGCGGGCTGTTCATGCGCTGCCTGAGCGAGCTGGACATCGCGCTCTGGGACATCAAGGCGCAGGTCGCCGGGCTCCCACTGTGGAGGCTCGTCGGTGGGTTCCGGGACCGCGTCCCGGCGAGCGTCGCCGGCGGCTACCCGAGGCAGGGGGCCACCCTGGACTCGCTCGGGGCGGAGATCGCCGGCTACGCGGCCGAGGGCTATCCCTGGATCAAGATCGCGGGTGGGTCGCTCGAGGGGGACACGGAGCGGCTGCGGGTCGCGTCGAGCGCGGTCGGGACCAGCCTGCTGGCCTATGACGCGCACTGGTCGTGGCGGACCGTGGCGGCCGTGGCGCCCACCGTCCGGACCTGGGACCGGTTCAACCTGGCCTTCATCGAGGATCCGTTCACCTTCGATTCGCGGCAGCTCGCCGTGCAGCTGCGCGAGCGGACCGGGATCCCGATGGCGCTCGGCGAGGACATGGCGGGCCGCTACGCCTTTCGCGACCTGATCGCCGAGGCGCCCCCGGACTACCTGCGCGTGGACGCCACGATCGCCGGCGGAATCAGCGAGGCGCTCAAGATCTGCGCCCTCGCCGCGGCCCACTCCATCCCCGTCCTGCCGCATGTCTTCCCGGAGATCCACGTCCACCTGGCCGCCGCCCTGCCGACGGTCATGGCCGTCGAGGTGACCGACCCACGCCAGGAGATCGACGTCTACTGGAAGGTGCTGGCCAACCCGGTCGTGCCGGCGGGCGGTCACGTCCAGGCGCCGACCGCGCCGGGCCTGGGGATGGAGCTGGACCGGTCCGCGCTGGATCGCTTCACGACGGGCGTGGAGAGCGTCCGGCGATAGCGCCGGACGCCGCGCCGAGGACAGCCCCGGCGTCGAGGACAGCCCCGAACGCAGCATCGGCGAACCCGAGTTGCGCCTGCCGTTCACAATCACCTGGTCGCCGCGGTGCCGGCGCCCCACGCCACTGGCCGTTGCCCTTGTCGATGGGCCGGAGCACTGGAGGTGCACCGGACGTGCCTCGTAGTGTCGAACGACGTGAAAGGAGCCTGCTATGAAGGTCGGGTTCGTCGGCTTGGGAATCATGGGCAAGCCAATGGCGCGGAACCTGCTCAAGGCCGGTCATGCGCTGGTGGTCCATGACCTGGTGACAAGCGCGGTGGATGAGCTGGTGGCGGCGGGCGCTGCCCGGGGTGCGTCCGCCGCGGATGTCGCGGCGCGGTCCGAGATCACCATCACGATGCTGCCGGACGGCCCGGAAGTGGAGGCCGTGGTGCTTGGGCCGGGCGGCATCCTCGAAGGCGCGCAGCCGGGCTCGATCGTGGTGGACATGAGCTCGATCAGCCCGATCGTGGCGCAGCGGGTCGGCGCGGCCTGCGCGGCCAAGGGATTGGGATTCCTCGACGCGCCGGTGAGTGGCGGCGAGCCCAAGGCGATTGACGGCAGCCTGGCCATCATGGTCGGCGGGGAGCAGGCCGTCTTCGACCAGGTGCTGCCGTTGTTCGACGCCCTGGGGTCCAGCACGCTGACCGGAGCCGTGGGCGCCGGCAATGTCACCAAGCTCGCCAACCAGATCATGGTGGCCGTCAACATCGCCGGCATGAGCGAGGCGCTCGCGCTGGCCACAAAGTCGGGACTTGATCCCGAGGTGGTCTTCAACGCCGTGAAGGGCGGCCTGGCCGGCAGCGCCGTGCTGAACGCAAAGGCGCCGATGGTCATCGGCCGCAACTTCAAGCCGGGCTTCCGCATCCGGCTCCACCAGAAGGACCTGCGCAACGCCCTGCTGGCGGCCGAGGCGTTGAAGGTCAGCCTGCCGTTTACCAGCCTCGCGCAGCAGGTGCTGATGTCGCTGATGAACAACGGCCGGGGCGACCTCGACCATTCGGCGATCGCCACCTTCATCGAGGACATGGCGCAGGTGGAGATCAAGCGCTCCTAGGACCCGGGGGCGGCGGCGCGCCGCCTGCCCTATGATTCGGACACCCAAGGAGCAATGCGTGAGCGGAAGCACATACCTGGAATGGCTCCTCGCCAACACGGGGACCGAGTGGTGGCACGACTCCGCGGATCCTCCGGAGTTGCGCCTGGGCCTCGAGCGCGGGGCGGTCGGCGTGACCACGAATCCACTCCTTTCGAGCGTCACGATGGCGCGCCGGCGCCCGGAATGGGCGGCGGCGCTCCAGGACGTGAACGCGCGTGGCCTGACCGGCGAGTCGCGTGCCGAGGCGTTGATCGGGGCGGTGGCGACCCATGCGGCCGCCATGTACGCGCCACACCACCAAGGGACCGGCGGCCGAACGGGCTATGTCTGCGCGCAGGTGAATCCCTCGCGCGCCGGTGACCGCGGGGCGATGCTGGCGATGGCGCGCCGGTACCACGCCCTGGCGCCCAACATCGCGGTCAAGCTGCCCGCCACGGCCGCCGGCCTCGATGTGCTGGAGGACTGCATCGCCGAGGGGATCACCGCCACGGCCACAGTGAGCTTCACGGTCCCCCAGGCGATCGCCATCGCCGAACGGTGCCGCGCCGGACGTCGGCGCGCGCTGGACCGCGGCATCGAACCCGGCCGCTGCTTCGCGGTGATCATGATCGGCCGCGTGGACGACTACCTCCGCGAAGTGGCACAGGACGCCCGCGCCGCCGTCGGCGAGGACGACATCCGTCAGGCGGGGCTCGCCGTGACCAAGCGCGCGTACCGGATCTACCAGGAACGCGGCTACGAGGCCGTGCTGCTGGTCGCCGCCCTGCGCGGCCCGTACCACCTGACGGAGCTCGCCGGCGCCCAGCTGGTGATGTCCATGGCGCCCGCGCCGCAGGAGTGGTTCGTCACCCAGGACTGGCCACGCGAGGAGCGGATCGGCCGCGAGATCGACGCCGACGTGGTCGCGCGCCTGTCCACGATGCCGGAGTTCGTCAAGGCGTATGCGCCCGACGGGATGGCGCCCGAGGAGTTCCTAGCCTACGGCCTGACGCAACGCACCCTGTCCCAGTTCGTCGAGGCCGGCTGGAAGCCCCTCGAAGAGATCCGCTAGGCCGGGAAGGCGCGCCCATGCCCACGCCGATCGAGATGCCGAAGCTCGGCAACACGGTGGAAGAGTGCCTGCTCGCCAGGTGGCTCAAGCACGCCGGCGACCCTGTGGCCGAGGGCGAGCCGATCGCGGAGATCGAGACCGACAAGGCGAACTACGAGCTGACGTCGCCCGCCACGGGCACGCTCCTGGCGACATTCTTCAACGAAGGCGACCTGGTCCCGGTCTTCACCAACGTGGGGGTGGTCGGCACCCCCGGCGACGATGTGACCCAGTTCCGACAGCCGCCGCCCGGCGCCGCGGGCGGCCCCGAAGCCGGGCCGACGCCCACGCTCCCGCCTGGCTCGGGCGCGGCGTCCACGCCCTCGACCGCCGCAGCCGCGTCATCGCCCGCCCCCGGGCGCGCCACGGAAGCGTCGGCATCCATCAGCAGGCCCCAGGCGTCGGCGCTCGACGGCCAGGGAGCGGCCGCAGCCGAGGCAGCGTCCGCCCCGTTGAGCCCCAGGGCGCGGCGGTTCGCCGCCGGGCACGGCTTCCTTCCGGCGCCGATCGTTGGCTCGGGCCCCGGCGGACGCGTCCTGGAGGCGGACCTGCAGCGGCTCTACCAGGAGTCGGCACGTCCCACGCCGCTCGCCCGGCGGATGCTGGCCGAGGGCTACGAGCTGCGGACCGGCGCCCCGGGTGTCGTGCGTGCCGCCGACCTCGGCCCGCCCACGAAGAAGCTCTCTCGCGCCCGGGAGATCACCGCGCGCAGGATGCGGCAGTCCCTGGACTCCACGGCGCAGTACACCATGAGCACATCGGCCGATGCCACCGGGCTGCTGGCCCTGCGCTCCAGGGTGAAGGCGCGTGCCGCGGCGCTGGGCCTGCCGGACATCAACATCAACGAGATGGTCATGTTCTGCGCCGTGCGGGCGCTGGCGCTGCGGCCGGAGGTCAACGTCGAGCTCGTCGACGGCGGGATCCGGGCCCACGAGGAGATCAATATCGGGTTCGCCTGCGACACCCCCAAGGGCCTGCTGGTCCCGGTGGTCAGGCAGGCCGGTCGACTGTCGCTCCCCGATCTGGCGCGGCGGGTCAAGGAGCTCACGCAGAAGGCGCTCGGCGGCACCCTCTCGCCCGATGACATGGCGGGCGGGACGTTCACGGTCAGCAACCTCGGGATGTACGGCGTCGAGACGTTCACGCCCATCCTGAATCCGCCCCAGGTGGCGATCCTCGGCGTGGACTCGATCACCCTGAAGCCGGTCCGGCGCGACGGGGCCGTCGTCTTCGTGGACCACCTCGGGCTCTCGATCACGTGCGATCACCAGGTGATCGATGGAGCGCCCGGGGCGCGCTTCCTCGCGACCGTCCGCGAGCAGGTCGAGCAGATCGAAACCGGCGCGGGGTTGGAGCTGTGACCCTCGCGAGCGATTCGAACCCGACCTACGACCTGGTGGTCGTGGGGGCTGGGCCGGGCGGCTACGAGGCCGCGGCGCACGCCGCGCAGTTGGGCGCACGGGTCGCGATCGTGGAGGAGGACCGGGTCGGCGGGGCCTGCCTGAACGTGGGCTGCATCCCGATGAAGACCTTCCTGCGCTCGGCGCGGCTCGTCGCCGAGTGTCGGAACGCCGCCGCCTTCGGTGTCGAGGTGTCGGGCGTGCGCCTGGACCTGGCGCTTGTGGCGCAGCGCAAGGACAAGATCGTCGGGACCCTCACCCGCGGCGTCGAGGGCCTGCTCCAGCGCAGCGGCGTCGACGTCGTCCGCGGACGGGGCGTCCTGGCGTCGAGGAGCAGCGTGCAGGTCGGGGATCGGACGCTGGCGGCGCGCAACATCCTGCTTGCCACCGGGTCCCGTCCCATGGTCCCCCCCATCCCCGGGATCCATTCGCCCAGCGTGCTCGATTCGACGTCGGCCCTGGCGCTCCGGGAGATGCCCCAATCGGTGGCCATCATCGGGGGCGGCTACATCGGCCTCGAGTTCGCCAGCTTCTTCGCCGCCTCGGGTGTCCCGGTCACCATCGTGGAGATGCTGCCGCGGATCGCCGCCGGCGTGGACCAGGACATCGCGAGCCGCCTGGCGCAATCGCTCAAGCGAAGCGGCGTCACCATCAGGACGTCGTGCCGCGTGACGGCGGTCGAGGGGAACACGCTGCGCTTCGAGGAGGCAGGCAAGGCGGATGCGGTCACGGCCGACTGCATCATCAACGCCACGGGCCGCGCGCCCGTGGTGGAGGGCCTGGGCCTCGCCGAGGCCGGCATCGAGTTCGACCGGAAGGGCATCCGGACCGATGACCTGGGTCGGACCAACGTGCCCGGCGTGTGGGCCTGCGGCGATGTCACGGGACGGCTGCTGCTGGCGCACGCCGCGACGCGCGAGGGCCTCGTGGCGGTGAACAACATGCTGGGTCGTCCCGACCGCATCCGCTACGGCGCGATCCCCGCGGTCATGTACACGCACCCGGAGATGGCCAGCGTGGGGCGGACGGAGGATGAGCTGAAGGCGGCGGGCATCGAGTACAAGAAGGCGCTGCTGCCGATGGGCGTGGCCGGGCGATACCTGATCGAGAACGAGGGCTCCCCCGGCGTGATCAAGGCCCTGGTGGGCGCGCGGCATGGCGAGATCCTGGGCGTCCACGCGCTGACCGACCTGGCCAGCGAGTTCATCGTGGTGGCCGCGCAGATGATCGAGATGGAGATGACGGTCGCCGAAGTGGAACGCGTGGTCTTCCCGCATCCCACCGTCGGGGAGGCCTTGAAGGCGGCGGTTCTTGCAGCCGCCTGACGTGGAGTAGCCGGAACCATGCCCAAGTCCATTGTCCTGCGGCCCGAAGAGCTGCTGGCGCCCGGGCGGATCTCGTTCGCCGACATCCCGGTGAACGCGTACAGCAAGACGATCGCGCAGGAGCGCGAGCTGTACTCGCGTCAGGACCTGCTGGCCATCTGGCAGGACATGGCGGCCATCCGCGAGTTCGAGACCAGCCTCAACGAGATCAAGGTCAAGCGGGCCTACAAGGGCGTCGCCTACGAGCACCTGGGTCCGGCGCACCTGTCCATCGGCCAGGAGGCGGCGGCGGTGGGGATGGCGTTCCTGCTGACCGCGGACGATCACATCTACGGCTCGCACCGCAGTCACGGCGAGATCCTGGCCAAGGGCTTCTCGGCCATCCGCCGGCTGGACGACGAGACGCTGTCGCGGATCATGCGGACCTACCTGGGCGGTGCGATCCTCCGGCCGCTGGAGCCGTCGCACTCGGGGACGGTCAAGGAGTTGGCCGCCAAGTTCCTGCTGTTCGGCGCCTACAGCGAGATCTTCGCGCGCGAGACGGGCTTCAACCGCGGGCTGGGCGGCTCGATGCACGCGTTCTTCGCGCCCTTCGGCATCTATCCGAACAACGCGATCGTGGGCGGCTCGGGGTCCATCGCGCCCGGCGCGGCGCTGTTCAAGCGGGTCAACCGCAAGCCCGGCATCGTGGTGGCCAACATCGGCGACGCGTCGTTCGGCACCGGGCCCGTGTGGGAAGGCATCACCTTCGCGAGCATGGACCAGTACCGCAAGCTGTGGGACCCGGAGCTGGGCGGCGGGCTCCCCATCATCTTCAACTGCATGAACAACCACTACGGCATGGGCGGCCAGCCACTGGGCGAGACCATGGCTGTCGGCTACATCGCCCGGATCGGCGCCGGGGTGAACCCCGAGCAGCTGCACGCCGAGCGCGTCAACGGCAACGACGCGCTGGGGGTGATCGACGCGTTCCGTCGCAAGAAGCAGGTGATCGCCGAGGGCCGCGGGCCGGTGTTGCTCGACACGGTCACCTACCGCATCAGCGGCCACTCCCCCTCGGACGCCTCCAGCTACCGCTCCAAGGAGGAGATCGAGTCGTGGCAGGAGGCCGATCCGCTCCTGGCCTACCGCCAGCGCATGATCGACGGCGGCGCGCTGTCGTCCGTGGAACTGGATGACGCGCGCGAGGCCATCGAGGGCACGGTCTTCGAGATGCTCCAGGCCGCGATCGATCTCGAGAAGGCGCCCCGCATCGCGATCAGCTCGGAGCTGGCGGGCGAGGTGATGTTCTCCAACCGCCGGATGGAGCGAGGCGACGATCGCGCCCCCGAGCTCCTGCAGGACCTGGCGGAGAACCCGCGGGTGCAGCAGATCCGGACCAGGATCCGGACCCCGCTGCACGAGGGCAAGCCGGTTCCCAAGATGAAGGCGTACAACGTGCGCGACGCCATCTTCGAGGCGCTCCTGCACCGCTTCTCCATCGACCCCACGATGGTGGCCTTCGGCGAGGAGAACCGCGACTGGGGCGGCGCCTTCGCCGTCTACCGTGGGCTGACCGAGGCACTCCCCTATCACCGGCTCTTCAACTCGCCCATCTCCGAGGCGGCGATCGTGGGCGCGGCGGTCGGCTACGGACTGGAAGGCGGACGCGCGGTCGCCGAGCTGATGTACGCGGACTTCATGGGCCGCGCCGGCGACGAGATCTTCAACCAGCTCTCCAAGTGGCAGGCCATGTCGGCCGGACAGCTCACCATGCCGGTGGTGCTGCGCATCTCGGTGGGCTCCAAGTACGGCGCGCAGCACTCACAGGACTGGACCGCGCTGGCGCACCACATCCCCGGGCTGAAGGTGGTCTACCCCGTCACGCCCTACGACGCCAAGGGCATGCTGAACAGCGCGCTGGCCGGGACGGACCCGGTGGTGTTCTTCGAGAGCCAGAAGGTGTACGACTACGGCGAGATGTTCGTGGAATCCGGCGTGCCGGAGGGGTACTACGAGATCCCGTTGTCCGAGCCGTCCGTCAAGCGGGCCGGGAAGGACCTGACGATCATCACGCTCGGGCCCATCCTGTATACGGCGCTGGAGGCGGCCGACCGGCTCGCCGCCGACCACGGCCTGTCAGCCGAGGTCATCGACCTGCGGGCGGCGTGCCCCCTGAACTACGACCCGCTGATCGCCTCGGTCGCCAAGACCGGCAAGGTCCTGCTCGCCAGCGACGCGGTGGAGCGAGGGGGCGTCATGCAGAGCGTGGCCGCCAACCTGACCACGCTGGCGTTCGACCACCTCGACGCGCCGCCGGTCGTGCTGGGCAGCCGCAACTGGATCACCCCCGCCGCGGAGCTGGAGGCCTCGTTCTTCCCGCAGCCCTCGTGGTTCCTGGACGCGATCCACGAGAAGATCCTGCCGCTGAAGGATCACCAGCCCCTGACCAACCAGTCCACCGGAGAGCTCGCACGCCGGCTCAGGCACGGGATCTAGCCCGGACTCCTGCCGTTGTGCCGCCGGGCGCCCGGGGGCCACGGCCGGCCCGGACGCAGGAAGTGGCAGACATGCACCACGCGGGTGCTCGTCACCACCCCGCCGTCGAAGCACCGTTCGAACGTGCACGAGCCGGGGTCACCGGGCCGTCAGCCATGCATCAGGCGGCTGGCTGGCGGAATCTCGGTGGCGTGTACCCGTCCCGGGAATAGATGACACAAACGGGCCGACGGGGCACTCCCGTCACGATCGCACGGCGTCCGGCAACGTCGCCCGCGCTGCTGCCGAGGTCGCCCGGGCCCGGCCCCGGGCTGACGCCTGCCGCGCTGCAGGCGCCTGCCGCGATGCCTGCGCCGCGCCAATCCGCGTCATCGCCGCCGGCAACCTGGGATAACTCTTGCCCAGTTGGCGGTACGCGGCGCCAGAAGCCGTGTCCAGGGGCTCGGCGGGGTCCCGTCGCTCGAATTCGTCCCCGGCCGTGCACGGCACGGGATGAATTGCACCGCCGGCGCGACCCACGTGCTGCCCGCGGCTGCGTAGCGCTCGTCTGGCTGAAGTTAGCCCAGGACCTCCGGGCCGTCGCCCTCCACTGGGCCGGCCGCCAGCCGGGTACTGGATACGGTCTCGACGATCGCTCGCCTCATCGAGGGTGGAGCGTTCCCCGTGAGCCAGTTGGCATCGCTCCTTGATCGCACGGCGCACGCCGATGTCACCCGATCCGCTTCTCGGATTCTGGGAGGTGAAGTTCGATGGCAGGCAAGGCAAACGCCCTCACCGTCTCGACCACCTCCAGGCCAAGCACCCCTACATCGGTCTGAGGCGTCAGCGTCCACCAATGCGTTCCGCCCTTTGGCACGAGTCGACCAATCCGAGCCTGCCAGGAATTGGTGCCGAACAGATGCTCTAGGTAGACCGACGAGGGGGCTGGACGCACGCCGAGACCCGGATGGGCGGCGCGAGCGGCATTCCATGCTGCTACGGGAGCGACCGTGATGTTGATCGTGAAGCTGGTGTGTTCTCGGTCTCCGAATGCGGAGCGCTGAAAGCCAAGACCCACATATGCCCCGCGTCGATCGGCGGTGTATGCACCCCGTGAGCCTTTGAACCCGATGGCACGAAGGCCGGGGCCGATGTGGTCTCGGAGCAGCTCCACATAAGCTTCCTGCGTGGTGCGGTCAGTCATCTCCAACTCGTCGCACGGCGCGCCGTTACTCGGCTGGCGCCGACCGCGCCCGCGATGCCGTGGTCTCCTCGGCGTCGACCGTCCCGTCCGGGCTGATCACCACCCCGTAGTCCAGGGCCGCCCTCGCCGCGCTGATCAGGTCGTTCCGGACGTCGCGCAGGACCGCCTCCGGGTCGCGCGCCAAGGGGTTCCCCCACCCCGCGCCGCTGGCCAGCTCGTGCCGGAACCGGTCTCCGGTCAGGATGGGCGACGGGCCCATGACCGGGCGCTCCGTGATCTCGCCCGCGTGATCCACCGTCGTCATCGACCGTCGGCCGGGCCCGCCGCCGGCCAGCCCGAAGGGCGGATGGTCGCGCTTGTCGGAGCGGACCTGGACCTGCCCGTCCGAGCCCAGGTAGTCGAAGTCGCGGACCAGGGCCGGGGCGCCGCGCCACTGCCCGGGGCCGGCGGAGTCCTGGACCAACCCGTACTCCCGGTAGCTGACCGGGTACGTGCTCTCCGCGATCTCGATCGGCAAGTTGGCGTTGTTCGAGCCCGGGTGTGGGACGCCGGCCGGGCCGTCGTAGCCCTGCCCCGCACCGCGCGACCCGCAGAACATCTCGATGAACACGAACGGCTGCCCTGCCTGGTCGTTGGCGCCGATGGAGACCAGCGTGTTGCCCCCCTCCCCGTCCGCCGGCACGCGGTCGGGGACAGCCTGTGCAAGCGCGCCGGTCACCGCGTCCATGACCCGGAAGCCGGTGATCCCGCGCGCGCCGCAGGCGGCCGGGAAGTCGGGGTTGACGACGCTGGCCGCGGGGGCCACCACCTCGATCGCTCGGAAGTAGCCGGCCGAGTTCGGGATCGACCGGTCGAGGACCAGGCGGGTCGCGGCATAGACCGCCGACTTGGTGAACGGGAGCGGCGAGTTGATGCCGCCCCTGACCTGCGGGGAGGTGCCGGCCAGGTCGACCTTGATCGTGTCGCCCGCGATGGTGACCGCGACCTCGATGCGGACCGGGCCGGGATCCACGCTGTCGTTGTCGATCCAGGCGACCTGCCGGTAGACGCCGTCGGGGAACGAGGCGATCTCGCGCCGCGCCATCCGCTCGGCGAGGTTCAGGAGGGCCTCCTCGAGCGCGGCCAGGCCGTCGGCGCCGTAGCGGCGAACCAGGTCGAGGTAGCCGCGCTCGCCGGCGTCGACCGCGGCGAGCTGGGCCCGGAGGTCGCCCAGCACCTTGTGCGGCACCCGGACGTTGGCGGCGATGATGTCGAGGATGGCTTGGTTGAGGCGCCCCCCCTCGTACAGGCGGACCCCCGGCAGGCGGATCCCCTCCTGGAAGATCTCCGTGGTCGTGGTCGAGTTGCTCCCCGGGATCAGGCCGCCCACGTCGGTGTGGTGGGCGACGGTCGCGGCGAAGGCCAGCACCGAGCCCCCGTGGAAGATCGGCTTGATGATGTAGATGTCGGGCAGGTGGATGCCGCCCCAGCCGTACGGGTCGTTCAGGATGAACACGTCGCCGGGCTGCAAGGTTGGACCGTAGGTCTCGACGATTCGGCCCACCGCCGACGGGAACGACCCCAGGTGGAGGGCGATCCCCAGGCCCTGGGCGACCAGCTCGCCACCGGCGTTCAGGATCCCCGTGGAGTAGTCCAGGGCGTCGCGGACCGTGGCCGAGTAGGCGGTCCGGGCGATGATCAGCGCCATCTCGTCAGCCACCGAGCCCAGCGCGTGGCGGACGATCTCGAGCGTGGCCGGATCCTGGTCGAGCGGGGTCCCGTGCGCGCCCGCGCCGCCGTCCCCGCTCACGCCACGTGCTCCATGACGATCGTGTTCTGCTCGTCGAGCCGGGCGGACCAGCCGGGTGGGACGACGGTGGTGGTGTCGGGCTCCTCGATGAGCACGGGCCCCATGACCGGCATGCGCAGGTCGGCGCGATCCAGGACGGGCGCCACGTGGCGGCCCAGCCGGGGTCCCAGCCAGATCGACCGGGACGACGCTCCTTGGCCGCTCGCCGCCGTCGCCCGCGAGATGGCACCCGACCGGGGCAGCCGCCCGGTGACGCGGACGTTGACCAGCTCGATCTCGTCCGACTCGGCCGCGTGGCCGTACGCCCTGGCGTGCGTCGCGTGGAAGGTCTCGCGGAGGCGGGCGACCAGGTCGCCGGGCGCGCCTGTGCGGTCGACCGGGATCGTCAGGTCGTAGCCCTGCCCGGCGTACCGGACGTCCGCGCCCCACGTGATCTCGACCGCGCGAGTCTCGCCCTCGGCGAGCTCGTCGAGGAGCCGGCGCTCCAGCACGCGGTAGTGCCGGACCAGGTCGTCCGGATCGAGCGCCGCCGACACCGCGAAGACCGACTGGCTGAGATGCCAGGCCTCCTCGGCCTCGAGCAGCCCGAGGGCGGAGAAGACCCCGGCCGCGGCGGGAATCCTGACGTGGCGCATCCCGAGCGATTCCGCGAGGGCCGCGGCGAAGATGGGTCCGTTGCCGCCGAAGGCCAGCAGGACGAAATCGCGAGGGTCGCGACCCCGGTACGTCGTGACGGCCTTGACGGCCCGGGCCATGGTCGCGGTGGCCACCCCGAAGACGCCGTGCGCGGCAGCCTCCACCGACAGGCCCAGGGGCGAGGCCACATCGTCGCGAATCGCCCGGTGCGCCAGGTCCGGGTGGATGGCCCGCGAGCCACCGGCGATGGCCTCCGGGTTGACGAAGCCCAGGACGACGTTCGCGTCGGTCACCGTGGCGTGGGTGCCGCCGGCCGCGTAGCAGACCGGGCCCGGCACGGCGCCGGCGCTGTGCGGCCCGACCAGGATGGTCCCGAGCGGGTCGGCCGTGACGATGCTCCCGCCGCCGGCCCCGACCTCCGCGATGTCGAGGACGGGCACCTTCAGCGCGTAGCCGCGCCCCTTGGACATCTGGCTCGACAGCGAGATCCCGGAGCCCACCTCGTACTCGCTCGTGAGCGTCGGGACGCCACCCTCGATCACGCTGGCCTTGGCCGTGGTGCCGCCCATGTCCAGGCAGATCAGGTCGCGGGCGGCCGAGACCTCGCCCAGCCGGACGCCGGCGATCACGCCGCCGGCCGGCCCGGACTCCACGATCTGGGCGGGCTGGCGAGCCGCCCGGGCGGCCGACATGAGGCCGCCGCTCGACTGCATGACCTGCAGGCGGCCGATGCCGGCGATCCGGCGGAGGTCGGCGGCCAGGTCCAGGACGTAGCGCGAGACGACCGGCCCGATGTACGCGTTCACGACGGTGGTGCTGGTCCGCTCGTACTCGCCGATGACCGGGAGCAGGTCGACGGACAGGGAGGTGTACGCGGCGGTCTCCTCCAGGATCCGCCCGATCAGCCGCTCGTGGGACGGGTTGCGGAACGAGTGGAGCAGGCAGACGGCGATGGACTCGACGCCCTCCGCCGCCAGGAACGCAATGACTCGGCGCACCTCCGCCTCGTCGATGGGGACCAGGACCTGTCCCTCGGGGCCGATGCGCTCCCGGAGCCCGATCCGCCAGCGGCGGTCCACGAGCGGCGGGGGCGGGACGTAGCGGGCGTCATAGAGCTCGGGCGCCCGGGCGCGGCGAAGCTCGAGCACGTCCCGGAAGCCGTCCGTGGTGAGCAGGGCGGTCCGGGCGCCTCGTCGCTCGAGGATGGCGTTGGTCGCGACGGTGGTCCCGTGGATGACCTCGGTCTCGGGCCCCACGGCGCCGTCGCGCTGGAGCCGCTCGACGACCTCGGCGACCGCGCGCCCGAAGTCCGGCGGCGTGGAGACCACCTTGTGGATGGCCAGCCGGCCGTTGCCGTCGACCAGCGCGACGTCGGTGAAGGTCCCGCCGATGTCGGCGCCGATGCGGGCCGTCGGCGCCGACGGGAGGTTGTCCATCAGGCGCGGATGCGGTCGGCAGGCGGCATGCCGGCATCATATCCTGCCCCGATGGCTCCATCCCAGCTCGAGAGCGTGATCGGCGAGCGACCCGAGGTGGTCCTGCGCGGCGGGCTCATCAGCGACGGCTCCGGGTCGCCGGCGGTCCGCGGGGACGTCGGAATCCGGGGCGACCGGATCGTCGCCATCGCGCCGGACCTGACCGGGGCCGAGTCGGCGCGCCTCGTGGACGCAAGCGGCTGCGTGGTGACGCCCGGCTTCATCGACATCCACAGCCACTCGGACCTCACGGTCGTCATCGACCCCCAGGCGGCGAGCGCCATTGCCCAGGGCGTGACCACGGAGCTCGTGGGCAACTGCGGCCACGGGTGTGCGCCCATCGACCGCCCGGAGCGCCACGCGGACAACATCTACGGGTACGAGCCGGGTTGGCCCATGCCGTGGACAGGGGTCACCGGCTACCTCGACGCCCTGGACGCCGCCCGGCCGGCCATCAACGTCGCCGCGCTCGTCCCGCATGGGACGCTCCGGCTCACCGCCATGGCCGACGCCGCGGCCGACG
The DNA here is from genome assembly GCA_903822495.1 of uncultured Chloroflexota bacterium. Lineage (GTDB taxonomy): Bacteria > Chloroflexota > Limnocylindria > Limnocylindrales > CSP1-4 > CAIJPD01. Next base: position 59,269 of record CAIJPD010000031.1, on the reverse strand, counting down.
CCACGCCCGACGAGCGACGTGCCATCCGGCGGCTCCTCGAGGCGTCCCTGGACGCCGGAGCCTTCGGCTTCTCGACCGGGCTGGAGTACCCCATCGAGGGGGGCGTGGACGCCGGCGAGATCGACGACCTGTGCCGCATCGTGGCCCGGCGCGACGGCCTGTACGCCACGCACACCAGGAACAAGGACGTCCGCGCGGTCGAGGCCGTCCAGGAGGCCATCGACACCGCGCGGCGTTCCGGCGCGCGCCTCCAGGTCTCCCACCTGGTGCCCCGGCCCGGGGCCCCCGCGGATGCGCTCGAACGGTCGATGTCGGCGATCGATGGCGCGTCGGCGAGCGGGCTGGAGGTCGCGTTCGACGTCCACACCCGGCTGTTCGGGTTCACCAACCTGAGCGTCGCGCTCCCCCGCTGGGTCGTCGACGGTGGGCCGTCCCTGGTCCGCGCCGTCCTCCGCGACCGCCGGGCCGAGTTGCGCGAGCATCGCAGCATCGTCGACAGCTTCGGGATCCGCGGCTATGGGGGCGTCTTCATCGTGGACGCGCCCAACACCCCGGAGGTGGCCGGCCGGAGCGTGGCCGACCTGGCAGGGCCGGGGCGCGACCCGCGTGACGTCATCTTCGACGTCCTGGCCGCTCATGCCGAGCGCGTGGACGGCCCGATGTGTATCGGGTGGTCGTACACGGTGGACCAGATCGCCGCCGCGGCGGCCCATCCGCGCTGCTCGCCCAGCTCCGACGCCACCACGTTCAGCCCCGGCGGCCCCATCGGCCACCATGTCTTCCACGGGGCCTTCACGTGGGCGGCGTGGTACCTGGAGACCGTGGTCCGGGCCCGGCAAGCGCTCACCCTCGAGGCCGCAATCCACCGGCTGACGGGGCTCCCGGCCGGCCAGATCGGCCTCGCGGACCGGGGCGCGGTCCGGGTGGGCGCGCGGGCCGACCTGGCCGTCTTCGACCCCACCGCCATGCGCGCCACGGGCAGCTTCGAGGAGCCCAACCGGCTGGCGGAAGGCATGCGCCACGTCCTGGTCAATGGCGCCTTCGCCGTGGAGAACGGACAGATCACCGGCGTCCGGGCCGGACGCGCCCTTCGCCGATGAGCACGACGCATGAAAGGACTCCCGTCACGTGACAGGCCCGCTCGCCCCGACCGACGCCCTCCGCCTGGAGATCTTCCGGCACGCCCTGGTCGGCATCACCGACGAGATGAGCGTCACGCTGCGCAAGGCCGCCTATTCGACGAACATCAAGACCCGCCTCGACTTCTCGTGCTCCCTGTTCGACAGCCGGGCGCGGACGATCGCGCAGTCCTTCGCGCAGCCCATTCACCTCGGGACCCTCGCCACGTTCGTGCCCGCCATCCTCGCCACGTACGACGCGCCGCTGGAGGCCGGCGACGCCATCCTGTGCAACCAGGGGCACCTGGGCGGGCTCCACCTCAACGACGTGTGCCTGGTGGCGCCGCTCGTCATCGACGGTGAGACGTTTGGCTATGCCGTCTCGATGGCCCACCACGTGGACGTTGGCGGCGGGACGCCGGGGAGCATCGGCCTCCACCGCGAGCAGTACCAGGAGGGGCTGATCATCCCGCCCGTCCGCGTGCTGCACGACGGGGTGATCGATCGGAGCGTCCTGGCGATGCTCCTGGAGAACGTCCGATCGCCGCGCGAGGCGGAGGGCGATCTGCGCGCCCAGCTGGGCAGCGTGTCGGTGGGCCTTCGCCGCTTCTCGGAGCTGATCGCGGAGCGCGGGCTGCCGGCCGTCCGGCGCGGCATCGACGACCTCCTCGACTACACCCACCGCCGGTCCGTGGCGGCCATCGCCCACCTGCCGCGGGGCACCATCGAGGCGACCGACTACCTCGACGACGACGGGATGACCGACGAGCCGGTCAAGATCAGCGCCCGGATCACGATCACAGACGAGAAGGTGACCTTCGACCTGACCGGGTGCGCCGCCCAGCGCCCGTCGTCGATCAACACCACCCGCGGCGGGACGCTCTCGGCGTGCGCCTACGCGCTGCGCTGCATGATCGACCCCGACCTCCCCATCAACGACGGCTTCTACCAGGTGATCGATGTCATCACGACACCCGGGTCGGTCGTGGACTCCGTGCGGCCGGCGGCGATCGGGGGCGGCGCCGACACGGTCGCCCGCCTGACGGAGGTGGCGCTCCGCGCGTTCGCCTCGATCCTGCCGGACCTGTCCGCCGCGGATTCCAAGGGGACGATGCTGAACATCTCGTTCGGGGGCCTCAACCCCCGGACGGGCAGGTACTTCGTCTACTACGAGACGCAGGCCGGGGGCTACGGGGGGCGCCTGGGCCTGGACGGGATGGACGCCATCCAGCCGCACACGCAGAACACGGAGAATGCACCGATCGAGGAGACCGAGTCCAACTACCCGGTCCGCTTCGTGCGCTACGAGCTGGTCCCCGACTCCGAGGGGCCCGGGCGCTGGCGGGGTGGCCTGGGCCTCCGTCGTGACTACGTGTTCGAGGGCGACGTGACGTTCTCGGTCATGGCGGAGCGGGTCAAGTTCGCGCCGCAGGGCCTCCTGGGCGGCGGGCCCGCGCGGTCCAACCACTACATCCGGGACCCACAGGGCAAGGCGATCAGGTTCCCCTCCAAGTTCACGGTCGACGTGCCGGCGGGCGAGGTGATGAGCATCCAGACGGCGGGCGGCGGCGGCTACGGGGAGGTCGCGCTGCGTGACCCGGCGATGGTCCGCGCCGACGTGGCGTCGGGCCGAATCACGAGCGCCCGCGCCCAGGCGGTCTACGGCGTCGCGGTCGACAGCCCGCCGTCAGCCGCCGAACGCGCGACGCCCGGCAGCGACCTCACGACGGAGATCCAGTCATGAGCGGGTTCCGGGTCGCCATCGACATCGGCGGGACGTTCACGGACGTCGTCCTCATCGACACGGAGTCCGGCGAGCGCTGGACCGGGAAGGTCCTGTCGACGCCGCACGACCCGTCGGAAGGGTTCTTCCGGGCCCTCGACATCGCGCTGGAGCTGGCGGGGGCGGAGATCGGCGCCTGCCGGTCCGTCCTCCACGCGACGACGGTCGCCACAAACGCGGTGCTGACCCGGACCGGCGGTCCCGCGGCGCTGCTCGCCACCGACGGCTTCCGGGACGTCCTGGAGATCGCCCGCCAGATCCGGCACGACCTGTACGACCTGCGCACGACGAAGCCACTCCCGCTGGTGGCGCGCGAGTGGGCATTCGGGGTCCGGGAGCGGCTGCGCTACGACGGGAGCGTGCTGCTCCCGCTCGACGAGGATTCGGTTCGGGAGGCCGCCGCGCAGATCCGGGACTCGGGGATCCGGTCCGTCGCCGTCTGCCTCCTCCACTCGTACGTCAACCCCACCCACGAGCAGCGGGTCGCCGAGATCCTGCGCGACGAGATCCCCGGGGTCTCGATCTCGCTGTCCAGCGTGATCGCCCCGGAGACGCGCGAGTACCCGCGCGCCAGCACCACGGTCGCCAACGCCTACGTGGGGCCCGTCGTCGGGAGCTACATCGCGTCGATCGAGGCCGGCCTGCGCGATCGCGGGGCCAGCTCCGGGCTGTGGCTCATGAAGTCGAACGGGGGTCTCGCCACCGCGGCGAACGCCCTGGAGCGGCCGGTCGAGATCATCGAATCGGGGCCGGCGGCGGGCCTCGCGGCCGCCAGCCATTACGCGGCCCTGATCGGCAGCCGCGATGTCGTCACGCTCGACATGGGCGGGACGACCGCCAAGGTCGGCATGATCGACGATGGCGAATCCCTGCAGACCACGGCGTGGGAGATCGGCTCCAGCGCCGGCTCGGGCTCGGCCGTGGCACACGGCAGCGGGCTGCCGATCCTGGGCTCCGTGATGGACCTCGTGGAGATCGGCGCCGGCGGCGGGAGCATCGCCTGGATCGATCCGGGCGGCATCCTGCGCGTCGGCCCACGCAGCGCGGGGGCGGACCCGGGGCCGGCCTGCTACGGCCGCGGCGGCACCGAGCCGACCGTCACGGACGCGAACGTCTTCCTCGGCAGGATCGGCGCGACGTCGATGGCCGGCGGCAGGCTCCCCCTCGACGGCGCGGCGGCCGCCGCGGCCATCGGTCGGCTCGCCGCACGTCTCGGCGTCTCGTCGCTGGACGCGGCCGTCGCGATCCTGGACGTCGCGGATTCGGCCATGATCCAGGCGACCCGGCTGATGACGATCCGGCGGGGGCTGGATCCGCACGGCTACGACCTGATCGCGTTTGGGGGTGCCGGCCCGCTGCATGCCTGCCGTCAGGCCACGGCGCTGGGGTTCCGGTCGGTGATCATCCCGCCCGACGCCGGGGTCCTGTCGGCCTTCGGCCTGCTCGCCAGCGCGCCCCGCGTGGACCACCGGGTCGCCTTCCGGCGCCGCATCGACGTCGTGGATCCGGCCGAGGTGAGCGCCACCCTCGACCGGATCGAAGCCGAGGCCATCGCACGCCTGCCACCCGAGGCGCGCGGGGGTGACCTCCGCCGGGACCGCGCGGCCGACATCCGGTACGTGGGCCAGTCATGGGACCTGCGGGTGGCGATCCCGGGCGGCGCGTTTGACGCCGCGGCGGCCGAGCGGCTACGCGCAGACTTCGACGCGGCACACGAGCGGACCCACGGGTACGCCGCGCCAACCGCCCTCGTCGAGATGGTCCATCTCGCGAGCAGCGTGGCGGCGCCGCGGCCGGGAATCGCGGACCGAGCGGTTGCGGACCGAGCGGTTGCGGACCGAGCGGTTGCGGCGCCTGTTGGCGCGGCGGCCGGCGGCGACGAGCCGGCACGGACCGCCCGTCCAAGCGGATCACGCCCGGCCTTCGTCGACCAGGGTGTCGTCCTGGCGGAGGTCCCGGTCTACCGCTTCAACGACCTGCGCGAGGGCGACACCCTGGCCGGTCCGGCCTTGATCGACGGCGATGACTCCACGACCTACGTGGCCGGCCCCTTCGACTGTCGCGTCGGCCCGCACCGCGTGCTGCACCTCGTGGCCCGCTGAGGCTGGGGCGGACGCAGCCCGCGGCGGACGCAGCCCGCGGCGGACGCAGCCCGGGCCCGGCTCAGCCCTGGGGCGGGAGGTTGTCGACCCGGTTCAGTGGCTCCAGCCCGTACCGAAGGCGGCTGATGTTCAGGGCGGCAAAGCGCGCCCGGCGCTGCGCCGTGGCGTCCGTGGCGCCGGCGACGTGAGGCAGCAGGATGACCTGCGGGATCCCGCGCAGGGGGTGCGCCGGGCCGGACGGCTCACCCGCGACCACGTCCAGCCCGGCCCCAAACAGGTGGCCGCTGCGGACCTCCTGGGCCAGGGCCTCGTCGTCGATCAGCCCCCCGCGACTGACGTTGACCACCACGGCGCCGGGCTTCATCAGGGCCAGGCGACGGGCATCAAGGATGTGACGCGTCTCGCGGGTCAGCGGGATGTGGAGGGAGACTACGTCGGCCTCGGCCAGCCCGCGGTCGAGGTCTTCGAGCCCACCCATCCAGGCCAGACCGTAGCGCCGCTCCAGCGCGGGGACCCGGCCGCGATGGTTGATCGCCATGGTCCGCATGCCGAAGGCCTCGGACCGCCTGGCCAGCTCCCGGCCGCTGGCGCCAAAGCCGATGATCAGCAGGGACCTGCCGGCCAGCTGGCGGCCCGACGGGCTGCCGATGCGGCCGGCCTGGACCGTCGCCATCAGCCCGTTGTAGCTGCGCATCACCATCATGGCCAGCATCAGCGCCGCCTCGGCGAGGGAGCGCGAGCTGGTGAAGCCGGGGCAGTTGGCGGTCGGGACCCCGTTGCGGGCCAGGGACGGGACGTCGGTGTGATCGTAGCCAACGGCGCCAAGCTGCCAGAGCCGGACGTGCCCGGCGGCGGCCGCGGCGACCTCGGGGTTGACCAGCGAGTAGGAGTCCACGACCGCCTCGATCCGGGGGTCCACGACCTGCTCCGCGAGCGGCCGATCGGGGTCGAGGAGCATGACGTCGTGCGAGCGGGAGAGGGCGGCGTACATGTTCCGACCCCACGGATCCCAGTTGGCATCCGACCGCGAGCCGGTGAACAGCACGCGGATGCGGCCGCGCGCCGGCGTGGACGACGACATCCTTCCCGGTCCTCCCAGTGGTCCAGCTGACCTCGCGACGACCCGCGACCCGCCCACCCGCGACCCGCCGCGTCCGGATGGCTCCCAGGGCCGGTTGAGTATACGCTGGGGCCCTGGCGAGCCCCGTTGAAAGGCGGCTCCGGACGTTGGGGGACGCGAATGGCGACGCTCGCCGGGACGACACGCGCGGCCGACGGCCGGACGGTCATCGACCTGCGCAGCGACGTGCTGTCGCCCGCCACGCCGGAGATGTTCGAGGCCATGGCTCGCGCCGAGATCGGCTGGACGCTCCGCGGCGAGGACCCGTCGGTCAACCGGCTGGAGCGACTCGGGTCCCACCTGCTGGGCACCGAGGACGCCCTGTTCGTGCCGAACGCGTCGAGCGCCAACTTGCTCGCCCTGCTGGTGCAGCTGGAGCGCGGCTCGGCCGTGCTCATGGACCGGCTCGCGCACATCAACGTGACCGAGTGGTATTCGCTGGCACTCGGGGGATTCATCGCGCGGACCGTCGATTCGGTCCAGGGCCGCGTGGACCCCGACGAGATCGAGGCGGCGCTGGCCGAGGGCGCCGGCGGACGGGCGCCGCGGGTCGGCATGCTGGTCCTCGAGAACACCCACACGTTTGCCGGCGGTGTCGCCATCCCGCGCGAGGAGACGCGCCTGCTGGCCGACCTGGCACACGAGCACGGGGCGGCCGTCCACCTCGACGGCGCCCGGCTGTTCGACGCGTCCGTGGCGCTCGGCGTGCCGCCCGCCCGGCTGACCGCCGGCATCGACACCATCACCGTGAGCCTGAACAAGGGCCTGTGTGCGCCGTACGGTGGCCTGCTGGCGGGACCGGCGCCGATCGTGGCGCGCGCCCGTGCGCTCGCCAACCAGGTCGGGTTCGGCCGGATCCACAAGGCCGGCCACCTCGCGGCAGCGGGCATCCTCGCCCTGGAGACGATGGTGGACCGCCTGGCCGACGATCACCGCCGGGCGCGCCGGCTGGCCGAGGCGCTGGACGGCATGCCCGGCCTCAGCGTCGACCTGGCGACCGTCCAGACGAACCTGGTCCTGGTCACGCCGGAAGCGCGGCTGGGCGATCCCGAGGCGCTGGTCACCCGCCTCCGCGGGCTGGGCGTGGCCCTCATGACCACGCCGGGTGGCTACCTGCGCGCGGTCGTGCACCGCGGCATCGACGACGCAGCCATCGACGCGGCCATCGGCATCGTCGGCTCGGCGCTGGCCTGACGATGGCGACGCTGGAGGGCCGGATCTGGGACCGTGCCAGCGGTCGGCCGCTGGAGGCGCGCGTCCGCGTCGTGGCGTCGAGCGGCGAGTCCCGGGTGCCCGACGACGCGCTCCGCAAGGTCGGCAACGGCGAGCCGTTCTTCTACGCGGCGGAGCACTTCGGCGTGGAGCTGCCCAGCGGGCCGGCCGACGTGATCGTCGAGCGGGGCACCGAGTACCTCCCGCTCCGGGTCGCGGTCGACGTTCCGCTCCAGGGCACGGTCAGCGTGGACCTCCCGCTCGCGCGCTGGGTCAACCTGGCGGACCAGGGCTGGTACGCTGGCAACACCCACGTCCACTACGACGAGACGGAGACCCGGCCCCTCGAGCGACTCCAGCTCGACCCACGCGTCGAGGACCTGCCCGTCTTCGTCAACAGCATCCTCAAGCGGCGCGACGTCCCGTATGCGTCGAACGGCTTCCCGGTCGGACGGCATCCGCTCTCCACAGCCGGGCACGTGATCGACATCGGCGAGGAGAGCCGCCACAACGACGAGACGTGGCACATCGGCTACGGCCACATCATGCTCATCAATCTCCGCCGGCAGGTGGAGCCGGTCAGCCGCGGCCTGCTGGTCGACGACTCCAGCCCGGACTACCCGCCGCTCATCGATGCCTGCGACGACGCGCGTGCCCAGGGCGGCGTGGCCCTCTGGTGCCACAACGGGATGGGGATGGAAGCCCCGGTGGCCGCGGTCCTGGGCCGGCTCGATGGCATGAACCTGTTCGACCCGTGGTGGATGGAGCCCGACTACCGGATCTGGTACGGCCTCCTGGACTGCGGCCTGCAGCTGCCGGTCTCCACCGGCTCGGACTGGTTCCTGTGCTCCAGCAACCGCGTCTACGTCGACCAGGGCGGCGCGTTCTCGTACGAGGCGTGGCTCGACGGGCTGCGGGCCGGCCGGACGTTCATCACCAACGGGCCGATCCTGCGCCTGGCGGTGGCCGGCCACGGCCCGGGTGACGACGTGCTGGCGCCCCGGCGGGCCAGCCTGCCCGTGACGGTCGAATGGTCCGGCGCGCAGCCGGTGGACCGGGTCGAGATCGTCCGCGACGGCGAGGTGGTTGCGGCGAGCGATGACGTCTCGGGCAGCGCCTCGGGCACGTTCTCCGCGACGGTGCCGGTAGCGGGCGCCCGCTGGATCGCCGCCCGCGCGTGGGGCCGGCGACGGACCAGCTACGGCCACGCGCTGTGGGCCCACACCAGCCCGGTCTACGTGGGGGCGGGGCCGGCCGTCGCTCCGGCCCGGGCGGCCAGCACCCGGTTCATCGCGGGCATCGCGGAGGCCCGCACCTGGCTGACCACCCGGGCCCGCTTCGACGACGCGGCGCAGCGAGATCGAATGCTCGCCCTGTACGACGAGGGCCGCGACCAATTCAGGCGAATCGGCGAGGCCTGAGCGGGGATCGGCAGGGCCGCCAGCGACGGCGGCCCCGTGGTGATCAGCCTCGCCAGGTCGCCGGCGACTCCAGCGGATACATGGGCCGCGGGATGCGTTCCCACTTGAGGGTCTTGATGTCCGACTGGGTGGGCCCGACGGTATCCACGCGGAGAACGCGCGTCGCGAACGGCGTGTAGTACTGGAAGTTGGAGGCCGTCTTGAGGACGACCATCCGGCACTCCGCCGGCTCAATCCCGAACGCCCGGTAGACCGCCGGGTGGTTGCCGCCGATCCCGGCCTCCTCGGTGAGCAGGATGGTGACCTGGCCCACCTCGAAGATCACCGTGCGGCCCATGTCGAACTCGGGATGGAAGAAGTCCTGGAGCACCATGTGGCCGGGTCCGGAGCGGCGGACCACGCCGGTCACCTCGAGTGGCCGGAAGAACCCGCTGATGGAGCCACCCAGCGAGACCGTCGCCGTCGACCCGAGCGCGAGATCTGCGAGGGCCGCGACCGCGCCCGCATCCACGAGCGGCACCAATGCGCGCCCGGTGATCCCCACGCGGAGCATCGCCTCAATCAGGGCCGTGCTGTCGCCGGCCGAGCCGCCGAACACGGAGTCGCCGGTGTCGCTCAGGATCACCAACCCTGCGTCGCCGTCCGCGTCGCGGACCGCCACGTCGGGCGGGACACTGGTCGTGACCTGGTACTCAGCCCGGAGCGACCAGGCCAGGTCGGCCATCTCGTCGGCGAGCCGCTCGGCGAGCTCGGGATCTCCGTCCGTCACCACGACGGTCGCCCAGCCGCCCTCCTCGACGTCGAGCCATGGCTGCATCGGGAAGTTGGAGATCGTGAGCACACGCGGATCGCGCTCCAGCTCGCGCGCCCGGTCGAACCAGACCTTCATGGGCCCGCCCGAGGTCAGGTACTGCTCCTGGTGCGAGATCAGGCGAAGCTTGCGCCACGCCGTCACGGGACGGATCTCGCCCCCGACAAGGCGGATGAGCAGCTCCGTGGACGCGATGCCGGTCTCGAACGGGTCGTGCGGCTGCGTCCGGAAGCCGACCAGCAGGTGGCAGTTGTCGATCTTGCGCTGGGTGATGTTGGCGTGGTGGTCCAGCGTCAGGACCACGGGCACATCCGGCCCCAGGAGCTCGCGGGCGATTGCCAGGAGCTGGCCCTCGACGTCGTCGAGGCCGTCCGCCGAGCACGCCCCGTGGAGGTGCATGGCGAGCCCGTCGATCTGGCCAGCCGCCGCGAGGTTGCGCCGGAGCCGGTCCTCGAAGAAGTGGAGCGCTTCGGCCGTGATCCGGCCGCCGGCGCCGGCCCAGCCACGCGACAGGGGCACCACCTCGATCGCGGTACCGGACGCCTCGACGGCGGCCTGGAACCCGCCGACCGTCCCGCTGCCGACCATCTTGTCCAGGAACTCCTGGCCCTCGTACAGGCCGTAGCCCTCGAAGCGGTCCATGGTCGTTGGCGACGGGTTGAAGGTGTCCGCCTCCTGGCCAAACTGGAACAGTGCCAGCCGCATCGGTCCCTCGCTCGTGGTCGCTGATCTGGCGCTCGTTGCGCGACTCGATCATAGCCACCCGCCGGCGGGTGAACCGGGTGTGCCATGCTGCGGGACGATGACAGCCTCCGAGCCCAGCCCCGCCCTCCACCCCGCCGCGCACCCAGCCGAATCCGGCCCACTGAGGGTGGGCTTCGTCGGCCTGGGCGTCATGGGCCGGCCCATGGCCAGGCGGATCCTTGCCGCAGGCTACCCGCTGGCGGTCCACTCGCGGTCCGCTGCGGCCGTCGCCGAGATCGTCGCGGCAGGCGCGCTGGCAGCGGCCTCCCCCGCCGACGTGGCGCGGGCGAGCGATCTCGTCATCGTCATGGTCCCCAACACCGAGGACCTGGCGGCCGTGCTGGACGCGCGGGACGGCGTCCTGGCGGGCGCCCACGATGGCCTCATCGTCGCAGCCATGGGAACCCACCATCCCACCGCCATGCCGCCCCTGGCCGAACGATGCGCCGGGATGGGCGTCAGCCTGCTCGATGCCCCGGTGTCGGGCGGCGAGGTCGGCGCCACGGAGGGGAGCTTGTCGATCATGGTCGGGGGCGACGCGGCCGCGTTCGATCGTGCCCGGCCGGTCTTCGCGGCCATGGGCGGAACCATTGTCCACGTCGGCGGGTCCGGGACCGGCCAGCTGGTCAAGGCCTGCAACCAGCTGATCGTGGGTGCCACGATCGCCGCGGTCGCCGAAGGCCTGACCCTGGCTCGCCTGTCGGGCATGGATCCCGCCATCGTGCGGACCGCGCTGACCGGTGGCTACGCGACCAGCCGCGTCCTGGAGATCCACGGCGGCCGGATGATCGCGAGAGACTTCACCCCCGGCGGCCGGGCCGCGCTCCACGCCAAGGACGCCCACATCATCCTCGACACGGCGGCGAAGCTCGGTCTCGAGCTCCCGGTCTTCTCGGTGGTGGCCGGCGAGTTCGACCGGCTGGTCGCGACCGGCGGCGGCGATCTCGACCACTCGGCCCTCATCACGCTGCTCGAAGGCAAGCCGGGCGAGGCGCACGCCGGGGAGCGCGAACGGTAACCAGCCGGCAAGCCGACCAATCGTGGTCGGGATGAGCCTGCGCTTGACATGCGCGGCCCGAGCGGTATCGTCCCTGTAACCGCTCAAGAGGCATACGGCATGGCCAAGCTCTACTACACACCCCGCGAGGTGGCCGAGATGCTGGCGATCAGCGATGACGCCGTGCTCGATCTCATCAATCGTGGTGAGATCCCGGCCCTTCGACTGTCGCCGCGGATCACCCGGATCCCGATGGCCGCGTTCGACGGCTGGCGTCAGGGCTACCGGCCCCGCCGGCGACGGGTCTCGATCGCGCCCGCCCGTCGACGCGTCGAAGTTGGCGCCGAGGAGACGTTGCCCGTCGCTCGGGACCTGGCCACGCGTTGATCGCCACCGCGGACGCCCTCCTGGCCTACCTCGCGGACCTGGTCGAGGAGATCGAGCGCTTCGGGGTCACGGTGCTGCCGCCGCATGACGCTGACCAGATCGAGCTGGGCCGCGAGTCCGACGGCGCCCTCGTCATCGATCTCGATTGCCGGCCGCCCTTGGCGCGTCGGTCGGCCGCCGTGCACATCGAGGTATTCGAGCGCTGGCGCCCGATCGGACACGATCGCTACGAGCGATTGGACTACGCGTTCGAGATCCGGCACCACGAGCTGCAGTATCGGCGGGCGTTCCACCGCCACGATGCCGGCCACTTCCTCCCAGCCTTCGACGTCGCGACGCACGAGCATTGCGAGGCGACCATCGGCGTCGTGCTCTGTGATCACTACAGTGGGGAGCCGGTGGTAGATGCGAGGGCGGGCTTCATGCGCGTCTACGAGCTGTGGCTCTCGGACGAGAAGCCCGACTGTTCAGCCCTGCGCTGTCTCGGCTAGAGGGCGACCGAGACCTCGTCGAAGTAGTCGAGATCTACCCGCTTGAGGACGTACGGCGAGCCGACCGGAGTCACCCCGATCCCAAACTCGAACATCAGCCGGGCGAGTTCTCTCCCATTCAGCAAGATCACCTGCTGCTCGATCCCCGCCACGTACTTGCGTGCATCTGCGCTGAAGTCCGATGTCGTGATCATGACGCCCCGGCGCGCGTGCTGGCCCGCAAGGCTGCCGACGAACGCCTGAACGAGCGGTCGCCCGACCGTCCCCTCCCACCGCTTGGCTTGGAGGTAGATCGTGTCAAGCCCGAGGCGGTCCTCCTTGATCACGCCGTCGATTCCGCCGTCACCCGTCTGGCCGATCGCCTGACCGGCGTCCTCTTGCGATCCACCGTAGCCCATGGCGACGAGGAGTTGGACCACGAGCCGCTCGAGAAAGTCTGGCTTGGCCGACTTGATCCGGGAGATCAGCTCCTGTTCGACCGAAGAGCGGAGGGTCTGGAAGTTCGCCTCGAACGCTTCCTCGGGCGTCTGGTCAGTCGCGCCGACGACAGGTTCGGCACCACCACCCGGCTTGCCTGACCCGCCCGCAGATGCCTTGGCCTTGTAGTCCGGGTATTTCATTAGAAACGGGATGTCGATCCTGGCTGGTGGCGTCGCGAGCACCGACTTCCCGCGCTCCGTGATCCTGAAGCGACCCCACCCGGTTGTAGAAGGTGCGCGCACGCCCGGCCGGATTGAGCTGCGCTCGGTCCGCATCCGACAGCTTGAACTCGACCGCCAGCGACTCGATGCTCGCGGACAACGAGTGCTCAGCACCGTCCGCGGTGAGTCGCAGCAGGGGCAACATCAGAGATTGGAAATCCGGGATCGCCATGTCCGCCCCTCTCGCTCACGGTAATGGCTTCAACCGCGTCTCGGCAGGATACCTTCGAAACCAGGCCAGCAAACAGGTCGGCGAGCCCGGCGCGACTCCGATCTAGCGCCGGATCGAGAGGACGCGGGCCGGGTTCTCGATGAGCAGCGTGTCGATCTGCGCCTGGGTCACGCCGATCTCCCGGAGCATGGGCACGAACCTGCGCAGGAGGTGGCCGTAGCCCAGCCCGCCGAACCATTCCAGGTGGTGTGGGAAACAGACGTCCTGCGAGATCAGCAGCCGGTCCCCGAAGCCCGCGTCGAGGATCGTCTTCACGTTCCGCGCCCGCTGCTCGTCGGGCTGCAGGTCAGGAAACCCCACGTGGTCGATCTGGACGTAGACCCCGCGCTCCAGCAGGCCCAGCTCGTGCTCCACGTGGCGCTTGTCGCCGTGGTGGCCGATGATGATCCGGTCGGGCGGCACGCCCTCCTCCAGCAGGAGGTCGACCTGCTCGGGACCCAGGCGGCCGGTCCGCTGGCAGTGCGTGCTGATCGCGACACCGGTCTGCCGCTGGGCCCTCGCGGCCGCCCGGAAGACCCGCTCCTGGGCGGGCCCCAGGAAGTCCACCTCGGTGCCGATCTCGCCGATGATCCCGGCTCGGACGCCGGTCCCGTCGGCGCCCTCGACGATGTCGCGGACCAGCATGTCGGCGAGCTGGTTGACGCCGGACCGGGCGATGTAGTCCGGGTAGGCCGGCTCCCGATACCAGCCGGTGCCCATCACGATGTTGACGCCGGTGGCCGCTGCGATCCGGCGCAGCCCCTCGGGCTGGCGGCCGATCCCGATGGTCGTCACCTCGACGATCGACCGACCGCCCGCGGCGGAGAACGCGCCCAGCTCGTCGGCCGCGAGCGCCTCGTCCTCGAAGGCCGCGTAGTTCCAGAACGCGACCGTCTTGTGCAGGTTGATGAGCAGGTGCTCGTGGGTCTGCGTGACGCCGAGCTGGTCGTCCTCGATCGGCCCGAGGACCGTCATGATCGTCACCTTGGGCATCTCCTCTCGCGTCCACCGACCGGGCCAGTGTCGCCCACGGCGCAAGAGGAGCGCCGGAGGACGGGCGAGGTGGCTATGATCCGGCGGGAGGATCCCCATCACGCGCTTCACCGGCGCCCCGGCTCCCGACCAAAGCGCCCAGATCCGTCCCACACGGCCCTTGACCCGGAGGAGATGCGATGCGCCTGGCGGCCCTCGGCCTGCTGCACGAGACGAACACGTTCTCGCCAAACCCGACGGGGCCCGACAGCTTCCCGGTGATGCCGGTGGGAGCCGCCCAGTCGAGCATCGTGGGGATCATCACCGGCCAGCAGCTGTGGAACGTCCACGCCGGGGCCAAGACCACCGTCGCCGGGTTCCATGCCGCGGGCACCACCCTGCCCGGCGTGGAGGTGGTGCCCCTGGTCTTCGCCACCACCCCGCCCAGCGGGACGATCAGCGCCGCCGCCTTCGAGAAGGTCTCCTCGCACATCCTGGCCGCCCTGGCGGAACAGGGCCCGTTCGACGGGATCCTGATGGCCCAGCATGGCGCCAGCGTGTCGGAGGCCTACCCCGACGCCGACGCCGAGCTGATCCGGCGCGTCAGGGACGCCGTCGGCCCGAGCGTCCCCATCGGCGTCGTCGTGGACACCCACGGCAACCTGTCGCCCGCCCAGATCGCCCCCGCCACGGTGACCCTGGCCTGGCAGACCAACCCGCACGTGGACGCGGCGCTCCGGGCCCTGCAGTGCGCGGAGCTGATCGCGCGCACGGTCCGCGGCGAGATCTCGCCCGTCCAGGCGGTAGAGAACCCGCCACTCGCGCTGAATATCCTGCTCCAGGGGACCATCGAGGACCCGATGAAGACGTTCCTCGCGGCGGCGCGGAGCCTGGAGGCCGAGCCAGGGATGCTCTCGGCCAGCATCGGCGAGGGCTTCCCGTACGCGGACGTCGCCCACATGGGCATGGCCTTCATCGCCATCGCCGACGGGGACCCCGAGCTGGCCCGGGCCGGCGCGCGCCGACTCGCCCGGCTGGCCTGGGAGATGCGCGAGCAGTGCGACGCCGTCGCCCCGACCCCAGACGAGGCCATCCGCCAGGCGCTGGCCAACCCCGACCCCCGCCCGGTCGTCCTCCTGGACGTCGGGGACAACGTGGGCGCGGGCACGCCCGGCGACTCCGTGATCCTGCTGGATGCCCTGATGCGACTCCGCGTCCCGTCGTTCCTGCTGTCGGTCTGGGACGCCGCCGCGGTGGAGGCGACCTGGACCGTGGGCGGCCGGGTGGACCTGGACGTCGGCGGCAAGACCGACCCCATCTACGGGCCGCCGGTCCGGATCCGCGGCGTCACGCGCGCCGCGGGCGTGGACGCGTGGGAGGACCGCAAGGCGAGCGGCGGCTGGGTCTCCTTCGATGCGGGCCCCTCCACGATCGTGGACCTCGACGGCGGCGGGACGGTCCTGCTCACGACGCAGTCCGTGCCGGCGGCGGGCGCGGGCCAGTACGCGGCGCTGGGCGTCGACGCGGCCAATCACCGGATCATCGTCTCGAAGGCGGTCTACTCGACGCGCGACGGCTACCCGATGGCGAGCGGCTTCATCGAGGTGGACACCCCCGGGCTGGCTGCCTCGAACATGCGCCGGTTCGACTACCAGCATCGGCGCCGGCCGATGCTGCCGTTTGAGCCCGAGGCGACCTACGACTGAGCGGAGGGGGCACCAGATGAAGAGCCACCATCTCCTGAGCCTGGAGGGCAAGCGGGCCCTGGTGACCGGGGGCGGGACCGGGCTGGGGCGCGGCATCGCGTTGGGGCTGGCCGAGGCCGGCGCCGACGTCGTCATCTGTGGCCGCCGGAGCGGCCCGCTCGAGGAAACCCAGGGCGTCATCGCCGCGGGCGGCGGCACCTGCGAGATCGTCCTGGCGGACGTGACGGTCGAGGAGGATGTGCTGGCCCTGCAGGCGGCAGCCGGGCGGATCGACATCCTCGTCAACAACGCGGCCGTCATGCCGGCCGACCCGTGGGACACGATGCCGATCGAGAAGTTCCGGTCGGTCATCGACACCAACCTCGTCGCCCCCTTCCGGATGTGCCAGGCCTTTGGGCCGGCGATGCGGGACCGCGGCTGGGGCCGGATCATCAACATCGGGTCGGTCTACGGCAGCATCGCCGGCAAGCCGCACCTCTACCCCGCCGGCTGGGACAAGCCCCACTACGTGACCAGCAAGCACGGGATCCACGGCATCACGCGCCACCTGGCGGTCCGGCTGGCCCCGTACGGGGTGACCGTGAACTCCATGAGCCCGGGTGGGATCGCCGGGGCGGTCGGCTTCGGCCTCAGCGCCGAGGACCAGGCCCGGGCGGCGGCCGCGCTGACCGACGAGGAGCGCCAGGCCGAGGACGCGCGGATGACCCGCTTCCTGCACGACGAGATCCCGATGCGCCGGGTGGGCACCCAGGAGGAGTACGCCGGCACCGCCGTCTTCCTCGCCTCGCCGGCCTCCGGCTACGTGACCGGCCAGATCCTCATCGTCGATGGTGGGTGGACAATCTGGTAGCCGACGAGATGGTGCGGCTGGTGCCGCACGGGCCCACGACCAACGCTTGCTGACCGACCACGCCAGGGAGACTCCGATGCGCTTCGCGATCCTCGGCATCTCGCACGAGACGAACACGTTCTCGAAGGTGCCCACCGACTACGCCCAGTTCCTGGCCTCGGACATCCTCCGCGGACAGGAGATCGTCGACACGTTCGGCGAGTCCCTGTACACGATCGCCGGCTACCTCCAGGCGGCAAAGGAGCTGGGCTTCGAGGCGGTGCCGCTCATGTGGGCCCAGACCGGGCCGCTCGCCACGATCACCAGGGACGCCTACGACCGGCTCACGACGGAGATGTTCGGGATGCTCCGCGATCAGGGCCCGTGGGACGGCGTCCTGATCGCCAACCACGGTGCCGCCGTCTCCGAGGAGTACCCGGACATGGACGCGGCCTTCGCCGAGCAGGTGCGCGCCATCGTCGGCCCGGGCGTGCCGATCGGCGGCACGCTCGACATGCACGGCAACGTCTCGAGGCGCCTGGTGGAGGCGACGGACGTCACGATGGTCTGGCGCACCAACCCGCATCTCGATCCCAAGCCGCGCAGCCGCAAGTGCGCCGAACTGCTCTACCGGATGGCCAAGGGCGAGATCCACCCGGTCCAGTGGATCGAGACGCCGCCGCTCGTCGTCAACATCGTCCGCCAGTTCACCGGCGAGGAGCCCATGCGCGGCCTCGTCGCCGACTGTGTCGCGGCCAACGAGCGCCCGGGCATCCTCGACACGAGCATCGCCGAGGGCTACCCGTGGGCCGACGTCCCGCAGATGGGGATGGCCTGGATCGCCATCGCCGACGGCGACATGGACGCCGCGCGGGACGCCGCCCAGTGGATGGCGAAGCGCGCTTGGGAGAAGCGGGCCGAGCTGAACAAGCCGGTCTCGTCAGTCCGCGAGGCACTCGAGACGGCGGTCCGGCACTACCGCGGCCCGCGCCCGCTGGGCGAGGTCGACGAGGTCCCGGCCGACGGCTCGCCGCTGGCGGCACCGGCCGTCTCGGCCGACGACAAGGCGGCCCGGCACGGCCCCATCGTGTTGATGGACGTGGGTGACAACATCGGCGGCGGCGGCGCGGCGGACTCGACGTTCATCCTGGCCGAGGCGCAGCGGCTGGGGATCACGTCGCTCCTCCAGACCCTGTACGACCCCGGTTGCGTCGCGGCATGCGTGGCGGCCGGCGTCGGCACGGAGATCACCCTGGACGTGGGTGCCAAGACGGACGACATGCACGGCCGCCCGGTGCGCGTCACGGGCACGGTCCGGACCATCACGGACGGCTCATGGGAGGACCCAGGCGTCACCCACGGCGGCATCCGCTTCTTCCATGCCGGCCCGTCCGTCCGCCTGGACACCACGGACGGCCACACGCTGCTGCTGACCACGAAGCGGACCGGCAACACCTCGCGCTACCAGATGTACAGCGCGGGGATCCATCCGGAGACGTACCGGATCGTGGTGGCCAAGGGCGTCGTCTCGCCGCGTCCGGCCTACCAGCCGATCGCCGGCGAGGTCATCCTGGTGAACACGCCGGGCGTCACCACCGCCGACCTGTCGTACTTCACCTACCAACGCCGCCGACGGCCGCAGTATCCCTTCGAGCCAGAGGCGACCTACCCGGCCTGATCGGAGACGAGCGCCCGGGCGGCCGCGACGATCTCGGCCGTCTGCGGGAGGACCGCCCGCTCCAGCGTCTCGCTGAAGGGGATCGGTGCGTCCTTGGCCGCGACCCGCAGGATCGGCGCGTCGAGGTAGTGGAAGTCGAGCTCGGCGACCCGGGCCGCGACCTCGGCGCCCCAGCCGGCCGTCCGGTTCGCCTCGTGCGCGATCACGAGCCGCCCTGTCTTCCGGACCGAGGCGCTGATGGTCGCCATGTCGAGCGGGCTGATCGTCCGGACATCGATGACCTCGAGGCCGATCCCCTCCTCGGCCAGCGTGGCCGCGGCATCCAGCGCCTGCCCGACGAGCAACTGGTTGGCGACCACGGTCACGTGCTTGCCCAGCCGGCAAACGGTCGCGACCCCGATGGGAACCGTGTAGTCCTCGGCTGGCACCGGGCCCTTCAGGGAGTAGAGCCGCTTGTGCTCGAAGAAGATCACCGGGTTCTCGTCCCGGATGGCTGACTTGAGCAGGCCCTTGGCGTCGTACGGCGTCGCCGGGGTGACCACCCGCAGGCCCGGGATGTGCATGAACCAGGTTTCCAGCGACTGCGAGTGCTGCGCGGCCTTCCCGCCCGGCGCGCCGTTGTTGGTTCGGAGCACCATCGGGACGGCGGCCTGGCCTCCGAACATGTAGCGCGCCTTGGCCGCCTGGTTGACGATCGGATCCATCGCCAGGGTCAGGAAGTCGGCATACATGATCTCGGCGACCGGGCGCAGGCCGACCAGCGCCGCGCCGACGCTCAGGCCCACGATGCCTTCCTCGGAGACCGGCGTGTCGCGCACCCGCTCGGCACCGAAGATGTCGCGCAGGCCGCGCGTCACGCCATAGATTCCTCCGCCGCCCCAGACGCCGATGTCCTCGCCGATGCAGAACACCGCCGCGTCCCGTTCCATCTCCTCGCGCAGCGCCTCGTTGAGCGCCGCGGCGTAGGTGAGGATCCGCTCAGGGGCCGCACCGGAGTCGCCGGCCGCGTCGGGGCTACGCATAGATGTCGCTCCAACCCTCGGAGGGATCGGGCATTGGCGCCGCTTCAGCCTTCTCGACGGACGCGGCGACCAGGCGCGACTCCTCGGCGACGATCGAATCCGCGGCCGCCTCCCCGAGAACCCCGCCGCCCACCAGGCGCGCGCGGAAGGCGGCGATCGGGTCACGCGCCCGCCAGGCCGCGACCTCGGCCTGGTCCCGGTAGTCCTCAGGGTCGCCGACGTGATGGCCGCTGAACCGGTAGCAGGAGGCCACGACGAGCGTCGGACCATGCCCGGCCCGGGCACGCGCCACCGCCTCTTCGACGGCCGTTCTGGTCGCGACGACGTCCATCCCGTCCACCGTGGTTCCCGGGAACCCGAACGCGCCGGCCCGGTCGGCGAGCTGCTCGAGCGCCGTGGCGCGCTCGGACCGCATCGACATGGCGAAGCCGTTGTCCTCGCACAGGTAGACCACTGGGAGCCGGTGGATGGCCGCGTAGTTGGCGTTCTCGAGGAAGGCGCCCTGGTTGATGGCGCTGTCGCCGAAGAAGCAGACGACGACGCCGTCCGATGCCCGCAACCGGAGCCCCAGCGCCGCGCCCGTGGCGATCCCGAACCCGCCGCCCACGATGCCGTTCGCCCCGAGCATGCCGACCGAGAAGTCCGCGATGTGCATCGAGCCGCCCTTGCCGCGACAGCACCCGGTGGTCCGCCCGAACAGCTCGGCCATCATGGCGTCGACGCCGACCCCCTTGGCGATCGCGTGGCCGTGGCCGCGGTGCGTCGAGGTGATGTGATCGGACGCGCGGAGCGCGGCGCAGGTCCCCACGGCCACGGCCTCCTGCCCGATCGCGGCGTGGGCGGTGCCCCGGATCCGGCCCATCTTGACCATGATCTGGACCATGGTCTCGAACTCGCGGATCCGGACCATCTGCCGGTACAGCTCGATCGCCGCGTCCGGCGCCAATCGGGCCAGCGCCTCATCAGCCACGGCCGGGGGTCCTCCCCTGCGGCGCGCTGACGTCGCGGGTCGTGGGCGAGGCGGCGCCAGGCTGCTGGCCGGATGGCGGCAAGGCGGACATGCGGGTTGCCTCGGGACGGTGGCGGCGGCGGTTGATGACGTCGATCGTCCGCGCGGGTTGCGACCGACCGACCCAGCGGCCATCATACCCAGCGACGGCGACCGATTGACGACGCCGCGCCGCGCCCGCTGCGCGCGCACCAGAGTTCGGGGAGACGATGGCTGACCACGCGAATCCAGGGCCCGCCGCCACGCCGGCCGGGCGCTATGCCGGTTCCGCGGCGGCCTTCGAGCGCGCGACCGGCTCCCTCGCCGGTGGGGTGAGCAGCAACTTCCGCTCAGGCGGCGACCCCGTCTCGCTCTTCTTCGAGCGCGCCGCCGGTGCTCACCTCGTTGACGTCGACGGCAACGACTACGTCGACTACGTGCTGGGGATGGGTCCGTCGATCCTGGGCCACGCCCCGGCGGACGTGGTTGCGGCGGTTGCCGACGAGCTCGGTCGCGGACAGCTGTTTGGCGGCCAGACGTTTGCCGAGGTCGAGCTGGCCGAGCGTTTCCAGGGCGCGATTGCATGCGCCGAGCGCGTGCGCTTCGGCAGCTCCGGGACGGAGATGGATCAGGCGGCCATCCGCCTGGCCCGCGCGGCCACCGGGCGGGACCTCATCGTCAAGTTCGAGGGCCACTATCACGGGTGGCTGGATCCCCTCCTCGTCAGCGTCGCGCCGCCGCTCGATGTCGCCGGGCCAGCCGACGCGCCCATCCCGCATCTGCCCAGCCGCGGCCAGCTGGCCTCGTCGGCCGACGCCGTCGTGATCCTGTCGTGGAACGACCGGGCGGCCCTCGATGGGCTGTTCAACGGGCCCCTCCGCGATCGGATCGCGGGCCTGATCTGCGAGCCCATCCTGTGCAACACGGGCGTCATCCCGGCGGAGCCCGGCTTCCTGGAGGCGGCCCGGGCGCTCACCTCGGCGAACGGCACGGTGCTGATCTTCGACGAGGTGATCACCGGGTTCCGGGTGGCCTTCGGCGGGGCGCAGGCGCGGACCGGCGTCATGCCGGACCTCGCGGTCTTCGCCAAGGCGATGGGCAGTGGCTTCCCGATCGCCGCCCTGGCCGGGTCGCGGGCCCTCATGGAGCTCACCTCCGACGGGGTCCTCCACGGCGGCACCTATAACGCCAACGTCTCCAGCATCGCGGCCGCCAACGCCACCCTGAAGGCGCTCGGGGAGAACGACGGCGCGGCCTACGGGCACATCGAGCGGATGGGCGCGCGCCTCATGGCCGGGCTCCGCGCGGAGGCCGAGCGGATCGGCACCGACCTCCTGGTCCAGGGCATCGGCCCCGTCTTCAACACCACGTTCGGCCGAGGCCCGGTCCGCAACTACCGCGAATACTTCGCCACGGATCGAGCCCGCCAGCGTCTGTTCCTGCGGGCGCTGCTCGATCGCGGCGTCCGGGTGACGGCGCGCGGCACCTGGTTCCTGTCATCGGCGCACAGCGAGGCCGACATCGACCAGACCATCGCGGCCGCCGGCGACGCCCTCGCGGCGATCGGCTGACCGGCCGCCACGGGCCGACACCATGAAGATCACGCGGATCGAGACGATCCAGCTGGCCGACACTCCGTTCGTCCTGTACGTCCGAGTCCACACCGACGAGGGGCTCATCGGGACTGGCGACACGTTCATGTCGGCCGAGGGGATCGCGGGCTACATCCACGGCCGGGCGGCCCCCAAGCTGCTCGGCAAGGATCCCGGGCAGATCCAGCGCCACTGGACCGCCCTGTACGACGGCGACGCGGCCCGGTTCGGCGGCCAGGGCATCGAGGTCCGGGCCATCTCGGCGATCGACGTCGCCCTGTGGGACATCCTGGGCCAGTCCGTGGGCCGGCCCATCTACGAGTTGCTGGGTGGTCGGTCACGCGACCGGCTGCCCATCTACAACACGTGCGGCGGCCCCGCCTACGGGCGCCCCCCGTACGAGGCACACGGGCGGCCCGGGCCACTCGAGGACCTGTACACCTGGAACACCGCCGCCGAGGACCTCGCCGAGGACCTCCTGTCGGAGGGCATCACGGCCATGAAGATCTGGCCGTTCGACGACATCGGCCTCCGGAACCAGGGCCTGACGATCAGCGCCGAAGAGCTGGAGCAGGGCCTGGAGCCCGTCAAGCGGATCCGCCGGGCGGTTGGGTCCCGGATGCGGATCATGATCGAGGGCCACGGCTTCTGGCGGCTGCCGGCCGCCGTCAAGATCGCGCGTGCCCTGGAGGAGTACGACGTGGAGTGGGTCGAGGACCTGCTGCTTGCCCACGACATCGGGGCCATCGCCAGCCTGCATGCCCAGACCAGGGTCCCCGTCCTTGCCAGCGAGTACCTGGTGACGCGCCACCAGTTCCTGCCGCTCCTGGAGCAGCGGGCCGCGGACATCATCATGCTGGACCCCACCTGGACCGGCGGCATCACCGAGGCGCACAAGATCGGGGCGCTCGCCGACACCTTCGGCCTCCCGGTCACGATGCACGACTGCACCGGCCCGTTCACCCTCCTGGCCGGCGTCCACCTGGCACTGGCGGCGCCCAACGCCACCTACCAGGAGACCGTCCGGGCCTACATCCGGACCTGGTACCAGGACGTGGTCCCCCACTCCGTGACCATCGAGGACGGCGCGATCCTGCCGCCCACCGCCCCGGGGATCGGCACCAGCCTGCTGCCCGACGTCCTGACCCGACGCGATGCGACCGTCGTGACCTCCACGCTGTGACCTGTCGCGCGGGGCGTGGCCGGCGGCCCGGGCACCCTGGATGGCGTCGCTGACGCAGGGCCTCCGGTCTGCCCGGAGCGACGGTTCCGCGGTTGGCGCCACGCCATCCGCCCTCCGCGTGATCGTGTTCGCGGTGGGCGTGACCACGATCAGCGGCATCGGCCAGATCGCCGGGATCTCCGTCTTCATCGACTCGCTGATCCGGGACCTCCACATCTCGCGCCCGGAGATCTCCACGATCTTCTCGATCGCGTCACTGGCCGGGGCGATGACGCTCCCGGTCACTGGCCGGCTCATCGACCAGCACGGCGTCCGGCGGATGGCGCTGGCCATCGCGGCCGCCTTCGGGACGGTGGTGCTCCTGCTGTCGCAGGTCCAGGGCCTCGTCTGGCTGGCACTGGGGTTCTGGGGGATCCGGCTGCTGGGCCAGGGCGCGCTCAACCTGACCGGCAAGATCGCGATCGCGCTGCGGTTCCACGCCGCGCCCGGCCGCGCGGTGGGTCTCTCGGGCGCGCTGGGCGCCCTGTGCATGTCCACGCTGGCCATCGTCCTGAGCGCCGGCATCGAGGCGGTGGGCTGGCGCATGGTCTGGGTCATCTGTGGGATCGCCATCTGGGCATGCGTGGTGCCACTCACCCTGTGGGCCCTGAAGCCCGCGGGCGATCGCGAGCTCTCGGCGACGGCCACGCGCGCCAGCGCGAGCGGCGTGGCCCAGTGGTCGCGCGGGCACGCCATCCGGACGGCCGTGTTCTGGGTCATCACGTTCACGATCGCGTCGAACTCGCTGATCGTGACCGGCCTGATGTTCCACCAGATCTCGATCCTGGGCGAGGCCGGCCTCTCCCCGACGCGCGCCGCGGCCAACTACATCCCCCAGACGATGGCGTCGGCGATCACCATGCTGATCGTCGGGTCGATGGCCGACCGGATGCCTCGCCAGCTGCTGCTCATCCTGCCGATGACCTCGCTGACCCTCGCCATGGTCGTGGTCTCCTACCTCGATGACGGCCTGATCACGATCGTGTACGGCATGCTGCTCGGCTCGGCCGGGGCGACCGCGTACACGGCGGAAGGGGTCCTGATGCCGCGCTACTTCGGCGTCCGGTCGATCGCATCGATCCGCGGGCTGGTCTTCACGTTCAACGTGGCGGGCGCTGCGATCGGCCCGGTGGTCATCGCCGTTGCCAACGAGCTGACCGGCAGCTATGCGCTCGCGACCCGCGTCCTGCTCCTCCTGCCGGCCGCCGCGGTGGTCGCCGGCCTGCTGGTCCGCTCTCCGGTCTTCCCCGGCGCCCGTCCGGGCGCCACACCAAGCGAGGTCTCCCGTGCCGCCTGATTCGCCGATGCGCCCCACGGGTGCAACCCCCGCCGCACCCGTCCGGATCGCCGTCATCGGCGCCGGCCTGATCGGCCGCACCCACGTGCGTCTCGCCGCCGCGGAGCCGGCCTGCGACCTGGTGGCCATCGTCGACCCGGCACCCGAGGCCGAGGCCCTGGCGCGGCAGGTCGGGGCCTCCTGGTACGCCGATGTCCAGGCGCTGCTGGCGGCCGAGGCGATCGATGGGGCGATCGTTGCCGTCCCCAACGCCCTGCACCTGCCAGTCGGCCGTGCCTGCGCGGCCGCGGGCGTCCACATGATCGTGGAGAAGCCGGTCGCGGACACGGTCGCCGCCGGCCTCGAGCTGGTGGAGGCCGCCGAGGCGGCGGGTGTCCGGATGCTGGTCGGACACCACCGTCGCTATGACCCGGCGGTGCAGGATGCCCGGACCATCCTCCAGTCTGGCGAGCTCGGGCGCCTGGTCGCCGTCTCGGCCATCTGGTCCGCGCGCAAGCCCGATGACTACTGGAAGGTTGGCTGGCGCAGCGAGCCAGGCGGCGGACCCATCCTGATCAACCTGATCCACGACATCGACTGCCTGCGCTACCTGTGCGGCGAGATCGCCGAAGTCCAGGCGATGGCCAGCGATGCCGTCCGGGGCCACCGCGTGGAGGACAGCGCGGCGATCCTGTTCCGCTTCGAGAGCGGCGCGCTGGGCTCGATCGTCCTGTCCGATGCGGCGGTCTCGCCCTGGAACTGGGAGGGCGGGACCAACGACAACCCCGGGGTCGCCTGGTCCGGGGAGAACAGCTACCGGTTCATGGGGACGCACGCCTCGCTGGAGTTCCCCAACCTCGCGGTCTGGAGCCACGCCCCGGGCGGGCCGGACGACTGGGGACGACCCCTGGTGGTGCGGCCGCAGGGCGTCGGACCTCGCGGGGCGCACGCGGCCCAGCTGCGCCACTTCTGCGCGGTGATCCGCGGTGACGAGACGCCGCGCATCGACGGCAGGGACGGCCTGGCCACGCTGGCCGCCGCGATGGCCGTGCACGAGGCGGTGGCGACCGGGAAGCCGGCCGTGCCCGCGTCCGTCGGCGCCACCTCCCCGCGGCACCACGGATGACGCCCGCTCCCGGGCTGGGCGCCGGCGCGCGGCGGCCCGCTCGGCGCCTCTCGCTCGACTACCTGACCGTCAGCGGCGCCAGCCCGATCGAGCACATCGAGGCGGCCGCCGCGGCCGGCTTCGATTCCGTGGGCCTCCGGCTCCTCGCCCCCACGGACCTGCGGCTCGAGCACGAGGTCGTCGGGGACCGATTGCTGATCCGCGCGATCGCCGCCGCCTGCCGGGCGACCGGCATCACCCCGCTCGACGCGGAGGTCTTCTTCCTCAGCCCCGGGGTGGACATGGACCGCCTGCGCGCGGCGGCCGACGCCGCGGCCGAGATCGGTGCCTCCAGCCTGCTGGCCGTGTGCATGGACCCCGATCGCCAGCGGGCGCTGCACGGGTTCGCGGCGTTGTGCGACGTGGCGGCGAGCGGGGGCATGACGGTCGCGCTGGAGTTCATGCGCTGGAGCCCGGTCCCCACGATCGAGGCGGCGGTCGCCTTCATCGCCGACGCGGGCCGCGCGAACGCGGCCGTGTGCATCGACGCCCTCCACCTGGCCCGCTCGGGCGGGGACCCGTCTGCCCTCCCCGCGTTGCCGCCGGGAACCCTCGTCCAGCTATGCGACGCACTCGCCGCGGCCCCGCCGCTCGAGCAGCTCCTCGCGGAGGCGCGGACCGATCGCCGCTACCCCGGGGAGGGCGGCCTGCCCCTGGACCGGCTCCTCGCGGCGCTCCCACCCGAGACCCCGGTCAGCGTCGAGGTGCCGCACCGTGACCACGCCGGCCGAACGGTCGCGGAGCGCGCGCGGCTCGCCGGCGATGCGTTGCGCTCGTGGCTCGACCGGCAGGCCGGCGTCGAGGCATGAGGAGCCCGAACGTGACGACGCGCCGGTATCCGACGCGCCGGTATCCGGCGACGCAGGGAGGATGACCACCAGTGACCAGGGTCCTGATCGCGTCCATCTACCACGAGGTCAACCACTTCTCGCCCGGCGTGACGACCATCGAGGACTTCCAACGCCTCGGCTGGGCGCTGGGCGCGGACTCGCTGGTCCGGGGCAAGGGCCGTGACCAGGCTGCCGGGGCCGCCAGCGTGGCGCGCGAGGAGGGCGTGGACCTGGTCGCGATCCTGTTCGCCCAGGCCGGGAGCGGCCCACCCGTCACCGACAGCGCCTACGCCGCCATCCGGGAGATCGTGCTGGGCGCCATCCGCGAGCACCGGGAGAGCCTGGACGGCATCTACCTCTCGCTCCACGGGGCCATGGCCACGGAGAGCCTGACCGACCCGGAAGGCGCCCTCCTGGCCGAGGTCCGCGAGATCGTGGGCCCGGACCTGCCGGTGGCCGCCAGCTTCGACCTGCACTGCCACTTCACCGCCCTGATGGCCCGGTCCGCCGACATCCTCGTGGGGTTTGAGACCTGCCCGCACGTGGACTTCTTCACGACCGGCCAGCGCGCCATGCGCCTGCTGGTCAGGTCGATCCGCGGCGAGCCCGCCCCGGTCGTCCGCTACCGCAAGATCCGGATGACGGCATCGTCCGAGCACCATGACACCCGGCGCGGGCCCATGCACGAGGTGATGGTCCGGCGCAAGGAGCTGGAGCGGCGGCCGGGGATCCTGGACATCAGCGTGTTCGCGACCCAGCCCTGGTTCGACGCCCCGGAGGTGGGCTGGTCCACGGTGGTGATCGCGGCGCCGGACGCCCTCGCGCCGGATGCGGCGGCCAACGCCCAGCAATGCGCCGACGAGCTCGGCGAGATGCTCTGGGCGCGGCGCGAACGGTTCCGCGTGCGCAAGACCCCGGTGGACCAGGTGCTTGCCGCCGTCAGGGAGGCACGAGCTGCCGGTGAGGAGCGGCCGATCGTCGCCTCCGAGGGTGCCGACAGCACGTCCGCCGGCAGCACCGGCGACGGCGTCGACACGCTCAGGGCGCTCGTCGAGGCCGGCGCCACGATCGATGCCCTGGTTCCGGTCGCGGATCCGGTGGCCGCGGCGGCCTGCTTCGCCGCAGGCGTCGACGCGACGGTCGACATGGAGGTTGGCGGGCGACTCTCGCCGGGCTTCCACCGGCCCCTCCGGGTCACGGGCCGCGTGGCCACGCTGTGCGACGGGCGCTACCGCTCCAAGTACCCGCCCTTCCCGACCGACGCCGGGCCCACGGCGGTCCTCGCCATCGGCGCCATCCGCCTGGTGATCACCAGCCGCCCGGCCTACCTGCTCGACCTGGAGCTGTTCAAGCGCGCCGGCCTTGACCCGGTGGCGGCCGAGCTGGTGGTGGTGAAGTCGGCGGGCGGCTACCGCGAGTTCTACGAGCCCATCGCCGCGCAGGTCTTCGACATCGACACCACGGGCCCGGCGGACAGCGACCTGACGCGGCTGCCGTTCCGGCGCCTCGATCACCCGCTCTGGCCCTTCGAGGCCGATCTCCAGCAGCCTTGGTAGGGAGGGTCCCGGTGGACAGGATCGCGATCGTCGGGTTGGGTCTGATCGGGCGGGGCTGGGCCATCGTGTTCGCGCGTGCCGGGCACGCCGTGAGGACGTTTGACGTGGACCCGGCGGCCCTGGAGCGGGGCCTCGCGGCGATCGACGCCAGCCTGCACGACCTCGACGACCTGGGCCTGCTCGACGAGCCGGCCGCGGCCATCCGGGCGCGGATCGGCCCGGCTGGATCCCTCGCGGAGGCGGTGGGCGACGCCGACTACGTCCAGGAGAGTGTCGCCGAGACCCTCGCCGCCAAGCATGAGATCTTCGCCGCGCTGGACGGCCTCGCCCCCCGGCAGGCGGTCCTCGCCAGCTCCACGTCCACGATCCCCGCCTCCGCGTTCAGCGAGGGCCTCGCCGGCAGGGACCGCTGCCTGGTCGCCCACCCCGCCAACCCGGTCCACCTCATCCCGGTCGTGGAGCTCGTGCCCGCGCCGTGGACGGACGCGGCGGTCGTCGAGCGGACGCGCGTGCTCCTGGAGGCCGCGGGGCAATCCCCGGTGGTGGTCCGCAAGGAGATCCAGGGCTTCATCCTGAACCGGCTGCAGGCGGCCTTGATGTCCGAGGCCATCAACCTCTGGGAGGGTGGCTATGCCTCCGCCGACGACATCGACCGGACCGTTCGCGACGGCCTGGGGCTGCGCTGGTCGTTCATGGGGCCACTCGAGACGTTCGACCTGGCCGCGCCGGGCGGCGTCGTCGAATCGGGGGCGCGCTACGGGCCGCCCTTCGCGCAGATCGTGGCCAGCCAGGCCGCGAACGCCTGGAGCCCGGCCACGATGACCGGGCTTGCCGCCGAGCGAGAGACCGGCCAGCCCCGGGCCCTGCTGGGCGAGCGGGCGCGCTGGCGGGACCGCCGGCTCATGCAGCTGCTGGCCCACAAGCGCGCGGCCGCCGCCCGCGAGGCCGCGCGCGAAACTCGCTGACACCACCACCCACGAGCGGAGGCGCGCCATGGCTGCACCCAGGTCCAAGGTCATCATCAGCTGCGCGGTCACGGGCTCGCTCCACACGCCGACGATGTCCCCGTACCTCCCGCTCACCCCCAACCAGATCGCCGAGGAATCCATCGCCGCCGCGCAGGCCGGGGCCGCAATCCTCCATCTCCACGCCCGCGACCCCAGGGACGGCCGACCCACGGCCGATCCCGAGGTCTTCATGGAGTTCCTGCCGCGGATCCGGGCCGGCTGCGACGCCGTGATCAACATCACGACGGGGGGCGGTCCCTCGATGACCCTCGACGAGCGGCTGGCCGGGGCGGTGGCCGCCAGTCCCGAGCTCGCGTCGTTCAACATGGGCTCGATGAACTTCGCGATCTACCCGATGCTCAAGCGATACAAGACGTTCCTCTACGACTGGGAGGCGGCGCACCTGGAGGCGACCCGCGACTTCGTCTTCCGGAACACGTTCAAGGACATGGAGCAGATCCTGGCCCGGCTGGGCGGCGACCACGGGACGCGCTTCGAGTTCGAGTGCTATGACGTGGGGCACCTGTACAACCTGGCCCACCTCCTGGACCGCGGCCTGGTCAAGCCGCCCCTCTTCGTCCAGACCATCTTCGGGATCCTCGGCGGAATCGGGCCGGATGCCGACAACCTCGTCCACATGAAGGGCGTCGCCGACCGGCTCTTCGGCGACGACTACCACTGGTCGGTCCTGGGCGCCGGGCGGCACCAGATGGGGATGCTCACCATGGCGGCCCAGATGGGCGGCCACGTGCGGGTCGGCCTGGAGGACAGCCTCTACCTGGGCAAGGGCCAGCTGGCCGAATCGAACGCGGACCAGGTCCGCAAGATCCGGCGGATCCTCGACGAGCTGTCGCTCGAGGTCGCCAGCCCGGACGAGGCCCGTGCCATGCTGGGCCTCAAGGGCGCGACGAGCGTCGCGTTCTGAGCTCGTTGGTGGCCGCCGCGTCCACGACGCCGCCCGCCTCGTCGATGACCACGCCGTAGGCCAGTGCCGCGTAGGCGGGGGTCAGCTTCTCGTCCCGGACATCCCGGAGCACCAGCGCCGGGTCCCGGTCCAGCGGGTTGCCCCAGCCCCCCGCCCCGGCGACCCGGTGCCGAAAGGCATCGCCGGCGCGCACCCTGGTCGTGAACTTGGCCGGCGTGACCGCCGTCTCCCCGCCCGACTCCAGCGTGCTGGACGACGGCGTCCCGTCCTGCCCGCCGGCCAGGCCGTAGGGCAGGTGCGTCCGCCGGTCGCTGCGCAGGGAGAGGGTCCCTTCGGGGTTGAGGAACCGGTAGTCGCGCTCCACCGCGAGCCCGCCACGGTGCAGTCCGGCGCCCCCGGTGTCCTGGGCGTATTCGTAGCGCTCGATCAGGAGCGGGTACTCCGCCTCGACGACCTCGACCGGGTTGTTCGAGAAGTTGACGGTCATGCTGGCGCACACGTCGACGCCGTCGAGCCTGGGGCGGCCGCCCCAGCCGCCGAAGACGAACTCGACGAAGACGAAGGCGCGTCCGTCCGCGTCGTAGCCACCCACGCTGACGCCCGTGTCCCCGCCCGCCTCGCAGGCCGGGATGCGGTCGGGCGCGATGCCGGCCAGCGCGCCGAAGATGGCGTTGGTGATCCGGTACCCGGTGAGCCCGCGCGCGGCGACCGGGGCCGGCGAGGCCGGGTTGACCACCGAGCCCAGCGGGGCGCGGACCTCGATCGGGCGGAAGTATCCCTCGTTATTGGGCGGATCCCCGCCGATGAGGTGCCGGACGCAGGCGTAGACCGCCGACTTGGTATACGGCCAGGCCGAGTTGATGGCGCCCCGCACCTGGCGGGCGCTGCCCTCGAAGTCCGTGATCAGGTGGTCGCCGGCGACCGTGATGGTGACCCGGATCGGGATGGGATCGGGGTCCATCCCGTCGTCGTCGATGTAGTCCGTGAACGAGTAGACCCCGTCGGGCATGGCCGAGATGGCGTTGCGGGCCAGGCGCTCGGCCTGGTCGAGCAGGGCCGTGCTGGTCGCCGCGAAGTCCGCCATGCCGTAGCGCGCCGCCAGGGCGAGGTAGCCGCGCTCGCCCGTGAGGCACGCGGCGACGAGCGCCCGGAGGTCGCCGAGCACCAGCCGCGGGATGCGGACGTTGCGCTCCAGCAACTCGAACAGGGTCTCCACGGGTTGGCCGCCCTGGTAGAGCTTCAGCGGCGGCATCCGGAAGCCTTCCTGGAAGATCTCCGTGGCGTCGGCGCCGTTGCCGCCGGGCGTCTTCCCGCCCACGTCCATCATGTGGCCGATGCTGATCGACCAGCCCACGCGCTCCCCGTCGAGGAAGATCGGCTTGAACACGTAGAAGTCGGGCAGGTGCGTCCCGCCCTGGTACGGATCGTTGAGCAGGAAGACGTCGCCCGGGTCGACGCGGCCCTCGAACTTGGCCAGCAGGGCCGCCATCGCGTGCGGGATGGAGCCCAGGTGCATGGGGATGGTCAGGCCCTGTGCGATGAGACGGCCCTGGGCGTCGCACAGGGCGCACGACATGTCCATCGATGTCTTGAGGTTCGTCGAATAGGCCGAGCGCATCAGCGCGATGGCCATCTCGTCCACGATGGCGTCGAGCCCGTTCTTGATCAGCTCCAGGCGGATGGGGTCGAGGCCGGCCGGGGTGATCATCTGGCCTCCGCCGTGTCGATCACGATGTTGTCGAACTCGTCGAGCCGGGCGGCCGCGCCGGGCGGCACCAGGGTGGTGGCGTCGTACTCGTCGATCAGCAGCGGGCCCGGCCGCGCCGAGGCGTCCAGGTCAAACCGTCCGATCACGGGCGTGGCGACGGGCCCAATGCCCCGCCCGAACCACGCGACGCGATCTGGGGACGCGCCGGCGGCAGGCCGCGGAAGCCGCGCCGCGCCCCGGCCGGTCGACCCACGCACGGCGGCGGTGACCCGGATGTTGACGAGCGCGATGGGATCGTCGACGGCCGCGTGCCCGTAGGTTCGTTGGTGCTCGGCGGAGAAGGCGGCGCGCAGGCGAGCCACCCCGCCGCCCGCGGCGGCTGCATCGCGCGGGAGCGGGATAGTCAGCTCGTACGACTGTCCGGCATATTTCAGGTCGACGTGGCGCGCCAGCTCCATGTGGCCGCTCCCGGATGCGCCCCCAAGGACCGCGGCGGCCTCGGCCTCCATGGCCGTGACCAGGTCCTCGACCTCGATGAGGGCCGCGTCGTCCAGCGGCCGGAGGAGCGTCCGGACCAGGTGATGCTCAAGGTCGGCCTCCAGCAGGCCCACGGCGCTGAAGACGCCGGGGGCCGGCGGGACGATCACCGTGCCGATTCCCAGCCCGGCGGCCATCTCCGCCGCGAACAGGGGCCCGTTGCCGCCGAAGGCGACCAGGCCGAAGTCGCGCGGGTCCCGGCCGCGCTCGATGGTCACCGAACGCACCGCACGCGCCATCCGGGCGGCCCCGATCAGGAAGACCCCGTGCGCCGCGTCCGCCAGGGCGAGCCCCAGCGGATTGGCGACCTGCTCGGTGACGGCCCGGCGGGCGAGCCCGGCGTCCAGGCGCAGGCCGCTGGGCAGGCGCTCGCCGTGGAGGTAGCCCAGCACGACGTTGGTGTCGGTCAGCGTGGCCTCCGTGCCGCCGTTGGCGTAGCAGGCCGGTCCGGGGATGGCCCCGGCGCTGCGCGGCCCCACGTGCAGCGCGCCGGCGCCGTCGACGCGGACGATGCTGCCGCCGCCGGCGCCGATCTCCGCGATGTCGATCGACGGGATCCGCAGCACGAACCCGGAGCCGCGGTTCAGGCGGCTCCCCTGGGAGAGGCTCCCGCCGATCTCGAACTCGCCGGCGCGCTGGATCTGGTAGTCCTCGATCACGGACGCCTTGGCCGTCGTCCCGCCCATGTCGATGCTGATCGCGTTGGGCCGCCCGATCCTGCGGGCCAGCGCCGCGGCCGCGATCACGCCGGCGGCCGGCCCGGATTCGATGACGTGCATGGGGCGCCGCCGGCCCTCGGCCGCCGTCATCACGCCGCCGTTTGACTGCATGACCAGGACCGGGGCGCGGGCACCCAGATCGGCGAGCCTGGCCTCCAGGCGGCCCAGGTACTGGTCCATGACCGGCAGCACGTAGGCGTTGGTCACCGCCGTGCTGGTCCGCTCGAACTCGCGGACCTCGGGGAGGAGCTCCGACGACAGCGTGACCGCGAGGTCGGGCGCCCTGTCCCGGATGATCCGCCCCACGGCCTGCTCGTGGACGCCGTTCGCATACGAGTGGAGCAGGCAGACGGCCACGGAGCGGACGCCCTCGGCCAGGAGCCGGTCCAGCGCCACATGGACCGAGGCCTCGTCGAGCGGGGTGAGGACGACCCCGCGCGCGTCCATCCGCTCGACGACCGTCCGCCGCCAGCGGCGTTGCACCAGCGGCGCGGACCGCTCGAAGTCCAGGTCGTACAGCCGTGGCAGGCGAAGCCGCCCGATCTCCAGCACGTCGCGGAACCCGTCGGTGGTGATCAGGCCGGTCGGCGCCCCGCGGCGCTCCAGCACGGCGTTGGTGGCGACCGTGGTCCCGTGCAGGATCTCGTCGAGGGCCGGCGGCTGGATGCCGGCCGCGCCGAGGAGGTCGAGCATGCCGGCGATGATCGCGGTCGCGTAGTCGTCGGTGGCGGACAGCACCTTGCGGGTGAGCGCCTCGCCGCCCGGCCCCACCAGGACGAGGTCGGTGAACGTCCCGCCGACGTCGATGCCCAGCCGCCAGGTCATGCCGGCCCTCCGGGCTGGGTCTCGAGATAGGCCGCGATGCGCGCCGCGGGCGGCTGGAGCAGCTCGTGCACGATCTGGTCGGGGCCGTGGAAGTAGCACGCCTTGCCGCCCCGGTTCACCCCTTCCGTGATCTCGTTGGGCGGCGAGAAGAACCGGATGCCGGCCGCCGACAGTCGCTCATACATCGCCTGGGCGTCCTCCACTGCGATCGCGAGGTGGGCCTCGCCGGGATTCCTGATCTCTGGCTCCGAGCGGCGGCCCCGTGGCGTCTCGTAGCAGACCAGCTCCAGGTCGTGCGTCGAGAGCCCCCGGCGCTCACCCGGGACCGCGAACTGGGCGACCTCGATCCGGGCGTCGGGGTAGCCGACCAGGCGCCGCGTGTACGCGTTGTCCTGGACCTGGCGGTGGACGAAGGTGAACCCCAGGAGGTCGCGATAGAAGACGATCGCAGCGTCCAGGTCCGACACGGTGAAGCTGAAGTGGAAGACGCCCAGCAGGCGGACAGGGTTCGTGTCGGCACCAGCAGGCACCCCGCCCGGCGTCACCGGCTCGTCAGTCACGGGCCAGGACCACGGTGGCGGCCGTCGACATCGTCCCGCCCACGCCGTGCGCGACGGCGATCCTGGCGTCCGGCACCTGCCGCTCGCCGGCCTCACCGCGCAGCTGCCGGACCGCCTCGATCAGGAGCAGGAGGCCCAGGGCGCCGGGATGGCAGTACGACAGCCCGCCCCCGCTCGTCATCGACGGCAGGCTTCCGCCCGGGGCAAGCCGGCCGCCCTCCACGAAGGACCCGCCCTCACCCTTGGCGCAGAACCCGAGGTCCTCCAGTGCCAGCAGGACGGTGATGGTGAAGCTGTCGTACGGCTCCAGGACGTCGACGTCGCGGGGGGTGATCCCGGCGGCCCCGAAGGCCTCCCGGCCGCTGATGACCCCCGGCGAGCGGGTCAAATCGCGCGCCTGCGTGATGTCCCACGCCCCCTGGCCCTCGCCCGCCCCCAGGATCCGCACCGCCGCCCGGGCGGCGTCGCGCGCCCGGGCGGCGCCCGTGATGACGATCGCCCCGCCGCCATCGGTCACCAGGCAGCAGTCGGACCGGTGGAGCGGCTCAACGATGGGCCGGCTGGCGAGGGCATCCGCGATCGTCAGGGGGTCGCGCGCCCAGGCCTTGGGGTTGAGCCTGGCCCACGCCCGGGCGGCGACCGCGATCTCGGCGAGCTGGGCGCGGGTCGTCCCGAACTCGTGCATGTGGCGGGCCGCGGTCAGCGCGTAGTAGCCGATGGGGACGGGCAGGCCGTACGGGTCCTCCAGCTGCTGGCGGAACGGGCTGGGCGCGGGCACCAGGCGGCGGCTGCGCAGGGAGCGCTGGCGCGAGGCGTAGGTGATCAGCGCCACCTCGCAGCGCCCGGCCGCCACGGCCGTCATCGCGTGCCCCACGAAGGCCTCGAAGGCGGCCCCGCCGAGGTCGCTGGAATCGAGGTAGCGCGGCTCGATCCCCAGGTACTCGCCGACCTGGACCGTGCCCTCCTCGCCCATGTAGTTGACGAACAGGCCGTCCACGTCCCGGAGCGTGAGCCCGGCCTCGGCCAGGGCGTCGCGGGCCGCCAGCCCCACCATCGAGAGCTCGCTCTCGTCGGCGACCTCGCCCAGCGGCGTCTCGGCGGCCCCGACGATGTACAGGGGGTGCCGGGCCACGGCCTCTACCAGGTCGCTCACGCCTCGTCCTCCGTCGGGGTGTCGGCCGGGATGGCGCGCGCCTGGGCGAGGGCCGTCCGGCGGACCTTGCCGATGTCGTCGCGCGGCAGCGCGGCGACAAACTCCCAGGTCTTGGGGCACTTGTACGCGGACAGGAAGGCCCGGCAGTGGCGGTCGAGGTCCGCCGCCGTCGCCCGGGCTCCCGGGCGGAGCTGGACGATGGCGTGGACACGCTGGCCCCACGAGTCATCGGGCAGGCCGATGACCGCCGCCTCCGCCACGTCGGGGTGCCGGTGGAGCGCGCCCTCCACCTCGGCCGGGTAGACGTTGGCATCGCCCGAGATGATCAGGTCCGCCCGTCGGTCCGCCAGGTGGAGGTAGCCGTCGCCATCCAGCCGGCCCAGGTCACCGACCGTCGCGAACCCGCCCGGGATGGTCCGGATCGGCGGCGAGCCCACGTAGCGCGACGCCGGGCTGGGGCCGTCGGTCCGACGCAGGAAGATCTCGCCCACCTCGCCCGGCGGGACGGCGGCGCCGTCGGCGTCGATGATCCGGATCTCGGTGTCGAGCGGACGGCCCACGCTCCCGGGATGCTGGAGCGCCTCGACGCCGTCGATCTCGCACAGCCCGATGTCCTCGGCCGCGCCGTAGCGCTCGACGAGGCGCGACCCCAGACGGCTCGCCCAGTCCTGTTTCAGCCAGGCCGGGAACGGCCCGCCGGACGCGTAGACGCCTTCGAGGCTCGCCAGCCAGCCGTCGTCCGGCTCCAGGAACGGGGTCAACCGGCGGAGCATCGTCGGGCTCAGGAACGCCCACTGGATGCCATCCGCCTCGACCGCGGCCCGGACCGCCGCTGGGTCGAACCGCTCCAGGAGCGTGATCTCATGGTCGAGGAAGAGGCCGACGTGCAGCCAGTAGAACGGCGCCACGTGATAGAGCGGCCCGGCCACCAGCTGGCGCTGGCCGAGACGCATGGTCCGCCCGGGCGGACCCCACTCCCCCGGCAGAGGGGGGCGGCCGGCCAGGCGATCCAGGCTCACGATGAGCTTGGGACGGCCCGTTGAGCCGCCGGACCCAATGGCCCGGGCGGGGTGCGTCGCCACGTCCGGCAGCGCCGTTCCCGAGCCGTCTTCCAGCGACTCGAGGTCCGAGACGTGGACGTGCCATGGAGCCCCCAGGTCGTCCCACGCCGAGACGACGACGGCGGCCGCCGCAAGCTCCAGGATCGCCTCGCGCTCGGGGACCGGGAGCGCGTGGCGGATCGGCAGCACCAGGGCGCCGGCCTTCCAGGCCGCGTGGCAGACGGCGACGTGCTCGGGGCTGTTGGGGAGGGCGACCACGACCGTGGAGCCGGGGCCCACGCCGCGCGCCAGCAGGCCGCGCGCCAGGCGGTCCGTCCAGCCATCCAGCTGGCCCCAGGTCAGCATCCGGCCAGCGCCGTCGGCGGCCGTGTACCGGATCGCCGTGGTATCCGGGTGCTCCGCGGCCAGCGCCCGAAAGCGCTCCGGCCAGGAGACGACGAGGGGCTCGTTCATGGCGCCGCCTCGAACCGGAGTCGCGCGGTCCCCGGCTCGCTGCCCAGCCAGCGGCCTGACACGCGGTCGCCGATCTCGACGTCGGCCGCGACGAGCCCCAGGAACCGCGGTCCCTCGACCAGCTCGACGAGGGCCACCCGGTAGGGCGGCGCGAGGTCATCGATGACGGGGAGATGCACGGTCACCAGGCTGTGGATCACGCCGAGGCCGGAGGCGGACACCCACGCCAGGGTGGTCCCGTCGCACCGCAGGCAGAACGGCCGCGGGTAGAACTGGTGCGACCCGCAGGCGGCACAGCGCTGCACCCGGATCTCGCCGAGGCGGACGCCCTCCCAGAACGGGCGCATCGTCGGGTCCAGCGTCGCGGCATCAATCACGATGGCCCTCCCCACCAGGCTGCTGCCACGGCGTCCTCCCCTACTCCGGCAGCCGCTGGCCTTCGAACGGACCCATCGGCCAGGCGAACCCCTCACGCATGATGGCGTCCACGGTGTCCGCGTCCGCGAGGCCCTCGTCGACGACGCGCCGCGCTTCGGCCCGCACGGCCTCGTTGAGTCGATTAGCCACGTGCCCCCATGTCCGCGGGTTGTCCCGGACCACGCGCACCGACTTGCCGCAGCGTTCCGCCCAACCCGAGACCGTGGCGACCGTTGCGTCCGAGGTGGCCGGGGCGACCACCAGCTCGTTGAGGCGCATCACGGCACACGGCTGGAACCAGTGCCAGCCGATGACCCGGCCGGGCCGCTCGGTGGCGCCGGCGAGCGCCGCGATCGACAGGCCGGCGGTGTTCGAGGCGAGGATGGTCCCGGCGCCGACCAGCGGTTCGAGGCGGCGGAAGAGCGCCATCTTGAGCGAGAGGTCCTCGAAGACCACCTCCAGGACGCCATCGACGCCGGCGCAGGCCGCCTCCAGGGACGTGGTCGTCGAGATCCGCCCCATGGCGTCGCGCGCCTGGTCGGCGGTCAGCTTGGCGCGCTCCACGCCGCGATCCAGGCCAAACCGGCCGCGCCCGATGCGGCCCACGGCCGCCGCCAGCCGGGCGTCGTCGAGGTCGTGCAGGCGCACCTCGAACCCAAAGGTCGCGAGGACCTGGGTGATCTGCGCGCCCATGGTCCCGGCCCCGATGACCGCGATGGCCTGGCCCACGCTGCCCTCCTGGTGCTCCATCAGTACATCAGCATCCCGCCGGAGACGTTGATCGTCGCCCCCGTGATGTAGCGGGCGTGGTCGCTGGCCAGGAAGACGACGACGCCCGAGAGGTCCTCCGGCTCGGCAAGATGACCCAGCGGGATCTGGTCCGTCATGGCCTTGAATGCGACCGGGTCCATGTTCGTGGTGATCATGGGCGTCCGGACGAGGCCGGGCGAGACGCTGTTCACCGTGATCCCATGGGGCCCATAGGCACGGGCGAGACCACGCGAGAGGGCGACGATCCCGCCCTTGGTGGCCGCGTACACGGTCGAACCGGCGTATCCGCCCGTCCACCAGGCCTGGGACGTGAACGTGATGATCCGGCCGCCACGACCGGCCTCGATCATCGCGGCGCCCACGGCCCGGCACAGGAAGAAGGTGGCCTTCAGGTTGATGTCGTGCTGGGCGTCCCAGTCGTCCTCCGTCACGTCGCCCAGGTCGTACTGCCGTCGGACCACGGCAGCCAGGCTGACCAGCGCATGAATGCCGCCGAGCTCGTCCCGGGCCCGCGCCACCAGCAGGTCGCGGCTGCGGGCCACGCGCAGGTCCGCCGCGACGGCGATGTGGCCGGTGCCGTCCAGGGCGTCCACCAGCCGCCCCAGCGCCGCCTCGTCCAGGTCCGTCGCGAGCACCCGGGCTCCGGCGGCCGCGAAGGCCCGCGCGACGGCCGACCCGATCCCCCCCGTCGCCCCGGTGACGATGATCCCCTTGCCCTCGAGCCCATGCCCGACTGTCCAGGTCACGTGCGCAGCCTCCCGTGGGATCCCAGCATCGTCGCCGGGTTGGTGCGAAACAGCAGGTCGATCTCCGCTTCGTCAAACCCCCGGTCCCGCATCCAGGGGAGGACATTCGAGACGAGATGGTCGTAGCCGTGCCCACCGTAGCGAGCCAGTCGGTGCTTCGTGCAGATATCGTGCGACAGGAGGATCCGGTCGCCAAGGCCCGCCTCGATCAGCCCCCGGACGAGGATCAGGCGCCGCGCGTCGCTGAGGCCCTCGGCCACGCCCGGCCAGGGGTAGTAAGAGGTCTCCAGGCCGAACAGGTCCAGCTCAACGTAGGGGCCGGATCGCGCGATCTCGACCAGCCCGGCCAGGTCCTGGACCGTCCGGTCGAGGTGCCCGATGACGACCCGCGAGAGGTCGGCGCCGGCCGCCGCGAGGCGCTCCACGATCTGCGGCGGCGCGGCGCGGTGTCGCCCCGGATGGACGGAGATCGCCAGGCCCGTGCGCGCCTGGGCAAGCGCGGCGGCCACCAGGACTCGCCCCTCGACGGCTTCGAGCGGCCAGGAGCAGCCGATCTCGCCGATGATGCCCGGCCGGATGCGGGCTGGGCCGACCCCGCCGTTGGCCTCCGCGACGAGCCGGTCGGCGATCGCGCCCGTCGTGGCGGTGGCGATCCAGGCCGGGTTCGTCGGGGCGACGTAGGCGCCGCAGCCCATGACGATGTGGACGCCCGTCGCGCGGGAGATCCGGGCGAGCGCCGCGGGCGAGCGCCCGATGCCGTCCTGGGTCAGGTCGACCAGGGTTCCGCCGCCGGCATCCTTGAACCTCTGGAGCTCCTGGATGGCGAGCCGCTCGCTGGTCAGCCGGAGGTTGTCGGCGTTCGACGCCCAGTGTTGGCGGACCCAGCCGAGATTGCCAAGCGTCACCCGCTCGTGGAATCGCTCGTCGGCCCCCTGATCTGCCGGCCGGTAGACCCGGCAGAGGAGGTGCTCGTGCGGCAGGACGATCCCGAGATCGGCTGCCGACACCGGGCCCAGGACGGTCATCACGGACGCGGACGCGGCTCCCGGGGTGGCCGACGAGCGGTCGGAGGCGGGGCCCTGGCGCGGGGTCGCGGCGGCCTGGCGCGCCGTCATGCGGCCACCACCGCGGTCGGGAGGACGGGGTCGGGATCCATCCGCCAGAAGAGGGCCACCCCGATCGCGGCCGCGACCGCGCACAGCACCAGTCCGGCCGTGTAATCCACGACGCCGGCTTGCACGAGGGGGCTGACCGCGAACGCCGCGACCACGCCCCGCACCCCGGCGACCGCGTTCCAGCCGCTCATCGCCGGCGCGCGGCCGGCGATGGAGGTCTGGGTGCTGATGGCGTGGAGCACCCCGACCTCGGTTGACGCGTTGCTGACGCCGATCGCGAAGGCCGCCACCCACAGGACCGCCACGTCCTGGGCGAGCGCGTAGCCCACGAGACCGCACAGCCCGACGGACGTGCCGATCCGCATGGGTGCGAGGAACCCGAGCCGGTCCGCGACGGCCCCCCAGGGCAGGAACGACAGCCCACTCCCGGCCGCCGTCAGGAGCGCGATGACACCGACCTGCGCCAGCGACAGGTTGAGCCGGTCCACGTTGACGAGGGCGAACAGCGGCATGGCCGCGGTCAGACCCCCGAAGTAGATGCCCTGCGCGAGGGCCAGCCGGCGAAGGCCGGGGCGATCCAGGATGGCGCGCACAGACTGGCGCGCGGAATAGGGCGGCGGGAGCATGGTCCCAGCCGAGCGGATCCCGAGATAGGCCAGCGCGCACAGGCCGCCCACGACCCCGGCCAGCGCGACGGCCACGGGGCCGCCCAGGCGATCGGCCAGGAGCGTGCCCGCGATGCCGGCGACGACGCTTGCCGCCATGCGTCCGGATCCCATGAAGCCGACCACGCGCGCCCGCATCCGGGCGGGATACAGGACACCCCACTGGCGCTGCTGGAACGGGGTGCTGAACTGGTTGGAGATCCAGAAGGCGAACGTCGCGCCGATGATCACTGCCGGCACGGGCGCCAGGGGGATCACCAGCAGCGACCCGGCGCCCACCGCC
The DNA here is from genome assembly GCA_903822495.1 of uncultured Chloroflexota bacterium. GTDB lineage: Bacteria > Chloroflexota > Limnocylindria > Limnocylindrales > CSP1-4 > CAIJPD01. The sequence goes on along the minus strand of CAIJPD010000031.1, from coordinate 18,390 downwards.
CGCAGCAGGGCGAGCTGGCGGGTCGTCCGCGGCCCCAGCCGCCCGCTGAAGACGCTCAGCGTCGCGGCCAGGAAGGGCATGCCGGCGAGCGCCGCGAGGCCGAGTGGATCGAGGCCGCCACGCCTGGCGATGGTGGGCAGGAAGGAGGCGATCAGGGCCGCCGTCGTCCCCATCCCGAACATGCCGATGAGATCCAGCGCGAGGTTGCGCCGAAAGGGCTGCAAGGCATCGACACGGTCCCGGAGCGGCCCCAGCACGCGGGTCTCAGGCCATCCGTGCAGGCCGCACGCGGCCTGCCTCACGAGACGTCCCAGGCACGGCGGCTCCCCCTGTTCGCATCGCGGCTTGCTGCGTCCCGACTGTAGCAGGCGCGGCTAGGATGGTGGGCATGGTCAATCCATCGCCCCTGATCTCCGTCGAGGAGCTCGCCCGCCGGATCGGTGAGTCGGAGCTTCGAATCGTTGACGTGCGCTGGGTGCTGGGCAGACCCGGCGCGGGCCGCCTGGCATACGAGGCCGGGCACCTGCCGGGCGCCATCCACGTGGACCTCGACACGCAGCTGGCGGACCTGTCGGTGCCGAACGCCGGCCGCCACCCCCTTCCCCGGCCCGCGGCGTTGGAGGGCACCCTGTCCCGGGCGGGGATCGGCGACGACAGCCTGGTCGTGGCCTATGACGACGTGGGCGGCTGGGTCGCGGCGCGCCTGTGGTGGATGCTGGAGCGGCTGGGCCATCGCGCGGTGCGCGTGCTGGACGGCGGGATCGGCGCCTGGACGGCGGCCGGGCTGCCGCTCCGGACGGACACCACGGACCACCCCGAAGGACGCCTCCGGCTCGCGGACGCCTGGTCCGGCACGCTGGACCGCGACCAGGTGCTGGGCCGACTCGGCCGGGCCGTGATCCTGGACGCGCGCGGCGGCCCCCGCTACCGCGGCGAGACCGAGCCGATCGACCCGGCCGCCGGCCACATCCCCACCGCCGTGAACGCCCCTACGGACGGAAACCTTGGCCCGGATGGCCGGTTCCTCCCCGCGGACCGGCTCCGGGCGCGGCTACTGGGCCTCGGGGCCGGGTCGGCGCCGGGCGTCGGGGCCGGGTCGGCGCCGGACGGGGGCGTCATCGTGTCGTGCGGGAGCGGCGTCTCGGCACTCCACAACGCGCTGGCCATGCGGATCGCCGGACTCCCCGATCCGGTCCTATACGTGGGCTCGTGGAGCGACTGGTCCACCGCCGGCTACCCCGTCGCGACCGGCCCCGAGCCGGGTGATCCGCCCGCGAGGGCGTAACCTCTCCCCCACATCGCGTCCCGGCGGCCCGGCCGCCCCTTCGGAGATCCCTGCCATGGCCATCGTTCCCAACCTCTGGTTCGACGGCGACGCCGAGCAGGCGGCGACCTTCTACGCCTCGATCTTCCCGGACAGCCACGTGGACAACGTGGCACGCATGGGCGGCGACACGCCGAGCGGCCCGGCCGGCGTGGTGATCCTGGTCCAGTTCACCCTGATGGGCCAGCGCTTTGCGGGCATCAACGGCGGGCCGCAGTTCCCGTTCAGCGAGGCGATCTCGTTCGAGGTGGAGTGCGCGTCGCAGGACGAGGTGGACCGCTACTGGGATGCGCTCCTGGCGGACGGCGGGACGGCGACCCAGTGCGGCTGGCTCAAGGACCAGTTCGGGGTCTCCTGGCAGGTGACGCCCACCGAGATCGGCCAGTACATCGCGGGCCCAGATCCCGAGGGATCGCGGCGCGCCACGGAAGCCATGCTGGGCCAGGTGAAGCTGGACGTCGCGGCCATCCGGGCCGCGTACGAGGGCCGCAACTAGCGACCCGTTCGGCCGCGAAGCCGGCCCGATCATCCTGGTCGCCCCGGCCACTGCTGGCCGGCCTGGTTGCCGTCGGCCGGACTGGCGGTCCCCTATGGCCGGCCCAGCAGCCCCTTCGCGAGCCCCTCAAACACCTCTGCCGGCACAAAGCTGATCCCCGACCTGTCCGCGATCGCCACGTCCCCGGCGATGACGTGAACGCTGCCCACGAGGACGGGCCCGTTGATCTCCACCGCCTCGAGGCGGCCACGACCGGTGACCGGCGTGATGGCCGAAGCCCAGACCGGCAGGCCCACCTCGTCCAGCTCGTCGACGTCGCGGATGTAGCCATCGACGATCACGCCGGCCAGGCCGGCCGCCTTCGCCGCCGCCAGGGCGTTCCCGCCCAGGACGGAGACGGCCATCTCGGGCGGCGCGGAGATGACCAGGACGTCGCCCGGCACGGCCATGTCGAAGACGGTGCCGTGCGCCAGGCGGCCGGCCTTGTCGGACAGGCCCGGCGTCTCGCGGAGAGGCAGGTAGCGCAACGTCATGACCCGGCCGATGACGACGCCGGACCGGGCGGCCTTCCCGACCGGCGCCAGCGCGGCGGCCGGGACGGCGAGGCGATACCCGAGATGGTCGAGCGTGTCGCTGACCGTCGAGCTCAGCCCGGTGATGGCCCGCAGCCCCTCCATCAGCTCCGGGTTGGGGCTGGCTCCGCGGACGTGGCGCGTGTCGTCGGGCCGGTACCAGCCCACCCTGGGCTCGGGCATGTCAGGAGTCCTTCGCCTCGCCGCCCGCGGCTTCGGCCTCGGCCTTCGCAGCGGCCAGGCCGACGACGATCCGCTCGCGGTAGTTGCGCTCGGCCCGGATGACATGCTCCAGGATCTGCTCCGCGCTCCAGTCGCCCTCGACCGGGCCCTGGGCGGTGTAGTCGGCGTCGCCGAGGACCAGGACCATGGCCTCCAGCTCGGCCAGCAGCGCGGCGTTCTTGACCATCAGGTACTCGGCGGCGGTCAGCCCGCGGCCGCGGGCGAAGAGCAGGCGGAGCAGGTGCTGCTGGTGGTCGATCATGTGCGTGCCAAGGCCCATCACGCGGGCGTTGACCGGCTGCTGCCCGCCCCGCCACTCGATCCGGGTGGCCAGGTCCTGGTCGGTCAGGCCGGAGAGGGCGCGCAGGGTCTGGGTGCGCTCCTCGCGGAGGACGGCCACGGCCTGCTCGGCCTTGCTGGGATTGGTGGCGTCGGACATGGCTGGTTCCTCCCTATCGGCCCCGGGGCAGGGGCGATCTGGTGCTCACCATAGCGCGCACGACCCACGCGCGCGGCGCCGACGGGCGTGACCTCCGGCACGGTCGGACGTCGCGGCCAGCAGACGCCGGCGCGACCGCGGGCCGGGACTGGCGGGCCGGCCGGCGAGCCTGCCGGTGACCTCGATCGGGCCCGGGACCTCGATCGGGCGGCGTTACGTGGCGGTGAAGGCCCGCCGGCCATCCTTGCGGCATGGGAACCCTGGAACGACCGGTCGATCGCGGAACCAGGCTCGGTCGGGCGTCGCTGGCGCGCGTCGGCCAGGAGATCCGTGATGCCAGGCTGGGGCGAGGTCTGAGCCTGGCCGCCGCCGCCAGGGCCGCGGGCGTCTCGAGGTCTGCGCTGGGCCGCATCGAGCTTGGCCAGGCGCCGATGGTTCCGCTCCTCACGCTGGCCCGCTGTGCCGCTGTCGTGGGCCTGGACCTCAGCACCCGGGCCTACCCAGGCGGCAGGCCATTCCGCGACGCCGCGCAGCTCACACTCCTGAAGCAGGTCCGTGATGAACTGCCGCCCAGCCTGGCCTGGGCAACGGAGGTGGCGCTGCCCGTTGCAGGCGACCAGCGCGCGTGGGACGCGACGATCCGGGGCGACGGCTGGACCTTCGGCGTGGAGGCGGAGACCATGCCGCGGGACGCCCAGGCGACCGCGCGGCGGATCCACCTGAAGCTGCGCGACAGCGGACTTGACGGCGCAGTTCTCGTGGTGCGGGATACGCGACGTTCTCGGACGTTCCTGCGCGACGAGGCAGAGGCGCTCCAGTCCTTCTTCCCGGCGCCGGGCCGTCGCGCCCTCGCGGATCTCCGCGCCGGGCGGCGACCGGAAGGCAACGCGATCATCCTGTTGTCCCTGCAGCCGCTTGCTCGACCGCTCCCGAGACCGCCGGCCCCTCTCGTTCCCACACCGGCGCCCTTCCCTCCTGGTGGGACAGGACGACCTGCTCGGGCCCGGCACCCCGCGGGTGGCGGAGCCCAGGAGCCCAATCGGACCCAATCTGGTGGGAATCCCCCGCCGGGCGGGAAGTTCTGACGCGGTTTGGGTCAGTGGGGCCGCCTGGCTCCGATTCGTATTCGGCCCGGCAGGGGACGGCGTCGTTCTCTCCCGTGGCACGGGAATGGCGCCGGGCACGGAACGGGCTCCGCGCAACGCCCGCGGGCCGGGCACGGAAGGGCCCGGGACGGCGAGCCGGGCACGGAACGGGCTGGCTCCGCGCAACGCGGGCGAGCCGGGCACGGAACGGCGATCCGGCCACGGGCTCCGCGCGACGCCGACTGGCCCGGGCCTGGACAGCAACAGGCCCGGGACGGCGAGCCGGCCCGGGCCTTCGTGACGTGGTTGCGCGGCGGGAGTCCGCCGCGGAGCCCCTCTACTCGAGGTAGTCCTTGAGCTTGCGCGAGCGGGACGGGTGGCGGAGCTTGCGGAGCGCCTTCGCCTCGATCTGGCGGATGCGCTCGCGCGTGACGTTGAACTCCTTGCCCACCTCTTCCAGCGTGCGCGCCCGGCCATCCTCCAGGCCAAACCGGAGCTGCAGCACGCGCCGCTCGCGGCCCGTCAGCGAGTCCAGCACCGCCTCCACCTGCTCCTTGAGGAGCTGGTGGGACGCCGCCTCGGCCGGCGCCAGCGCCGCCCGGTCCTCGATGAAGTCGCCCAGGTGGGAGTCCTCCTCCTCGCCGATCGGCGTCTCGAGGGAGACCGGCTCCTGGCTGACCTTGATGATCTCGCGGACCTTCTCCGGCGTGACCTGGACCTCCTGGCCCTTGGACATCGCCTCGGCGATCTCCTCCACGGTGGGCTCGCGGCCCAGCTCCTGGAGCAGCCCGCGCGAGACGCGGATCAGGCGGTTGATGGTCTCCACCATGTGGACCGGGATGCGGATGGTCCGCGCCTGGTCCGCGATGGCGCGGGTGATCGCCTGCCGGATCCACCACGTGGCGTACGTGGAGAACTTGTAGCCCTTCTCGTAGTCGAACTTCTCGACCGCGCGGATGAGGCCGATGTTGCCTTCCTGGATCAGGTCCAGGAACGACATGCCGCGGCCGATGTACTTCTTGGCGATCGAGACCACCAGGCGAAGGTTGGCCGACGTCAGCTGCTCACGTGCGTCGCGCCCGATTCGCACCAGCTCGCCCTTGCGGACCGCCAGCTTGGTGTTGAGCGGCACCTCGGGGTCAAAGCCCATGTGCTTGAGCATGTCGGCGTCGCGGCCGGTGGTGACCCAGCGCTCCAGGGCCGGGAACGCGACCTGGTCGCGGGTGAAGTCGTAGATCGCGCGCAGGCCCACGTTGTCGCGCGACTCCAGGTCGCCGTTGTGGACCGACAGGTACGACCAGTCGAGCAGCGTGATGAACGTGTCGACACTGAGCGACTCGTTGTACGCCGGGACCAGCTTCCTGGCCTCCTTCAGGAGCGCGATGGTGCCCTCGGACTGCACGTCCTTGGCCGCCTTGGTCAGGTGGAAATCGGGCGTCGGGACCAGCAGGTCCAGCGCGCCCTCGTCCTCCAGGGCATCGCGGACCATCTTGTGGGCCTCGTCGCCGAGCGGCAGGCGATGCTGCTTCTTGGCGGTCCGGGTCTTGGTCTCGGTCTTGTGGAGCGTCCACTCGTGGAGCGAGACGATCCCCTTCCAGGGCGCCTCCACCAGCTGCTCGCCCAGCTCGATGGCCTTGGCGAGGACCACTTCCTCTTCGGCGGTGAGGAGCGCGACCTTGCCGATCTCCTTGAGGTACATCCGGACCGGGTCGTCGATCCCGATCATGTCGGCCGACAGGGCCTCGAGCTCCTCCGGCGAGGGCTCCTCCAGCTCCTTGGCATCGAGCTTGACGGGCGCCTCGACGGGCGCCGCGGCGCCCACGGCGTCCGGGCTGTCCGGGAGGACCTCCACGCCCATGTCGGGACCGGCTGGATCCTCGGCGAGGTCCAGGCCCTCGTCCTCGTCAACCGCATCCAGGACGGCGGCGCGCGAGGGACGGAGGCCGGCCAGCTTGACCTCCTCCAGCTCAGCCCGGCCCCGGCGCGGGCGGGTCAGGACGGCTTCGACAAGCTGCTGGTCGAGCGGATCAATCGGCACGGTGAGTCTCCTCCATGGATGACGGGTGGGGGCCGGACGAGCCGGCAGTTGTCTGGGTGGGCTGGTGGATGGAACGAACGGCCATCAGCGGACTGCCGGGATCCGGCTGAGCAGCCGGGTCTGGTCGCGTCGACGCTGGAGCGAGCGACGCTGCTCGTTGATTGACTGACGCTCGGACATGAGGCGGCGCAGCGCGACGTCGTCCTTCTCGTGCTCGGCCTCGGCAAGCGCCGACTTGTTGTAGTCGTCGCGCTCGTCCAGGGCCAGGCCCTCCAGGTCGATGATCAGGCGGTCCACCTCGTAGTCCAGGTCGCGCCGGTCCAGCGAGCCGAAGTCCGGCTCCCGCTTGGCCAGCAGGGCCTGGGCGAAGACCTGCGTCTCCGGGTCCAGGGCCGCCAGCAGCGCGCTGAGGCTGTAGACGGGCCGGACTCCCTGGTCGTTGGTCTCGTGGGCGAAGACGATCGCCCGGAACAGCTCGCGGGCAATGGTGGAGGGCAGCTGGTCCGGACCCAGCAGCTGGACCACGCGCGGCTGCTCCTCGGGCACCAGCAGGAGGAGGCGAAGCAGCTCGATCTCCTGGACCGCCACGCCACGCAGGATCTCGCCGATGGGCAGGGCGTCCGGGGCGTGGGTGACGGACGCCGCATTGATGCGGCCCGGCTCCGCGCCCTGCTGGCCGCCGCCGTAGCGGAGCGCGTCGATGGACGCGCCCGGGCTGCCGGGAAGGCGCGTCGCCTGGAGCACCTCCAGGAGCACCCGCTCCTCCACCCCGGAGACCTGGCGGACCTTCTGGAGGTACGCGTCGCGCATCACCGGGCTGGGGACCGCGCGGATGGTGGGCATGACCGCCCGCACGAACCGATCGCGCCCGCCCGCCGTCTTGAGGTCCTGGTGGTGAGCCTGATCATCGATCAGGTAGTCGACGATGGGCTGTGCCGTCCGGATCTCCTCGCGCCACAGATCGGGCGAATCGCGGAGCACCTCGTCGGGGTCCTTGCCTTCGGGCAGCCGGACCACGCGGACCTCGTCCAGCTCGACCCCCGTCTCGGAGCCGGCGAGCTGGCGGATCAGCTCTTCGAGCGCGCGGACGCCGAAGGCGCCGGCCTTCTCCCCCGCCGGGTCCACGTCGTAGGCCAGCGCGATGCGCTTGCCGTAGCGCGTGATGAGCGCCACCTGGCCGGGCGTGAGCGCGGTGCCCAGCGAGGCGATGACGTTGTCGTAGCCGGCCTGGTGGGCCATCAGCGCGTCCGTGTAGCCCTCCACGATCACGGCCTGGCCGGTCTTGCGGATGGCCGACTTGGCCTTGTCGATCAGGTACAGGGTCCGGCTCTTGTCGAACAGCGGCGTTGCCGGGGAGTTGAGGTACTTGGGGCCGCGAGTTCGACCGTCGCCTTCGGCCTTGGCCGCACCCAGGATCCGGCCACCCAGGCCGACCGCCTGGCCGTTCTGGTCGCGGATCGGGAAGATGATCCGTTCGCGGAACTTGTCGTTGAAGCCCGAGCCGTTGCTCCGGGGCGAGGCGAGCCCCGCCTCCGACAGCTCCTCCGGGGTGACGTGTCGCTTGGCGATCAGCTGGCGGCTCATGGTGTCCCAGCCGGCCGGTGCCCAGCCCAGCTGGTGCTTGCTGATGGTCTCGTCCGTGAACCCTCGGCCGTGGAGGTACTCCAGCGCCGCGCCACCGTTCTTCGACGTGGTCAGGACCGCGTGATAGAAGGCGATCGCGCTCTCGAGGACGTCGCGCAGCCGCGCCCGGTGGGCGTCCTCGCGCTTGGTCCGCTCGTCGATCTCCACGCCGGCCTTGGTCGCCAGCGTCCGGAGCGCCTCCGGAAACGTGACCGAGTCGCGCTGCATGACAAAGCTGAAGATGTCGCCACCCAGCCCGCAGCCGAAGCATTTCCAGCTGTCCCGGTTGGGCGTGACCGTGAACGACGGCGTCTTCTCACCGTGGAATGGGCACAGGCCCTTGTAGGTGGTGCCCGCCTTGCGCAGCTGAACGGTCTCGCCGACGACATCGACGACGTGCAGCTTGCTCTTGACTTCGGCCGCGACTCCGCCAGCCAACCAGACCTCCTGCCCGGGGCGATCCCCCCAAGGCTTAGACCGCCGCGGCCCGCCCGCGGTTGCGATGTGCCTGGCGCTCGTCCGCAGACGGACCCCGGTCCGCGGTCGGACGCGGGAGGGAGCCGGACACACCTATGGCCTGTCAAGTCTTGACAGGCCCTGCTGGTCGCATCTTACGACCGCAGGGGGGGCTTGACAAGAGGCTTGTCAATACCCGGTGGGGGTATTCATGGTGGGTATTGTGACTCCTCAGAGATGTCGGCTGGACACAAGCATGTCCTCCGACGGACGCCAACTTGGCACTTGGGAGGCACCCGACGTCCGCGAAGAGTGGCGCGCGTACCTGCCGGCAGAGAACAGCGCCGACTCGCAGGATCTCGCAACGTCGTTGGCGGCGACCAGTCGGCGGCCTGATCGTCCCTGGTCCGCGAAGGCGGGATGCGCGGACCTGACCCCGACTGCTCCCCTACTCGAAGAAGCCGGGGCCGCCCTGCTGGCGCTTCCCGGGCTTGGTGCTCTCGGGACCGGGTCTGGTCGTCGGGGGCACCGCAGGCGTCGGGGGCGTTGCCGGCGCGGCCGGCTCGGCCGGCTCGGCCGGCCTGGTCGTCGTTGGCGCTGCCGGCGCCGCTGGCTTGGGCGGGGCCGTTACCGGCGCGGCCGGCTTGGGTTTCGGGGGCATTGCCGGCGCGGCCGGCTTGGTCGGGGGCGTTGCCGGCTTGAGCGAGGGCATTGCCGGCGCGGGCTTCGTGATGGCCGTCGGATTGGCCTTCGCGGGAGGCTTGGCCGTGGCCTTGGCCTTCGCCGTGGCCGTTTGCCCGGATGGCGCCGGGGCCGGCTTGTCGGTGCCGATGACCGCCCCGGCGCTGACCTCGTCGTTGGCCGCGGGCGTGACCACGGCCACGCCGGCCGTGTCCCTGCCCGCAACGCGGATCTCGTCGGTGCCCGTCACCATCGCCTTGCCCGCCCGGGTGGCCAGGATCACGTCGTCACGGGGGCTCACCACCGCCGAGAACGCGACCCGCGGGGCGGCGCCATTGACGGCGACCAGGTCCATCGCCCGGACGCCCCGGATCGCGCGCCCCTTCGTGGGGTATTCGGCAAGCTTGGTGCGCTTGCCCTTGCCCGTCGTGCCGATCGTGAGGACCATGCGGGGATCCGCCGGCGTCACGACATCCATGCTCACCACGGTGGCCCCGGCACCGACCGAGACCGAGGCGACGCCCTGGGACCCACGCCCATTGATGGGGGCATCGTCGATGTCCCACCGGGCCGCGTATCCGTCACTCGTCACGAACAGGAGCTGGGCCCCGGTGGCCGCCGGGACGGCCGCGATGATCCGATCGGCGCCTGCGAGGCCGATCGCCTTGAGCCCGGCGGCGTTGAGGTTGGCGTAATCGCCGATCCGGCTGCGCAGGACCTTGCCGTTGGACGTGGCGATGACGACCTCGCCGACGCCATCGGCCGGCGGGCGAACGGCGCGCACGACCTTCTCGTCGGTGCCGATCGAGAGGAACCGGCGGACGTTTGTGCCCTTGCCGCCGCGCGGCACCTCGTCGATGTCCGCGACCCGCAAGCCGAACAGGTTGCCGGCATCGGTCAGGAGCCAGAGCCGGTCACGGGTGGAGGCGCCGATCAACGAGACGATGGGGTCGTCGTCGCCCCTGGTCGCCGTGGCCCCGGCGCCGCCGCGCTTCTGGGCACGGAACGCGGTCGCCGCGTGCCGGGCGACCAGGCCCGACGCGGTCACGACGAGGTAGCACGGCTCGTCGGGCAGGATGTCGTCCTGGGACGGCACCTCGGCCGAGGCGTTCAGGTCGATCTCGCTCCGCCGGTCATCGCCGAACTTCGTGGCGATCTCGCGCAGCTCGCTCTTGAGCAGGCCGTTCATGGCGTCGCGCGCCCCGAGCAGGCGCTGGTACTCGGCGATCTCGATGCGCAGGCGCCCGATCCGCTCGCGGGTCCCATCCATGTCGAGCCTGGCGTAGCGGCGCAGCGGCAGATCGGCGATGAACTCGGCCTGGCGCCGCCGGCGTTCCGGGGCCGGGTCGAGCCTGGCGGCGTAGGTGGTCTCGATGGCGGTCGCCAGCGCCTCGCGGTTGGCGGCGACCTTCGCCATGCGCACCAGCTCCTCGGCGTTGCCGTGCGCGACGATGATCGCCTCCTCGAGCGCGAGGGCATCGATGGCGCGTTCCAGCTGGTAGCGAGTCCGGCGGGTGAGCACGTCGAACTGGTAGGCGGCGTACCGGAGCAGGATGTGGCGCGTGCCCATGCGCTCGACCACGGCCAGCCCGCCCCCCGCCGGGGCCGAGACCTTCTGGCTGACCGAATAGGCCGACTGGAGGTCGGTGTAGCGGAAGAGCGCCGCCGCGGCCCGCTCGGGCGTCACGCCCTTCTCGAGCACGATCACGAGGCGGGTTCCGGCCTCGCGGCTGCTCTCGTTGCGGACGTCGGCCACGATCCCGGCCAGCGCCGGCTCCACCGGCTTGCCCGTGTAGCCCTGGCCGTTGACCCGCTCGACGATCCGGCCCTCCACGCCGGGGTTCTGGTTGTCCTTGAAGCCGCGCTGGAGGCCAAACGGGAGCTCGGTGACGACGAGACGGGTCTCGCGCGCCTCCTGCTCCACGTGCATCCGGGCCCGGGCGATGATCCGGCCCTGGCCCGTTTCAAGGATCTGGGCCCAGTCATCGTTGCCCACGATGAGCGAACCGCCGGGGAAGTCGGGGCCGGGCAGCAGCCTGGCCAGCTGTTCGATGGGCAGGGCGGGATCGTCGATCAGCGCACAGGCCGACGCGATCAGCTCGCGCAGGTTGTGGGGAAGGATGAAGGTGGCATCCCCGTAGCCGATGCCGGTGGTGCCGTTGGCGAGCAGGACCGGGAACCGTGACGGCAGCGTCGCGGGCTCCGCCAGCTCCTCGGAGTAGTTGCGCCCCCAGTCGACGATCGCGGCGCGCGCGTTCTCGAGGTCGCGCACGATCTGCTCGCCGAGCGCCGACAGCTTCACCTCGGTGTAGCGCATCGCCGCGGCCGGATCGCCGTCGATGCTGCCCATGTTGCCCTGTCCGACCAGCAGGGGGTAGCGGATCTCGTACGGGGCGGCCATGTTGATGATCGCGCCGTAGATGGAGCTGTCGCCGTGCGGGTGGTACTTGCCCATCACCTCGCCGACGAGTTGCGCGGACTTGCGCGTCTTGCCGGCGAAGCGCAGGCCCATCTCGTCGGCACCGAACAGGATGCGCCGGCGGACCGGGATCAGGCCGTCACGCACATCGGGGATGGCGCGCTCAAGCGCCGCCAGGCCAAACGGACCGGCAAACAGCGCGCCGAAGCCGGCGACGTCGATGGTCTCGATGTCGCCATCCTCGGTCGGCACCGGGGGCAGGGAGACGGGCTTGCGGGCCATGTGGTGGTGCTCCTGTCAGGCGGCCGTGCCGTGCTCGCCGGCAAGCTCCGCGACGTAGCGGCGGATCCAGTCGCGCTTGAAGGTGGTGTCCTTGCCCATCAGCCCGGTCATGAGCTCGGACGCATACGAATGATCGCCGAAGGTGACCTGGTAGAGGAATGGGCCGCGGGTCGCCGGGTCAAAGGCGACGTAGCGCAGTTGTTCGTCGTTCATCTCGCCCAGGCCCTTGAACCGCTGGGTCTCCCAGTCGTCGCCGCGCTTGCCCTTCATGAACCGGGTGAGCGTCTCGTCGTTCGCGAGGAGGTGGGCCTCCCCCGTTCGCTTGTGGCTCACCCGGAAGAGCGGCGGGCGGCACAGGTAGACCCGGCCGGTGCGGATCAGGTCGGGAAACTCCTGCATGAGGAACTGCAGCAGGAGCAGGCTGATGTGGCCGCCGTCGGGGTCGGCGTCAGCCAGCAGGACGATCTTGCCGTAGTGGATGTCGGCTTCCACGAACTCGCCGCGGAGCTCCAGGCCCACGGCCGCCATCATCGCCGCCAGCTCGATGTTCGCCGCGATCGTCGAGAGCTTGGCGCCCAGCACATTCATGGGCTTGCCACGCAGCGGGAAGATCGCCTGGTAGCGCGAGTCCCGCCCGGCCTTGGCCGTGCCGCCGGCCGAGTCACCCTCGACGATGAAGAGCTCGGCCCGCTCGGCGGGTGCGCCCTGGTGGGCGGCGAGCTTGGATGACAGGGCGTTGATCCGGCCCTTGCGCTGCTCGCGGAGCGACTGCTTGACCTTCTTGAACTCGACCCGCGCCAGGCGGAACTCCTCGACGGACTTGGCCCAGGCCTTGGCGTCCTTCTCGTGCGTGGTCAGCCAGTCGGCCAGCCAGTCCTTGACCGCGTCGTAGGCGATCGACTCCATCTCCTGGGTGTCGAGCTTGGACTTGTGCTGGCCCGCGAACGAGGGCTCGGGCAGCGTGGCGGCCACCACGAAGGCGAGCCCCTGCAGGATGTCCACGGTCTCGATGGTGTCCGCGCTCTTGGTGAGTGCGTTGGCCGACATGTAGCCCTTCATCGCCTTGGCGATGCCCGACTTGGTGCCGGCCACGTGGCGCCCGCCATCGGGGTTGGGGATGACGTTGGTGTAGGCGGCGCTCCGTTCGCCGGGCGCGGTGGAGTTGGTCGGCAGGATCGCCACGTCCAGCACCACGCTGATCGGCGTCTCGCGCAGCCAGTTGCGCTCGTGGCCGGCCGGCAGCTCGATGGTGCGGGTCAGGCGGATCGGGTTCTTCCAGAGGGGGTCGTCATCGCCGGCCAGCCGGATGACCAGCTCCTCGATGCCCCGTGTCGCGCGAATCGTCTCGACGATGTCGGCGCGCTGATCCTCGAAGTGGAGCGTCAGGTCAGGACAGGGGTAGCTGACCTCGCGCAGCTTGGCGAGGACCCGCTCGGCATCGACATGGGTATCGGCGGCAAAGCACGAGGGATCGAAGCGGTAGCCGACCTGCGTCCCGCGTCGGTCCCCCTTCGCCCGCTTGATGATCGGCCTGGCGATGACCGCGGCGCCGTCGGTCATCTCCTGGTGGTAGTGCTGGCCATCGCGCCAGACGTCGAGCTCGAACCGGGTCGACAGGAAGGCCGCCGCCTTCAGCCCGATTCCGTGGGTGCCGCCGCTCGAGTTGTAGCCGGCCCCGCCGGTGCCCGCCGCCGCGAACTTGCCGCCGGCCTTGAGCACGGTCGAGACCATCTGTGGGGTGGGCATCTCCTCGCCGTGGGCCGTCGTGCTGGTGCCGATCGGGATGCCGCGCCCGTTGTCCCGGACGACGATCGTGTGGTCCTTGTGGATCGTGACCCAGATGTCGGTGGCGAAGCCGGCAAGGTGCTCATCCACGCCGTTGCTGACGATCTCCAGGATGACCTGGTGCAGGCCCTCGATCCCCTTCGAGCCGATGTACATGCCCATCTTGGTCCGGACATGCTCACGGTCGGTCAGGTTCTGGATCGCGTCGTCCGAGTAGTCCTCGCGGGCGGCGGATCGGGTGGTAGGGGCCATGCGGCGACGGTCTCCTGCTGGTTTGCTGGCGCCTCGATGGTCGAGAGCCTGGTCTGTTGGTCGATGGGCCCGATCGGGACCCGGTCCCGTGGGCCCGGCCCCGCGAAACCCCGGGGCCCGCCATGCTCTCCGCGCAGCCCAGCGCGGTTCACGTGACCGCCTGCTCCTGGTCTCGCTCGACCCTGATCGTTGCCGCCAGTGTAGGTGGGCTTGCTCGCATCGGGTCGCGTCCCCGGACCGGTGCGGCGGCGCGCTCCCACGACGAACTGGGGTGTTCCACTACGAAGTGGGGCTTGACGCACGGGGACGCACCCTGTCTCATCAAGTTCGTCCCTTCGGCGGACCCTCCGCCCTGACGCCCTCTGCGCCGGCACGAGCCTCCACCCGTACAGGAGCCCGGAATGCGACCATCTGCCCTCGTGCTCGCTGCGGCCCTGGCCCTTGCCCTGTCTGCCGGCGGCTGCGCGCCGGCGCCCTCCGCCGCCCCCACCACTGCCCGCGTCGCCGCCACGCTGGCCGCCCCGGACCGGATCAAGACCGCCGGCAAGCTGGTCTTCTGCACGGACGTCAGCTTCGCGCCCGAGGAGTTCTACGCGGCCGACGGCACAACGGCGCAGGGCTCCGACATCGACATCGCGGCGCGGATCGCGACGTACTGGGGCGTCACCGCCGAGGTCGACAACACCCCCTTCGATGTGATCATCCTGGCCCTCCAGGCCCGCAAGTGCGACCTCGTCATCTCCGGCCTGAACGACACCGCCAAGCGCCGGGAGATGGTCGACTTCGTCGACTACCTCAAGATCGGCCAGGGACTGCTCGTGCCGATTGGCAACCCAAAGGCCATCCACACGCTCGACGACCTGTCCGGCAAGAGCGTCGCGGTCCAGCTGGGCAGCACCAACCTCGACGCCCTGACCGCCAAGAGCGCCGAACTCAAGGCCGCCGGCAGGGCGCCGATCGACATCAAGGGCTACCAGAAGGACACCGACGCCTTCTCGCAGCTCGGCCTCGGCCGCGTGGATGCCTACTCCACCGACTCCTCCGTCGTCGCGTACTACACCAGCCTCCCGGACAACGCCGGCAAGTTCGAGGTCGGCGGCACGCCGATCGATCCGCAGCCCATCGGCATCGCGATGCGCAAGGACGACGCCGGCATGAAGGCCGCGATCGGGACCGCGATCGACACGATGGTCGCCGACGGCTCGATGGCGGCCATCGTCGACAGGTGGGGTATTGGCGAAGGCGTCGTGCAGCCGCCCGGTCCCGGCGTGGCCGCAGGCGCGCGGATGGGGTTCGATTCAAGGGAGTTCCTGGACTTCACCTTTACCTGGCGCGAGGTCCTGGTCGGGGCACTTGTCACCACGCTGCTGATGGCGGTGCTGGCGCAGGTGCTGGGCATCCTGCTGGGCCTCCTCGCGGCCCTGGGCAGCCGCTCGCGCAACCTGGTCGTCAAGCGCGCGGCCGGCCTCTACGTGTGGGTCTTCCGGGGCACGCCGGTCCTGGTGCAGATCGCCCTGCTCTACTACGGCATCCCGTCGCTGCTGGGCCTCGACCCGTTCCCCAAGCAGTACGGCAGCCTGCCCGAGCTGATCGGCGGGGCATTTCTGGCCGCCACCCTGGCCCTCGGCATCAACGAGGGCGCCTACATGAGCGAGATCATCCGCGCCGGCATCCTGTCGGTCGACCCGGGTCAGGCCGAGGCCGCCAAGTCGCTGGGCATGACGCCGGGCAAGACGATGTCGCGCATCGTCCTGCCGCAGGCGCTGCGCGTGATCGTCCCGCCGCTCGGCAACGAGTTCAACAACATGCTCAAGACCACGTCGCTCGCATCGGTCGTGGGCGTCACAGAGCTGCTGCTCCTCGCCCAGAACCGCTACGGCGGCACGTTCAAGCCGTTTGAGCCGCTGATCGGCATCTGCGTCTACTACCTGTTGCTGACCACCCTCTGGGGCTTCGTCCAGGGGCGGATCGAGAAGAGGCTCGGCACGGGCCTCACCCGCAACGAGCCGGACCGGGGCCTGGTGGCGCGGCTGGCCGGGATCGGCCGCCACGCCGGCCAGAACGGGGGCATCCGATGACCGCCGATAGGCACCAGGCGGACGTCACCGTCACCCACGATCTGCCTGGGGCCGCCGCCGGCGCGCCGGCTGACACCGCGGACCTCATGGTGGACGCGCAGCACGTTGACAAGTGGTACGGCAAGGTCCACGTCCTCCAGGACGTCACGCTGGCGGTGAAGCGCCGCGAGGTCGTGGTCATCCTGGGGCCGTCGGGCTCGGGCAAGACGACATTCATCCGCTGCGTGAACCACCTCGAGAAGATCCAGGGCGGCCGCATCCTGGTGAACGGCCGCCTCATCGGCTACCGCGAGGTCAAGGGCAAGCTGGTCGAGGACAAGGAGTCGAGCATCGCCGTGCAGCGCAAGGAGATCGGCATGGTCTTCCAGCGCTTCAACCTGTTCCCCCACAAGACCGCGCTCGAGAACATCATCGAGGCGCCCACGCAGGTCCGCGGGATTGCGCGGGACGAGGCCACGGCGATTGGCGAGGCGCTCCTGGCCCGGGTGGGACTGGCGCAGAAGAAGGACGCCTACCCGGCGCAGCTCTCCGGCGGTCAGCAGCAGCGGGTGGCGATCGCCAGGGCGCTCGCCATGAAGCCCGCCCTGCTGCTCTTCGACGAGCCGACCAGCGCGCTGGACCCGGAGATGATCGGCGAGGTGCTCGAGGTCATGAAGGAGCTGGCTCACGAGGGGATGACGATGATCGTCGTCACCCACGAGATGGGCTTTGCCCGCGAGGTGGCAGACCGCGTGGTGATGATGGACGAGGGCCGGGTCGTCGAAGAGGCAACGCCCGAGCAGTTCTTCACCAACCCCACCGAGGACCGGACCAAGGCGTTCCTGGCCAAGATTCTGTAGGCGCGGCGCCCCTGCGATCACGGCGAGGCGAACTCGAACGTCCCGCCGAAGCGGGCGTGGTCGCCACCGGACCGAGGCCGGGTCGTCGCGGCACGCCCCGTCGTCCGGAATCAGCGGCCGCGTCTCGCCGTATGATCCCGGGACGTCCCGTCCCGGATCTGGAGCAACCACCCCCCCTGCCGAACGTGGGCCGGCCCGAGCCGATGCTCCTCCACCCCGCCTGAGCCATCTGCTTGCCGCCGCCGGCACACCCAGGAGGAGCCTTGTTCATCCACCCGGGGGTTCGCCACGATGGCGCGTAGCCAGGCGGGCGGCAGCGATCCGCAGATCGCGGGGCCGGGGCGGTCCATGAACGCCGAGCCAGGGCTCTCCGACACCCCCCGCGTGCCGAGTGACCCCGTGGTCGCCACCGTCGAGACGGAGTGGGTCAGTGCACCCGACTACTCGATGGATGTCGGGCCCGGGGACATGGCCATCAAGACCAGCCCTGAGCCGTCCCAGCCGACGCCCGGCGACCCGATCCCGGGTGGCGGCTACGGTGGGACCCTCCTCTTCGACGCGGCGCCGATTCCTGATGATCCGGGCAGCCCCGTCTTCTGGGACGTGTTGCTCGGCCTGGACCCCGACCCCGGCCCCGGTGGCGCGCACGGCGGATCCGGCGGCCAGCAAGGCGCATCCAGCGGCTGGGGGTCGCGGAACGACGATGGGTATGTCGATCCGGACGTGCCGGCCCCGCACCGCCTCCTCCGTGGCCTGCCGGTCCCGCCGCTGGGGGCCATCGCGATCATCGTGATCCTCGCGATCCTGGGCCTCAACGCCGCAGCCGGCGGCAGCGCGCCTGGCGCATCGCCCAGCCATGTGGCCGTGCTGGCCTCGGGCGCACCCTTGGCGTCGTTCCTCCTGGCTCCCGCGTCATCGCCGTCGGTGTCGGCGCCCATCGGTGCCGCGACCCAGGCCGCGAGCCAGGCGGCCCAACCAAGCAGCCAGGCGGCCCAACCAAGCAGCCAGGCGGCCCAACCGAGCAGCCAGGCGGCCCCGACACCCGTCCCGACACCAACCTCGGCAGCCGCCCCGACGCCCGCCCCAACCTCGGCTCCCTCCCCGACAGCCGCGCCGACAGCCCTCCCAACGCCTGCTCCGACCCCCACAGCCGGGCCGTCGCCCGACACAAGCGGCCCCCAGATCACCGGGTTCACGTGGACCCCGCAACTCATCGGCGTGCCGATTACGGCCCCCTGCTCGGCGAACACCAGCCCGCCCACGAGCACGGCGACGATGGACGTCACCGTTGCCGATCCGTCGGGGACGGAGTCCGTCTCTCTCCTGTACCGGCGGGCCGGCGACGCCGCGCCCCTGTCGGCCGCCATGTTCCCCATGGGCGGCAACGCGTGGCGCGTCATGCTTGACGCGGCGGCTGGTACCGGGTGGTTTCCGCCAAACCAGCAGTCCTATGTCATCCAGCTGGGTATCCGCGCCACGGACAAGCAGGCCAATGTGTCGGTGGCGGACCTGCGTCCAGCATTCACGGTCCAGGTCTGCCAGTAGCGACCGCCGCCGGCCACGGCCTCCGGGGTAGTAGCTGAACCTGAACCAGCCCGGCTTCCATGGAGACGCCGGGTTGCCTCTGGGCCGTGCCACCAGGGACGGCGAGTGCCCCTGGCGGGGCCGCGGTCAATCACGCGCCGTAGGTCAGTCCGGCACCGCGGACGATCGCGCGCGGCGGTCAATCACGCGCCGTTGGTCAGTCCGGCGCAGTTTCTCCAGTACGTCCACTGGGTGAGCACTATCGTGCACCCCTG
>CAIJPD010000030.1 GCA_903822495.1 uncultured Chloroflexota bacterium | reverse complement strand
GGCGTGGGGCGCGGGGCGGCGCGGCGGGCGGCGGGCGGCGCCGAGCCGCGGAGTCTCCCGCGACGCGTGGCGCCAGGCGCGTGGCGCCGGGTCGGGGTGGTGAGCCGGCGCGGGGCGCCGGCAACGAAGAAGCCGCCGGGCGGGCCGGCGGCTTCGGGCTTCGGCTTCGGGCTTCGGAACTCCGGTCTTCGGCCCCGCGGGGCTTTCGGGCGTCAGCCCAGGTGGGCGATCGCGTCGATGACGATCAGCCGGCCCTCGCCGAAGAGCCCCGCCTCGACCGTGGTGCGGACCGGGTGGTTCTCGGTGAAGAACTCCGCGTAGGCCGAGTCCATCTCCTTGAACTGCTTCATGTCCTTCAGGAAGACGGTGACCTTCACGATATCGGTGGCCTTGCCGCCGCCGGCCTCGACGATGGCGATGATGTTCTGGAGCGTCCGGCGCGTCTGCTCCTTGATCCCGCCCGGGACGTTCTCATGCGTGACCGGATCAAACGGGCCGGAGCCGGCGACGAAGATCTGGTCGCCCACGCGGATGCCCTGGGAGTAGGTGCCGCCCGGCGTGGGCGCGTTGTGGGTCAGGATGATCTGCTTGCCCATTCGAACTCGATCCTCCGGTTGGTGGCCGCCTGGATGCCGGTGCGAGCCGGCGCCTAGAGATTGACCTGAATGCCGATGCCCTGCGCCACGGCCGCCTTGTAGACGAGCTGCGCGGTGGCCACGTCCTGGATGGCCAGGCCCTGCGACTTGAAGAGCGTGATCTCCGTCTCGCTGGAGCGGCCGGGGATCTTGCCGGTGATCACGTCGCCCAGCTCGCCGGCGATGTGGTCCGCGGTGATGGCGCCCTCGGCGATGGGCATGAGGATGTCGCCCGCCTCGGCCATGGCGGCGTCGATCGTGTCGACGATGACGCGCGATCGGACCACGCACGCCGTGTCCAGCTCGCGGGCATCGGTGGAGTGCGACCCGATGCCGTTGATGTGGGCGCCGGGCTTGAGCCACTCGCCCAGCACCACCGGGGTCTTGGAGGTGGAGGCGGTGCAGATGACGTCGGCGCCGCGGACGGCCTCCTCGGCGGTGGCGGCCGCCGTCACCGTGATGCCCAGCCTGGCGCTCATCTCCACCGCAAACTTGGCCGCCGCCTCGGGGAAGACGTCGTAGACCCGGGCCGACGTGATGGGTCGAACCGCGCAGACGGCCTCCAGCTGCGTCTTGGCCTGGACGCCGGCGCCGATGATCCCCGCCGTCGCCGCATCGGCTCGCACCAGGTAGCGAGTCGCCACCCCGGCAGCCGCGCCGGTTCGAACGGCCGTGATGTAGGTCCCGTTCATGACCGCCAGCGGCGACATGTTGGTGCCGTCGTTGAGGATGATGATCGCCTGGACCACCGGCAGCCCCAGTGCGGGGTTGCCGAGGTAGCCGCCGACCCACTTGACGCCCAGCGCCTCGACGCCGCCGATGTAGGCGGGCATGGCGTTGATCAGGGCCCGGTGGGCGGCGATCTTGATGGTGGGCCGGGTGGGCTGGACGACGTTGCCCAGGGAGTACTGCCGGAAGGCTTCCTCGACCGCGTCGATGCACGGCCCCATCGCCAGGACCGACTTGACGTCGTCCAGGGAGAGGATGAGGGTCATGGGCGGAGTCCTCCGGCTGGCGGATGGTCTGGTGCGCCGGGGCCCGGTGGGCGCGGCTGACGTGGTCCCCGCGACGATAGCAGAGGCAGGGTGGCCGGCGGCGGCCAACCTGGCCGGGCGGGCCGGCAGGGTGGCTCGCCGCGATACCTAGCCGGGCACGACCGGATTGGGCAGCGGCTCGCCGCGCACCCCGGCCAGCAGGTTGGCGGCGGCCATCCGGGCCATCCGTCCCCGCGTGGCGGGCGACGCCGAACCGATGTGCGGGACGATCAGGCACTGGTCCAGGCCCGCCAGCGGGTCGTCGGGCGCCATGGGCTCCGGATCGGTGACATCCAGGGCCGCCCCGGCGATGACGCCACGACGCAGGGCATCGGCCAGGGCCGCCTGGTCCACGATGGGGCCGCGGGCCGTGTTCACCAGGATGGCGCTGGGCTTCATGCGCCCCAGCGCGGCGGCATCGATCAGGTGCCGGGTCCCGGGGGAGAGGCTGGCGTGGATCGACACGAAGTCCGACCGCGCGAGCAGGTCATCGAGGTCCGCCCACGCGACGTCGCGCCGTGCCTCCTCGGCGGGGTCCAGCCGCGTCCGCGACCAGTACAGCACGGTCATGTCGAAGCCGGTGGCGCGCCGGGCCAGGGCCTGGCCGATCCGGCCAAAGCCCACGATCCCCAGCATGGCGCCGTGCAGATCCGGACCAAGGAGGAGCATGGGCCCCCAGGTCAGCCAGCGCCCCGCGCGGACGTAGCGGTCGCCCTCGGCCACCCGGCGCGCCGACGCGGCGAGCAGGGCAAAGGCGAGATCGGCGGTGGTCTCGGTGAGCACCCCCGGGGTGTTGCCCACGGCAATCCCGCGCGCGGCGCAACCCGCGACGTCGATGTTGTCGTAGCCCACGGCGTAGTTGGAGACCACCCTGAGGCGCGGCCCCGCGCGGTCCAGGAGGTCCGCATCGACGCGGTCCGTCAACAGCGTCAGGATGCCGTCGCAGCCCTCGACCGCCTCGAGCAGCTCCGCCCGCGACGGGGGCAGCTCGCCCTCCCAGGTGCGGAGATCACAGGCCTCGCCGATGGGCAGCAGGCCCTCGTCGGGGATCCGGCGGGTGACGAAGACGCGCGGTCGGGCCATCCCGGGATGATAGTCGCGCCCCGTTCGGCCGTTCGCCCCAGGCCCGCCGGCGCCGCAGCGCACCGACGCTGCCGCCGCGCCCACCGCCGCGGGCCACGCACGCCCCAGGCGCACCCGCGGGCCCGCTTGGACCCGGCCCGGTAGAATGCCGCCGATGACGCGCTACTTCCAGCTGGACGAAGCCAACGGCCTGCTCGCCGAGCTTGATCCGCTCCTCCTGACCCTCGCGCAGCAGCGCCACCAGCTGGTCAGGCTGCGTGACGAGTTGCTGGAGTCGGACGCGAGCGCGGCGGGCGCCGCCGGCACCGGCGATGGGGCAGGTTCCGCGTCCGGGACCCTGGACGCGCACGACGAGGGCCTGCGCCTCGCGCGCCTGCGCATGCAGGGGCTGATCGACCAGATGCAGGCGGCGGTCGCGCGACTCGACGAGCTGGGCGTGGTCCTGCGCGACATCGAGACCGGGCTGATCGACTTCCCCGCCCTGGTCAACGGGCGCCAGGTCTGGCTGTGCTGGCGCCTCGGCGAGGTGGGGATCGACTACTGGCACGAGCTGTCGAGCGGGGTCGCCGGCCGGCAGCGCATCATCGATCTCGCCTGATCACCATCACCGCGACCATCACCGCGACCATCGCCGCGACCATCACCGCGACCATGACTGTCTCGCCGTCCCATCCATCGCCGGTCGAGCCGGCGCCCAGCAGCGGAGCGTCCCATGCAGAACCGTCCCATCCCGCAGGTCGATGTCATCGAGGCGCACCGGCGTCTCACTGAGCCCGTCGCCGGCGAGGCGGCACCCATCCTCGTGGATGTCCGCGAGGTCGGCGAGTTCGTCCAGGCGCGTGCGGTCGGCGCGGTCCTCCTGCCGCTCTCGCAGTTCATGGGCCGCTACCGGGAGCTACCCACCGACCGACCGCTCCTGGTGATCTGCGCGGCGGGCGGGCGCTCGACGCAGGCCGCGGCCTTCCTCCTGGCCAATGGCTGGGACGACGTCACCAACGTGATCGGCGGGACGGTGAGCTGGATGGCCTCGGGCCTGCCGGCGCGCTCGGGTCCGCCGGCCGCCGACGAGGAAGACCGCGGCTTCTAGCCCCGGCGATCGAGCCGCCCGCTGCCCGCTGAATCGAAGACGCCCGGTCCTGGGGGACCGGGCGCTTGATGTGGTGTGCGTGGAGGTCAGCCGGCCTTGGCCCCTCGGCCGCGACGTCGATCCATCCACGCCCGGACCTGCACCTTGTGGGCCCAGATCCAGCCGAGGAAGATCATGATCGCGAAGTTGCCGGTGGCCGTGCCCGCGGAGCTGAGCATGCCCAGCTGCTGGCCCAGCTCGCCGTCGATCTTGAGCGCCGGGATGGTGGCTCCGAAGAGGCCCAGCTGGAAGAACGGCGCCTGGGGTGCGAGGTTGGTTCGAGCGGCGGACGAGAGCGTGGCCTTGCCCGCCTGGCCGCCGATGAGGAAGGCGTGAGCGCCGGTCACGATGGCCGTGGCGCCGGTGAGGCCGCCCGGCAGGTCGCTCTGGCTGAGGTGCTCCCAGGTGGTGATGTCGCCCTTGCCCGTGGGGACCGCCCAGTAGATCTCGCCGCTGGGGGTGGTGCCGTCGGTGCCGCCGGCCACGTAGATGGAGCCATTGGCCGCGAAGATGGCCGCCTCGGCGCGTGCGCCGGGGAGGTTGGCGCTGTTGTTGAGCGCCCACTGCAGCACCTTGATGGGGTTGGCGGGCGCCGCCGGGTTGACGTACGTGCCGGGCGCGACGGGCGCCACGCCGGTGCCGATGCTGCCGCGCTGGACACCGCCGGACGGACCGTCGGCGTTGGTGCCACCCAGCACCCAGAGGTAGTCGCCGACCTGGACCGCGGTGGCGCCGGAGACGGCGTCGATGAGGGCGGCCTGCTCGGACCACGCGGTGGGGATGCCCTTGGGGTCGAGCGTTGACTTCCAGGTGGTGGCGGTTGGCTTGCCGGCTGCATCCGCGCCGCCGATCAACACGATCCCGTCAGACACCGCGGCGGCCGCGGCATGCGTGCGGGCTTCGGGAAGCTTGAGGTTGGCCGAGTCCACCCAGCTGCCCAGGGCGCCGGTGGCCGGATCGACCTCCAGGACCCACGCCGTGCTGGTGGCGCCGGAGGGGCCGCTGCCGCCAATGGCGTAGAGCTTGCCACCGGCCACGATGAGGGCCGCGCCGGCGCGGGCCTCGGGGAGCTTGGGGCCCGCCTGCCACGCGCCGAAGCTGCCATCGGTGGTGAGGTCGGCGACGTACGTGGTGTCGACCGGCTTGCTGCCGTCGGTGCCGCCCACGTACAGGACGCGGGTGCCCAGCTGGACCGCCGTGCCACCGGCGCGCGGCGCCGGGAGCGACAGCTCGGTGGGCGAGGTCTGCCAGGGGAGGATGGCCCCGACCGGGGCCGGGCACGGGAGCGTCTCGTTCTCGGGCGGGCAGAAGTTGATGGGCGACCAGGCCAGCAGCCCGACGTCGATGGTCCGGTTGACCACGATGTAGTACGCCCGGTCCGGGATGTAGCCGAGCATGACGATCAGGACGACGAACCAGATGAACGCCTTGACCGACGCCCAGCCCCAGCCCTCAGCGTCGAGCAGCCCAAAGAGCGCCCGTCGCCGGTTGGTGCCGGTCCCCGATTCGAGTGCGTGGGTCATCGTGCCTTCCTACTTGACGGTGAGCGTGCCGGTCATCCCCGGGATCGGGTGGACCGAGCAGATGAAGAGGTACGTGCCGGCATCCATGGCCGTGTAGACGTACGTGGTGCTGGCGCCGCCGTCGATGGTCGGCATGTTCTGGAGCGTGGTGCCGTCCTGCTTGCGGATGTCCACGTCATGCAGGACGCCCGCGGAGTCCTTGTTGGTGAACTTGATCCCGAAGGGCTGGCCGGCCGTCACCGTGATGGCCTTGAGGTCGTAGGCGATCTGCTCGGCCTTGACCTCGAAGATCTGCGCCTCGGGCGGCAGCGTGGCGGCGGGGCCGGTGCTCTGCTGGGCGGTGTTGCCCAGGTAGCAGTCCGGGACCGCGGTGGCCGCGGCCTCCGGCTTGAAGGCGGGATCGACCCAGCCCTCGAACGTCAGGTCCTTGCCATCCGCGCCCACGATGGGCTCGTTGAGGGCGGCGTCCTTGACCCTGTACTCGATCACGTTGCCGCTCGCGTCCACCTTGGGCGCGCGCAGGAAGGCGATCAGCTCCTCGATCTGGCGGTAGTTGAGGGGACCGCCGTTGAGGTCCGACCAGATGGGCATGGCGCTGGTGGGATTGCCGCACACGTACCGGCCGCCGACCGTCAGCACGTTCTTGAGGTACTGCGGGTTCAGGTGGACGTACAGCTTCATGGGGTCGTTGAGCGGCGGCGCGGAGTAGCCCTCGTTGGTGCCCTTGCCGTTGGGGCCGTGGCAGCGCGCGCAGTTGGCGATGAACAGGTTGTAGCCCGCCTCGACCGCGGTGACCTGCTGGACCTCGGTCTGCTGCACCAGGCGCGGCTTTGACAGACCGAGCGGTGCACCCAGCTCGTAGAAGTAATACAGGATCACGAACAGGACCACGACGATGACGGCCAGGAGGCTGACCCATCGCGCGTTGGACGACTGGCGGACGATCTGGCCAACCCGCTGGGCGCTCAGGTCCGCGGGATGGGCACTGGGGGGTGCGCTGAAGCGGTCCGCCGGCGCCAGGTCGCTGGGGGCGCGGCGGGCCGGAAGCCGCTGCTCGGGCTCGCGTCCGGGCTGGTCGGTCATCGGTCTCCTCGACAGTGTCGGCTGCGGCTCATGGTCAGATGCAGCCGGTCGGGCTCTTCGGCGGGATGAGCCCGGGCTGTCCGAGCGCCACCGGGAGCGGTCCAAGGGTGATCTTGCCGGTGTCCAGGACCAGGGCTCCATCCGCGGTCACCGTGCCGGAGAAGCGGTCCATGCTGCGCGGCGCCGGTCCGTACTGGGTCCCGGCGGCCTTGACGCCCAGCCGGTCGTAGCGCGAGCCGTGGCACGGGCACTCCAGCCAGTAGTTCTTGAGGCACGGGTTGGGCTTGCAGCCAAGGTGCGGGCAGCGCTGGTAGAGCGCGCGGACGTTGAGCGCGGTGCCGTCGCCGGTCTTGTCCGTGCCCGGCAGGAACTCCTGGCGGGCCGGATCCACCAGGACGATGAACGCCCGGGCCTCGCCGACGAAGACCGGGAAGCCGTCGGCCACCGGGACGCTGGAGTTCTTGAGCTTGAGGTCGGCCAGGGTGCCGATGGTCACCTTGCCACCGAAGCCGCCGGCGAGGTTGGGCCAGATGAAGCCGAGGGTTCCACCGACCAGCTCCAGCAGCCAGAGCGTCATGGCCCCGCCGATGGACGAGCGCAGGAGCTGCCGGCGCGAGATCCCCTGGACCTCCTCGCGGCGCAGCGACTTCAGCGCCGCGGACGTGAGGGCCTGCGGCTGCGCGGCAGGTTCGACGTGATAGTTGCTCATCAGACGGGGCGCCCCTCGGTCAGGATCAGAGAGCGAAGTGGAGGCCGTTGGTGCTGTTCGGGAAGAACGGCAGGTACGGCACGACGAAGGAATAGCCGGGTCCACGGAAGAAGATCCCGACGAAGGTGAGCGTGAGGCCCAGGATGCAGAACAGGGTGAACAGGACCACCGCCGTCTTGCGCTCCGACGGCCGGAACGAGAGGACGTTGCCGCGATCCACGAACGGGATCAGCGCGGCGCCCACAAGGACGAACGTGGGCACCATGACGCCGGCCACCGTGGGGTGGAAGTAGGCCAGCAGCTCCTGGAGGCCCAGGAAGTACCAGGGCGCCTTGGCCACCGCGGGGGTGACGTTGCCGTTGGCCAGCGCCTCCAGCGGCGCGTTGATGAACAGGCCCATGAGGAGCAGGAAGATGCTCATCATCCCGGCGGCCAGGAACTCGATGGAGAGCAGGTGCGGCCAGGTCATGACCGTGTCGTCTGGTTCCTTCTGGACCCGGACGACCGCATCCTGCTTGACGAGCGCCAGCAGGCGGTACGGACGTGCTGACATCGGGACGCGCTGCTTGTCGATCTCCGTCCTGCGGGACGGGTCGACGGGCGTCACGACGCGCTGCTCGACGGGCGTCTTCTGGTCAGTCATTGGTGTCACTCAGTCCGGCAGTTGGAGACGTGCTGACGGTCATAGTGGCCCGGAGATCCCGCCGTCCTTGCGGATCCGCCAGAAGTGGACCGCGAGGAAGATGGCCGCAATCAGGGGCAGGAACATGATGTGGAGCACGTAGAAGCGCAGCAGCGTGTTCTGCCCCACCTCCAGGCCGCCCAGCAGGAGCCGGTTGACCGGGGTGTTGAACAGCGGCGCGTAGCCACCCATGTTGGTGCCGATGGTGATGGCCCAGTAGGCGATCTGGTCCCACGGCAGCAGGTAGCCCGTGAACGACAGCATGATCGTGAGGAAGAGCAGGACCACGCCCACGACCCAGTTGAACTCGCGCGGCGGCTTGTAGGCCCCGTGGTAGAAGACCCGCATCATGTGCAGGAAGACGAAGAACACCATCAGGTGGGCGCCCCACCGGTGGATGTTCCTGGTCAGCAGCCCAAACGTCACCCGGGTCTGGATATCCAGGATGTTCGTGTACGCCATCGTCGCCGACGGCACGTAGAAGAACATCAGGTAGACGCCCGTGATGGTCAGCACGAGGAACAGGAAGAACGACAGTCCGCCGAGGCAGAACGTGTACGCGAACTTGACGGCGTGCTGGCGGACCCGCACCGGATGGAGGTGCAGGAACACGTTGTTCATCACCGCGTACGCCCGCGACCGCTCGTCGTTGGGGTACGGCTGGCGGAACAGCGAGCGCCACACGACGCTGCGCCGGATCCCCTGATCCACCCGCTCGAGGAAACTCACCTGGGCCCTCCTGCCACGCCCGCCGTCCCGGCGAGCTGCGCATCACGGTAGGACTCCTTGTAGAGCCTGCCGTCGCTCGAAATCTCCTGGAGCTCGAACCGCTCCATCGTAATGGCGTCGAACGGGCACCGTTTGACGCACAGGGCACACCGGATGCAGCGCTCCTCGTCCAGGACCATCGCCGCACCGTTGTTCCAGCCGTACGCCTCCTCGATCTCGGGGAGGAGGCCGTCCGTCTTGAGCTGATTGATGTCCACCATGTGGATGACCCCCTCGGGACACACGTCGGCGCAGGCGCCGCACAGGGTGCACCGGAAGGGATCAAACCAGATGTTGAAGTTGCACATCAGGCAGCGGGTGGATTCGCTGACCGCGGCGGTGGTGTCGTAGCCCAGCTCCACCTGCGTGGTGAAGTTGATCTCCGGCTGGGTCGACGGCATGCGCGCCGCGACCGGGAGCACGGGGATGTGCTGGCGGGGCAGGACGTCGTACAGCTCCGGCATCTCGTGCCGCCAGCTGCTGGTCACCTTGACGCTGGTGGTGACGGTGACGTCCGTGCGGCCGGCCAGGTAGCGATCGATGGCGTAGGCGCACTTCTTGCCGTGGCCGGCGGCCTCGATGAGGGTGGCCGGGCCGGTGACGAAGTCCCCGCAGGCGAAGACGCCGCGGACGTTGGTGGCGTAGGTGGCCGGGTCCACCTTGAGGCGCCCGCGGTTGACCTCGAAGCTGGATTCGACCGGGAGGAAGGTCAGGTCGGCGGCCTGCGAGACGGCCGGGATGACCACGTCCGCCTTGATCAGGAACTCGGACCCGGGGATGGGCAGCGGCGAGCGGCGACCCGAGGCGTCCGGCTCGCCCAGCTTGTTGCGGATGAACCTGACGGCGGTGACGTGGCCGTCCTCGCCGAGGATCTCGACCGGGCTGGCGAGGAACTCCATCCGGACGCCCTCGCGCTCCGTCTCGCCCAGCTCCTCCTCGTCCACGACCAGCTCGGACCGGGTCCGGCGGTAGACGATGGCGACGTTGTCCGCGCCGTGGCGGAGCGAGGTGCGCGAGCAGTCCATGGCGGTGTAGCCGCCGCCGATGACCACCACGTCCTTGCCGACGTAGAGCTCCTCGCCCAGGTTGGCCTTCTTCATGAAGTCCACGCCGTAGTCCACGCCCTGCAGCTCGGCGCCCGGGAGGTCCAGGACCACCGCGTTCATGGCGCCGGCGGTGATGGCGACCGAGTCGTGGTCCTTCTGGAGCTGCTCGAACGTGATGTCCTTGCCGATGGTGGTGTTGTAGACGAACCGGACGCCCAGTCGCTCCACCAGGCGGACGTCCATCTCGATGGCCTCGCGCGGCAGGCGGAAGGCCGGGACGCCGATCAGCATGGTGCCGCCGGCGTACGGGAGGCTGTCGAAGACCGTCACGCGGTAGCCCTTGGTGGCCAGCTCGCGGGCGACGGCCAGGCCGGCCGGGCCGGCGCCGACCACCGCGACGCGCTCAGCGCGGGGCGTGATCTGGGGCATGACGTCCGGGATGCCCGAGGCCTCGTGCCATTCCACCAGGAAGCGCTTCATGGCGCGGATGGCGAGGGGCCGATCGATGTCGCCGCGGCGGCAGGCGTGCTCGCACGGGGCCGAGCAGACGTACGAGCACATGGCCGCGACCGGATTGGGGTCACGGGAGAGGATGTAGCCCTCCTCGAAACGCCCCTCGGCTGCGAGATTCAGGTAGCCACGGCAGTTCGTGCCGACGGGGCAGGCTTCCTGGCACTCGATGTTGCACTGGAGCCACGAGGCGTCGACCGGCTGGACGAGGAATTCCTGGTACTGGTCGAGAACCAAGATGCAGTCGTGCCTTTCCTGTAGGTCAAGCCGGAGGCAGGGGGGCGCAGGCCGGCCAAGTCCGGCGGGGCCGAATCTACCATCCCGGTGGATCGCTGTGCAGCCCGTCGTCGCCTGCGGCGTCGTCGGCAGGCCGATCGGATAGGCGCGGGTGGGAAGGTCGGCGCATTGACCGGGATGGGCCGGGCGCCTACGGTCCCGGTGTCCGGGATGCGGCCTGGGATGGTCGCCAACCGTGCACGGGCAGCCTGCCCCCCCGGGAGACCCACTTTGCGACCATCACGGAACCAACGACCCGGAGTCGACGACTCCAGCCCGGCCGGCGACGCGGACTCGACCGGCGATCTCCCCGCGACGGAGGAGCGGGCGGGTCTCACCCCGGACCAGTACCGGGACGCCGGGGACGACGTGCGCGCGGCGGCCGCGCTGGTGGAGCGTTGCGCCGGGATGGTGGCCGCGGCACAGGAAGCCGTCGCGGGCCACGAGACACGCCTGGCACGGGCCCGCGCGGAGGCAGACGCCAGGGCCGCGGCTGTCGGCCAGGCCGCGGACGCCCTGTCGGCCGTGGCGGCCGAGACATCCGCCGAGCAGGCCCGGGCAGCATTCCGCGCGGGCGAGGCGGCAGCAGCCTCCGCGGCCGAGCTGGCGGCGGCCGGCGACCGCTGGCTGGCCGAAGTGGCCCGGATCTGGGCCGAGGCGGGCATCGCCTCGGGTCGCCTGGCCAGGGCGGGGGCCACCGCCGAGGTGGCGGGCGCGATCGTGACGTTCCTGGCGCGGCGCGCCGAGGCCGATGCGGCCGCCCTGGACGCGGCCGAGATCGCCCTGGCCGACGCCCGAGTCGACCTGCTGGATCGGGTCGCGGCGGCCGAGCGAGCCGAGGACGAGCGGCGCGTGGCCGCGTGGCGCGTCGAGGCCGAGCGCCTGGCGACGGAGCGGGCCGAGGCCGAGCG
>CAIJPD010000029.1 GCA_903822495.1 uncultured Chloroflexota bacterium | reverse complement strand
TGGAGCGGGAGACGGGTCTCGAACCCGCGACATTCAGCTTGGAAGGCTGACGCTCTACCGACTGAGCTACTCCCGCTCGGAAGGGCGCGTCAATCGTAGACGAAGGCGGCCCGTCGCCGTCTGCGCCGGACTACAGGACCCGCTCGATGAGGCGCGTCACGACCCAGAGCGCGATCGGCAGGAGGACCGCCGACATCACCGCCCCCGCCGTGCCGGCCTGCCACGGCCAGGTGGAGAACCTGGCAAGCAGGTCCCGCTCCGCGATCAGGCTGGCGAGCGTCTTGTTCTGGCCGTCTGCGCGCGCCAGGTCGCCGTTGTCGATAGACGCGTGCAGCTCGCCGATGAGCGCTTCCAGCCGGCGGCCCGTCTCCGCTTGGAGACGGTGCTTCTCGGCGTCCATTCGGCGGTGCATGCCCACCAGCGGCCAGATGAACGACAGGACGGCCACCACCAGGATCATCGACATGGCCGACGTGGTCATGATGACGTCCAGCGCCGATCCGGCCTGCGTCAGATTGACCCCGAACGGGACGACGAGGATCGCGATCCCCATCGCGGCCCGCGACGTCAGCCGCGAGAACGCGTACAGGGGGCCCGGCCGGAAGAGGTTCACGCGCGGGGCGCTGGCGTGGATACGGGAGACGAGCCGGAGCTGCCTGGCCGTCTGGAACAGGAGGGCGAGCACCAACCCGAACATGAGGGTCTCGAACGGCCAGCGGATCGCCATGCCCAGGAGGCTGACCCCGACCAGCCCCTCGGACTCGGGCTGGAAGGCATAGGCACTGGTCGTGCGGAAGGCGCTGAACGCCAGGAGTGCCAGCGCGGGACGAGCCGGGATGCTGGTGAGCTCGTGGCCGAGCCGCGCCAGGGTCGCCGCGTCCGCGCTCAGCATCGGGGCGAAATCGGCGAGGGCATCCCGCGCGACGCCGGACAGGTAGTGGATGATCGCGGCGGAGCCTACGAGGGCGAAGGCCCAGACCGCCTGCTCGAACGGGAGCACGCCGACCGGCTGGCCCGAGATCCAGAAGGGGAGGCCGACGAGGAGCAACGCGGGCGGGAGGCCGAAGAGGTAGGCCAGCCACGTTGGTCCGGGCAGCCGATCGACTCGGTCGATCAGGACATTGACCCAGCTCCGCCCACGGGCTCGCCCGGGATCGACGACCGGGGCGGCCGAGACCCCGAGCGCGGCGATTGGCTGGCCGGACTGGGTGCTCATCTGGCGCGGAGTGTACGCAGCATCGCGGCCGTGGGCCATCCCGAATTGGGCGGTTCGCCCCCTCCCCGTCCGGGCGCGGGCGGCGGATAATCAGGCTCCACAAGGAGGGCTTCGATGACGTCACCGCGTGAGCAGGCAAACCCAGGGATCGGCGATGCGGTCGAGGGCGACGGCCCCGTCGATCGGGTCATCGAGTCCGCCCAGCGGCTGGGCATCGAGATCAACCGGTCGGAGGCCGAGCGCTGGGTCAGCGCCATGGGGGACGAGGCCACGGGTGGCGACCTGGTGGTCGACGTCGATTCGGGCGTCTACGGCCACCGCGTGACGATGCTGGACTTTGGCCAGCAGGACCTGGCCCGCTTCCGAGACATGGCCCCCATCGTGGGCTTCGAGGACCGGCCGCCCCAGGTGCTCACGGCGCTCTCCATCTCCGGCTCGGCGGCCCAGAGCAAGATCCAGGCGTTCCCGGCGGATTGCGACTTCTTCGAGCGCGTCCACATCCGCGCCGAGACGCGCGAGGAGGCCTGCCACGTCCTGGCCGACCTGATCCGCGAGAAGGCGCTCGCCACGGCGTCCGGGCCGGGCCACCGGCTCTGGGAGATCAAGTTCGGCACCCACGCCTTCGCCGGCAAGAAGGGCGGCAAGCCGATCAGCAGTGGCGCCCCAATGTCGTGGACGATGGAGGAGATCCTGGCCGGCCAGATGGAGGTCGTCGCCGACGACGGGTCCATCGCCGTCGTCCCGTGGAGCGCGGGCGAGGCCAATCCCGGCTGGTGCAAGCTGGACTGGGTCATCGCCGACAAGGTCCGGGGCCGCCTGGCCAACGCCAGCAACATGCTGGACGTCACCTGGGAGGCGCCCGACGGGAGCATCACGCCGCTCGACGGCTTCCTGGACCCGTACTTCCAGGAGGTCTACCTGGAGGCGGACTCCATCCCGCTCTTCTCAAAGCTGGTCAAGGAGCTGTCGGCCGACAGTGTCGACGACTACGTCGAGCAGCTGGAGCACGAGGTCTGGAAGTACACGGTCAAGGACCCCAACTACGGGAAGGCCGCGCGCCGGATGTACAACGTCTTCCGGATGAGCGGCCGGTATGCCGAGGCCGCCTACCTGCGCGAGCTGTTCGACGAGCCGGTGACCGCGCTCTACCAGGTGGCGGCGCTCATCCGGACACTCGACGACGCGGCCGGCAGCGGGGACGACTTCTCGACCGAATCGATGGTGGCCCAGGTCGACCAGCTGATCATGTCGGCGATCCAGGCGCTGGACGGCCCCGCCGAGGCCGAGATGGTGGCCCAGCTGCTCCGCCTGCGCGACTCGCTCCGTGACCGCCAGGCCAGCGCCGAGCGCCAGGCCGACCTGTCCGGGGTCCAGGGCGCGGCGTTGACGGCGGTGAACGCCTACTTCGAGCGGATGCTCCGGGCGCTCCCGGAGATCGACGCGTACATGAAGGACGTGGCCAGCCGCGCGCCGTAGCGATCGGTCGAGGCGCCGTCGCCATCGGCGGCGCCTCGGGCTTGCGCCCCACCGCACAATGACGCCCAGAGTTCGTGGTCGTCGTGAAGGGGGATCGCCTTTGGCCATGCCGTCGCGGCTTCCGGTGGTGGATGGAATCGGGTCCGCCGACCCCACCGTCCGCGAGGACGTCTGGGTGCCCACCGCCTGTGACATGTGCTACAACGGCTGCACGATCCGGGCCCACCGGGTGGACGGGGTGGTGATCCGGGTCGAGGGCGTGAAGGACGCGCCGCCCAACTACGGCACGACCTGCGCCAAGGGCCAGTCGGCCATGATGAACCTGTACTCGCCCCACCGGGTGCAGGCGCCCAGGATCCGGACCAACCCCGTCAAGGGCATCGGCGTGGACCCCGGCTGGCGCGACATCACCTGGGACGAGGCGCTGGACCTGCTCACGGACAGGCTCCGGACGGCGCGCGCGAAGGACCCCCGGAGCGTCATCGGGCTCACCTTCGACCGTTACGCGTTCCACGTCCTGCGAGCCTTCATGGCGGCGATTGGCAGCCCCAACATGACCACGGGCAGCGCGGGGTTCTTCTGCGGCAACGGCCTCCACCCCATCGCGTTCATGCTCACGGGCTCCCTCGACGTGCACCCGGACCTGGAGCACTGCGATCACCTCGTGATGTTTGGGACCTCGTATGGGTTCGTCGCGCAGATGAACGCCATGGGCCTCGCCAAGGAGATGGCCGACGCCCGCGCCCGCGGCATGAAGCTCACCGTCGTGGACCCGGTGCTGACCTATGCGGCCTCGCAGGCCGACGAGTGGATTCCCATCCGCCCCGGCACGGACGCGGAGCTGGCCCTGGCCGTCCAGCGGGAGTGGGTGATCGTGCTGGACCGCTTCGACAAGGACTTCCTCCGCCGCCACACCAACGCCGCCTACCTGATCGGCGACGACGGGCGCTACGTCCGGGACGCCGCGACGGGCAAGCCGCTGGTGGGCATCGACGGAACGACCGAGGTGGGCACCTTCGACGCGGTCGACCCGGGCAACGCCGCACTCGAGGGAGCGTTCGAACTGGACGGCCGGACCGTCCGACCGGCCTTCGAGGCCTTCCGGGACAACCTGCGCCCGCACACCCCCGAGCGTGCCGAGACGATCACGTCCGTCCCGGCGGCCACCATCCGCCGGCTGGCGCGCGACATGCTGGCGGCGGCCCGGATCGGCCAGACGACCGTGCTGGACGGCCAGACCTACCCGCTCCGCCCCGCCGCCGCCTGCTGGTACCGCGGCGTCTCGGCCCACAAGCACGCGATGCACTCCGGGATGGCCATGGGCCTCCTCAACGTGCTCCTGGGTGCGGTGGACGTCCCCGGCGGCCTGGTCAACGCGGCGGGCTCCGGCCCCACCTGGATGCCGGCCAGCGACGCCGACGGGCTGATGATTCCCAACAGCCCGTACGGCGGCCACCAGTCGTCCTCGCTCCCGCGCCGGACCGTCAAGGAGCCGCAGACCATCGACATGATGGAGCTCTTCCCGGTCTCCGCCTACGCCCGGGCGATGCTGCCCATCGGCGTCCTGCGCGGCGAGGAGTTCGGCCTGCCGTACAAGGCGGAGGTCCTGATCCAGGCCCGCACCAACCTGATGGCCACCAGCGGCGACCCCCAGGCCATGGCCGAGGCGCTCCGCGCCATCCCGTTCATCTGCTCCATGAGCGTCTTCGAGGACGAGTCCAGCCAGTTCGCGGACCTGCTCCTCCCGGACACGCACGCGCTGGAGCGGCTGGTGCCCCTCGTCTACAGCCCGTACTACCACTACACCAGCGCGGCGCTCCCCTTCGAGCACTACGCCTGGAACTTCCAGCAGCCGGTCACCAAGGCCATCCCGGGCGCGCGGAGCTGGATCGAGGTGCTGCTGGACCTGGTGGGCCGGCTGGAGCTGACCGGGGACTTCAACGCCGCGTTCAGCGCGGGCGCGCAGCTGGCCGGGCCGTACCGCCTGGAGCGCGACCAGGTCTACTCGTGGGAGGAGATCTCGGACCGCTGGACCCGCTCGCTGTGCGGCGACGAGCACGGCCTGGACTACTTCCGCGAGCACGGCTACTACAAGAGCGAGCAGGTCCGGACGGCGCGCGCCAGCTACCCGCTGATCCACCACCCGGGCAGGATCCCGCTCTACCTGGAGCACTTCATCGATGCCGGCGAGGCCGTCCGCGCCTACGTGGAGCCGCGCGGGATCGCGTGGGACACCGGCGACTACGAACCGCTGGTCTCGTGGAAGCCCTGCCTCGCCCCGGAGAGCAGCCCGCCGGGCTTCGACCTGTGGGTGGTCAACCAGAAGCTCCCCTTCATGTCCTACTCGTTCACGGCCGAGAACCCGTGGCTGGTGGACCTGGCCACCCGCAACACCAAGGTCTTCACGGTGGGGATCAACGCGGACACCGCGCGCGCAAAGGGGATCCGGGAGGGCGACCGAATCAGCCTGGAGACGCCGGACGGCAAGCGAGCCGAGGGCCTGGCCCGGCTGACGGAGGGCCTCCACCCCGAGTGCCTGAACGTGCCCGGGGTCCTGGGCCGCTGGGCCGTGGGCAACCCGTCGGCCAAGGGCAAGGGGGTCCACTTCAACAGCCTGCTCACCTACTCGATCGACCGGATGGACACGCTGACGACCGCCCTGGATGCGTGCGTGAAGGTCCGCGTCGCGAGGCTCTGATGCGTGCCGGCGGGGGGCCATCACGGTGCCGGCGACGACTCAGGGGAAACACCTACTCGCGAGCTTGGGCTGCTGCTATCCTCTGCCGCACTCGACAGCGATCCCGGCAGCGACAGCTCCTGAGCAGGCAACACCTGGAGGACGCGTGAAGCACCAGTCAGGGAGATCCGCGGCGGCGGCACAGGTGGGCGCCGACCGTGCCTGACGACCGCGCGGTTGACGACCGCGCGCAGAAGGTCATCGTCCAGGACGTCGTCATCCGGTACGAGCGTGCCGGCTTCGCCGTCACAGCGGTCGAGGGCCTCTCCCTGTCGGTGCGCGACGGCGAGTTCGTCGCGGTCGTGGGCCAGAGCGGCTGCGGCAAGTCCACGCTGCTGAAGGCCATCGACGGGCTGATCCCGGTGGCCAGCGGGTACATCGAGGTCGATGGGCGGCGAGTCACCCGACCGGGGCCGGCGAAGGCGATGGTCTTCCAGGACGGCCGGCTGCTGCCGTGGCGGACGGTGCTGGGCAACATCATGCTCCCGCTCGAGGGCCGGGGCGTCCCCAAGGCCGAGGCCCGCGAGCGCGCCATGGCGCTGGTCGAGCGAGTGGGCCTCACCCGCTTTGCCAAGGCGTTCCCCAACCAGCTCTCCGGTGGCATGCAGCAGCGTGTCAACCTGGCCCGGGCGCTGGTGGTCAACCCCCAGGTCCTGCTCCTCGACGAGCCCTTCGCCGCGCTCGACGCCCAGACGCGCGAGTACATGCAGCAGGAGCTGCTCAACATCTGGGAGCGTGACCGCGTGACCGCGGTCTTCGTGACCCACCAGATCGACGAGGCCATCTTCCTCGCGGACCGGGTGCTGGTGCTCTCATCGAGTCCCGGCCGGCTGCGCCGCGAGTTCGTCATCGACATCCCGCGGCCGCGCCAGCTGGCCGTGAAGCGCACGCCGCAGTTCCACGCCTACGAAGACGCCATCTGGAGCGAGATCGGGGCGTTCGGCGGCGACACGTCGGGTGCGCCGGTCCAGCCCGTGATCTCGTCGGGAGCGGTCGCGTGACCGCCGGCCTGCCCGCCGAAGCCGCGGGGCTGCCGGCAGGCCTCGCCGGGACCCCGTCCAACGTGACGGTCCTGGCGCGGCGACGGGGAGCGCCGCGCTTCACGCTCCAGTTCATCTCCGTGGTGGGCGGCCTGTCCGCGTGGCAGCTGTTTGCGATGTCCGGCATCGTGCCGCCGCTCTTCCTGCCCAAGCTGTCCGACGTCCTGATCGACCTGTGGAACCTCCTGAGCAGCGGCAAGCTCAACCAGCACCTGCTCGCGAGCGGCATCGAGTTCGGCGGCGGCATGCTGGCCGCGCTCATCGTGGGAATCGTCGTGGGCATCGGCATGGGCGCTTCGTCACGGATCGACAAGCTGCTGGTCTGGTGGGTCAGCGCGCTCGACGCGACGCCCCGGATCGCATTCGCGCCGCTGCTGATCATCTGGTTTGGCATCGGGCTGGAGAGCAAGATGGTGCTGGTCTTCATCAGCGGCCTCTTCCCCATCCTGCTGTCCACCGCGTCCGGCGTGCGGACCACCAGCCGCGAGCTCCTGGAGATGGCCCACAGCTTCTCCATCCCCCGCCTGATGCAGTTCCGGGCGATCATCCTGCCCGGCGCCGTCCCGTTCATCATCAC
Organism: uncultured Chloroflexota bacterium; assembly: GCA_903822495.1. Lineage (GTDB taxonomy): Bacteria > Chloroflexota > Limnocylindria > Limnocylindrales > CSP1-4 > CAIJPD01. The sequence continues at coordinate 4,445 of CAIJPD010000029.1, read as the reverse complement.
CGGCGTCCGCCTGGGCATCACCCGCGGCCTGATCGGGATCGTGGTCGGCGAGATGATCGCGTCCACGCAGGGGATCGGCTGGATGCTCTCCAACGCGACGGACACCTTCAACATGGTCCGCGTGTTCGCGCTGATCATCGTGCTGGCGGCCGTGGGCGTGAGCCTGACGACCCTGGCCAGGTGGCTCGAGAGGAGGTTCGACAGCTGGCGGGCGATCTAGGGAATCACCATGGGAGCTCAGCGGTCATTGGATCTGGGCCGGCCACCGGGCACGGTGGCGGCAACAGCGGGACAGGGAAGAGGGGGAACGATATGGAGTTGACACGCCGGCGCGGTTCGGTGGCGACGGCCCTGGGCCTCGTCACGATCCTGGTCGCCGCCTGCGCAGGCGCCGCGACGCCCGCGCCCACCGCGGCACCCACCGCCGCGGCCACGGCGGCCGCCTCGGCGGGTCCCACGGCCAAGGCCACGCCGCGGCCGCCCGAGATCACCAAGATGACCGTGCCGCAGTTCGCGGTCTCGCCGCTGATGCTGCCCACGTGGATCGCGATCGACAAGGGCCTGTTCGCCAAGTACGGCCTCACCGTCGACATCCCCAACGTCCCGTCGTCCCAGATGCTCGCCGGGTACCTGTCCGGGACCTTCAAGTTCGGGGCGATCGGCGGCTACAACCCGCCCAACATCCTGGCCGCCGGCTCCAAGGTCGAGTACTACGGCAACAACTACGCGTACCACCTGTACGACTTCGTGGTCAACAAGTCGATCAACTCGATGAAGGACCTCGAGGGCAAGGTCATCGGGATCACCGGCCTCGGCGGGGCGCCCCACGGCGCCGCCCTCGCGCTCCTCAAGAAGGAGGGCGCGGACGCGACCAAGGTCACCTTCCTCAAGACCGGTGGCCTCGCGGAGATCTTCGCGGCGCTCACGGCCGGCCAGGCCCAGGGCGGCGCGTTCGGCCCGCCGCAGACCCTGTCCGCGGCCAAGGACGCCAACCTGAAGACGCTCGTCAAGATGGGTCCCCTCAAGATCCCGTTCCCGACGGTCATCATCGCGGGCGACCCTGATTGGGTGAAGCAGTACGAGAACACCGCCAAGGCGTACCTGCGCGGGTTCATGGAAGGCGTCGCGATGCTGATCAGCGACAAGGCCACCGCCCAGGCGGTCCTCGTCTCGCGGATGTCGCTCGACGCCAAGGACACCGCGCTCCTCGACGCCAGCTGGGCGTACGCGGCCGACAACGTCACGCGTCCGCGCGACATGGCGACCATCAGCGCCGAGAACACGCAGTCCGTGACCGACACCTACGTCGGCGAGGGCAAGTTCGACATCACCAAGGCCGCCCGGACCCGGGACATCCTGGGCGAGCTCGCGGCCGAGGGCTTCCTCGACTACCTGGACGCGACCTACAAGCTCAAGTAGCTCGACACCGTGCCGGCCCACCGCCAGCACGAGGAGGGAGCCCGGCCGGACCCCGGCCGGGCTCCCTCGATTCCGGGGCGCGCGCAGTCGGCGTCAGCCGACCGCCGCGTCGAAGACCACGATCCCGAGGGGTGTCGGGTGGAACCCGTTGCACGGGTTCTTGTCCTGGGGGCAGTTGGAGATCGCCACGAACAGGTCCATCTCCGCGGTCAGGTCCAGGTAGTCGCCGGCCCGCGAGTCGGGCTCCTGGATCTCGTACCGCCCGTCCGGATGCGAGATCACCTTCATGAACGGACAGAAGGCGCCGGGGATCTCCTTGGTGGTGATGCCGATGGGCGCCGCGGCCATCGCCATGTTGTCCAGGCAGTTCCTGGTGCCGTGCTCCCCGTACCGGAGGAAGTTGGCGAACTCGTTGCAGCAGCCGGCCGATGCGTGATGGATCCCGACGGTGTCGGCGGTGATCCGGAGCATCACGTTGCCCTCGTCCGAGTAGAGGGCATGGCCGGTGGTCAGCAGCCAGCGCTTCTGGATGAGGCGCGAGTTGTTGGTGGAGAGGCGCTCGCGGACGTTGTGCAGGTTGAAGCAGACGAAGTCGGGGACCTGCTTGCCCTCGAGGTCGATGATCCGCAGGGTCTGCCCGGCGTGCAGCTCCAGGCCGAGGTACTCCGCGACCGGGATCACCTCGTCGCGAATCACCGGGCCGAGGGTGGGTGCCGCGTTCGCCATGCGATTCCTCCAGCGCGTCGAAGGCCCGCCAGCGGTGGCGAGCCGGAGCTCCATCCTATCGGGAGGGTCCAGCCGTGACGAGCAATACTGAGCAGCAGGTCGCGCACGAGGACGTCTGGGTCCCCACCGCCTGTGACATGTGCTACAACGGCTGCACGATCCAGGTCCACCGGGTGGATGGCGTGGCCGTCAAGGTCGACGGGATCCCGGAGGCGGCGCCCAACTATGGGGCCACCTGCGCCAAGGGCCAGGCCGCGCTGATGAACGTCTACTCGCCCCACCGGGTGAAGGCGCCCATGGTCCGGACCAACCCCGTCAAGGGGATCGGGGTGGACCCTGGCTGGAAAGAGATCGCCTGGGATCAGGCGATGGATCTCCTTGTCGAGCGGCTGGCCGCGGCGCGCGCCAAGGATCCGCGCAGCGTGGTGGCCCTCTCGTTCGACCGGAACACCTTCCAGGTGCTGCGGGCGTTCATGACGGCGGTGGGCAGTCCCAACCTGACGACCGGCTCCGCGGGATTCTTCTGCGGCAACGGGATGCACCCGGTGGCCTTCACGCTCACGGGCTCCAACGACGTCCACCCGGACCTGCGCCACTGCGACCACCTGGTGATGTTCGGGACCTCGTACGGGTTCGTGGCCCAGATGAACGCGATGGGCCTGAGCCGGGAGATGGCCGACGCGCGTGCCCGCGGCATGAAGCTGACCGTCGTGGACCCGGTGCTGACGCCGGCCGCCTCGCACGCGGACGAATGGATCCCCATCCGGCCGGGTACCGACGCGGCGCTGGCCCTCTCGATCATGCGCGAGTGGGTGGTCGTCATGGACCGCTTCGACAAGGATTTCGTGCGCCGCTATACGAATGCCACCTACCTGGTCGGCGATGACGGCCGCTACGTCAGGGATGCGGCGAGCGGGAAGCCGATGGTGGGCGCCAGCGCGACGGGCGACGCGCGACCGTTCGACATGGTCGAGCCAGACGATGCCTCGCTGGACGGGCCGTTCGAGGTCGACGGACGCGTGGTCTGGCCGGCCTTCGTCTCCTTCCGCCGGCACCTGGAGGTGTACACGCCGGAGCATGCCTCCGAGATCACCACCGTGCCGGCCGCCACCATCCGCCGGCTCGCCCGGGAGATGCTGGAGGCCGCCCAGATCGGCCAGACCACCGTCATCGACGGCGAGACGCTGCCCCTCCGCCCGGCGGCCGCCTGCTGGTACCGGGGCATCAGCGCCCACCGGCACTCCATGCACAACGGCATGGCGCTGGGGCACCTCAACGTGTTGCTGGGGGCGGTGGACGTCCCCGGCGGCCTGCTCAACGCCTCGGGCTCGGGCCCGGACTGGATGCCCAGGGCGGAGCAGGACGGGCTGATGATCCCCGGCAGCCCGTACAGCTGGGTGATGAGCGCGTCGCTCCCCCGCCGCACCGTGAAGGCGCCCGAGACGCTGGAGCTGATCGAGCTCTTCCCGGTCTCCGTCTACGCGCGGGCGATGCTCTGGCTGGGCCTCCTCCACGGCGAGGAGCTGGGGCTCCCGTACAAGGCGGAGGTCCTGATCCACAGCCGCTCCAACATCATGACCACCGGCGGCGACCCGCAGGTGATGGGCCGGGCGCTGGCGACCATCCCGTTCCAGGTGTCGCTCAACCCGTTCCACGACGAGACCACGGCGTTTGCCGACCTGCTCCTGCCCGACACGCACTCCCTGGAGCGCCTGGTCCCGCTGGTGTACGACCCCTACCACCACTACACCAGCGCGGCGCTGCCCGGCCAGGCGTATGCGTGGAACATCCAGCAGCCCGTGGTCAGTGCGGTGCCGGCCGCACGCCACTGGGGCGAGGTGCTGCTGGAGGCGATCAAGCGGCTCGGCCTCGGCGGCGACTTCAACGCCGCCTACAACCAGACGGCCCACCTCGTGGGCGCCCAGCGGCTGGAGCGGGACGGCGACTATGGCTGGGAGGAGCTGGCCGACCGCTGGATGAAGTCGCAGTGCGGCGACGAGCACGGCCTGGACTACTTCCGCGAGTACGGCTACTACACCAGCCCCACGACGAGGTCGGCCCGGGCCGCCTACCCGCGCGCGTTCCACGAGGCGCGCATCCCCATCTACCTCGAGCACTTCATCGACGCCGGCGAGGCCGTCAAGGCGTACACCGACGCGAAGGGCCTGCCCTGGGACACCAGCGACTACACGGCGCTGATCGACTACAAGCCGTGCCTCACGCCCGCGGATGCGCCGCCCGCGTTCGATCTCTGGGTGGTCAACCAGAAGCTCCCGTTCATGAGCTACAGCCACACCGGC
>CAIJPD010000028.1 GCA_903822495.1 uncultured Chloroflexota bacterium | reverse complement strand
CTGATGGGCAGGCCGGTTCGCTAGTGGACCTCGAGTCCGACGTCATATCTGGCCGCCCCTGCGACTCGCCCGGTTGTGCCTCGAGCACGGATCCGTAGGTGTCGTGTGCCCAGCCCGTGGTGTCCGAACCCGACAGGAGACGGCAAGGAGGAACGCCGATGCGAACGATCGGACTCGACGTTGGCCGCCAGTTCGCCGAGGTGGCGATCCGCGAGGAGGGCCGCACCCGCTCGGCCGGCCGGATCCCGGTCACCCCCGACGGGCTGCGCGCCTTCGCCGCGAGCCTGCGCGCCGATGACGAGGTGGTCCTGGAGGCGACGACCAACACCTGGGCGATCGCCGGCCTGCTGGCCGAGCGGGCCGGCCGGGTGGTCGTGTCCAACCCGCTCCGGACGCGGGCGATCGCCGACGCCAGGCACAAGACCGACCGGATCGATGCCGCGGTCCTCGCCGAGCTCGGGGCCGCCCGGTACATCCCCGAGGTCTGGCAGCCCGACACGGCCACCCGCGAGCTGCGCAGCCTGGTCGCCCACCGGGCGGCCCTGGTCGGGGTCCGGACCGCGCAGCGCAACCGGGTCCACGCGGTCCTCGCCCGGGCGCTGGTCAGCCCGCCCATGACCGAGCTGTTCGGGGCCGGCGGGCGGGCCTGGCTCCGCACGGTCGACCTGGCCGACATCGCCCGGCTCGAGCTCGAGGCGGCCCTCCGCCTCCACGACGCGGCCGAGGCCGAGATCGCGGCGGCCGACCGGCGCGTGGCCGAGCGGGTCGTGGACGATCCGCGGGTGCGCCACCTGCTCACGATCCCGGGCGTGGGTGTCGGGGTGGCCGCAGGCCTGGTCGCGCTCATCGGCGACGTGACCCGCTTTCCCCGGCCGGGCCAGCTCGCCTCGTACCTCGGGCTCGATCCGAAGGTCCGCCAGACCGGTGGCAAGCCGGCCTTCACGGGGCACATCAGCCGGGCCGGTCAGGCCCATGCCCGGGGCCTGCTGATCGAGGCCGCCCACGCCGCGGTCCGGGTCCCCGGGCCGCTCCGCGCCTTCCACGCCCGGCTCCTCCGACGCCGCCACAGCAGCGGGGTGGCGGTCGTGGCGACGGCGCGCAAGCTGGCCGTCCTGATCTGGCACCTGCTGACCCGGGACGAGGATTACCGGTTCAGTCCACCGCTCCGGACCGCGGAGAAGGTCCGCCACCTGGAGCTGGCGGCCGGCTGGCCCCGGCGGTCACCGGGCGGCAGCGGGCCGGGCCGGTCGGTCGACGCCCGCCGGGTCCAGCGGGCCAACGAGCGGGCGGTGCTCGAGGTGGCCGAGGCGGCGTACGTCGAACTCGTCCGGGCCCGGGCCGGGCGCGGTGCGCTGGACGCGGCGGCCGCACCAGGGAGCGACTGATCGGCCGGCGAGGCCGGCCTGGCTGCGCGACGGGGCCATGGTCCCCGGACACCCGTCCTTCGCCACGCGGTCGCGCCGCGTCCAGCACGCACGATACGCGCCCTGGCGAGGCACGGGCACGCGGTCCGGGACTTGACACATACATCCGTAGCGGAGGGCATCGGTCACGGTGGTGCCGGCCTGGTTGAGGCCCACGGCCACCGAGCCGTGGAGGTCGGCCAGGAGCCAGGCCACCGTGGCACCGGTCTTGGTCCCGAAGCGCACGCCACTGGGATCGACGATCGAATCGGTCGTGGTGCCACTGCCCCCGGCATTGGCGATCCGGACCACGTTGTTGGTGGGCCCGGAATAGCTGTACGTGTCGACCGAGGCTCCGGTGGTCCGGGTCTTCACCCGGCCGAGGGCATCGAGTACCAGGGTGCTGGCGGTGCCGCCGGCGGGGGTGATGCTCGTGGTCCGGTCGGCCAGGTCGTAGGCGAGGGCGACCACGCCTGCGGTGGTGCCGGTCTCGGGGTTGGTCAGGAGGTTCCCGTACGTGTCGTAGGCGGACACGACGGTGGTGCCGGACTTGATCACGTTGACGAGGGCGTCGGTCCGCTCAAGGTGGCGCCGTCGCTGTCGGCCCCTTCGGCCTTGGTCCGGCGCTTGCCATCGAGATCCCACTGCTGGGGTTGCGCCCTACTGGTACGCCTTCGTCTCCAGCGCTCTGGCAGCTCCCGGCCGCATGCGTACCACGCGCCAGAAATAGATCGCGGACTTGCCGCGGTTCAACTCATTCAACCGTTCCACCTCGGCCCTGGCCTCCGACTCATCAAGAAATGCCTTCGTTGCGACAACGCAGAGAGTCGGATCATCGAGTGGCACGTCGTACTGATCAAGGCGCAGGACGACGAAGATGCGGTCCTGCCTAGGTTTCAGTCCAGCCATTGGCGCCCCCATCACGGCTTCGTCAGCGAGCCAAGCCAATCTCCCGTCCTGGCATCGTAGACGTCGCCTGTTCTTCCGATGACAACGTCATCAGTCGGCCCCAGGAAATTGTCGGACTTGATCTGATGCAGTCGCTGGCTTGCCACTTCGGGAGGGATCGCATGGTATTCGTCGAGATGCTGGTATGCCGCTTCGGGAGCATTCTTGCCCGTGAACGGCCGTCCCGGGATGTCGGTCTCTGGGCAGTTATGGACTAGCCATGCCCCCGACCCCACGAAGAAGGTGTGCGCACCCTCGATCGTGAGGTCCCACAGCGTACCGCTGTAGGACTTGGTCTTGACGAGGGAGACCGAGGCCGTGCCGGTCGCGGTCTTGACGTGCATCCCCGGGCGCAGGAGGCCGGCCTCCACCCAGCCCGCTTCCAGGGTGTAGAAGGGGTGGTCCGGGGTGGTCGTGACGATGCCGTCGGACAGGACCAGCCGGGCGATCTCGTCGTCCGGATGGGGCATGACCGCGGTGACGGGCCGCTCGACGACCCGGTTGCTCGATTCCTCCCAGGCGAGGACGGTGTCCCCGACGGCGATGGCCGAGATGGCGACGGCGCCGCTCGCTGTGGCGACTGGTGTGTCGCCGGTGAAGCTGCACGCGCGGACCACACCGGAGCCACCGCGCAGGCTTCCGACAACCCCAGCACCGGCGACACTTCCGGCGGCGCCGCCCGCGACTGACCCTGCGAGGTTGCCTGCGGTCCGAAGGGTCCATGGGTTGTCCCCGCCAACGTGGAACGCCGTTCCCTCGGCGCCGCAGCCGTGATCGGCGCAGATGCTCCCGGCGCCGTAGAGGGCGAGACCCCCTGCGACGACTAGGCAAACGACGCCCGCGGTGAGGGCGCACAGTCCCCCGACGGCGAAGCCGACGGCGAGCCCGCCCGGGAGTGCCTCCTTGAACCCGTCGGAGAACTCGGGGTCGAACAGGTCGCTCGTCTGACAGTCACCTGCGCTCTGGCACACCAAGCCGGAGACCCCGGTACACGTCCCCCAACTACAGCTGGGCTGTCCCGCCGGATTGCTGGCGGCCGCATGGCAGCTTGAGTCGAACACGCACGGCCCCGGCGCGATCGGGTACTTCACGTCGACAACCCCGGTGGGCGTGCCGCCAGTACCCTGACCGGCCCCGCCGCCCCCGGGGATCGACGACACCGACGATGCGGGCGTCCCATCCAGGTTGACCGCCCCACCGGCGTCGGCGCAGGCCGCCGGGTCGTTCTCGCAGTCGTAGCTGTAGATCGCATGCCCGTCGGGGTCCACGAAGCTCGTCGGGTTTCCGCCCACGTACACATACCGGTTCAGCTGCCGCGGGTTGGTGGCCGAGCCCAGGACCGTGTCGTTGCTGGTAAAGGCGCCGAGGCCCGGGCTCATCTCGCGGGCGTCCCAGTCATACAGGCTGGGACCCGACGCTGCGACATCGAGCCG
>CAIJPD010000027.1 GCA_903822495.1 uncultured Chloroflexota bacterium | reverse complement strand
GCACGTACCCCACCGGGGTCGCGCGCCACTGGCCGGACGTACGGCCGAGCGTCTCGATCTGAACAAAGCGGCCGGACTTTGACATCCGGGCGCCGATCAGGGAGTTGAGGGTTCGCATGATCTTGTTCATGGGCATACCGTCAGTCTAATGCAGGACGCGTCAAGGCGGTGACTGTTCGGCAGCGAGGCTGGGATTCGGGACCTCATCACGAACCTCACCAGTCATGAGCTTCGGCGCGCCAGGACGCCGATCGCGCCGGAGCCTCATCACGGACCTCGTCACCGATGGGATCTGGGAGCGCCAGTGTCAGGACCCGGCTCCCCAACCTCGCTGCCGAACAGTTCCAAGCCTGACCAGCGCCGATCTACGACCCCCGGTTGGCGCTCCTGGCCTCGGACAGCGCCTTCCCGTCGGGGCCAAACAGGATGGGCCACCGGTGCCGCAGGTCCGTCGCTTCCTCCGCCGTCACCCGGGCCACGGCGGGGAACGTGGCCCGCCGGTCGTAGGGGCGACAGGCATCGATGATCAGCCGATCGTTGAACCAGCCCGGGCCGTCGCCCTGGTAGGCCATCGGGTCAAGGATCGAACTCCACGCCCGGCGCATGACATCGATGTCGCGGACCACGTCGGTCCGGGTGCACAGCGCCCAGATCACCTCGTTGCTGTCGGTCGGGTCGATGTCCTCGTCCACGACCACCACCCACCGGTTGGCGTAGGCGCCGGCGCGTGCGCTCGCGGCAGCCATGCCGACCTGCTTGGCGTGTCCCGGATACATCTGGCGGATCGAGATGACGTTGAACAGCCGCCCGCCGCCCGCCTCGTGGCTCCACGCGCCGGTGATACCGGGGATCCCGGATCGCTCCAGGTCGTTCCAGAGGACCGCGCCCCGCATGGGGCTGCGGAAGAAGGTGTTGTCGTTGGGCGGCTTGCCCGGCAGGCAGCCGAGGATGATCGGGTCGTCACGGAAGAAGACGTTCTTCACGTGCATGACAGGCGCCGGCCGCTGGCCGCTGGCGTAATAGCCCGCCCACTCGCCGAACGGCCCTTCGGGGAGGGTCTCGCCCGGAGGCATCTCGCCCTCGAGGGCCAGCTCCGCCGACGCGGGGAAGGGGAGGCCCGTCAGCGGGCCGTGGATGACCGGCACGGATTCGCCCCGGATGCCGCCCGCGGTGTCGAACTCGCTGACGCCGGCCTCCACCTCGTAGCCGCCCTGCAGCAGGAGGAGCGGATCCATCCCGACGCAGACGACGACCGGACAGGCCTCGCCTCGCTTCCAGTACTTCTCCTGGATCAGCTGCCCCTGCTTGCCCGCGGAGATGTAGATCGTGACCGTCCGGGGGCCCTGGACCTGGACCCGGTAGGTACCGGCGTTCACCCAGCCGCCATCGGGGTCACGCATGACGACGATGTCCCCGGTCCCGAGGAACTGCCCTCCGTCCCGGGGATGCCAGCGCGGCGCCGGGAACCGGGTGAGATCCACGGCGTCGCCCGACTGGCGGTTGGCCATGACCGGACCGTCGTCCACCACGGTCGCGGGGATGGGCCGCAGGGTTGCCAGCTGGTTGCGCAACGCGTCCACGAAGGCCCGCTTGCTGTGCGCAACATCGAGGTTGAGCGTGAGCGCCAGGCGTGGCAGTGACGTGAGGACGTTCGACAGGATCCGGTGACCCGGGCGGTAGCCCGGCATCCCGTCGAACAGGAGGGCCGGATTGCCCATGTCCCACTGGTAGAGGTCCGTCAGGCCGCCGACGTCCACGTCGGGATCCGCCCCGGCGATGCGTGTCAGCTCGCCCAGCTCGTCGACCCGTTCGATCCAATCACGAAGGTCCCGGATCGCCACGTTCAGCCTCCGAAGTGCGGTGTCGGTGAGTCCGCCGGAGCGGACCGCCTGCGGCTCGCGCGCGATGCGCGCCGGAGGTTGCCACCGTCCCAGACTCGACGGCGCCGACGGCGCGGATGCCCGGGTACTGTACCAGCGACATGACCCGCCGGAGGCCGGCGGAGCGGGCTCAGGACCGCTCGCGCAGCCGGCGGAGCGGCTCGGCCGCGCCGGACACGATCAGGCCTTCGCCGACGGCGAGACGCCGGTCCGCCGGCGGGTTGGCCTCGTACTCCCGATCGCCGCGGACGATCGCCAGGACGTGGATGCCGTCGTGCTGGAGCTCCGCCACGCTTCGTCCGGCGAGCGGTCCGCCCTCGGTGACCGCCACCTCCTCCATGGAGAACGCCAGCTCGCCGTGCGACAGCGCCGCGTCGATGAAGTCGGCCACCTGCGGCCGGAGCGCCAGCTCCGCGATGTGGCGGCCGGCGCGCGTGTACGGGGAGACCACGCGATCCGCGCCCGCCTGGAGGAGCTTGGACTCCGTCTCCTCGGCGCTGGCCCGGGCCACGATGAACAGGTTGGGGTTGAGGCTGCGCGCGGACAGCGTCACATAGACGTTGTCCACGTCCGAGTCCATGACCGTCACCAGGCCACGGGCACGGGCGATGCCGGCGGCGCGCAGCGTCGCGTCGGACGTGGCGTCTCCTTCGACGACGAGGTGCCCGTCCGCGCGCGCGCCCACGAGCGAGGCCGGGTTGACGTCGATGATCACGAGCGCCTCGCCGCCCACCGAGAGCTGGCGGGCGACGGTGGATCCCACGCGGCCGTAGCCGCACACGATGTAGTGGGCGCGCAGCCCCTGGATCGCGCCGGTCATGCGGCGTCGCTCGCGCTCGTCCGAGCTGGCATCGCTGAAGAGCGTCTCGGCCATGATCCCCACGCCTCCGAAGATGATCGAGACACCGGCGATGGTCGCCAGCATCGTCCAGATGCGGCCCGTGAGGTCCAGCTCGTGAACCTCGCGGAACCCGACGGTGGTCAGCGAGATCACCGTCATGTACAGCGCGTCCCAGAAGGGCCAGCCCAGCAGGAGCATGTAGCCGCCGGTCCCAACGACGGTCGCACCGACCACGGCGGTCAGCCAGACCCGGACGTGGCGGCGCCCGATTCGGCTCCTCGCGGGTGGCGTGGCGCGGGCGAGCATCGGCACGGGTACCCGGCGGGTCCTGGGGCCCTGGTCCTGCGTTCCGGCTTCAGCCCTGCTCGACGGCAGGCTGGGCCGGGCTCCGGACCACCGCCACCGCGTCAATCTCGACCAGGTAGTCGGGGTGGGAGAGGCGGGTCACGCCCACCTTGGTGGACGCCGGGAAGACGCCGCCCATCGCCTCGCGACCGATCCGGTTGAGCGTCTCCATGTGGTCGCCGACGTTCGTGTCATAGATGGTCCACATGACGATGTCCTGGAGCGACGAGCCGGCGGCCTGCAGCACGATCTCCAGGTTATGGAAGACCTGGCGGCCTGGGCCTCGATGTCGCCCTTGCCGATGATGTTGTTGTGCTCGTCCATCGCAACCTGGCCGGAGACGAAGACCAGGGTGGGGGCGCTCACCACGACGGCCTGGACGTAGTTGCCGCGCGGGGGGTTGACGCCGGGCGGGTTGAGCGGGGTCCGCATGATTGCTGGCCTCCTGGGCGAATGGCGTGGCGACAGGCAGTCAGGTTCCAGGCACATGGTACGGTGGGGGAACGCGGGCCTGGGGCCGTGATCTCGCCCCCCCACCGGGGGGCTGGCGCTCGTCCCCTCGGACGGTGCATCATCTGCACTATGGACATCGCCCCGCCGCCGGTCGGATTCCGCTTTGCCCCGGCGGCGCTGATCGCCAACATCCCGGCCCTCCCGTGCGACGTCTACATCCAGAACGGCGGCCGCGCGGTCCTCTTCGCCGGTGCCGGTGCCGAGGCCGAGGCCGTCTCCCGCCGCCTCAACCGGGGTGTCTCCATCCTCATCCGTCATGAGGACGAGGACCTGCTCGCGACGGCGTTGATCAAGGCCATCCCCGGCGTCCTCCGAAGTTCTCGCATGGGAGCCGACTCCCGCAGCCGGATCGCCTACGGCCTGGCGACCGCCTCCGTGCGGTCGCTCCTGTCGGCGGACGCCCACCCGGATGCATCGGACCTGCTCCAGTCGCACGACGTGGTCGACGCGATCACCGACGCGCTGGTCGGCGACGACTCGCTGGTGGGCGCGATGGTCGCCGTCCTGGAGCCACACCCGGCGACGTATATCCAGGCGATCAACACCGCCGTCTACTCGGTCCTGCTGGCGCGCCGGCTCGGGATCACCCACGGCGAGGCGCTCCGCGCCGTGGGTCGGGGCGCGCTCCTGCACGACATCGGCAAGATCAAGATGCCCAACGAGATCCTCGACAAGCCCGGTCCACTCGACGACCGCGAATGGGCAATCGTTCGGAAGCACCCGGACGCCGGACAGACCCTGGTCGTGGCCCTGCTGGGGTCGGAACCCACCTATCTCCATATCATCCGGGACCATCACGAGCGGTCCGACGGCTCGGGCTACCCGACGGGTCGGTCGGCGCATTCCCTGCCGTACGACAGCCAACTGGTCGCGATCACCGACGCGTTCGTCGGGCTCACATCCGTGCGCTCGTATCAGCAGCCGATGTCGGCGGCAGGCGCCCTGCGCAAGATGCGCCTCGTCCAGAAGGGCCAGTTCAACGACGAGATCATGCGCGAATTCATCGCGCTGCTGGCGGGCTGGCACGACATCCGACGCCACGAGCTGGGCGCGTTGCTCTCGGCGCTGGGGCACTAGCGAGACGGAGCGAGCCCCCCAAGGGCTGACCTATACGGCCAGGTCCACCTGGTGGATGGCACCCGCCAGGCCCGATTCGGAGAGATACAGCCCCGTGGCAACCACTTGCCCGCGGACATCGCCCGTCGCGTCCTTGGCCAGGAACGGCGAGGACACGTTGGCGGTGGAGATCGCCCCGACGCCTGCGGCAGCCAGCGAGAGGAGTGAGCCGCCGGTCGCGCCGCCGGCTTCGTCCCCGCCGCCCGACCCCGGCGACCAGACCCGCAGCTGCGCGAACGCCGCGTCCCGCTCGTCGATCCAGCCGTTGCCGTCGCCATCGAGCGCCGCCAGGTCCGCAAACCCGTTGCCGGATCCGGGGCCCAGCAACTCCGACCCGTTGTCCACGCGCCCGTTGCCGTTCTTGTCCAGGACCAGGAACCCCGAGCTGGGCGCAAGCGTGTGGATCTGCTCGTTGACCCCGTCGTTGTTCAGGTCAAAGGCGAAGGTGGCCTGCGCGAGGCCGACGATCGCGTCGGGGCCAGGGTTCGCCGACATGCCAGCGGACGCGAGGTCGATGACCAGCGGGTCGACCAGCTTGGCATCGCCCGCGCGCAGCCGGAAGTCGGTGGTCTCCGCCAGGCTGCGGCTCATCGTGACGTCCAGCGACACGTCGAGTCTGCGACCATCGGCCGTCACGACCACGCCGCTCACGCTCACGGAGGTGACCTCGGCCTCGTGATGCTCGGCATGGACGTCCACGGCGATCCCGAAGCCGGCCTGCTTCGGTGCCTGCTCGGCCGCTCGGTCGCCGCCGTGCGCCCCGCCCGCCGCCCGCGCCACGGACGCCATCGCCTCGGCGGCCCGCGCCGACCCACCGCCCTGCATGTCCTTCGCGCGGAGCAGGCGTACCTTCCGGCCGGTCAGGCGCTCGATGAGCGCGATGAGCGACATCAGCTTGGCATCGCCTCGAACCGCATCGTCCAGCCCGTCGTCCGATCCAACCCCGCTCAGGCCGCCCAACGCGAGGCTCGCCCACCCGCCGGCTTGACCCGCCCCCGCCGCACTGCCCGGCCGTTGGGCGAACACCCCGGACAGTGACTTGCCCGCGCGCACGGCGGCGACGTCGGCGAGCGCCATCTTGAGCGCCGCCTGCGCGGGCCCGTCGAGTTGGGCAAAGAGGTGGGCGGCCTCGGTGTCGGCCCGCGCGTCGTCACCCTGGGAGCCGGGGAGGCGGTTGCGGGCGCTCCGCGAGCCAGACGTCATGGCGCTGGCGCCCCCAAGCCCTGCCCCGGAGACGATCGCGGCGTTGAGCACCTGCGACGCGGTCGACACCTCGACGGTGGTCGCCCGCGACAGGCTGGCGCGCTGCTGGCTCATGGAGATCGAGCCCGCCGGCCCGCCGCTCGTTCCACCCCCGCCGGGGGCGTCCACCCAGGCCTGCATCGAGCTTCGCGACGTCGTCGTCTCGCTGGCCAGGTGCCGAGCGCTGAGGTTGAGCGCCGCGCCCGCGATGATCATGCCGGGTCCCTCCAGCCGGCGGCCCGCTGCGGCTGTTGCCCGCTGGCTCGCCCAGACCTGGCGACCCGCCGCGTCCTTGCGGGCATTCCGGGCCGTCCCGATGGGTATCGGCGGGGGGAGGGTGGGACTGTAGGGGATTGCCCTGAGCGGGTGCGGGAGTGTGGGCGGACTGCCCGGCGGCGGGCGCACGGCGGCGCGCGGGCGAGCCTACCCCGCCCGCCCCAGCTCGGCGACCAGGGCCGCAGCTCCCGACGTGATTGGCTCGCCGTGGCCCACCAGGAGCGTCTCGAAGCCGAGCGCCCCCAGCTTGGCGATGGAGCGTTTGGCTTCCGCCATGTCGGGCGTGAAGGGGGCGCTCGGCAGGATGGGCTTGCCGGCGCTTGTCCCCATCGAATCGCCGGCGACCAGCAACCTCGCGATGGGGTCGTGGACCACCACCTGGCCCGGCGTGTGGCCGGGCGCGGTCACCACGCGCAGGCCCATCACGCGGTCACCCTCGCCGACTGCGACCAGGGGCCGCGGCATGCCGCTGATGTCCCGGATGTCCGCCGCGCCCGCGTAGCCGGTGGCGTTCGAGGCTCGCTTCAGCACCTCGGCCGCAGATCCCACGTGGTCGTTGTGGCTGTGGGTCAGGATGACGTGGGCCACGTTGCCCCAGGTCAGGCCGGCCGCCTTCACCACGGCCTCGATATCGTCCGCCCGCCCGCTCACGCCGGTGTCCACGAGGGTGGCCTCGCCCGCGCGCACCAGCAGGTAGGCGCTCACGAACCCCATGTCCGCGCGCTTCCAGGCGAGATCGCCATCGGCCTTGCCGTAGGTCTTCCCGCCGCCAAAGGGGGCCGAACCCTGCGGGGCCGAAGCCGAGGCGGGCGGACTCGAACCCCCCGACGTCGCGGCGGGCGATGCCGAGCTCGAACCCCCCGGAGGGTTCGACCCCGAGGGAGCCAGGCTCCCCACGGCCCCCGCGCATCCGGCCAGGCTCACGAGCGCGAGCGCGAATGCGCCGCGGCCCAGGTCCACGATGAACGTGCGGCGGCTCAGGGTTGGGCGGGGGAGCGGGGACGCGGTCACTGGCTACCTCCGGCGGATGGACCCACCGGAGTCTACGTCCGCTGCGGCGGAGCGGATCAGGGTCGCCCGGGCGCCGGGTCGCCCTGTGGCTACCCAGCCCGGTCGTCGGCGTGGCGGAGCAGGCCGGTCAACTCGTCGTCCAGGTCGTCCGGGCCCGCGATGTCCAGCCGGTGGCTGCACATGGCCCCCGGCGTGGCGGTCACGCGCGAGCCGGCGGCCGCGGCGGCTTCGGCCGACAGGTTGAGCCCAAGTTGCAGCCGCTTCGCCGAGGCGGCCTGGACCACGCCCAGCTGCTTCTTGCGCCGGAGGGCCACGGCGGTCTTCTGGATCACCACGAGGACGTCCGGGCCCAGCGCCCGGGCCATCGCCACGATGTCCTCGGCGACGGGCCGAAGCGCGGCCTTGACGCCCGCATATTGGGCGTCGAGCAGTGCGTCCGAGGGCGGCGGCCCGCCGGCGGCCAGCTCGTGCACCTTCAGCGCGACGGCATTCGCGTTGCCGTGCGGTAGCCCGTGACGCTCCTTGATGAACGCGACGATCCGGGCATGGCCCTGCACGCCGGCCGTGGCCACGTCGGCGGAGAAGTCGGCCATGGTCCGGCCCGTGGCCGCCTCGATGTCGCGGAGCCGGCTGCTGGTCTGGGCGGCGGGGTCGGTCACGGGGACACTCCTGGCGGGGTTGGGACGTCGCCCCGGATCCTCGGGCGCACGACCCCGCGGGTCTTGGACGGCTTCACATGCCGTCGGGGATGAAGCGCGCGGCCAGGTAGCGCGACGGCGAGACGACGGTGTGCCGGCGGACGTCGCGGATCATGTGCGACTGGTCGGCCCAGCCCAATTGGCCGCGAGGTCCGCCCAGGCGGCCCCGGCCTGCAGGTCGATGTCGGCCGGCAGCCGCTCCACGCGGAGCGGTCGCGCCAGCCGGCGTGGGCCGAGCCCGACCATCCGGTTCATCTCGCGGTCCAGGTGGCCGTGGGACACGCCAAGCTCGGCCGCCATGCCGCCGATTGGCCGGACGGGATCCGCCTCCAGCAGGGCGATGGCCCGTTTGCAGCGCGCTGCGCCGGGATCGGCGAGGGCGGCGCGGTCGAGGCCCGCGTCCAGGGTGGCCACCATCAGGTCCAGCATCGCCTCGGGGTCGGATTCGGCGAGGAGACGCTCGCGCAGACCCGCGGCCGCGCCCCAGGCGGACTCCAGGTCCACGACCGCGCCTGCCACCGCCCGCGGGTCAACGCCAAGAGCCGCCCGCGCGCCGACAGGCGTCGTCACGATCCCCCGCGCAAACGTCTCACCGGTGGGCTCGTTGATCACCGGCCGGTCGTGTGAGCCGATCAGGAACCCGTGGTCGGCGCGCAACGGCTGGGCCCGTGGTCCGCCGGCGGTCTCGAGGATGGGGTCGCCCAGGACGATCACGCCGACGGTGGACCCGGTGGGCGCGACGCGCTCGCGCCGGTACGGGATGGTGCCGCGCGCGTACCAGGCGGAGGCCACGGCGCGGCCGAGGTCGCCGTCCGGCGTCCGGCTGCGGTCGTCAAACTGGAATTCGACCGCGCTCACGGCGGCACTGTGCACCCGGGCCGGGTCCCCGGTCCGCGGCGGGCTGCGGCGCACGGGCCAATTGGCCCCCCAACTCGGGCCCCTTCGGCCCGGTGGTCGGCCGATGGCGCGGGTAGACTTCGGGGCGAAGGGGAGTAGTCCTCCTCCGGCTGATCGACATGCTGGCGCGATGGCGCCCGGTCACCGGGTCCGCACTGCGGACGGACGAGACTTTCGACTGTCGGCACCTTGTCACGGGTGTCGGGTCGAAGGCGTGCGCCACCCAGACCCGGACCCACCACAGACCGGAGTTTTCGTGCACGCGTTCCTGCTCTCGTTCGGCGTCATCATGCTCGCCGAGCTCGGCGACAAGTCCCAGCTCATGGCGTTGGCGTTCGCCGCGCGCTACAAGGCGTGGACGGTCGTGGTTGCCGTCTCCATCGCCACCCTGATCGTCCACGCGGGCTCCGTGCTCGTGGGCTCGGCCTTCGCACTGGCGCTCCCGACCAAGGCGATCGAGGCGGTAGCCGGCCTGGCGTTCTTCGCGTTTGCGGGCTGGACCATCCGGGGCGACTCGCTTGGAGAGGCGGATCACAACCGCGCGGCCCGGGCCGGGCGCTGGGCGCTGGTCACGATCGGCTCGGCGTTCTTCCTCGCGGAACTGGGCGACAAGACGATGCTTGCCACGATCACGCTGGCCACCACGGAGGAGCCCTTTGGGACCTGGATGGGCAGCACGGCGGGGATGGTGGCGGCGGACGCGATCGCCATTGCCATCGGGGCGATGCTGGGGACGCGTCTCCCGGAGCGGGTCATCAAGATCTTCGCCGCGCTTGCCTTCGTGATCTTCGGCGCGATCCTGCTGATCGAGGGGCTGGGCCTGATCTGAGCGAGGCTGAGGACGGGCGATCGAGACCGCCCGTCTCGCGTTCAAGCCGTGCTTGGGCTCGTCAGAACTCCATCAGGTCATGGGCGACAACCACCGCGCCGCTGAAGTGTCTCTTCACCTCGTCGGCCCACGGCGTGTAGTCGTCGGACCCGGAGCGCTGGGTCAGATGCGACAGGATGACGGTCTTCACCCGCGCCTCGGCCGCGGTCTTGCCGATCGCCTCCAGCGTCATGTGCCCCTGCGTCGCCTGGCGCATCCTGCCCGCCCGCTCCATCGGGGTCATCGCCTGCCAACGGCCATCAGCCATCATCGCCTTCTGGCGATCCTCGGCGAGCGAGGTCTCGACGATCAGCACATCGGCATCGGTCGCCAGCGCCGTGAGCGCGGTGCTGGGGCCGGTGTCGCCACTGAAGACGAGAACTCGGTCAGGCGTTGCGAACCTGTACGCGTACGACCTGTGCCGGCCGGCCGCGTCCCCCGCATGGAAGCTGAAATGGGTGTTCTCGATGGCCGTGACGGCGACGTTGTCATCCTGGAAGACGGTCCCGGTACCGATGTCGTGACCTCGGAAGACGTCCGCGATCGGCACAGTTCGACCGCCGTCGGCGATCCGGATCTCGGCGCTGATCGAGAAGTACTGGATGGCGGCGCGGACAAGATCCTCGGTTCGGGGCGGGCCGTACACGTGGATCGGACTCGTTCGCTGGCGATCCCATGCGAGCGACATCAGCGTGCCGAGACCCGCCGTGTGGTCGTCGTGGTGATGCGTGATGAAGATGATCCCGACGTCCCGAAGGTCCACGCCGGCACGCACCAACCGACGTGAGACGCCATCTCCGGCATCGATGACGTAGTGGGTTCCGTTGACGGTCAGCAGGTTGGATGTCTGCGCCCGGTCCGGTCGCGGGGACGGCCCACCTGCGGTGCCGAGCGTGATGAGGGACGACGGCTGCTTCAACGGCACACCTGTTCTGCCCACGCCCGGCGAGCCGCCCCCGGGACGCGTCCTGAGAGCGGCGCCTAGACCGCTCGGGCCTCGGTGGGGTGGCCCTTGATGAAGCGGTACATGCGGCTGCGCGAGCTGCCATCGTCGTTGAAGACCGTGCGCTGAATTGCGACGACCTGGCCCTGCGGGATGAAGTCCCCGCAGTGGTCGCACGGGGTGGAGGTCATGCGATTGCCACCCACCTCATCGCCACGGTCTCGCGTGGGGTTGGTCTTGCTGCCCTTGCCCTGTGCTGCCACTGACGTGCTCCTGTGATGGTTCAAAGGTGGGGCGGTGATTCTGCCGCACGGCGGCGGATCCCGCAGGGTTGGCCCCATGGTGGCCGGTTGCGCGCCTCGCGGTCAAGTTGGGGCCCAGCGGGGCGTGGTGGTCAGCCCTTCGCGGCCACCTTCGCCCAGCTGTCCTTGAGCGTCAGCGTGCGGTTGAAGACCGGCGCATCGGGCCCCGAATCCGGGTCGGTGCAGAAGTAACCCAGGCGCTCGAACTGGACGGTCTCGCCCACGGCGGTCGCCGCCAGGGCTGGCTCCAGTCGGCAACCGGCCAGGATCGTCTCCGACGCCGGGTTCAGGTCGGCGAAGAGATCGCCCTCGGCGCCCGGGTCCGGACGGGTGAAGAGGTGGTCGTACAGGCGGACCTGCGCCTCGATGGCATCCGCGGCGGAGACCCAGTGGAGCGTTGCCTTGGGACGTCGGCCATCCGGGGAGTCACCGCCCCTCGTCGCGGGGTCGTAGGTGCAGCGCAGCTCCGTGATGGTGCCGTCCGCATCCTTCACGACCTCCTGGCACGTCACGAAGTAGGCGGCGCGCAGCCGGACCTCCCGCCCGGGCGCGAGGCGGAAGAACTTGGGCGGCGGGACTTCCTGGAAGTCATCGCGCTCGATCCATAGCTCGCGCCCGAAGGGCACCCCGCGAGTGCCGGCGGCGGGGTCTTCCGGGTTGTTGACGACCTCCATCTCCTCCGATCGACCCTCGGGGTAGTTGGTGATCACGACCTTGAGGGGATCCAGGACCGCCATCCGGCGCGGCGCGGTCCGGTTGAGGACCGCGCGGATGCTGTGCTCCAGCATCGCCACCTCGTGGACGCTGTCGGCCTTGGCGACGCCCACCTCGGTGACGAAGTCGCGGATCCCTTCGGCGGGGAAGCCGCGTCGCCGGAGGCCCGAGATGGTCGGCATGCGCGGGTCGTCCCAGCCGCGGACGTGGCCCTCGGTGACCATCTTGTGGAGGATGCGCTTTGACATGACGGTGTGGGTCAGGTTGAGGCGGGCGAACTCGACCTGACGAGGGCGGCTGGGGACGGGCAGGTTGCCCAGGAGCCAGTCGTACAGCGGGCGGTGGATCTCGAACTCCAGGGTGCACAGGGAGTGGGTGATGCCCTCGATGGCGTCGCTCTGGCCGTGCGCGAAGTCGTAGGTGGGATAGATGCACCACGCGTCGCCGGTCCGCGGGTGGGAGGCTCGGACGATCCGGTACAGGACGGGGTCGCGGAGGTTGATGTTGGGCGAGGCCATGTCGATCAGCGCCCGCAGGACGCGCGCGCCGTTCTCGAACTCGCCCTGGCGCATCCGCTCGAAGAGATCCAGGCTCTGTGCTGGGGTGCGGTCGCGGAAGGGGGAGGGACGGCCGGGATCGGTCAGGGTGCCGCGATAGTCGCGGATCTGGTCCGCGGTCAGGTCGTCCACGTAGGCCTTGCCCTGGCGGATCAGGTCCTGCGCCCAGGCGTACAGCTGCTCGAAGTAGTCGGAGGCGTAGTGGAGGTGGTCGCCCCAGTCGAAGCCCAGCCAGCGCACGTCGGCCTGGATGGCGTCGATGTACTCCTGCTCCTCCCTGGCCGGGTTGGTATCGTCGAACCGGAGGTTGCAGCGGCCGCCGAACTCCCGCGCGATGCCGAAGTTGAGGCAGATGGCCTTGGCGTGACCGATGTGCAGGTAGCCGTTGGGCTCCGGGGGGAACCGGGTGACGATCTCCGTGCGGCGGCCATCGCGGAGGTCCGCGGCGACGATCTCGCGGATGAAGTCGCCGCGCTCGGACAGGGGCGCGGGCGTGGCTGGACGGCCCTGCGCGGGCACCGCATCGGTCATGCGTTGGAGGGTAGCGGATTGGGTGACCACCCTGCCGCCCCCCGGGTTGCCGGACCGCCGATACTGGGGCCGGCCCGGGATGTCTTCGTGCGCGGATGCTGCCTGATCGTCCGGGCCGTGCCGCAAGGAGGAGCGTGACGTTCGTGTCCGGTCGCGACGGCCGTTGGCTTGCGGCCATCCTGGCGCTCGCCGTGGGCCTGCCGCTCGTGCTCGCGCTGTCGTCGGGTGCCCTCGGGATCCCGCACAACGACGACTGGGACTACCGGCGCACGGCCCTCGGCTTCTATCGCGACGGGCACATCCAACCTGCTGCAGCAGTCATGTCGCTGGTCGGGCAGGTGCTCGCGGTCCAGCCGCTCCTGTGGCTGTCGGACGGCGCGCCATGGGCCTTCGGCGTGATGACGGCCGGGCTCGCTTGCGTGGGCCTGGTCGCCGCCTATCGCCTGGTCCGGCGCGTCGTGGATCCTGGGCCGGCCGTGGTCACCATGCTCACGTTGGTCCTGTTTCCGGGGTTCACGATCAACACGACGTCGTTCATGACCGACGTGCCGGCCCTGGCGATGGCCTTCGTCTGCCTGGAGCTGGGTGCCGCGGCCGTGGCGGCGCGCGGCCCCGCCGCCGAGCCAGCGCCCGTCAGGTGGCGCCTGCTCGCGGCATCCATGATCGCGGGCTGCTTCGGCATCAGCATCCGCGAGTTCGATCTCGCCGCGCCCGTGGCCGTGCTGGTCATGCTGGCCGCCGCCGACCGGCGCTACGTCCGCACCTGCCTGGCCGCCGGTGCCGCCGTCCTCATCGCGACGGCGGTCATCCACCTGGCGGCGGCGCGGCTCCCCGTAGAGTCCACGGCCCCGGTGGACCTCAAGGCGGGCTGGATCCGCCTCCAGCAGTCGATCACGACGCTCGCCTTCGCGCTGGTGCCCGCCACGGTCCTGGCGTTCGTCGTGTGGCGGGGCCGGGTCTGGCGGCGAGACCTGCTGCCCGGCGTGCTCGTGGGTCTCGCGATCGCATGGGGGCCGCTGGTCTCCGTGATGACGAACGGCAGCCTGCCGCGCCTGTTCATCGGCAACCTGTTCGCGGAGTTCGGGACCTCCGGGAGCGGTGCCCTGACGGGGAGCCGTCCCGCGCTCTACCCCCTCATGGTGTGGCACGCCGTGCAGTCCTTCGGGCTCGTGGCGACGGTGGTGGTGCCCGGCGTCGTCACCGGGATCGTGGGCGCGGTGATCCGGTCGGGCGGCGCGTCGCGGGCGCGGGTGCTTGCCTGGCTGGGCTCGCCCACTGGCCTCCTGGCCGCCTTCGTCGCATTCACCGTCGCGGGCCTTGTGGTCTTCTGCCTCGCGTACTCGATGTTCGATCGCTATCTCTGGCCACTGATCCCTGCCGCCGGCGCCCTGCTCCTGGCTCGGCAAGCTGCCGAGCAGCCTGCCGCCGGGCCGCAGCCCGGGGCCCCGCCCGGGGCGGAGTCGTCGGGTCGCGCGCTCGTGGGCGCGATGGCCGCGTCGGCGGTGCTGCTGACCGCGCTTGGTCTGCTGGCCCTCGCGGTGCTCCTCAACTCCAACGCCTTCTCTGTCGCTCGCTGGCGGATGGCCGGAGAGGCCGCCGCGCAGGGTGTCCCCCCGGAGACGATCGATGCCGGCAGCGAGTGGGTCGGCACGTATGCGACGGGCCCGGTCCTCGTCAACGGGGAGGCCAAACCGGGGGCTCTCTGGTACTCGGGCTGGTGGCCGTCGTTCGTCGCGTGCGCCGTGGTCTCGTCGAGCCAGCTCAGTCGCACCGGCTACACGCTGCTCGCGGGCGACGTCGCGGCGTATCGCCAGTTCGACCTTGTGGGCCCGCCCTTGCCGCTGTACGTCTACCGGGTCACGAACCCGGCCTGCCCCTGACCGGCTGAGGTCCTCGCCCCCAACCAAGACGCCACAGGCCCCGCGGGGCGGGGTCGACGCACGCCCGGGCGCCTGTACGCCCGTACGCGTCGGTTCGGTTCGGCCGAACAAACGGCCCCTCCGGGAAACGGAGGAGCCGCGCCGAGTATGCGCGTGATGGCGGCGCCGGTCCGCCAACAATCCGGAGGCGCCGTCAGCCCGGGCAGGCCACCACGGTCCTCAGGCCCTCGCCGGCTCGGAGGCGCTCGAGCGCGGCCGGCACGTCATCGGCCGTGAGCCGATCCGTCACGAGGGGGCTCAGCGCCGCAACGTCCTCGCCCAGCATGACCACCGCGGCGCGGACGTCGGTGGGCAGGTAGGCGCGCTGCCCCACGACCGAGAGCTCGCGGAACATGACGTCCGCGAGGTCGAAGGCGACCGGGTGCGCATGTGCCGCGACCATCGCCAGGGTGCCCCCGCGGCGGGCGAACGCTGTCAGCATGGGGCCGAGCGCCGCCGAGCCGGCGGCATCGAAGACGACGTCGGCACCCTCCAGGCCGGTCGCCGAGCGGCAGTCCTCGAGCGGCCGGTCCGCGTCGAGGAGCGCAAAGCCCATCCCGGCAGCGGCGGCGCGGCGGGATGGAGAGACCTCCGCGATCAGCACCCGGGCGCCGTCGCGCCGTGCCACGTGGGCGAGGAGGAGGCCAACCGGGCCGGCGCCCAGCACCGCCACGGTGGCGCCCGCCACGGACGGGACCCGCCGGACCGCGTGGATGGCCACGGCCAGCGGCTCACCCAGCGGCACGATGTGGTCCGGCACCTGGTCGGGCAGGGGATGGAGCCGCTCTTCCCGGATCGCCAGCAGGCCGCCCAGGCCGCCATCCCGGTCGATCCCGATGGTGCCGCCGCGCCCGCAGACGTTGGGGGCTCCCCGCCGGCACGATGGGCAGGCGCCGCATGCGAACAGCGGGTCCACCAGGACGACGCGGCCGGCCAGGTTGCCGGTCTCCACGATCGCCGCGAGCTCGTGGCCCAGCGCGAGGGGGAACCGGGCCCGCGGGTGGAGGCCGTCAAGGATGTGCAGGTCGGTGCCGCACAGGCCGGTCCACCGCGGCCGTACCAGGACCTCGCCAACCCCGGCGTGGGCATCGGGGCGATCTGCCCAGCTGAACCGGCCGGGGCCCTGGAGCAGCAGTGCGCGAGCCATGCGAAGAAGGATAGGGCCGGCCTCCGTCGTCTGGCTCCGCGTGCCGCCCACAACGCCGGCGGCGTGAACACGTGCCGCGGGACACGGCCGAAGGTGACCAACTCCCGTGTCGGCGACCGGGTCCGACGGCGATGATGGTGCCGGCGTCCCCGTCAATCGGAGGTGGGTCATGGACTCCGAGCGCGTGCTGGGCTATCTCGACGTCATGGGTGGCGGGTTCCGGGCGCCTCGCTACACGCTGGTGGCCACGGACCGCCGGCTGATCATCGCCCAGCGGACCAAGGCCGTGGAAGCCGCCACCGGTGGCGGCCGCGGGGGCCTGAGTCGCCTGTTCGGTGGCGGCAACCCGTCGGTGCCCGTGGGACAGCACTACCTGTCGATGTCGCCCGAGGCCATCCTCGCCGAGACGACCGGGAACGTCGCGATCAGCGCCGGGGACGTGCAGCTGGCAGAGACGATCTTCCACGACGAGATGAACGACGAGGGCCCGCCGACCAGGTGGGTGCTCGTCCACGTGTGGGCCCGCGGACACGACTGGCAGCTCTTCACCGTGGGTGATCCGCCGCCCATGGCGTCGGTGCGGGAGCTGATCCGGCCGGCGCTGGGGGCCACGCTCCGGGACTGAGGGGATGAGGGACCGAGGGGCTGAGGGGCTGACCGGCGGCACGTCGTCGCTGGGCCCAGGCAGTGCACCGGCGATGCGCCTCAGGATGGCGGGGCCGCCACCGTCGAGCGCCATGCGATGACGTTGTCCAGCCGCAGGTCCGCGCTCCAGATCAACGCTGCCGACGGGTCCCAGCGGATGGTGTCGTACCCCTCCTTGGTGCCCACCTGGGCGGCCGTGTAGACGGTTGCGGTCGGCCATGCCGCGTCGTCGAAGCCGGGGGCCTGCCAGCCCGCGGGCTCCGCAACGGATTCCGACCGGCAGGCCGTGGCCGGGTTCGACGCCGCCGCGCAGGCCGGGTTGAGCGGCGCCCTCTGGAGGACCAGGCCATGCCAGCGCGGGCCGGTAGCCGAGGCAACCCGCCCGGCGGCGACGTCCCACACCTGCGCGATGAAGCCGCCATCGCCGACCTGCTGTCGGCTGGTCCCGATGTACTCGAGGCCGCCGTCGGTCTCCATGTAGTCGCGCGTCACCATCGCGATCGTGAGCGGGTAGGTCGCGCTGAAGGTGATCGTCTCGGCGTTGAACGACCGCTCGGTGGTGATCGGCACCGAGTCCTGGCCAACCAGGCGTCCGTTGGCATACAGGGCGAACCAGTTGTCTGCCCAGACCTCCGCCCGGAATGTCCGGGGCGCGCCCGGTGTCGTGCCGGCCGCGCCGGCAGGCGTGGTGCCTGGCGCCGGCCCGCCGGCGGCACCCCCGGCCGTGGCCATCGGTGTCAGGGACCTGGCCACGCCGGCGGGAGTGGCGCCTGGCGCCGACGCGCAGCCGCAGGCGACCAGGGTCGCGAGCGCAACCAGGACCATCGAGCG